>VFGU01000001.1 GCA_009392285.1 SAR202 cluster bacterium
AAAAATCCACACCCTTGTCATCAATAATTTCCTGAAGAGATTTTCTTAGTTCACTATTTGGAGGAACCTCTGGAATATCCCACCCTTCCACTAGCGCTTTAGTATATTGCCCGCTGCCTCCTACAAGGATTGGGATTCTTTTTTTTGTATGAATTTGTGATATAACTTGGTTGGCTTTTTTAACAAATTCTGAGATAGAAAAGTTATCCCTAGGGTTTATCATATCTACTAAGTAATGTTTTACGTCAGATCTTTGGGCTTTCGAAGGCTTTCCAGTTCCAATATCTAAGTTCCTATAAAAAAGCCTAGAGTCAGTATTAATAACGGGCGAATCAATTCTTTTTGCTAGTTTTATTGAAAGGTCAGTTTTTCCTGAAGCAGTTGGGCCAACTATTACAATAGATTTATTACTCACTATCGATCAAGCTTATCATTTTACTAAAACTATCAAGACTCAATGAGGCTGAGCCAACAAGCACGCCATCAATTTCTTTTTGATCTAATATTTCTTTGCAATTATCTTCGTTTACGCTCCCGCCATAAATAAATGGTGTTTCATCTCCATATGATGACTTAACTTGTTTTGAAATTTCAATTATTTGTGCCGTCTTACAAGAATTTCCAGACCCAATTGCCCAAATGGGCTCATAGGCTACTATCATATTTTTTTCAAAGCCCTTAGAACTCTCTCTTAATTGATTGAGCAATACAGATATATATTCTCCTGAATCTCTCTGCGTCTCTGTTTCTCCAATACATAGTATTGGGATCATATTATTCTTTATCACATTAATACCTTTTAAAGACACATCATGATTAGTTTCCTTTAAATTTATCCTTCTTTCAGAATGCCCAATAATCACATAGTCAGCATAGTCAGAAATCATTTTTGCTGAAATTTCACCTGTATACGCGCCCTTGGCGTCATGCATACTTGATACATCTTGTGCTCCAATTTTTGCAACCGACTTTAGAACTTGAAAGCAATTAGGAATAGAAATAAAAGGAGGGCATATAACTATCTCAATATTACCGTTAATAATACTTTTGTTTATAGTTCTAGAAATTTCATTGGAAAAACTAATCCCTTCAGCCAGAGTAAGATTCATTTTCCAATTTGATATAAAAAGTTTATTCATTTTTTATTAAGTTATCTATTCCAACAAGACTACCACTTTCAAGCAATTCAAGAAAAGCTCCTCCTCCACTTGAAATGTGCTCAAATGAGTCTTTTGTGCCAAAAGAGTTAATTGATTCAATAGTTGAGCCTCCGCCTGCATATGTCTTGCATTTGCTATTCATAATAGATTTGATCAATTCTTTTGTGCCCAAGTATCCAGATTGCCACTCAAAAATACCCATACTCCCATTCCAAATTACTATTTCAGACTGATTAACTATTCTTGAATACTCATTTATAGTTTTTGGTCCAATATCTACAATAAATGAGTCCTTATTAAATAGTTCTGAATCAATTTTCTCTGTTTTACTTTCTGGGGTTAATTCATTAGCAGTAACCAAATCAATAGGTATAAAGAACTTATCTCTGTTATCTTCGTAAATCTTTTTGCTAAATGTCTCAGGAAAATCTTTAGTTAAAAAACTTGAAACCATTCCCCCTCCAATTAATATTCTTTGAACCTTGTCAACCAAATTCATCAGTATCCCTACTTTGTCTTTAATTTTAGCCCCTCCAAGTATTAATGTCGTATTAGATTTTGAACTACCCAATGAGTCAATTACCTCTGCCTCCTTCTCTAATAACCTTCCGGCATAAGATTTAATTTCATTGGATATCCCATACACACTTGCGTGCTTCCTGTGAGATGCCCCAAAAGCATCATTCACATATACATCAGAAAAAGATTTAATTTTACTAATTAACCCAAAACCGTTACTTGTTTCTCCATTAGAAAAACGTATATTTTCGGTTAAGTAAATCGATTTATCTACGTTTTTTATTAATTTCTCAACATCATTATTATCATTCAAGTTTAAGTGAATGATTGGTCTTCTTAACTTTTCTTCTAAATATGGCTTTATTTTATTTTTAGTACTTAATTCAGGATCAAAACTATTTTTAGGTCTACCTAGATGAGTGCATATTATTAATTTCTTAACAGAATCCAACTCCAGCAATTCAAGTATCGTAGGAATAGAAAGATCTATCCTTGAATAGTCATTTTCAGTTATATTTAGATCACATCTTAAAAAAACATTTATATTTACATTCTTATAATCATTTTTTAAATCATCTAAGTTAAAAAGATTCATTTGGGAATACTATAGTCAATATTTTTTTGTTCTGATTGTCACTTAAACCTAGGCCATTAACGATTTCTAGAGACCTTGATCTATAATCACCCATTAAATTTAAAAAATAATTCTTATAATCACTTGCTAGAGCCTCTTTCTTTAACGCTTCTAAATCATCTACTTCAAGTACTCTTTTAAGGTACATTTCACCTATTTTTCTCTTAGTTGAAATATCAGAATTATTTAATAAATAGGTAGTAATAATATTTTTTTTCTTAGAAGAAAATTTATGAAATATTTCTGTGGGAAGA
>VFGU01000002.1 GCA_009392285.1 SAR202 cluster bacterium
AGAAGAGAAATGTTTCGTTGAGGATGAAGAGGATTCTAGAGGTCTTTTTGGTAATATTTCAATTGGAACCGAGATAGACTGTGAACCTGGCCAAGGAATGGAAAAAAGGCTTCAAGACCCAACTACATTAGCTATGATTGGTCTTGTTGTAACAGTAGGTGCTACAATGCTTCAAATGTTTAGAGGAAATTGAAATAATTTCAATTTCCTCTTTATTAATTATCCTTTGATCATTCCTCTGCCAATAATTATTGACCATATAGTGTAAATTATGAAGCATAATCCAGTAACTATATTTATCGTGTTCGCTTGATCTGGAACAAAAGGAACTATAAATGCAGTTATAAATACTACAGTTGCAGCAAGAGCTGCACCCAGAGATAAAGTTGAATTCAATTCCTCTCTAGTAGATGCTCCTAAAGCAATAAGTATTCCCCCCACCCCAAAAAGTGCAGTGGCTGGGATGTTAATTCCAAAAAACGCCTGTGCCATAACTGGGCTTTCAGAGACTCCAGTAGCAATACTAAGACTGAATCCGGTAGTAATAGTCCAACCGATAACTGAAACAAATGCGAAAGGCAATCCTGTCCTAGCCAAAGCATAACCATTGCCACCTTGCATAGACTGAACGAAATACATTAAGCCTGAGATTAATGTAATTAAGCCTATAGGAACCAATAAACTAGTGATAATTCCTAACGTGGAATTACTACTTATAACCTTGATTACTTCTGCTGAATCTGTCGGGTCAGGTGTACCACCAATCCCAAGGACTCCGCCGGGCTGAATAAAATAAGCGACAAGCGCAATAATAGGGCCGAGCATTAAACAATATCCAGCCATTTTCTTTGCATCTAATGTACCCATAGATACCTCCAATATAATGTTTGATTATCAATTAATCTTATATAATTAATTTTAAACAAACAAATACCTATGAATACAAAAATATTTATACTAATTTATGTTATTTTCATAATTGGGTGTTCCCCAGAAATAGCAAAAAACCCAGTAATTATTAATGAAAATATAATTGATAACTATAAGGATTATGAGCTAGACGAATCTCAAATTCTGTTAAAAAAGATAAATCTTAATAAATCTTTTGATAACCCGTGGGGGTTTGATCTTATTAATGATGAAGAAATAGTAATCACTGAAAAAAATGGAACACTCTCATTAATTGACCTTGAAAAAGGAACTGTTTCAACAATTAAACACCAGATACCTACTGTGCAGCATGGCCAAGGAGGCTTATTAGATGTAATAAAGCACAATGATTATCTTTATGTTTCATTCACAATTAAAAATAATAAAAAATACACCACTGCAATTGGAAGGGGTAAATTTATAGCACCTTATAAAAATTTGGATGATTTTGAGATATTGTTTGTAGCCAAACCTTTCTATTCAGATGGAAAACATTTTGGCTCTAGGATAGTTATCAAAGACGATCATATTTATGCATCGATTGGAGAAAGAGGTCAAGGAGACGTAGCCCAAGAATTAAATTCCCATGCTGGCAGCATAATAAGAATTAACTTAGACGGCACAATCCCTGAAAATCCTTATTTGAATAAAGAAGGTGCCCTACCAGAAATCTTCATGATAGGTGTAAGAAATCCTCAAGGCATGGCATTATCAAGTGATAATAAAATTTATATCAGCAATCATGGAGCAAAAGGTGGAGATTTTATTGGCTTAGTTGATGCTGAGAAAAATTATGGGTGGAATAAAATTGGATGGGGAGGAACAAACTATTTGGGATCTCAGATTGGCTCAGGAGATGCTTTTAGCGAAGAATTCTATAAACCTATTTTATCTTGGGTTCCTTCTATAGCACCAAGCGATATGGTTTTTTATAGAGGTAGCGAATTTTCAGATTGGAGTGGGGATCTAATTATCTCGTCTTTAAAATTTAAAATGCTGGTAAAACTTAAATTAAAAGATGGAAAAATCTCAGATAAAGTAATTATCTTAAAAGATAAAATCGGAAGGATTAGGGATGTAGATATAAATTCTAAAGGTGAAATATTATTAATATCTGATGAGAAGAATTCAGGAATATGGAAACTAAATTCTCAATAAATTATTCTTTATACTAAAGATTCTCTAATAATAGTTCTTATATCCTTGCTTAATCTTCTTGTTTCCTCTGATTCTAATACTTGAGTCATAAAAACTACTGAAAATCCATTAATTGGGCTAATAAAAAATAAGGTACTAGCTGCCCCTCCCCAACCAAAATCTCCTTCAAAACTATTATTAGGATTGAGGGCAGGATCAATAACTATTGACCCTCCTAAACCATAACCAACCCCCTTATAATATTCTTCTCCGGCTAGTGGAAATTTTGAAAGTTGGGTCATATCAAGATTATTGGGAAGGTGATTACTCATCATAAGGTCTGCAGTATTTTTAGAAACTAATAAATCGCTTTTACCTAATTTAGAATTTAATAATTCAGATCCAAATTTTTGGTAATCTTCAATTGTTGAAAGTAAACCTCCTCCGCCTGAAAAGCATGCAGGTTTATTTAAAAAATCAATATCTTTTATTTTTGGATTTTTATTTTTTGCTAATTTTTCGTAAGAATCTTCTTGAATATTCCATCTATAAATTGGGGCAAACCTATCTATTTTTTCTTTATTCAAATAAAAAGAAGTGTCATTCATGCCAAGTGGATTAAAAATATTATTATTTAAGTAATCTTCAAGCGAACTGTCTGATATTCTTTCAATAATAAACCCTAAAATATCTATAGAAAGCGAATAATTATAATTATCTCCAGGAGAAAATTCTAATGGAATTTCAGATAACAAATTGATTATCTCATTAGAACTAAGTGAACCATTAGGACCCCTAGAATCAACTACATTTTCGATTCCTATTCGTACATATTCTTTATCTACAGGAGTTTGTTTCTGAAGGCCGTAGGTTAGCCCTGCAGTATGGGTAAATAGATCGACCATTTGCATATTTCTTTTTGGATTTTCAACTTGAAAACTACCGTTTGAACCTGACTTATAAACCTTAATATCATTCCATTCAGGAATAAATTTACCAACAGAATCATCTAAATTAAATTTGCCTTTTTCGTGCAATTGCATTGCCGCAGTAGAAACAATAGGCTTAGTCATTGAGAAAATTCTAAAAATAGAATCTTTAGAAAAAGATCTGCTTTGAACCTTATCTAAATATTTAGACTGAAAATAATAACTCTCTTGGCTATCTTCATAAATTGATATAGAAAATCCAGGAAAATATTTTGGAACGTATTCCTTAGAAATAAATTCACCTAGATCTATTAATTTGTCACAATCAAAATTACTCAATTTTTTATGAATATGCAGCAGCCTTAGATCTGTAAGCTGTTCTCAAATCTTCTTGTTGGAATTCTAAAGGCTTTTCTCCTAATGCAAACTCATAAAGTGCAGCTTTATAAATTCCTTCAAGGGTGTAAATTATTGCTACAGAGATTACAGCAAAACCAAAACCAATTCCTATCCCAAGTACTTGGCTAAATATTCCAAAAAACCACCCTATAACTACACTTGCAAGTATTGCTAGAATCTGAAAAATGCCAAAACCAAAATTAGCAATTACTTGATCTCCCCAAGTCTTCTTAAATAAACTCGTTGATCTTTTTATAGCAGAGATTGGACCTAAATTTTCTGAAACAATAATTGGAACCACAAAGAAAGTCATCATGGCCCAGCCTGCCTGTAGCATGCTTCCTAAAATATTTCTAACTATTCCGTCTCTTCTACTACCTTTAATTGCCGCAATAAGAATAGCAACTATAGTTACTATGATAGACCAAAAGAAAATATGATGAATATGCTTTAATGCGTGAGATAACCCTGACCTCACATTAGGGTCTCCTCCTCTTAATCTTTCAAGGGCAGCAGACACTAAAGCACTATTAAAAAAAACAATTAGAAAGTTAGCAACAAAGATAATTGGTATTAAAGGAGTTGGATCACCTCCTTGTTCAGGATCCAGATTATCAAGAGCTCCTGTTGTAGAAATAATTAAAATTAATAAACCTACTGATAGAGCGGCAAAAATTGGGAAAAAAATTAACTCTTTATCTTTTTTTAATACATCCATACAAGACTTAATCATTTTAAATGTATTAGAAATTCTTCCGAAAAAGCCTCCAGAAACCATATTTATCCTTTACTATAATTTAATGTAATTCTAAATTAAATTTCACCTAATTTAAAATTAATTTATATTGACAACTTTTAGTTCGAAACATACTATCTCATTGTTATGAAATTATACTGCGCAAATGTGTGTTGTTGCTGTACCTGTTTAGGCAGGGGCATCTAGTTGCGCAAAATAAGTAGTAACGTGAGGATGGCCCCGAAAAATCGGGGCTTTTTTAAATGGAAACAATTACAAAAAATCTAGTAAATATAAAACTGTCATCGATAGTTGCTGCTATTTTTATAATTGGATTTGGATTTTACTTAAATACAATTAGCCAGATTACTGGGTTAATTTGGATCTTTTCAATTTTAGCAGGCATTACTTTACAAAGAAGTAGGCTTTGTTTTGCATCATCTTTTAGGGACCTTTTTTTATTTGGTAGCACTAAGACTTTAAAGGCAATACTAATTGGGTTAATGATTTCCTCTCTTGGATTCGTGCTTGTTATGAGGTCTATTATTCTAGATCCAACGATAGGATCAATGCCCTCAGATCCATATATTCTTCCTTTTGGGATTTCTACAGTTATTGGAGGATTATTATTTGGTTTTGGAATGGTAATTTCTGGAGGATGTGTTTCTGGCTCACTCTATAGAATTGGAGAGGGATATGTTGCCTCATTAGTTACAATAATCGGAGTATTAATTGGGCTGGCTATCTTATCTCTAACTTGGAATTGGTGGTGGGATAATTTGATAAGTAATGAACCGAAACTTTGGCTTCCTCAGATACTTGATATTGGGTATCTAGGTGCTGTTCTTATCACTTTATTGATTGGAGGAGCAGTATTCATTGGTTTAACTTTTTTTGAACACAAATCAGGATATAAAGAATATAAATTTACTCAAAAAGAAACTCAATTTGAATCTTTGATAGAAAAATTAATGTCTCCTCTATATGTGATTTTTAAGTTACCTTGGAATATAACTCTTGGAGCAATAATTATTGGATTTATAAGTATGTTTTTATTATTGATAGCCAAGCCATTTGGTGTAACAGGAGAACTTTTTGCATCATCTAATAGAATACTTGACTTAATTGGAATTGCACCAGTAAATAAGGGTTTAAATGAGTTAGGGGGCTGTGTTGCAAACGCTTCTTCAAATTCTTCTTATATTTCAAATTCATTTGCTGCTACATGGGGCATCATTCCAGGATCTTTTTTGGCTTCATCACTTGCAGGTGAATTTAAAGTAAGAATTCCTAAAGAAAAATTAAGGTTTTTCCAGTCAATTTTTGGAGGGGTATTTATGGGCTATGGAGCAGGGCTTGCAATAGGATGTACTTTGGGGTCTTTCTTTTCAGCAATTCCTTCTATGAGTCTAAGTGGGTGGCTTTTTGGTCTTTCTTTGGCTGGAGGAGCATTCATAGGCACAAAGGTTATAAGGAGATTTTAATGAAACAATTAGAAGAAAAATTAATTGATCTTAGAAAAATAAAGTCTTCAGAACAAGTTTCTAAAGTTAAACAAATATTGGAAGAAGAAATTAACGAAGTAGTAATACTTACTGACTTAGAAGTAATTATAAAAATGATACCAATGCAAATATTAGAAAAAAATCTAACTTGCAAAATGAAAATTATTGATGATTATTGGCAAATTAAATTAATAAAAAAGGGGAATTAAAAATGATTAAAGCTGAAAAAATTTTAGATGTGAGAGGCGAAATATGTCCTTATCCTATGATGATTGCAAATAAGGAATTAGATTCTAATCCAGATATAAATTCTTTTGAAATAATACTAGATCACCCCCCTGCTCTTTCAACAATTCCGCCAGAAGCAATGAAAAGGGGCTTTGATTGTGAAATTGAAGAAAGTAGCCCTGGAGAATGGAAAATATTTTTAACAAAAATTTAGGAGATAAAATATGAAAACATTACTAACTTTAATAACATTAACTAGTTTAATATTTATTTCCTGTGCAGAATCAGAAAGAAATTTAACTGAAATTGATGGAAGAGGTTACAGTAATCCTTCAAGATTAGTTAGCACCGAGTGGCTTGAATCTGAAATAGATAATGAAGAAATAATAATTATTGACGTTAGAAAAAAAGAAGATTATGACAAAGGTCATATTCCTGGTGCTTTTCATATGACTCCTGGAGAAGTATTTCAGCAAGAAATAAATGGAGTGAAAGGAATGTTGCCCCAATCTAGTCATATTGAGAAAAATTTAAGTCTTATTGGTGCAAAAACTGATTCTACTATTGTTCTTTATGATGGAAATTCTAATCTCTGGGCTTCAAGAGGACTTTGGGCTCTACAAGTTTATGGACATAAGAATACTAAACTTTTAGATGGAGCATGGAGTAAATGGGGGAAAGAAGGAAGAGAAGTATCAACCAGTATTCCTAAAGCAAATGTATCGAATTATAAATTTGAATCATCTTTAGATAGTTCAATAATTGCAGGCTTTGACGAAATCCTTGAGTCAATAGAAGACCCAACAAAAATAGTATGTGATACACGGTCACCAGAAGAGTATGCAGGAAAAGATGTTAGAGCTGACAGAGGAGGTCATATTCCTAACTCAAAAAATGTAAATTGGGTTATGGGAGTAAATGAAGAAGGAGAATTTAAATCTGCATCAGAATTAAAACAACTTTATGAAGGGGCAGGGATTACTGATGGAGAAACAATTTATACATTGTGTCAAACTGCTGTAAGAGCTACTCATACTTGGTTTATTCTTACTGATTTATTGGGCGAAGAAAGCGTAAAAGTTTACGATGGCTCATGGACTGAATGGGGTAATGACCCCTCACTTCCTATTGAAACAAGATAATCTAAATGTTATAAATAATTTCAATCATGAAATATTTATTAATAGCATTTTTAATTACCTTGATTAGCTGTTCTTATACTAATCAGCCAAAGGAAACAACTAAAGTATTTACTCTCGATGAGGTTAAATCATCTGGCTTTAAAAATAGAGGGGAATTTCAAACAGAGTTTAAAGATTCAGAAATTTCCATATGGGGGTTTTATAAGGGCAGAGAAGTTGCATTCATAATGTACCCATCTGTAGAACTCGCTAAATCAAGCGGTCTTAGCACTGCAAAAGAACAAACTGAAAAGATAGAGATAGTAGAAAAAAATATAGGCCATGGACCAAATGTAGAGAAACTTGCTTGCAGAGGCTACAAGCCTGGGGTTGGAGTTGCAGGCAGAGGAGGATTAAAACTTAATTCATATTCACAATCAGTGTTAGGGCTTAACGGAACATTAATTATTAATAAATCAGATATTTTTTTAACAAATGATGAAATTGAAAATAATGCACCTCCTTGTGTAAGAAGAGAGCCACTCTATACTCACTATAAAATCTTTGGAAATCTAGTTATTATGGCAGAACCGCTTACAACTGAAGATGAAAATGGTACGGCCGATTTTGTAGAGAAAATTTCATCTGCCCTACCCGAATAATTAGGGTTTAAGCCCAAAAACAACTCTAAATCCTTTAAGTCTTTTTACAATTTCATAAAGAAGTATGCATATTAAAGTGGTTAGAAAAAATATTAATATTAATTTTAAAGATGGAGCAAGTTTTAGGGGGTAAATATAAACCGCGAGAAATTGCTGAACGGGCAGGTGAAATATATACATAGGAAATATCGCTGCCGTCATATAAGTTAAGATACGATTTTTTTTGTTTAAAAATGAAGAAGCAAAACCAGTAAGAGATAGCATCCAACAAACTGCCTCAAAAGCTGTTAGCATATTGCTCACAACTAATGAATATTCTCCAGGATTTCCTCCCCAAACAGGTAATAAATAAAGAAATAATCTCTGCAAAAATAAAATATTAGCGAGAATTAATGTAATAAATTTTATACTTCTTACTGAATTCCAAAATACATCTTCAGAAGATGCTAAAAGAAACCCAATTAAAAAGCATACCAACCCCACAAAGAATCCATGAATATTGAAATCCGCGACAGGTAAAAGAGGAAGTCCTGCAAAATTTACAAAGTTCGGATAAGATTCTGGGTTAAATATTCCAGCAATTAATATCATTGGGATAGAAAACAAAAATAATATACTGAATTTATTTTTTAATAATCTATTAAAAATATTGAAAACTTTAGCATTTGTTTTTTTTAAAGAAATTATTGGCAGGGCAAATAAGGAATAATAAAAAATGGAATTTAAAAACCATAAGTAAGCAGGAGCTGGCCAATATTGAAAATTAGTTTTATAAAAATTTGCGAAAATAAAAAAATAAATTGGAGTAATAAAAATACTACAGAAAAATAATGGAATGAGTATTCTAACTGATCTTTCTTTAATCAATTGTGCGTTATCTCTTCTTTTAGAAGAAAAATAAAAAGCCATTCCTGCAATTAAAAAGAGTATAGGAATTCTCCATATATTTAATGCTTGAGATAAAATCGTCAATAAACCAACACCTAAATCTAATTTGTCAGGATTCACAATAAAAAATATTCCTTTAGTCTCTGGAATAAATGAAATGATAATATGATAAAAAATTAGCAGTATTAAAGCGATTGATCTTATAGAATCTACTTCATATCTTCTCATGGCAAATTATACTAATCTAATAATCATGTAAAAAGACATAACTATCATTATAAAATTCTCAAATAATGTTAAATATGAAATCTCTAAATTAATTGACGATCCCATGCAAGCACATCTTATTATTTCTTTTCTTTGGAGTGATATAAAGACACCAATAAATTGGGATGTCATAAAAATCAAAGTTAATAAATAGGCAATAAATAGAAAAGATTTAGAAAGAAAAGATAATGCCAAAACTAATTCCAAGAAAGGATAAATAATTGCAAAACCTGGAATAATTTTTGAAATCATATCATATCTAGAAAAGGTGACGCTAAAACCTTTTATATCGATTAATTTAAGAAAAGAAAAAATTAATAAGAATATTCCCATATAAGAAATCATCCAATTATCTAATAAGAAATTTCCTGAAGGAACTTGAATCAATATAGATGAAAGTAAAACTATTAATAATGCAACCAGCAAAGTCTTCTTAGAAATAATAAATTCGATAAAATTATCAACTAAACTGGAATCGATATTAATTATTTTATAGTTTCCTAATTCTTTAATTACAGAATTAATTTCACTCAAAGTAATATCTTTGTTCGCCTCTAAAGTTAATTCTGATTTACCAAAGTTAACACTAGAAGTAATAGTAAACTCTTTGGACAATAATGCATTATTAATACTATCTGCACAACCTTGGCATGTCATACCTATTACTTTATAAATTTTTTTCAACTTAAGTTATTTTGTTTGTTAATATATTCTTATGAAATTCAAATTAATAATCTCCTACATCATTTTACTCTTTATATTAGTTTCTTGCTCTTCTCCAGAAACCGAAAATAATAATGAGCAAAAACAAATTAATCAAAAAGTTTTAACTAACTCAAATAATGACTCAGGTGTTTATTTAAAAGTGAATTTTTTATCAGAATCTACGGCTAGATATTTAGTTAGAGAGCAATTAGCAAATCTTGATTTCCCTATTGATGCAATTGGAGAAACCAATGAAATTAATGGATCAATCTCTCTAGATAAAAATGGAAATGTTATTAGTGAAAAATCAATTATTATTGTTAATGTTCAGTCTCTTAAAAGTGATAATGGCAGGAGAGATAGATATATTTCAAGAAAAAGCCTTGAAACAAATACGTACCCCGAAGCAAAGATTGTTGTTACAAAAATTGAGAACTTGACTTGGCCTGTTCCTAAAAATGGAACGGGCGAAATTATTATTATTGGCGATATGACAGCACACGGAGTCACAAATCAAATCTCTTGGAATACAAGCGTAAACTTTAATGACAATAATATAAAAGGATTGGCAAAAACAAATTTTAAATTCGATAAATTCGACATGGATATTCCTAGAGTTGCGATTGTATTAAGTGTTGATGATAATATTAGATTGGAACTAGATTTCAATGCTGAAATTATATATTTAGAGTAAATGAAAAAAGTACTCTTAGTCTCAGACACATGGACACCTCAAGTTAATGGCGTAGTGACAACCTGGAAGAACCTTATCAATCATGCTAAAAATGAGAATATAAATTTTGAAATAATACATCCGTTTTTGTTTAAAAATTTTGCTTGGCCATTTTACAAAGAAATAAGATTGCCCATTGTCGGATACAGGACAATTAAGGAAAGGATAGACAAAATAGATCCAGATTATATTCACGTTGCAACAGAGGGAATTTTGGGTTGGCACACGAGGAAATATTGTAATAAAAATAATATACCATTCACTACTAGTTATCATACAAAATTTCCAGAATTTCTTTGGACACTATATAAAATTCCGAAATTCATAACTTACAAAATTATTAGAAAGTTCCACGCCTCATCATCTAAAATTTTAGTTAACACTCCAACTATGAAGAAAGATCTTAATTCGAGAGGGTTCGCCAATCTAGTTGAATGGACAAGAGGAATAGATAGAAATATATTCAAACCGTCTTTTGATAATGCTCTGAGGCAAAAAATTGACCCAGATGGTAATAAAAAAATTATCATCTATGTTGGAAGAGTAAGTAAAGAAAAAAATATAGATTCATTTTGTGAACTTAGTAAAAACTCAGATTTATATAAATTTGTAATTGTGGGTGATGGCCCTATAAAAGAAAGATTAAAAAAACATTACCCAAATATAATATTTCCTGGTTATAAGTTTGGAGAGGAACTCGCCAAATACTATTCTACTGCTGATTGTTCTGTATTCCCAAGTGTTAATGACACCTTTGGGAATACAATTATTGAATCTATGGCTTGCGGTACTCCAGTTGCAGCTTTTCCAGTTAACGGTCCCATAGATATAATCAAGAAAGATGAGTCGGGTTTTTATGATCAGGATCTTAATTTAGCAATAGGCGAAGCTTTGAAGACCAACAAAGAGGATATTATTGGTAGTATAAAAAAGTATAATTGGGATCTCTGTTTAAAAATATTCGTCGATACGATTATTCCAAGAAATTAAGATCCAGATATAACTAAAGAGTTTATTAAATAAGTTAAACCCACCATAACTATTGTCACTACCAAAATAGATAATGTAACTATTACTGCAATTCTTGTTGTAGATGGCGTATATCTCATTTAATTGAATCCAATAATGCTTGAATATATCCTTGTGCGAATATCCTAGATCTATATCCACCTAAGTTTCCTGGGAACTCTTCATCATTATAAATATCAGGGCAATGGTCATCCATAAAGCATCCTTGATATCCCGCATCCTTATAGATCTTCATTGCCTTTACCATGTCTACATATCCCGTATTTATAAACTCTTCATGGAACTTATTAGGTGTAGGATCAGATACATTTCTAAAGTGAACATATAGAACTTTGTTTCTAGATGCGAAATATTCAATCATCTCATATATATCCTCATCCATTTCTGAAAATGTTCCTTGGCAAAATTCTATTGCATTATGGTCTGAAGGGTATATTTCTATAAGCCTTTTAAATGCATCAAAGTTTGTCATTATTCTAGGAACGCCCCCTAACTCATCTACTGGCGGATCATCGGGATGTATACCTAATCTTATACCTTCCTCTTCAGCTGCAGGAGTAACAGCTTTGATCCAATATTCTAGATTTTCCCATAAAATTTCTTTTGTAAGATGAGAAACATTCTTTATTGGAAAAGAATCAGTATGTTCGATTTTGATATTATTCTTTCCGGCTAATTCAATATTATTGCTTTTAATATCAAATGCAGTGCCAGAGGCGTCGCCTCTAATCCGTTTAGGTTCACTTCTTATAGGACCTAAAGGCATCCATGTGTAACCCAATATTGGCACTCCTGCCCTTGCCATATCTCTTATCTGTGAAATCAAGTCTTCAATTAATTCATCTCTTTTGGGACCACCAGTAACAACATCCCAATAATAAGGATCTATAAAAAATCCGCTTTCTACACCAACTAGATTTAAGCCTTCTGATTTTAATTTACTAACAATATTTTTATATGCATCGAAAGTCTCAACAGGTGGGTTGTAATGCTTTTTCATGCCAGGACCACCATAATGGATAATATTTTCAACACCTAATTGTTTTGATGTTTTTATAACTTCATCGGTTATTTCTCTAATTGCCCATGCACTTTTCATGTTAATATAATACATTATTAATGTTTAATTAGTTGTACAATTAAAACAAAACTATATTAAATTTAATGGATCACGAAATAATACAACTATCAGGAGTTATTTCTGCGTTATTTCTAGGAATAATTCTTGGATTCTCTCACTCGACAGACGGAGATCATGTCGTTGCTGTTTCTACTATGGCAAGAGATTATAAAAATGTTTTCAAATCATTATGGATTGGTTTTTCATGGGGACTTGGCCATTCAACTCCTTTAATAATATTAGGAACTTTAATTTTAGTTCTTAAAGAAACTTTAATGAATATATACGAATCTGTATCAATTTATTTTGAATTTGGGGTAGCGATAATGCTGATTATGTTAGGCCTTCAAGTTTTCTGGAAGATATTTAATGGCTCAATGCATATACATTCTCATGACCATGGAGAAAAACATACACACTTACATGGATCCCATTCTCATGAAGAAAATAATGAAGGTGATCATCACGATAAAAATCATCCATTCCTCACCCTATTCCCATTCTTTAGGCCAAAATCTTTTATTATTGGATTAATTCACGGAATGGCTGGAAGTGCTGCTGTAATGTTAGCAATTCTTCCTACTAGCCCAAGTATATTAACTGGGTTTATATTCTTATTACTTTTTTCAATTGGAACAATGCTGTCTATGTCAATAATGACGTTAGCATTAGCTTTGCCTTTTAGGTTTACTAATTCTAATAGATTTAGCAATTATGTGATTGGAATTTTTGGATCCTTAAGTATTCTTTTGGGGCTAGCTCTGGGCTCAGATATAGCATTAGGTACTAACTTTACAGGAATCTTATGGTACTAATTTTCTTTTAATGATAAATAACCTGACGAGGATCTAAAATAGATATTAATGTTATCATCTGAAGAAAAAATCTCGATATCTTCATTTAATAAAAATTCCCAAATTTCTTGAGTGTTCATTTCAACATTATCATCTGGAGGAATGCAGAACATCTTTGTTGAGCCCCCTTGGTTAATCTTTAAATATCCTTCTTCAGATAAGTTGTAGGTACCAAAAATATTGTTACATAAAAATTTTCCAGAATAATTTCCATCATTATTTAATTGTATTTTTAGAGTAAAATCAGGACTGAAGTTATATTCAACATCTCCTCTAACTAAATTATCGACTAATAAATTTTTTTCAATTATTTCAGAGAGAGTAATTAATTTAATATCTTCGGAAGAGTTATTAGATTGGCTGCCATAGATATCTTCTTCAGGCATAATAATTGAATCTATTATATGAAAAAATCCATTAGTCACTTCATTATCTGCAGATGTTACATATATTCCCTCATTAATCACTATCTTTTTATTAATAACCTCTATTTTTAGACTTCCTGTAAATGTGTCCAAATGAGAAAACTTCTTCATATTTTTTTCTTTGAATTCATAAGGTAAGAGATGAGATTTAATTATTTGAGTTAATAAATCAATATCGGTAATTAAATTATTTAAGTTTGCTTCATTAAATTTTGAAAGAAATACATTATCAGGAGGCACTAAAATGGTCATCTCTTTTAAAGAAGTAATTTCTTCGTCCATTCCTGTAAGTTCTAGGGCTTTAATAAAAATAGTAAATTTATTTTCAGAGTTTGAGGTCGCTGTTGCTAATTCATCAATCAAACTTCCAACTTCTTCAACTTCTCCTGTAATCTTAGGATGATTGTATTTCATTTCTCCAGAACTATTTTTCTTAATCGGTGTTGGTTCTGGTGTTGGTTCTGGCGTATCTATCTGGCACGCCATTTCTGTGCATACAAGATTTCCACTCATACATTCACATGAATTGCAAAAATTATCTCCTTTGTCATTACCTGACCAACCATCTTCTACTCTCTCACCATTAGATAAGTCACAAAGATTATTTTCATCTAATTTAGTTTCTGCGTTTCCGCAAGAAAATGTGAGTATTAATAAAATAATAGTAAATAATTTAATTTTCATACCCTTATTATCCTATAAAAATGCAACAAGCGACATAAATAAATTCATTTGACCTGAGAGAACTGATAAGAGGTTATCGAGAGATGAGGGAACACCAGAACTCTCAGGATACATTTGTAAATATAACCGATTAATATTTCAAAATTTGTTCATTATATTAATTATTTGTTAAATCTATCATTGTGAACTATTAAAAAATAAACTCATTTTTTTTGGATATAGATATAATAATCAAATTAATTACAGTTAAACTGTATAATAACTTTAAAAACCTTTTAATTAACAAGGATTATTGAATGTGTGGAATTCTGGTAGCCTTTGCTAAAAAGGGAACTTTAGATGAAAATTCTTGTTCCAGAGCATCAAAAAAAATATTTTCAAGAGGACCTGATTTCAATTTTTCAAGGTTCAAACTTAATGGAAAACTTTTTTTATCTCAAACGGTATTATCTATTACCGGGAATCCTCAAAATAATTTAAATTATACTACTTCTCAAAGTGGAAGATATGAAATTCTATTCAATGGTGAAATTTATAACTTCAAAGAACTTCAAAAAAATTCATTGGGTAACAGGACCAATATTTCTAAAACAGATACTGAAACATTAGTTAATCTTCATGAAGAGAATGGGCCTGATAAAGTTTTTGAAAGTTTAAAAGGCATGTTCGCCTATGTTGTGTTCGACTCAAAAAAAAATAATCTTACGATTGCCAGAGACATAGTAGGTGAAAAAGTTTTATATCAATATGAAGATGACTCAGTTTTCATTGCCTCTTCTCAAATAGGGCCAATTCTGGAGATAGCCCAAGATATTAGCATAGACAAAGACACTTTGAGGGAATATTTTTTTACAAGACATTTGATTACAAGAAAAAACACGGCTTATAAAAACCTTAAAACATATTTGCCTGGAAGTTTAAAAACAATAGAATTAAATGAATTTAAAGTTAAAGTTAATAAAAGATACACGTTCTCAGACTGGTTCAATCCCGACACTTTAAAGAAAAATATGGAAAAACCTCTTGATAAATTATTAGAAAATACAAATGATATTTTTTCTGAAAATGCTAAAAATATATCACCTGAAATTGATTATTTCAGTGTTATAAGCGGAGGATTAGATTCATCATTAGTAAGTAAATATGTATACGAAAATTCAGATTTAAAGCCTAAATTAATCTGCCTCCAATTTCCTAAAAAAGATTCTATTGCTTCAGAGATTACCAATTTTAATTCATTTTTTAATAGTCGCATTCATATCAAAATGGTTACAGAAGATTTGTTTGGAGATTTCATAGAAAATTCATATAAGTCCATCTGTATGCCACTTCCAACACATTCATTTATTTCTCAAGCGATTCTGGCTAAAGAAGTCAACGATCAGGGCTCTAAAGTTCTATTGACTGGGGATGGGGGTGATGAATTATTCGGGGGATATGAGTTTTATAAAACTTTAGATGAATATCATAATTTACCTGAAAGCAACCCTAGTATATATAGCGGTGTAGTAGACATTGGAATTAAGTTTAATAATTGGGACACCAGAAATCTAAGTGACGAATCTAAAGATGCATGGAATAGCACTATCAAATTATTTGAAGATTTCAGTCCAAATGAAGCCACAATTCAGTCAATACTAATGCTAGATAGCACAATACAACTTGAATCAGTTGGAATACGTGCATCCGATACTATGAGCATGATGTCATCTGTAGAATCAAGAGGATTTTTTCTTTCTCAAGATATTGTGTCACTTGCATTACATACTCCAGCAATTTATAAGATAAATAATAGGTCTTCAAATAAAGAAGGTGTCACTAGGCCTCTTATAAAAAATTTGTTTAAAAAGAATTTTAGTCCAGATTTATTAAAACCCAAGCAAGGTTTTTCAGGATTTCCAAATGAGAGTATGAAAAAAATTATATCCGACTTTCAAATCACAGAAGATTTTCTAGAAATAACAAATTTATCAGATCTTAATTTAGAAAATAATATAGCATTAGAATGGAAACTTCTTAATACAGAGTACTTTTTAAGAGAGTTCAGTTCTTATATCAAATAATGCAAAATATCTTATACATATTGAAATATGCTTCTATCTACAGTTATTCAGAAACTATCATCAATGAACTCATAGCCAAAAATTATAGAGTAGATATATGCATCATGAAAGAAAATATTTCTGGGTCAACAAAATATGAAATTGCTGGAAAAGATAACGAGAAAACTTTAATTGCTAAAAATCTTGAAAACGGCAATGAGCAAATATTAATTAGAGAATCTGAAAAAATAAAAATAAAAAGGGGGGTTAGCAGAAAAGATATTTGGGTAAAGCTATTAATTTTAGTTAGGGAAACTTTAAACTTGCTTAGTTACATACGAAGAAGAGATGATGGAACATTCTTTGAAGCCCAAAAAAGATGTACACCAAAAATAACCAGGAACCTACTGACTAGTCCTATTATTTCCATTATATTCACTAAACTCCCCTTTTTTAGACTAATCCTTAAATTCCTAGAAAGCATAATTCCAAAATCAAGAAATATAATTGATTTTATAAAGTCTCAAAATTATTCAACTATTGTAGTAGTTGGAGCAAATTGGTCATCTACTTATAACAATTTCTCTTCAGAAATTGATTACATAAAAGCAGGGAAAAAATTAGGTATTAAAACTGTTATGCAAGTTGTGAGTTGGGATAATCTCACAGCGAGAGGCTTATATCATGAAGTTCCAGATCTTTTCTTAGTATGGAACAAGCAGCACTCGATAGAAGCTAAAGAAATCCACAGTATTCCTGCGAATAACATATTTATTACTGGGTCTCCCTTCATGGATAAGTGGTTCGATGAAAAAAACGAGAGTATTTTAAAAAGTAACCTAAAACTTGATGCTCCTTATGTAACTTATTTAGGGTCATCTCAGAATATTACAAGAGACGAAACAATGGTTGTAGAGAATCTCCACAAAGAACTTAAGAAGAATAATATTGATCTTGTCGTTAGGCCTCATGGAGCTAATTACGAACAATTTAGAAAACTAAAAGATGACATCAATGTAATACCAAAAAATGGAGATTTACCAGACACGAAAGAATCTAAAGAATTAATGATATCGACCATCAAAAATTCTATCGCTACTATTGGAATAAATACGACTGCAATGGTTGATTCTCTGATACTTGGCACGAAATGCTTTGCAATAACTAAACCAGAATTTTATAAAAATCAACTTGCAACATATCATTTCAAAACAATATTAGACTATGACCTACTCATAACAACTGACTCAGAAATTGATTGTATAAATCAAATAATAAATTTAACAGAAGATGAAGAGTTCTTAAAAAAGAGAGAGAGGTTCATAATTGATTTTTGCAGACCTTTGGGAATGGATTCAAAAGCAGGAAAGATCTCAGCTAACAAAATAATTGAAATAGATAGTAATTAAAAAATTATAAGATTAGAAATTCACTAATCATTAGTTATTTGTTAAATTTTAAATCAGATGGATAAGATTAAAAGAGGAATAGTCGGAAAAGTAATCTCTGTTAATTCTAGCGATAAGGGCGGAATACCTAAAATACCTCAAGAAGTAGTTGAAATTTATGAGTATGGAGTTAAGGGTGATTACCACTCTGGAAAAACAAATTTTCATGCAAAAAAAAATAATCTGGATAGACAAATAACTATAATCGCCCAAGAAACAATTGATTTTCTTAATAAAAATATAGGTGAAAAAGTATTTCCAGGAAGTCTTGGTGAAAATATTCTAATACATGGATTTGGAGACTTAAGTGATATTACTGACGAGCATATTATGGAAATAGGGTCAGGAGTAATACTCAAAATAAATGGTCAGAATCAACCTTGCTCAACTCTAAACTCAATAGATGACAGGATTCTAAAACTAATTGTAGGAAAAAGAGGTTTAATATCTACAGTGAAATCAACAGGAATAATAAAGAATGGAGATAAAGTTAAAATTTATAAAGGTTAGATATCTTTTCATATTCATTCTATTGCTAATTTCTTGCTCAGGAGATAGTGAAAAAACTGAGATAGATATTTTTGATGGGAGTTATGATTCAAATATTTTTTCAAGCGATTCTTTCAAAAATATAGGATTTAAATTTAGCAAAGAATATAATGTAAAAGAATTAAAAGATGCTGAAAGTGCTTACTATGGATTCTGGGCAGAAGATAGTTTTGAAAGACTTTCCTATGAACTCAGATTTTACCCTTCAAATGAGATAGCAAAATCTTCTGGAACTTTTTTTGCTGAAGAGGCAACTGGAGAAGATGCGATAATAAAAAAAGCTGACGCAACATGGAAAGAAGGTATAAAGGACAGGTCTGGTGTTACTTTTTCCGGATCCCCAATGCCCAAATACCTCGACTACGTAATTTTTGGAAATGTTATAGTTTTATGCCCAAGTGAAAAATCAACTGCAGTTACAGGAGCATGGGATCCTATTGAAAATTGCAGAAATATGCTATCAAAATTAATTATAGAAAATAAATAAAATTAAATTAACAAAAAAATGAATATAAAATATTTTTTATTGTCTTTATTAGTTGCTTTTTTATTTTCATGCTCAGAAACATCAAAAGAAGAGAGTCTTGAAATAAATATTTTTGATGGAAGTTACGACACCCTTAACTTTTCGATAGATGATTTTATAAATATAAGTTTTAAGATAAATAAAGAATATGATATTTCTGAACTTCCAGATGCAATAGAAGCTTACTATGGATTCTGGGGCTCCAGTGATTACGAAAGACGAGAATTTGAACTCAGATTTTACCCTTCAAATGAGATAGCAAAATCTTCTGGAACTTTTTTTGCTGAAGAGGCAACTGGAGAAGATGCGATAATAAAAAAAGCTGACGCAACATGGAAAGAAGGCGTTAAGGATAGAAGATTCGTTGGCCCTTTTGGTACAAGTAAAAATAGGTCTAAATATCTTGATTACGTAATATTTGGGAATGTTATAGTTTTATGCCCCAGCGAAGTATCTGAAAAAGTAATTGGAGCATGGGATCCTATCGAAAATTGTAAAAATATGCTATCAAAATTAATTATAAATTAAGTTCATAAATTATTTTTTCTTAAATAGATAATTTTCTCCATGATTTAAGTATTTCGTTAATAAAAGAAATAATATGGCCAACAAAAATATTCCAATAGTTATTAAATGACCAAGCCTATATGATGAGGTAGAGTCAAAAATCCTTCCCATCATCCAAGGTGCCAAGAATGTCGCCCATATTCCAAAAAATGATAGAGTTCCCCAAATTGTACTTAATGATTTAAGCCCAAAGCATTCAGTTATATTCAAAGCAATCATTGCTCCTAAGCCTGCAAACCCCATACCAAAAATTATAATTCCTAACCATATTCCCATTATGTTTCCCTGAGCCATAAGAATGATTAAAAGAGCTAATGATTGTAAAAAGACAGATGCACAGGTTAAGTATAAAGAAGAATATTTTTCGCTAAACCTTCCAAAAATAATTTTTGAAAGAATTCCCATGGCACCTATATATGTCATTGCAAAAGTTGCTGATGCCAACCCTAATCCTTCAGTAGTTAAGTGAGGCACCATTTGGGGCATTATTCCATTATATGTAAAGCAAGCAAATGTAATTCCAAGGGTTAAAGTTATAAATTGCTTTGTTTTTACAGCTGACATAAATTCAAACCCATCATTATTAGTAACCTCACTATTAACATTCAGGTTACTTGGTTTATTCTTAACTACTGTCAAAGCAAAAATTCCTAACAGGAATACTAGAATACCAAAAACAAAATATGACACTTTCCAATCAAAATATGAAAGTAATATGAAAGTAATAATAGGCATAATCAGTCCGCCAAAATTATGCCCTGCTGTTGCGAGACCCATCATTCTGCCCTTTGTCTCAGGAAACCAAACCTGTATAAGTATGCCAGCAGGTATCATTAGTGCTCCAGGATATCCTGCAAAAACCATAGAATTTAATATTATCCAGTGAGAAAAATCTGTCATTAAAGGTCTTAGTAAGAATCCAGCGGAAACTAAGAAAATAGATGAAACCAAAAAGATCTTGCTTCCTTTAATGTCAATTAGTTTTCCAACCAATGGAGCAAATAAACTGCTCACAAAACTAAGAGAATAACCTAGGCTAATCTGCTCTCTTGTCCAGCCAAACTCTTTTTCTAGCGGCTCAATAAAAAGTCCAAAAGAATAAACATTTATACCAATAACAAAACTACCTGAAAAAAAAAGCGTAAAGAAAACTCCCCATCTTCTATTTTCTTCAATAAAACTAAAAATCCTATTAATCAAATTTCCTTTGAAAACAACAAATTAGTAAAACACTCAAATGAGATTACACTATAATATCTGACTTAGGAATAACTTAGTTCTTTCTTCTTTTGGATTCTTAAAGAAATGCTCTGGAGTCCCCTCTTCAACAATCAAACCTTCATCAAAAAATAGGAATCTATCAGCAACGCTCTTTGCGAATCCCATTTCATGGGTTACACAAATCATTGTCATGCCTGATTCAGCAAGTTCTGTCATTACTTCTAAAACTTCTTTAATCATTTCAGGATCTAAAGCGGATGTAGGTTCGTCAAATAACATAATTTTTGGCTGCATCGCCAAAGCTCTAGCTATTGCCACTCTCTGCTGCTGACCTCCAGATAATTGTGATGGAAATTTCTCAGCTTGCTCAGGAATACCTACTCTTTCAAGAAGAGCCATAGCAACATCATTTGCTTCAGTTCTACTTAAACCTTTAACTTTTTGGGGGGCTAGGGTTACATTTCGCAATACAGAAAGATGAGGAAATAAATTAAACTGCTGAAATACCATGCCCACATTAGATCTTACTTTTTGAAGATTCTTAACATCATCATTAATTTCGACACCATCAACAACTATTTTTCCTGAATTATGTGGCTCAAGCCTGTTTATAGTCCTGATAAAAGTTGATTTTCCAGATCCAGAAGGACCAAGAACAACCACCACCTCTTTTTCAAAAATTTTCGCTGTAACCCCTTTTAAAGCTTCAAAATCGCCGAATTTCTTTACAACATTCTCAGCAGAAATTATTTCTTTACCTATTTTCTTCTTCTTCATATCTATCTCCTAATACTTTATACCTTATCTTGTTCCTATACCAAGATTTTTTTCAATTTTTGAACTTAAGTTAGATAAAACCACTGAAACAACCCAAAATAATGATGCTACAACTAACAAAGCTTCGAGTTGTTTTCCAAAAAATTTAGGATCTTGCTCTGGTATGATTCTACCTACCTGCAACAGATCTGTAAGTGCTAATATGAAAACCAAAGAAGTATCCTTAAATAAGCCAATAAACTGACTTACAATAGCAGGTATAACAACCCTTATTGCCTGAGGAAGCACAATAATCCTCATCCTATCAATGTATCCTAAATTCAAAGCATCTGCTGCTTCCAATTGCCCTTTAGATATGGATTGCAGACCACCCCTTATAACTTCTGCAATATAAGCGCTTGCAAAAAATGACAATACAATCATTGCTCTAATTACAACGCTAAGATCATTTAGACCAAAAAGGTCAGGTAAAAATTTTGGCAAAACAAACCAAGCTAAAAGGAGCCATCCAACTAAAGGAGCTCCCCTAACTGTTTCTATGTATACGGTGCATACCGTTTTTATGACAGGCAATTTGGTAGCTCTACCCACTGCCATTAGTATCCCCAGAGGAAATCCTGCTACAACAGCCACTGATGCTAATAATATATTTAATAAAAATCCTCCCCAAAGATTAGATTGTGGCCCACCTCCAACAATCAAAATAGTAAATGATAATGGAATAATCAATATCCAAAGAGATACCAAGGCTTTCTTAAGGATTTCTATATATGAAGTTCTTCTGATAATTTTTGAACTAATATATGCAACTGACCCAATTAATACTGTTGCAAATATATGTACGATATATGGCAAAGTAAAAAATATAGCGGCTGGCATTAAGAACGCTAGAAGTAATAGCAGTAATTCTCTTTTCTTAGGATTACCCCAAGCACCAATAGAAGAACAGAAAATAGAGCAAAACAACCACAAAATAGGCCAAGCTCTCCAAGTATCTTCTTCTGGCAATCGACCCAAGAGAAGCAATCTTCTATTTGTAGTTACCACTTCCCATTCAGCGGAAGATAAAAAAGATATCATACTTAATACAAAGTAAGTGATAACTAACGCAGAAAATAAAGTTAATAAAATGCCAAGCTTAGAACCAAAAAAATTATCAATGGTCCAATCTTTTATTTCTTTAAAGTTAATCCTAGGAGTAGTCATTACGCACCAATCCTAGTAACTCTACGATTAATCAAATTCATAACTAATGAAATACAAAGACTTAAGAACAAATAAGTTAATAGTATTAAGAAAAATACAGGCAAAGCATGTCCTGAGTTATTCATAATAGTCCTAGAAACCATAAACAGATCTGGGTAAGCTATAACCACTGCAAGACTTGAATTTTTAGTTAAATTTAAAAACTGATTTGTTAATGGAGGGATTATAGATCTTAATGCTTGAGGAAGTATTACCAAAGTCATAGCTTGATACTTACTTAACCCTATTGCTTGGGCAGCTTCTGTTTGACCTTTTGACAAAGATTGAATACTCCCTCTTACTATTTCAGTGATGAATGTTCCTGTATAAATAACAAGCGCAAAAAGTATGGCTGCAAATTCAGGGCTTAGATCAAATCCACCTGACTGCATCCAAGTGCCTTTATTATTTTGAGTGATCTCTGGTATGTCCATGCTGACAGGCCTTCCAAATGCAAAATAGGTCACAATCGTAACTATCACAAATAAAGAAATCCCTGCCAAGTTACCATTTAATCTGTTGCCAAATATAGAAAAAGATTTTCCCGATACATCTTCTCTTTTATTTAAAAAATAACTTAGATACAAGGATCCAGCTGCCACTATACCTAAAAAAATAAACCATACCTGAGCATTTCCGTTATCACTTATCCAAGGAAGCAGTATTCCTCTATTCGATATAGCAGTAGTGTCTCCAAAGGTAATGGCTTCTGATATTTGAGGTAATTGGAGAAAAACAATCTGCCAAAATATTATTTGAATTAATAGAGGAGTATTTCTTAATACTTCGACATAAGTCCAAGCAATCTTAGAGGTAAGAAAATTCTTCGATAGTCTTGCTACCCCCATAACTGTACCCAATAAAGTAGTTAAAAAAATTGCTACAAGACATACTCTTATCGTATTTACTACTCCAGTGAAATAAGCTACCCACCTGCTATCATTGCTTGTGTAATCAACTAGAAAGGTGTGACTAAGACCAAAGCCTGCCCTGCTACTAAAATGAGATAAACTCAATTCTAGTCCAGATGCTCTAACAAAAAAATAAACTCCTAAAAGAGTCACGAAAAATAAAAAAACAGCCTGAATTACTATATTACGGTTTCTCTGAAACCTGCTCCACTGAGCTACGCTATCGACAAAACTTTTCACTATTTACCTTCTGAATAAACAAATAGTACACCGGAGAGTTTTTTAACTCTCCGGCATACTATATGAATTTAAAGTATTCCTACCTAAAAGGTGGTGCGTAAATTAGACCGCCTTCAGTCCACATTGCGTTAAGTGAACCTGCACGTTCTAATCCAAGAGGAACTAAGTGTCGATCATATACTTCACCATAGTTACCTACTTGAGATATAACTTTTTGCATGAAGTCCTTAGGGATTCCAAAACTGAAATCCTGAACTTCTCCGCCTTCAAAAGAAGCTCCAAGCAATCTTGCAACTCCTGGGTTTGGAGGATTAGAAGCTATTGAAGAAACATTCGAACTATTAATTCCGCTTTCTTCAGCTTGCATCATTCCAAATACAACCCACTGAACAACATCATAGAATTCACTATCGTTATCTCTAGTCAAAGGACCAAGAGGTTCTTTAGATAATGTCTCTGGTAGCACTTTAAGAGCTTCAGGTCCACCAGCCGATGCTGGAAAACTAGCCCTCTTAGAAGCTAGACCAGATTTATCTGTAGTCCAACCATCACATCTTTTTTCCTCAAACGCAGCCTGCAAAGGATCATTTGTTTCAAAAGTTAATGGAGTGTATGACATTCCAGTACCTGTAAACCTATCATCTAAGTTTAATTCTGTAGTAGTACCTTGAAGAACACATATTGTAGCGCCTTCCATGTCATCAATTGAATTGTAACCACTATCTACATAAACCATCATTCCTTGGCCATCGTAGAATGTAGGAGCAGTAAAGTCCTGCTTCAATTCTCTGTCTCTGCTAGCAGTCCAAGTTGTGTTTCTGATCAAAAGATCAATCTCACCAGAACCTAAAGCTTCGAATCTATTTGAAGCAGTTGTAGGTGTGTATTCAACCTTACCTGAATCTCCTAATATTGCTGCCGCTACTGCCTTACAGAAATCTATATCAAAACCACTGAAAGAACCGTCTGCAGCCACAACTCCAAATCCAGCCAAGTTGTCATTAACACCACACTTTAGCATTCCTCGATCAAGAACTTGTTGCAATGTGTTAGATCCACCGCTGCTAGATGCTTCTGAAGAATCTTCAGATGCACAAGCGAATGAAAAAGCAGTCATTGCAAAAAGAGCACTGATCAACAATGTATATTTAATTTTTTTCATAATCCCCTCCTTAAAAAATTCGTTGGGATTTTTGGATTTATTTTCGAAAATCGAAGTGAAAATAATACCAATATATTTAGTTAACCTTTAGATTATATCAATCATGAATTATATTTCATAATATTTCGTAAATTATGGATATCTGTTAAAAGTATAAATTATGAACTTGAAGAATATATGCGATAAAAATATTAATTCTAATAAAGATATTCCTAGAGAGGTTTCTCTAGAAATATTAGAATTTGCAGAGTCTGGATACAAGGAGATTAAGACTGCGGAAAAGGTAATTAAAGCATTCGAGAGGTTGGGCCAAAAAGATATTCAATCAGGAATAGCAATTACTGGCATAAGAACTACCCTAGACACAGGTAAGCCAGGCCCAAACATAGCTGTTATCGGAGAATTAGATGGACTTCCAGTCCCTGGGCACCCTCATGAAAACCAAGAGAATGGAATGGCTCACGCTTGTGGTCACCATGCTCAAATAGGAAGCATGCTAACAGTATTAACTGGCCTATCTGATAAAAAGATACTTGATAACATATCTGGAAAAATAACCTTTTTTGCAGTTCCTGCTGAAGAATTTGTAGAAATACAATGGAGAAACGAACTAAGAAAAAGCGGAGATATTGAATTTCTCGGAGGCAAACAAGAAATGATAAAGCTAGGCGCTTTTGATGATGTAGATATAGCAATGATGACCCATACAACTCCTAGAAAAATTAAATTCTCCTATGGGGGCACTGATAACGGACTTGTTGCAAAATTTATTGAATTCAAAGGTATAGCCTCACATGCAGGAGCAAGCCCCGAAAGTGGAATCAACGCCCTGAACGCTGCAAATATAGCTATATCTGCTATTAATTCACAAAGAGAAACTTTTAAAGATGAAGATCATATAAGAGTTCACCCAATAATAACTAAGGGAGGCAACGTGGTTAGTGCCGTGCCAGACCAAGTAAATATTGAAACATTTATAAGAGGTGCATCAATTGATTCAATCTTAGACGCAAATAAAAAAGTCGATAATTGCCTCAAAGCGGGGGCTCTCGCTACCGGTGCAGAGGTAAAAATAACAACTATTGCTGGTTATTTGCCTCTTAACAATAACTACGATCTTTTAGAGATATACAAAAAAAATCTGAATGATAATTTTAATGAAAAAGAATTAATTCTAGATGGCCATTCGGGAGGAAGTACAGATATGGGAGATATATCTAACCTTATCCCATCTATTCATCCATACGTAGGAGGGTGCTCTGGAAATTCTAATCATTCAGTGGATATGGTCGTAGATAATTATGATCTGGCAATACTAGAGTCTGGCAGGATGATGGCTCACACTATAATAGATTTACTAAAAAATGATGCCGAAAAATCTAAAAAAATTATAAAAAAATTTACGCCTAAGTTTAATAAAAAAAGATATTTAGAACTCCTAAGAAGTTTAACTAATGAAGAGGAATATTTAAGTTAAATTTTAATTTTTCTAGTTTAAGTATTGAAATATAAAAAATTAATATGCTATAATGGATATAAGTGTTGATTTGAAAGTCAGCTTGCGGACACTTTAAAAACTGCTAAAGAGGCAAAATTGTTAATGTGTCCGTATATCGAAAGATATGCGGATTTTTTTGTTGGCACTTCTTAGTTTTATAAATATTAAACATAAGGAGGTCATAAAATGGCTAGTAGTATAAATGGCATAGTTAATCAGCCAGAAAAACAAGGTATCGGAACCCTTGCACTACACGCGGGACAGGATCCTGACCCGTCAACTAATTCTAGAGCTGTACCAATACATGCAACAACATCGTATGTATTTAATGATACAGATCATGCAGCTAATCTTTTTGCACTAGGTGAATTTGGAAATATTTACACTAGATTGCAAAACCCTACTACTGATGTTCTAGAACAGAGAATTGCAGCACTTGATGGAGGGGTAACAGGACTTGCTTTTTCATCAGGTCAAGCAGCAATTAATGCTGCTATTCTAACTATTACTCATAGTGGACAAAATTTTATTTCATCAACAAGTTTGTATGGTGGAACATGGACACTATTTACCCAAACATTTAAAAAGTTAGGTATAGAGGTAAGGTTCTTTAACCCAGACAACCCTGAAGAGATAAATGATCTTGTAGATGAGAATACAAGATGTGTTTATTTTGAAAGTATAGGAAATCCAAAAAATGATGTCCCTGATTTTTCTGAAATAACAAAAATCAGTCATAAGCATGGATTACCAACGATTTGTGATAACACTGTTCTTACTCCAGCTCTGTTTAGGCCAATTGAGCATGGCGTAGATATAGTTCTTCATTCAACTACAAAATTTCTAGGAGGGCATGGAGTGCATATTGGAGGTGCTATTGTAGATAGTGGAAACTTTAAATGGGCAGATAACCCTGATAAATGGCCAGAGTTTTGTGGGCCATCAGAATCATACCATGGTGCAGTCCTAGAAGAAGCTTTGAGGCCTGCTGGAAACATTGCTTATAATCTCCACATAAGAGTACATTGGCTCAGAGATACAGGTGGAACAATGAGTCCATTTGGGGCTTGGGCCACTCTACTAGGCTTAGAAACTTTACATTTAAGGATTCCAAGACATTGTGAAAATGCTCTCAAGGTAGCTGAATACCTTGAAAAACATAAAGATGTGGAATGGGTAAACTATCCTGGTCTAAAAAGTCATTCTCATTATGAGAATACAAAAAAATACTTACCTGATGGGGCTGGAGCAATTCTAGGCTTTGGTATTAAAGGCGGCAAAGATGCAGCAATCAAGTTTATAAACAATGTGAAACTTGCAAGTCATCTTGCTAATATAGGTGATGCTAAAACATTGGTTATACATCCTGCTTCTACAACTCATAGTCAACTTTCTGAAGATGAGCAAAGAGAAGCTGGTGTTAATCCAGAGTACATTAGGGTTTCAGTTGGGATTGAAGATGTAGATGACATAATTGATGATTTGGACCAAGCGTTAAAGAAAAGTTAAAAAAATAGGGCCAGACAATTATGCTCTGGCCCTAAATAAGGTTTATAAGTGGTAAAAGAAAATTATAATTCGGATTTGTATAGAACGGGAGATACATCTAAGTATCTTAAAAATTTTCTATATGAAGGAAAATTTCAACTTCAATCAGGTGACATTCTCGATAAATTAAACATAGCTTATGAAACTTATGGGGATCTAAACGAAGATAGATCAAATGTTGTTCTTGTATGTCATGCAATAAGCGGAGACTCTCATGTTGCGAAACACAATGAAGATGATATTCCAGGTTGGTGGGATATCATGGTCGGACCAGATAAACCAATTGATACTAACAATTATTTTGTAATCTGTAGCAATGTGATAGGTGGATGCAAGGGATCCACAGGCCCTAACTCAATCAATCCAGAAACTGGAAATCAATATGGGCCTGATTTTCCTAATATAACTGTAGAAGATATGGTAAATGCTCAAAATCTTCTGATAGATCATTTAGGGATAAAATCTATTCTTTGTGTAACTGGCGGATCTATGGGCGGGTTTCAGTCCATTCAATGGGCTAGACAATTTCCAAATAAAATTAAAAGCGTAATTGGTTTAGCTACTTCAGCAAGACTTACTAATCAAGCTTTAGCTTTCGATATTGTAGGAAGAAATGCAATAAAAAAAGACCCGCGATTTAAAGAAGGTAACTATTATGATGCTGAAGAAAAACCTGAAGATGGTTTAGCTATAGCGAGAATGTTGGCTCACATTACATATGTTTCAAAAGATTCGATGAAAAATAAATTTGAAAATACTAGATATGAGCCGAGAGAAATTACTACTGAATTCGAGAAACGATTCTCAGTGGGAACTTATCTTGCATATCAAGGAACGAAATTTGTAGATAGATTCGATGCAAATAGTTATATAACTCTGTCTACTGCTGTAGATTATTTTGATTTGGGCGGAACAATCAATGAAATAAAAAATAACCTAAAAAAGACAACATGCGAATGGCTATTGGTCAGTTTTTCAAGTGACTGGCTATACCCTCCATTTCAATCAGAAGAGATAGTGGATGCACTGGTAAGCCTTGATAAATCTGTATCATATTGTTCAATAGAAAGTGAGGCTGGCCATGATGCATTTCTATTAGAAAATGAGGTAGAAGATTATGGATTATTAACTTCTTCGTTCTTAAAAAAACTTTCTGGAAAAGAAAAAAATGATCAGATAAAAAATGCTAGCCCAACTTCAACAAATATATTTTTTAACGACCGTCTTGATCTAGATTTTATTTGCAGTTTGATAGAAAAAAATGATCGAGTATTAGATCTAGGATGCGAAGATGGAAAATTGTTGAATGAATTAAAAAAGAAAAAATGTTCCAAATTATTAGGAATTGAGTTGGATTCTAAAAAAGTAATTATGAGTTCAAATAAGGGTTTAGAAGTAATTAATTCTGATATTAATACCGGGCTTAATAGGTTTAATGATGATCAATTTGATGTAACGATTCTTTCTCAAACTCTACAGTCCATTAAGAATGTAGAAAAGACAATAGAAGAAATACTTAGGATTTCTAAAAAAGCTATAATATCCTTTCCGAATTTTGCCTTTAAGCCTCTAAGAGAGATGCTATACAAAGAAGGAAAAGCTCCAAAATTAGAGGGTCTTTATGGTTACAATTGGTATAACACTCCCAATAGAAGATTCCCTACAATTCTTGATTTTCAAGAATATTGTGCCTCTAAGAAAATTATAATCAAAGAATCTTTCTATATTGACTCTGAGAAAGATGAACTAATAAAAGAAGAACCAAACCTTAATGCGGATACAGCAATATTCGTGCTAAGCAAAAACTAAAGTAAGTTAACACCTTTTTTGTCTAAGGTTCTAATTTCTCTTGTAGTCAACTTAACCTTGTATCTCTTTCCATCTAATACTACTGTTTTATTTTGAATATTAGGTTTGAATGTTTTCTTAGATGAATTCATTGCATGGCTTCGGCTTTGCCCAAACTGAGGAATAGCCTTTGGAGGTAAACCTAATTTTTCTCTTATGTTCATAATTTTTTCTTTTAAAATATATAATAATTGGTTAGAGTCATTTATGTAACCAAAAGAGGATACCAATTAAAACCAATTATGAAAAGTTATGGCAACTAATTTACAAAAAAATAACAACCAAATTGTAGAAATTGCTTATGGCAAATCTAGGGTAGGATTAAATGTGCCGTCAAATTTTGATGTGATTGAGCCGAAATTTTTAAAACAGGTCGATGATCCTAAATTCAGTATAGAAAATGGATTGAAAAATCCTATCAATTCAAAATCCTTGAGAGATATAATTAATAGTGATTCAAAAATAGCAATATCAGTGTGTGATATAACAAGAGCGCAACCAAGAAAAATAGTGCTGGAAACAATTATTGAACACATTGCAGATATAGTTCCCAAATCAAATATAAAGATTCTTATAGCCACTGGAACTCACAGAGTTAACACAAAAGAAGAACTTACTTCCATGTTAGGGGAAGAGATAGTGTCCTCGGTTGAAATAATCAATCATGATTCAAGAGATGGAAATTCTCTCGTAAAAATGCCTTCATCTATTAGTGACATTGAAGTTTTTCTTAATAGAAACTGGGTGGAGGCCGATGTTAGAATTACTACGGGATTTGTAGAACCTCATTTTTTTGCTGGATTTTCAGGGGGATCAAAAATGGTTGCGCCTGGATTAGCAGGCTTAAAAACTATCCTTAAATTGCACAACTATAAAAGGTTAAAAAATAAATATTCCACTTGGGCAGAGATAAATAAAAACCCTATACAACAAGATGTAAGGAAAATTGCCGTGGAATCAGGCGTTAATTTTACATTGGATGTAACTTTGAATAAGAACCAAGAAATAACAGGAGTTTTCTCGGGTGAGATAATTAGCGCTCATGATAAAGCTTGTGCCTTTGCAAAAGAAACGGCAATGATTGAGGTAGAAGAGCCTTATGATCTAGTAATAACTTCTAATTCTGGATATCCGCTTGATCAAAATTTATATCAGACTGTAAAAGGAATTTCTGCTGCTGCACAAATAACAAAAAATAATGGAAATATACTTTGCTTTTCTGAATGTTCAGATGGAATTCCAGATCATGGGGAATTCTATAAATTATTATCTTCATTTAATGGGCCTATAGAAGTAGAAAGTACATTGAGTGATCCAAATTTCCACTGTCAAGATCAGTGGCAAGTTCAAATGTTGGCCGAAATTACACAAAAACATAATGTAAGTCTTTTCACCGAAGGTTTAACTACCGAAGAAATCAATAAAGCTTTCCTGAATCACGAAAAAAACCCAAATGATCTGCTAACAAAATTAATTAATAAAAATCCAGCGCTCAAAGGATGTGTGTTGCCGGAAGGTCCTATAACAATACCTTTTTTTAACTAATTTGTAATGATTAAATTCAATTTTTGATATAAAATAATTGATATTATTTTCTAGATATTGGAGAAAAAATGACACTTAAAGATAGTAAATATAATGTCATAGGAACAAGACCTATAAGACATGATGGGATGGAAAAGGTAACTGGAAGAGCCGTGTATGGAGCAGATGTTCAACTGCCCAACATGTCTCATGGTGCTGTTTTAAGAAGCCCTCATGCTCACGCAAAAATAATCTCTATAGATACTTCAGAGGCCGAGAAATTAGCAGGAGTTTTTGCTGTTATCACTGGAAATGATTTTGAAACAGGAATTGACAAAGATATCGAAATTGGAGAGGGAATAGCCAATTTTAAATACGACAGTATGAACATAATGGCTAGAGATAAAGTTGGGTATATCGGTCACGCAGTTGCAGCCGTAACTGCAAGAGATAAAAATACTGCTCTTGAAGCACTGAAGAAAATTAAGGTTGAATATGATGTATTAGAGCCTGTATTAACAGTAGATAGAGCAATTGAGAAGGATTCCCCTGTCATCCAAGAAGATTTTACTGGTGTAGATATTGATGGTGAAAGATCTTCAAAGAATGTTGCAGATTATTTCCGATTCAATTTTGGAGACATTGAAAAAGGCTTCGAATCTTCTGACATAGTTATTGAAAAAGAGTTTACTATGCCAATGGTTCATCAAGGATATATAGAACCGCATGTAGCAGTGGCCCAGTGGGGGGAAGATGGGAGACTAACTTTATGGACATCTACTCAGGGCGCATTTCCTGTTAGAACGCAGACAGCAGGAATTCTTGGAATGCCTGAATCAAGGGTTAGGGTAATGCCGGCAGAAATTGGAGGAGGTTTCGGAGGAAAAACTAGAGTATACCTAACTCCATTGGCAGCCGTATTATCAAAAAAATCTAATAAGCCAGTTAAGATAGTTATGGATAGAATTTCTGTGTTCGATGCATCGGGCCCGGCTCCAGGAGGAAAAATAAAAATTAAATTAGGAGTTAACTCAAATAAGAAACTAACTTCTGGATATGCAGATATAAAATTAGAAGGGGGAGCATTTGGGGGCTCAGCAGTTGGGGCTTCAGCAAAATGTGTGTTTGCATGCTACGATATTGAAAATACAAGAATAGATGGGTATGACTTAGTAGTTAATAAACCAAAATCTGCAGCATACCGTGCTCCTGGATCCCCTCAGGTTTCTTATGCAATTGAAGTTACTATTGATGAGATATGTAAAAGTCAGGGCTGGGATCCCTTAGAATTCAGAATTTTAAACGCGTCGAAAGAAGGAACAAGGAGAGGTGATGGCCCCAAATTTCCAAAAATTGGAAATCTAGATGTTCTTGATGCTGTAAAAAAATCTGAACATTGGAATAGCAAGAAATCTGAATCTAAATCAGGCAAATTAATTGGCAGAGGAATCGCTAGTGGATACTGGATGAATGGTGGAGGAAAATCTTCAGTAACTTTGTCAATTAATGATGATGGAACTGTAACTTTATTGGAAGGAAGTGCTGATATAGGAGGGACAAGGCCTAGCATAGCTATGCAAGCAGCAGAAATATTAGGGTTATCTGCGGAAGATATGTTTCCTAGGATCCCCGATACTGATGGGGTTGGCTATACCGGAATGACTGGAGGGAGCAGAACAACTTTTGCTACTGGTTGGGCCGCAGTAAATGCTGCAAATAATCTAATTGATGAACTTAAAAAAAGGTTATCTATGATTTGGGAAATAGAGAAAAATGAAATTGACTTTAATAAAGGAATTTTTTCTTCTAAATCCGATTCTGAGTTAAAAATGAAGTTCAAAGATCTTGCTAAAAAACTAGATGGAACAGGAGGGCCTGTAAGTTCTGTTGGTTCGGTTGACCTTGACTCTAGCAGTCATGGCTTTGGCACCCACATAGTAGATCTTGAAATAGATCCAGAGACAGGTAAAACAGACATTATTAAATATACAGCTGTCCAAGATGTTGGGAAGGCTATTCACCCTTCATATGTAGAAGGGCAAATACAGGGAGGTGCCGCACAAGGTATAGGATGGGCACTCAATGAAGAATATTTTATTAATGATGATGGAAAGATGTTAAATTCTAGTTATTTAGATTATAGAATGCCAACTTCTCTGGACTTGCCTATGATTGACACAATACTTGTTGAAAATGAGAATCCAGAACAACCATTTGGGGTTAGAGGAGTAGGAGAGGTTCCAATATGTCCTCCCCTTGGGGCCGTAACGAATGCTATTGAAGATGCTATTGGAGTCAGGCTAAATAGTTTGCCTATGAAACCATCTGTTATACTTAAAGCCTTATCAAATAGATAGGAGGTTTTATGCATCTTGGTGCCGCATCTATGTTGGGAGCAACCGGATCCAATGGTTCGGATAATGGAATTCCCAAAGATTTTGACGTCTTAACTTTCACTTCTTCAGATCTTAATGAGGTTTCATCAATAGGATTCACAGTTCACAATTTGGTAGTTAATAATCCAAAATCATTTACTGAAGATAATATAAAAAAGATAAAAGAAGATTTTCATAATAACTCCCTAATTATAGGCCAGACAAATGGAAGATATGGCGGAGGTTTAGTTAGCCCAGATGAAAAAGTTAGAGAAGAAGCAATATCATTTGTAAAAAATATGTGCCTAATTACCTCTAAATTAGGAGCACCAAATACATATTTAAGGCCTGGCAGTGTTAATCCAAATGGCCCATGGCTACCACACCCTGAAAACCATTCTAATAAAGTTTTTGACAGGCTTGTTGATTCGACGAAAAAGATATGTTCAGTTGCAGAAGATGAAGGTGTCATGCTTTCTTTGGAAGGTGGATATGTTTCGCCAATATATTCTGCAAGAAGAACCAAAGATTTTATTGATGCTGTTGGATCTAAGAATTTAGGGTTCAATCAGGATCCTGTAAATTTTATTTCAAATTTAAATGAAGCCTATAACACAAAAGAATTTTTGGAAGATTTTTTTACCTTATTAGGAGATCATACCCTAGGGGCACACCTAAAAGATTTTAAGGTTATTGATACTCTTCTATTACGATTTGAAGAAGAGTATTTGGGTTACGGAATGATGGACCAAGTCTACTTTTTAAAAAGAATGCAGGATATATGCCCTGATGGTCATATTCTCATTGAGCATATTCCAAGAGATAAGTTCAAACCTTCATATGATCATACATTAGAATTTTCTAAAAAGGCTGGTGTAGAATGGGATAATTATAAGGGGGAATAATGAAATTAGATTTATCAAACAAAAATATTTTGATTACTGGTGCGGCGACAGGCATGGGAAGAGCGTCCGCAATTGAGACGGCAAAGCATGGAGCAAATGTAGCTATCGTCGATATAAACTCGGAAGGTTTAGATGAAGTATCAAAAGAACTCACAAAATTAAACGCAAATTACAAGACTTACTTAATTGACGTCACATCAATTGATGAAACTGAAAAAAAGATAGGCGAGATAGAGAAATGGTTTGATGGAGGTATAAATTGTTTGGTGCATTTTGCAGGTGCTCTTGAAGGCTCTGTTGTGGATATAGATGAACTTTCCCCTGAAACATGGCACAGGATAATAAATATTAATCTTAATGGAACATATAACGTAACTAGATCAGTTGCCAAATTCATGAAAAAAAGAAAGAGTGGGGTTATTCTTCTAACCTCTTCTGGGGCAGGTGTTTTAGGTCCAGGATCTTCTGCACCTTATAGTTCAAGTAAAGGTGGAACTCATGGGCTAACGCTCCATCTGCAAGAATATCTATCAGAAAATGGGGTCAGAATTCATGATATTCTTCCTGGAAGCATAAAATCTCCTCTAAAAGAAGGGCAACTAAGTGAAGCTCTAAAAAACACAGGTGATGTTAAAGTTTTTGATAAAAATACTAAGGAACTGGGTGATCCAGATGGAGTTGCAAAAATTGTGGCATTTATTGTTAGTGATAATGCTGATTATTTACGAGGAAGTATTGTTACAAGATGAAAACTAAACTGTTAAATATAAAAATTATTCAAGATTCTGAACAGCATCATGAGTGCAATGGTAAATGCACTGGAAAAAACGGGAATGATGGCTATTGTTACCATGAAAATGGAACAAGACATAAAGTTGGTTTATGCAAGAGGAAGCATAAATAGTGAAAATTACCAAAGTTAAAGCTGTAAGAACCGAATATCCTAGAATACCTCAGAAGACAAAACCTAGAAAAGCAGACAAGTATGCAGGCAAAATAGCTACAGGAAGTCCAATGTCTACATCATTGGGCGGCAGATATTTTCATACGGAAGGTTGGTGGGACCACGCTTTAATGAAAGGGGTTGGAGCAGGGATAGAAAGAGATGTTGGATGTATAGTTGAATGTGAAGATGGTAGTTGGGGATTTGGGTTTTCGGATAGAGGAAGAATAACTGCATCAATAATTGATGATTATATTGCCCCCAATTTAATTGGGAGGAATGTTTTCGAAACCGAAAAGATTTATGACATGATGACCAGAATTCTCTCCCCTATTGGGTCAAATTCCTTTTCTACGAGAGCTATTAGTGCAGTTGATCTAGCCCTTTGGGATTTAAAAGGAAAATTGCTTGGCAGGCCAATATATGAAATTCTAGGCGGATCCATTACAGAAAAAATTCCGTTATATGCTAGCTCTAATAACACTGAGTGGCTAAAAGAGTTAGGGTTTAAAAATTTTAAAAGGTTTATTTCTTGGGGGCCTAGAGACCAACTATCAGGCATTAATAAAGTCGAGAAAGAAATTGCGGATGCCAGAGATTTAATTGGCTATGAGTCAGAATTAATGCTTGACTGCTGGTTAAGTATGGACATAGAGACTACTGTAAGAGTATCTGAACAATTAAAACCTTATAAATTAAAATGGATAGAAGATGCTTTATTATCTGAAAGTATCACTCAATACGAGGTTTTAAGAAACAGAATCCCACAACAAACTTTGGCGACAGGAGAGCATTGGTATGGGGTACACCCTTTCTCACATGCAGCATCAAAAGGCATAATAGATATATTGCAACCAGATATAACTTGGGTTGGGGGATTGTCAGCAATAATTAAAATTGTTCATATAGCAGAATCAGCTGGTATTGATGTTATTTTGCACGGAGGAGGAGGATCTGCTTTCGGGCAACATGCCTCTTATGGCCTTACAGGAATCTCAATGATTGAATGTTCTGGTCCAGTTATTACACCAATCGGAGTACCTTTAGAAGAAAAAGACAGATTTCCTGGAACTCCAGTACCAAAAGATGGGACAATTATACCGTCAGATGCTCCTGGATTTGGATTAGAAATGAAAAAAGAATGGCTGCCAGATTTCTTTAGTTAATAACTCTTATTTGATTATAAGGAATCTTTATTCCCTCATCGTCAAAAGCGATTTTTATCAGCCTTATTACTTGAGTCCTGACTTCCCATTGTTTGCCAGGCTGAGTAACGCCAACAAATTTAAGTCTAACCCCAGAATCAGAGAAGGAAGTTATAGTCCAAACCCTCGGCTTTTCTTTTATAAATTTTCCAATGTCTGGGTCACTTTCAACTTTGTCTCCGATATTATTTAATGTCTTGATTGCTTTTTCTAGATCTTCTTCATAACTCACATGAATCTCTATATTAACCCTAGACCATTGACTGGTAAGATTGGTAATAATATCAGTTGAACTATTAGGAATAATATGCAGTGCTCCATCTAAATCTCTAATTAATATTCTTCTTAAATTCAAATCCTCAACTAAACCTGCTCTTCCATGGATTCTTACAATGTCGCCTTTCCTCAATTGGTTTTCTGCAATAATTAACATACCTTGTATAACATCTTTTACTAGGCTTTGAGAGCCTAAACCAACTGCTATTCCTAATATTGATATACCTGCTACTAATGAAGTGACAGGGACTCCTAATATCGACAATACGGTCAAGACAGCAATTAAAACGACGAAAATTCTTAGCACACTTCTTATTACAATAGCGAATGTTTCTACTCTCTTTTCGTTTTCAGAACTATGCTCTCCGGCTCTTGTTCCAGAATTTAAATAAAGTTTAATAAGATTTGGCATTATAGTGCCTGCTATCCTCAAAGAGATATATGCAAGTATAATCACTATAAGAATTGGTATTCCATTTGAAACAATTAATTTATAAGATGCTCCTATAGCCCAATCCAAACCAGCGTCACTCTCACCAATATTTAAAACAGATAATATTCCAAAAAAACTAGGGATTCCTGCCACAACAAAAGCGACTAATATCACAAATATATTTTTAATATTATTGACTAATTTTTGAGAATTAGGATCTGAAATTCTTTCTGGATCAACACCAAGCAACTTTAAACCTTTAAATATAAGATAAGAAATAAGCCAAACACTGACGATCCCCGCGATACCAATTAGTATTAACCAAATTCCCTTATCTAAAAACCATATGTTGAAAGAATTTTGCATAGTCTTTTATTAATATTGTGCTCTTTTCCCAAACTCAAAATAAAAAATGTGTAAAATACATTTATGATTTTCTTTCGTGAAAACTTCAAAGGTTTTTTATTATGTATCTCAATCTGTGCTACAAGCTATGTAATCCAATTTATTGAAATAAGTATATTTAATCAAAAAATATTCGATGTATTAATAATTGCATTGTTACTTGGAATTATTGTAAAAAATATACCCTTTGAAATACCTCAAATTTTTTCTAAAGACGATAAAGCACCAAAATTTGCTTCAAAACAATTATTAGAATTTGCAGTTATATTGCTTGGATTTAAAGTTAATTTCTCATTAATTAAAGAAAGTGGAATTTCTTTAATAATACTTGCTGTAATATCTGTAATTACTTGCATGATACTGGTTTTCATTTTATGTAAATATATATTCAATCTTGAAAAAAGTGTTTCGATACTGGTTGCTGTAGGAAATTCAATATGCGGTAACTCTGCTGTTGCAGCAATGGCCTCTGTGATTAAATCAACCCCTAATCATATTGCTATCGCGATAAGTTTTAGTGCTGTTATTGGCCTCGTTCAAGTTTTACTATTACCACTAATATCAGTTTTTACTAATATCACCGATTTTCAATATGGAGTAATTGCTGGATTGTCGGTTTACGCAGTTCCTCAAGTAGTAGCTGCTTCTTTTGTGGTAAGCACTGAGGCTGGACTAATTGCAACCCAAGTCAAATTACTAAGAGTTTTGATGTTGGGTCCTGTAATTATTGCTGTAAATTTTCTTATTAAATCCAACAATAGAGGCAATTCAAAATTTCAGAACTTAAATACTTACATTCCTTGGTTTATTGTTGGATTTCTACTAGCTTCAATAGTTGGGTCATTGAATTTATTACCTAACACACTTATTGATTATATCGCTACATTCAGCAAAATATTATTTGCAATTTCCATGGCAGGAATTGGACTTACTGTAGACATAAAAGACCTTAAAGGGTCTGCATTTAAAGTCTCGTTGGCAGTTATTTTTGCAACTTTACTTATGATAACAATTGGGGTTATAGGAATAAATTTATTTAATTTTTAATAACTCTTTAACCTTCTGTCCGATTTCTGTCGGCGAATCTGCTATAACAACTCCTGCATCTTTTAGTGAATTAATTTTTTCAGATGCTAGTGCAGATTTTCCAGTTATCACAGCGCCTGCATGCCCCATCCTTCTTCCTTCTGGTGCTGTTTGTCCAACTATACTTGCCACAACTGGCTTTGAAACAGAATTTTTTATTCTTTCAGCAGCCTCTTGCTCTTTTGTGCCTCCTATTTCACCGATCATCACAATAGCCTCTGTGTTATCATCTTCCTCAAACATATCAATAACATCAACAAATGAAGTGCCATTTATCGGATCTCCTCCTATTCCAACACAAGCACTCTGCCCTATTCCTAGTTTGGTTAATTGAACTATTGCCTCATAAGTAAGTGTTCCGCTTCTAGAAACAACTCCCACATTCCCAGGTTTAACTATACTTCCTGGAATGATACCGACTTTTAGTTTTTTCTCAGGAATTAAATACCCAGGGCAATTGGGCCCAATAAGCCTAGTCATCTTGCCTTTAAGATATTCATTGACTTTCACCATATCTGCGATGGGTATCCCTTCAGTTACACATACAATTACAGATATATTTGCATCAATCTGTTCTATTATTGCATCAGCCGCAAATGGGGCTGGGACAAAAATTAGTCCTATATCAGGAGAAGTTTCACTCACTGCTTCATTTACACTGCCAAAAATAGGAATATCTTGTTTAAATTTTTCGCCAGCCTTAGTTGGATGAACACCAGAAACAATATTTGTCCCAAATTCAATACATCTTTCAGCCTGAAAACTGCCATCTCGGCCTAATCCTTGAATTAATACTTTATTAGAATTTTTATTAAGAAGGCTCATGATATACCTAACTTATTTCTTATTTCAAGAGCAGCTGAAGGCAAGTCTTCTGCAAAACTTATATCTAGGGCAGATTTTTCTAGCAATAATTTTGCATCATTAGAATTTGTGCCTCGTAATACAACCACCATAGGAATAGAATTATTACTTTCTTTAAAACCATTAATTATTCCTTTTGCAGCAACATCACACCTCAATATGCCTCCAAATAGATTAACTAAAATGATCTCGACATCTCTATCTGAGGCAATAATTTTATAAGCTTCTTCTATTCTTTCCTCAGAAGCACTGCCTCCAACATCTAAAAAATTTGCAGGAGCAGTTCCAGCTTTTATAGTTATATCCATGGTTGCCATAGCCAAACCTGCGCCATTAACCATACACCCAACCTTGCCTCCATCAAGTTTTATATAAGCTAGATCGCTACTTAATGCCTTTAATTCAGCCTGATTCATTTGGGTTTTATCAAATAAATCTTCAAGATCTGAATGCCTGAAAATTGAATCATCATCAATGGTTATTTTCGCATCCAAAGCTAGCGCTTTTTCCTTCTTAGTAACTGCAAGAGGATTGATCTCAATTAAAGTGCAATCTAAAGAATTAAATATCTCATATAAATTTTGAATTATTGAAAAAATTTGTTGAGAAACTTTTTTTTCTAATTTTAATAATGACAATAAATTTCTTATCTTATAAGGAGATGGCCCAATAAGCGGATTCACATGAATTTTTATTATTTTCTCTGGGGTTTTTTCTGCAACTTCTTCTATATTCATGCCACCTTCAGTAGAAAAAATTATTACAGGACATTTTTCATCAAAATCCATTGTTACGGCAAGATAAAACTCTCTAGAAATATCAGAAGCCTCTTCCACATAAACTTTATTTATAGGAAATTCAGTACCTCCTGATTGAAATGTTTTTAAAGTCGACCCTAGCATCTCTTGAGCAACTTTTTTTGCCTCTTCGGGCCCTTCAGTAACTTTAATTCCGCCAGCTTTTCCTCTTCCGCCAGCATGGACTTGTGCTTTTATAACTGATCTTCCATTTATTGATTTAGCTATTTCTTCGCACTCTAAGTCTGACGATGCTACTTTACCAAAAGGTATAGGAACATTATGTTCATTTAAAATATTTTTTGCTTGATATTCGTGTAGTTGCACAGAAGTTTATCTTTCGCCTTCCCCTTAAAAAATAAATTTAATTATATAAATAATTATTAAAGAATATAGCCCTGCAAATACATCATCCAAAATAATGCCGAGGCTTCCATTCAATTTTTCTATTTTATGTATGCCCAGTAATTTTGTAATGTCAAAAAATCTAAATAATAAAAAAGATAACAATATTAATAAAGTTGAATTATCTACTATCAGCAGCACTATCCACATACCAATAAATTCATCTATAACAACAAAGTTAGGATCTTTCAATTCAGCATTATCCTTTTCAAATCTAAAATTTGTTGAAATAAAACCAATAGGCAGAATAATTAATAAAATAATTAATCGAACAAAAAATTCTATATTCTCGCCAAAAATTAGAATTATTAAGCATGCAAATAAACTGCAAAAAGTTCCTGATCCAATTTTGATATAACCTATTCCAAAAACTGAATAAATAGGTCTGAAGAACTTTTCTAGTGCCATATAATTATAAATAAGAAGATGCCCAATTCAATCCAGAAATGGTATCTTTCTGAGGAATATATTCACATCCTATCCATCCTTCATATCCCATTGAATCTATCTCACTAAATATTTTTGGATAATTCAATTCTCCAGTTCCTGGCTCATGTCTTCCTGGATTATCTGCAAGTTGCATATGCCCAATTATTTTTAAATTTTCTTTAATAGTGTTAATTATATTTCCTTCCATAATTTGCATATGATAAATATCATATTGAAGTTTAATATTTGAATGATTAACTGAACCTATAATTTCTAAAGCTTTGTTTGTGCTTGAAAGCCAATATCCAGGAATATCAACAGTATTTATAGGCTCAACTAGTAACTGAAATCCATGCTCATCCAATTTATGTGCAGCAAAAGTAAGGTTTTTAATTAAAGTATCTTGTGCTTCAGTGTCTGAGACTCCACTTGGCACTTTTCCAACTAAACAGGTCAAATTTATTGGCTTTATTGAATTTGCAAATTCTATTGCCAATCCAACCCCATCTTCGAATTCATTTATTCTATTAGGGTCAGCAGCTAATCCTCTATCACCTGAATCCCAATCACCCGCAGGCAGATCAAAAAGAATTTGATCAAGGTTGCTTTCTTTGAGTTCATTCAGAATATTATCTTTTGAAAAATCATATGGAAATAAATATTCGACAGACCTAAAACCTTGATTTGATGCTTCTTTAAATCTATCCATGAAATCTACTTCATTAAACATCATAGATAAATTTGCAGCTAAATTTACCATATTATTCTCCTCCTTATATTGATTTTAACAATAGACTAAATTACCACCAAATTTTTTGTTCTCCAATTTCTTTGATGTCCTTATAGTCCATCTCCCATAACTTGCTAGATAAATATCTTTCTCCTGAATCAGCTATTATTATGACAATATTTCCTGTCTTGATTTTTTTTGCTACTTTCAATGCTGCTGCAGTAACAGCGCCACATGAAACCCCAGCAAAAATTCCACAACTTTCCATTAACATTTTTGTCCAATAAAAAGACTCTTCTTCTCCGACCAGAATTCTAGAATCGAGTTTTTCAAGATCAAGAATCGGAGGAATAAACCCATGCTCAATACTTCTTAGTGCTGGAACAACTTCTTCAGGATGAGGGGCAGCTGCAACTACTTTAATATTTTTATTATATTCTTTTAAAGCCTTTCCAACGCCCATCAAAGTTCCCCCTGTACCCAAGCCAGCTACAAATACATCTATATCAGGTAACTGTTCAATTATTTCTGGACCTGTAGTTTCATAATGAGCTCTTGGGTTGGCCTCATTTCCATATTGGTACGGCATAAAATAATCAGGGTTTTCTTCAGCAATTTTTTCGGCAAGCCTAATAGCACCATTGGTTCCTTGTTCGCCATCCGAGTAAATAATTTCTGCGCCAAGAGAAAGTAGAACTGACTTTCTTTCATCACTTACATTATCAGGCATAACAACTTTTAACTTATACCCCTTTACCCTAGATATCATGGCTAATGCTATTCCAGTATTTCCACTTGTTGGCTCAATAATTGTAGAGCCATCTATTAACTTACCTTGCTCTTCTGCATCCTGAATCAGGTATTTCGCAACCCTATCCTTTATGCTCCCTGCAGGATTAAAACTTTCAAGTTTTGCAAAAATTTTTACTCCGTTAGGGCTAATGTTGCTGATATCAACCATTGGAGTATTCCCAATTGTTTCAATAATATTTTTATCAATTTTCATTTCTTCTTAACCTTCAATTGAAGGCATTCCACAAAATAGTTCATAATCAATAAGCTCTTTAACTGAAGGGTTATCACCACAAAGAACACAATTTTCATTTCTTCTTATTTTTACTGTTCTAAATTCCATGCTTAAAGCATCTATTAGTATCATTCTGCCTTTCAATAAATCTCCAGTACCAAGAATATACTTTATTGTCTCTATTGCCTGTATACTTCCTATTAATCCAGGTAAAGCCCCAATTACTCCTGCTTCAGCACAACTTGGTACAGATCCTGGAGGAGGAGGATCAGGGAATATACACCTATAGCAATTGCCACCTGGAACATAAGTAGTTATTTGACCATCAAAAGTTAAGACACTGCCATCTATTAAAGGTTTCTTTGCAAAAAATGTAGCGTCACAAATTAAATATCTTGTTGGAAAGTTATCCGCTCCATTTATCACAACATCATATTTGTTAATAATTTCTAATGCATTTTTTGAAGTTATTGGCGCATCATGCATTTCAACATCAACATCAGGATTATACGCCTTAAGAGTTTCCATGGCTGACGTAACTTTGCTCTTTCCAATGTCTTCATCTCTATGTAGAACTTGCCTTTGAAGGTTGCTTCTATCAACAACATCAAAATCTGCTATTCCAATCCTGCCCGCTCCAGCTAATGCTAAATATAATGCTGCTGGAGAACCTAAGCCCCCAGCCCCAATTATTAATACACTTGAATTTAATAATTTTCTTTGTCCTTCAGACCCAACTTGAGGCATTATGATATGCCTGCTATACCGATCAACTTGCTCTGGATTTAATTTATTTATCATTTTTACCCTTTCATAAAAAAAGCCCCGTATTATCGGGGCATTGAAGATTAATTTATCTTATCTCTATATCAAATGCCCTTCATAGGTAGCACTACAACACAAACAAAATTTCTTATTTCTTATTGCAACAAACATATTAATTCTTCTTAATCTTCAAGTCTTCCACAAATACTTTATCTCTATCGGCAAGATCTTGGACGGAAATGGTTTCTAACTTAGAAACTAAGGTTTTTTCAACATCTGACCACATATCTTGCTGAGAGCACTGACCTGACACTTCACATAAATCTGGAAATTCAATACAAGAAACAGGCGCCATCGTCTTGTCCAATCCGTGAATAACGTCAGCGATTGATATTTCAGAAGGGTTTTTTGCTAAAGAGTATCCTCCGTTAGGGCCCCTTACACTTTTTATAAATTTTTTTTTCAACAGATCATTAGATATCTGAAACAAAAATTTCTCTGGAATATGCCTTGCTTTAGATATTTCAGATCCTTTTGCTATAGAATTTTCTGGAATTGTGGCGAGATGAACCAAAATCCTAACTCCATAATCTATTTTCATAGGTACTAACATTAATTTTCCTTTGCTTGAATGCATATTAACACGTATTTAGGTTAATCATCTAGATTAATCATCTGAATATGTGCTAATATACGTCAGGCTATAGATAACAACGGAATAAACATGGACCCAATATCACTAGAAACTAAAACGAGAACCACATTTGGTAAAAAACTAAGATCTTTAAGAAAAGATGGCACTTTACCTCTGCACGTTTACGGTCCTGGCATGGAATCTATTTCACTTCAATCAGAAACCAATAAGGTAATTAAAGTTTTGCAAGAAGCTGGCAGAACTAATCCTGTGAAGATTATAGAAGAATCAGGAACAGAGCACACAACACTTGTTAGAAATGTTGATCAACATCCTGCCACAGGAGAACTACAGCATGTTGATTTTATGAGAGTTGATGAGAACAAGGCTATAGAGGTAGAGGTTCCAGTTGTGTTGATCGGAGAAGCCCCAGGAATAAGAGGAGGGGCAGGAACAGTAACTCAAGCTATATACTCCTTGTCTGTTTTATCAAAACCATTTTCAGTTCCTAGTGAAATTCAAGCAGATGTATCGGTGCTAGTTGATCTTGAGGCATCTATAAGAAGGGGTGATTTAGAATTACCTGATGGAGTAGAGCTTGTTGGTGATCCAGAAATTTCAGTGGCATGGATTCAGCCTCCAAGGGTTCAAGAAGAAATTACTCCTGCTGAAGGTGAAGAAGGTGAAGAAGGTGCTGAAGGTGAAGAAGGTGCTGAAGGTGAAGAAGGTGAAGAAGGTGCTGAAGGTGCTGAAGATGCTGAAGGTGCCAATTAAAGATTAGGTTTC
>VFGU01000003.1 GCA_009392285.1 SAR202 cluster bacterium
GAAGGAGTAGTTGATGCGATTTGGTTTAATCAAGGTCAAGTATGCTGTGCAGGTTCACGATTATTAGTTCAAGAAAGTGTAGAAAAATTATTTATTAAAAAATTAAAAGCCCGTATGGAAAAATTACGTGTTGGAAATCCATTGGATAAATCGATTGATATTGGTGCGATTGTAGCGCCAGTACAATTAAAAAAAATTCAATCAATTGTAAAAAAGGGAGAGAAGGAAGGCTCTAAGCTATGGCAACCTAGTTGGGCTTGTCCAACAGATGGTTTGTTTTATCCACCTTCAATTTTTACCAATGTTTCCCCATCTTCTTTTATTGCGCAAGTTGAAATTTTTGGACCTGTGTTATCTGTTCTTAATTTCAGAACTCCTAGTGAAGCAGTGAGTATAGCAAATAATACCCCGTATGGTTTAGCCGCAAGTATTTGGTCAGAAAATATTAATCTTGCACTTGATATTGCACCTAAAATAAAAGCCGGAGTAATATGGATTAACTCGACAAATTTATTTGATGCTGCATGTGGATTTGGTGGATACAAAGAAAGCGGATTTGGAAGAGAAGGAGGTTTAGAGGGTATAAGAGCCTACCAAGACAAAACACTACCTGAAGCTCCTAAAACTGCAATAAAAATAAATAAGAATAAAGTTGTACTTCCTTCAATAGATACAACTCCTAAGTTGTATGTTGGAGGTAAACAAAAAAGACCCGACAGTGGTTACTCTTTTAATCAGATGTCGGCACAAAAAGAATTTATTTGTGACATTGCCAGAGCAAATAGAAAAGATGTTAGAGATGCAGTTGAAGCTGCATCAAAATCTAAAATAGGAATTTTAAATAATTTCAATCGTTCTCAAATTTTATTTTATTTAGCTGAAAATTTATCACAGCGAAAAGAAACATTTGTAAATTTATTAATGAGTATTACAGGTGTAAATAAAATTACTGCATTAAAAGAATTTGAGCAATCTTGTGAAAGAATTTTTTATTATGCCTCTATGGCTGATAAGTTTGAGGGTAATATTCACAACCCTCCAATGAGAGGTTTAACATTAGCGGTAAAAGAACCAATTGGTATTATTGCTAGTTTGATGTGCGAATATAAACCTTTACTTAGCTTAACAACAACCATTTCTTCTTTATTTGCAAATGGTAATGCAAGTCTGATTGTGCCATCAGAAAAAACATCATTAATAGCAACATCATTATATCAAGTTTTTGAGACATCAGATATTCCAGCAGGATCAATCAATATACTAACATCGAGAAATAATGAACTTAATACAACCTTAGCACAACATGAGAACATTGATGGTATTTGGTCATTCTCTAATAATTCTAGTATAAGGTCAGATATAATAAAGGATACGGTTTTTAATCTTAAAAGATACTGGTGCCCTAAAAATAATCGTATTGACTGGTCAAATGAGTCTGAAGAGTTTTTAAATGCATTTCTTCATGAGAGTTCACAAGTAAAAAATATTTGGATACCTTACGGAGAGTAAATCTATTTTAAAAAATAAAAGTATATAAAAATTTTTTATATAATTCCTGTTTTATAATGCTATAATTTTTTATTTAAACAAAAGAGGTTCAAAATGTTAATTAATGTTAATCCTTTAATCAGTCCTGAAATTTTATCACTTATCAGGTCAATGGGTCATGGTGATAAATTTGTATTGAGTGATGCCAATTTTCCATCCTATTCACAGGGCAATAAATTATTTCGTATGGACGGACTAAATGTTCCTCAAGCTGCTGCAGCTTTACTTACGCACTTTCCACTGGATAGCTTTATTCCTTATTCTGTTCAAAGAATGGAAGTGGATGGTCAACCTGATGAAATTAATGAAGTGCAAAAAGAGTTAATTGATACTGTAAAAAAAGTATCTGGAGATAATTGGAAAGTTGGTTCAATAGAAAGACAGCAATTTTATGTTGAAGCAAAAAAAACTACAGCTGTGATCACTACAAGTGAAACAAGACCTTATGGTTGCTTTATTTTCACTAAAGGTGTTTTAAAACCTGATGGAACTGTCTGGATTGTCTAAAATTGCGTGAAAAATAAATTAAATTCTGAAGATATTGCTTTAGGCATTAGGAGAAGAGTATTTGAGCATTGTATAAAAAATAATGGTGCTTATCTGAGTCAAGCGTGTTCTTCCGCGGAACAACTTGCTTGGTTATATAACGAAGCATTAAATATTGGTGACTCAATTATGCCGTCCATTCCAGAGAGTTTTTCTGGCGTTCCTCATATTAATAATAAAAACTATAAAACTGGAGCAGGTTATAATGGGCCCATTTCATCAGAATATGATAGGTTTATATTTGCTCCAGCCCATTATGCTCTTGTAGCTTATGCTACTTTAATTGAAGTGGGACGAATGGCTCCTGAAGGCTTATCAATGTTTAATCAGGATGGATCGTCAGTTGAAATTATTGGAGCAGAACATTCACCAGGTATGGAAATGCATAATGGCACTTTGGGTATTGGGTTATCAACTGCAGCAGGTATAGCTTATGGAAGAAAATTAAATAAAGACTCAGGAGATACTTGCGTATTTATGTCTGATGGAGAACTTCAAGAAGGGCAAATATGGGAGGCACTTCAAGTCAGTGTTTACTATAAGCTTGATAACCTCTGGGCAATCGTTGATGTTAATGAGCAACAAGTTGACGGGGCTATGAGTGATGTTTTGGATATAGGGAATATTCAAAAAAAAATAAATTCTTTTGGAGCAAAATGTATTGAAATAGATGGTCATGATATTGAGGCCATGAGACAAGCAAAAAAAGAAAAGCACAAAGATCAACCTCTCATTATTCTTGCAAGAACTTCTCCTTACAAAGGTATGGAATATTTGAAAAAAAGATTCCCAAGATTGCATTATGTAAGATTTAAATCTGAAGAAGAGAGAAGTAAAATGAATTTAGAAATCTCAAAAGAATTAGGAATAGATCCAATAGAGTACTAAAATGATTGAAATAGTAAATAAACCATACAGTTATACATTCAAAAACTACGCATCTAAAAATAAAAAAATATTATGTTTATCTGGAGATCTTACATCTTCTTGTGAAGTAGACTCTTTTAGAGATGAATTTCCAAATCAATTTGTTTCTATGGGTATGGCTGAACAAAATATGATGAGTTTTGCTGGTGGATTATCAATGAGTGGTTTTATCCCTTTCATCCACACCTTTGGGGTTTTTACATACCGTAGACCATATGATCAACTGCTTGCATCTATTGCCTATCCTAGAAGAAAAATTCGTATTATGGGTTTTCTTCCTGGGATAACAACACCAGCAGGAATGACCCATCAAGCTATAGAAGATATTTCAATCATGAGAACAATACCTAACATGACCGTGATAGAAACTGGTGATGCAACAGAAGTGGAGAGTATATGTGAAGTAGCAGATAAAGTAGATGGTCCTGTTTATTGCAGAATGTTAAGAGGAAGTGTTCCTAGACTTTTTGATACGCCTCTCAAATTAAGTGACATTAGGGTTTTAAATTCTGGAACAGATATTTTATTGATAACATCAGGTATTTGTACTGAAGAAGCATTAAGAGCAAGAGCGGCATTAGTTAATGCAGGAATTTCAATTTTACATCTTCACGTGCATACATTTAAACCTTTTAATGAAGAAAAAATTTTAGATTTATTAACTAATGTAAAATTAGGAGTGATTACTATGGAGAATCATTTAGTTAATGGTGGTCTTGGTACAATGATTTCTGAAATAATATCAAAACATGGTTTGCCAAAAAAATTAATCAAACTTGGGTTAAAAGACACATTTGCTCATGGAGGATCTAAACAATATTTAACCAAATACTACGGTTTTGATGCATACGCATTGATTAAATCTATAGAAAAATTTATAGGACAAGAGTTAAATATTTTAGAAGAAGATTTAGAGACTGCGCGAATTGAAAACGTACACTCTCTGTCTAAAGCTGAGGCACTGTAAATAATGAAAAAAAATTTTTATAAATTATTTAAAACAAAAAAACCAATTATAGCAATGGTTCATTTCCCAGCGTTGCCAGGATCCCCATTATATGATGAGAAAAAGGGACTAAAATATATTTTAAATTCTATTCAAGCTGATGTTAAACATTTACAAAATGCTGGTGTTGACGCCATTATGTTTGGCAATGAAAATGATAGACCTTATGAATTAAAAGTGAATCGATCTAGCTTATCCACTATGGCTTATATGATAGGAAGAGTAGCTGAAAAGATCAATATTCCTTTTGGAGTTAATGTTCTTTGGGATCCTATCAGTACTATTGCACTGGCGGCCTCTACTAATGCTAATTTTGTTCGGGAAATATTTACTGGTACTTATGCCTCCGATATGGGAAATTGGAGCCCCGACGCTGGCAAAGCTATGCGCTATAGAAATTCATTAGGTCGAAAAGATTTACAAATGTTCTATAATATTTCAGCAGAGTTTGCATATTCATTAGACAGAAGAACAATAGCGGAAAGAGCAGAAAGTACAGTTTTTTCTTCAATCCCCGATGCAATACTAGTATCTGGCCAAATAACAGGTCAATCTGCCAAATTAGATGAAATAAAAGCGGTAAGTAAAATAATTCCTAATACACCTGTGCTAGCAAATACTGGAGTAAATTATAATAATGTTGAAGAAATTCTTAAGACAACTGATGGAGTGATTATCGGCTCTTCACTAAAAGTTAATGGTGATACATGGAAAAATGTTGATCCAAAAAGAGCAAAAAAATTTATGAACAAAGTTAAGTCTATTAGAAAAAATGCCTAACT
>VFGU01000004.1 GCA_009392285.1 SAR202 cluster bacterium
ATTGCAGACAGCCAGGGTATAGCAAAATCCTTTCATACTGCAGGTCATAGTGTTTCTTCTAGCGAAGTTAATGATCCCGACGTATTTATCTTAAATTCATGCACTGTTACTCATGTAGCCGATTCAAAAGCCAGACAAGCAATTAGGAAAGCCAGAAGAACTAACCCAGAAACTCTTATTGTGATGACAGGATGTTATGCAGAAAGAGACAAGAAAAATATTGAAAGCATAAATGAAGTTGATTTGGTGATTGATAATAAAGAAAAAAAAGATTTGGTAGATAAGATTTTGAATAAACTTGATATTCAAATTACAGAAAGAATAAAGCCTATTGGAGGATATCCTCTAATAGGACGCTCTAGAGCAAGTGTTAAAATCCAAGAAGGATGTAATCAAGTATGTTCATATTGTATTATCCCGACAGTTAGGGGCAGGGAGAGGAGTGTAGAACCTGAAAATTTAATAAATCAAATCAACGAATTGAGCATAAATGGCATTAAAGAGGTTGTGCTAACCGGCACTCAATTAGGGAATTACGGTTTTGATTTAAATGGGGTTAATCTGAGCAAATTATTGGTCAAAATTCTAAACGAAACAGATGTTCCTAGGATAAGAGTTAGTTCGCTTCAACCAAAAGAAATTGATGATCAAATAATTGACATATGGAATAACGAGGGACTAGGCAGGATTTGTCCTCATTTTCACGTTCCTTTGCAAAGTGGCAGTGATAAAATTCTAAAAGAAATGAGAAGAAGATATACTTCTTCAGAGTATCTTGAAATTGTTTCGAATATAAAGAACTTGATACCCGAATCATCAATTACATCTGATGTTATAGTGGGGTTTCCTGATGAATCAGATTCTGACTTCTTGGAAACAATCAATATAATAGAAAAGTCAAAACTTTCCGATGTGCATGTCTTTCCTTATTCTAAGAGACCCGGGACTACGGCTTTTTATATCAAAAATCAGGTTCATAGTTCTGCCATAAAAGAGAGAACAAAAGAATTGCTAAATATTGTTGATAGGCTATCTGGAATAGCAAAACAATCTTTAATAGGAAAGAAAAGATCTATTTTATGGGAAGGGCAATCGAAAACATTTGGGCTAACAGAAGATTATTTTAAAGTTATTAGGAAAACTTCAAAAATTCCAAGCAATGAAATCAGTAATGAAAAAATAAAAGGCCTAGAAAATAATAAGGTTATTGTCTAGGCCTTGCAGTACTATACTTCTACCGACTTTAATTCTATCTTGCCTTTTTTTCTTTCTAAATATGCTGCATTAACTTCATATCCTCTTGAAAAAACCATCAAAGATCCTTCTTTTTCGCAATGGTCTAGTAACTCTTTCTTTTGGTAAAGAGTTTTCTCAGGAGACCTATCAAAGGCTGTTATGAATGCAAGAGGTAGATGATTTGGGGTAGGAATGATATCTCCTAGGAAAACCACTCTTTCTCCACCTGCCTTTACTGTAACAATCATATGGCCAATGCTAGGACCATCAAGAACTATAGCTTCAACACCAGGAACTATTTCAGTATTTCCGTCAATCAATTGAAGTTGATCTCTTTCTTCTAAAACTTCCAAATGCTTAACTGCGTTACTATACTTTGGTACAGCCCATTCATTAGGATTAAAAGCTTCAGTCCAAGCCTCTTTCTGGATAACATATTTTGCTTTAGGAAAAGAAGGAATTATATTTCCTTCTCTATCCATTTTGGTAGCACCACCACATTTCTCAAAATGAAGATGAGTAAGAACTACATAATCAATATCTTTAGCGCTTATCCCTTCTTTTCTGAGATTTGTAAGAAGTTTACTAGAACTATGTCCGTAAAATTCTTTTGTAATCTCTGGTTCTTTTGAACCTATACCTGTGTCCACAAGAATATTTGCATTCAAGGTTCTAATTAACATGCAATTCAAACCCAGCCTTACACGATTTCTTCTGTCAGGTTTCATATTCCTTTCCCAAAGTGTTTTGGGAACTAAACCAAATACAGCACCACCGTCCATCAAAAAGGTACCGTCACTTACAATACCAACACTTACTTTCTCGTTTTTCATCTTTCCTCCAAGAAAAATAATAAATTAAATTAGTAAAAATTTTATATTAATATAATATTTTGTCAATTTAAGGTTCAAAATTTATTAATTTCGCTAAAAGATGTATCATTTTTTGTGAGCATAAATTGAAATTAGTAATGGAAAAATATGGAATTTAAATTATTAAATAACTCTCAAGGTAATCAGGAAATACTGATTATTTTTACCTATTCACATATAAAAAAGTATAAAAGCGGAGAAGAAATCCCTTTCTCAAAACAATTTAATAATGGTAAATCTGACCCGTTCCTTTCAAATATCATAGAAAGTGGGGAAATTTCTGGTAATAAAGGTGAGCAAGTTTTACTACACACTATGATGATTGATGATTTTAAGTACAAATCATCCCATATAAATGATGAATTAAAGCCAAAAAGAATATTATTTTATGGATTGGGAGACCACGAAAAAGTCTCTGCAGACGATGTAAGGGAGGCTTCGGCACTTATCTCCAGGAGAGTTAAATCTTTGAAAATTCAAGAAGTATCTGTGATTGTTGAAACAATAACAAATATTGATATTTCTGTGGCAGTAAGTTCTGTTGTAGAAGGGTTTGCTTTAGGTTCGTATAAATTTGAAGAGTTTAAATCAAGTAGCAAAAAGAAAAGAAATGAAATAAAAACTATCGATTTATTAATTGATAAATTTGATGACGAAATAAAAAAATCTGTAGAAATAGCAAGCACAACTTGTGATGCTTCTTTAAAGGCAAGAGACTTGGTAAACAGGCCGCCAAATATAGTTAATCCTGAATATTTAAAGAATTATAGCGTAGAAATGGCCAATGCTAATGAAAACTTGAGCATAGAGATTTTAGACAAAAAAGAACTAGAAAAACTTGAAATGAGAACTTTTCTGGGGGTTGCACAAGGGAGTAAGGCAGATCCTTATGGAATAATCCTTAACTACATAGGGGATTCTGGAAATCCTAGTAATAATATATGGCTAATAGGGAAGGGCATTACATTTGATTCTGGGGGATTATCTTTAAAGCCTTCAATGTCTATGATTGATATGAAATCTGATATGTCAGGTGGTGCATCTGTTATCACTGCTATGGATGCTATAGCAAAATTAAAACCAAAAATTAATGTGACAGGATTGTGCCTAGCCACAGAAAATATGCCAGGTGGAGGGGCTCAAAGAGTCGGAGATATAGTCACCTCTATGAATGGCAAAACTATAGAGATTGAGAACACTGACGCTGAAGGAAGATTAACTCTGGCAGATGCAGTTGAATTTGCTAATCAAAGAGGCGCATCGAAAATAATAGATGTAGCAACACTTACTGGGGCTATGGTTATATCGCTTGGGCATGGACTAATTGGTGCTTTTGGAAATAATAATGATTTGATTCAAACTCTAATAAGTGCAGGTGAAAAAACAGGTGAAAAAATTTGGCATATGCCTTTGGATGAAACTTCAAAAAAACAAAATAGATCTAAAGTGGCAGACATAAAAAATACTGGCGGAAGAGCGGCAGGTTCTGTTACAGCAGCCCATTTTATAGGTGAATTTGTTGGTGATACTCCATGGGTTCATCTAGATATTGCAGGGACTGCAATGAGTTCAACTAACAAAGGTTGGATATCCCAAGGGGCTACAGGCTATCCCTGCCGGACATTAATAGAGACTGTTTTTAAATTAAGTTATTAAAATTTAGAATTCTCTGATAAATTTTATCTTGTTCATATGGTGGGCGTGGTGTAGTTGGTTAACACGTCAGGTTGTGGCCCTGAAGATCGAGGGTTCGAATCCCTCCGCTCACCCC
>VFGU01000005.1 GCA_009392285.1 SAR202 cluster bacterium
TTTGATCTTTACCATATTAAAATCTTCTTCTCCTCTCTTTAAAATCTCAACCTCAGAATTTTCTATGGACCTTTTACTGATTACGATTCGTATAGGAACCCCTGATAGTTCGTAATCACTAAATTTAACGCCTGGGCCTTCGTCTCTATCATCAAAAAGAACATCGTAATCAGAATTGATTAAATCAGAATAAACACTATTAGATACTTCTTTTACTTCTGGGTTATCAGAATTCAAATTTACAAGATATATCTGAAAAGGGGATATATGTTTATTTAAAACTAATTCTTTCTCACTTGAATTTGCCTCAACTACTGCAGCAAGCAACCTTCCAACCCCAATGCCATAGCAACCCATTTCTACACTCTTTTGTTTGCCTCCTGTATCAATAAAATTCAAACCCATCTTTGCACTATATGTATTCCCTAATTTAAATATATGCCCAACCTCTATTCCTTTGTATTCATTCAGACCTTTGCATTTGCTTTCATCACAATCGACTGAAAGGAATCCTTTCTTAGCACTAGCTATATCCTCATAAGACTTAATATTAAATTCTTTCCCAGGTAAAATTCCTGAAATATGTAAATTATCTTTGTTTGCACCAATTATGTAGTCAGATTTTAAATTAATGGAATCATCAACTATTAAATCAAAATCATTATTAATTGGTGATATGAAACCTGGAACTAAACCTAATTGAATTATTTCTTCATTGTCTGCCAATCTGACATCGCCACCTATTAAGTTTCTCAATTTTGTTTCATTTACTTCAAGATCTCCTGCTAAAGAAACTAAAATTGGCTTTTTACCAGAGAAATAAACCATTGTTTTTATAAAACAATGAGGGTCTAAATTAAAGAAATTGGATAAATCCTGAATAGATTTAATATTTGGAGTCTCTGTTTCAGATTTTTCTACAAGATTGTCAGTATCATTTTTAATTATTTTTTTGAATTCGGCCTTTTCTTCGTTGGCAGCATATAAACATTCATCACATTTAAGAATTGTATCTTCGCCATTTTCTGCCACTGAAATAAACTCAGACGATACTTTCCCTCCTATCGCTCCACTATCAGCAGCAACTTTTATCACATCAATGCCACACCTATTAAAAATATTAAAATATGCTTGAGAGAATTTTTCATATACTTCATCAAGGCTCTCTTGGTCTGAATGAAAACTATAAGCATCTTTCATCTCAAACTCCCTGACTCTTAAGAGACCACCTCTAGGTCTAGTCTCATCTCTAAATTTAGTTTGTATATGAAACAAAGAAAAAGGCATATCCCTATAACTATTCACCTCACTCCTGACCATAGATATTACCGACTCTTCATGGGTAGGAGCAATTATCATAATTTTATCTCTTCTATCGGTAAATCTAGCTAGAGGAGGTATAAAAGAATCGATACGACCACTTTCTTCCCATATATCTGAAGGCTGAACTACCGGAAAATTTGCCTCATGACAATCAATTGAGTTCATCTCAGATCTTATTATATTCTTAATTTTTTCAATTACTCTCCAACCAATAGGGGTAAAACTAAATATTCCAGCACCCAACTGGCTAATATAACCTGACCTAATTAATAGTCTATGACTAAGCATTTCTGAGTCATCAGAAATATTTCTTGAAGTAGACCAATAATATTTTGAAAGTTTAATTTTTCCTCCTATTTATTTCTAATTACTCCATCTTTTTTTAACATAATCTTCTACCATTGAGATAAATTCCTTAGCAATACCATCACCTTCTAAAACTCCAACTTTATCACCATCTATAAATATAGGAGCTTTAGGCGATTCTCCAGATCCAGGCAAAGATATTCCAATATCTGCACTCTTTGATTCTCCTGGTCCATTAACTACACAACCCATAACTGCCACCTTAAGATCAGAAGAGCCAGGATATTTCTTGCTCCATTCCTTAGAATTATTTTCAAGATATTCTTGAATTTCTTCACTTAATTCTCTGAAAAAAGTAGAAGTTGTCCTACCACAACCAGGACATGAAGTAACCGAGGGTCTAAAATTTCTAATACCAATTGCCTGAAGAATCTCTTGGCTTAATTTTACTTCTTTTGTTCTATCCCCGCCTACTTCAGGGGTCAAACTACATCGAATTGTATCTCCAATACCATCTAATAAAAGATTACCTAGGGCAATAGAGGTTGAAGATACCCCCTTAGTCCCCATGCCAGCCTCTGTCAGACCTAAATGAAGAGGGAAATTACATCGATCAGCTAGGTCTCTATATACAGATATCATTTGCCTTACCCTTGAAACCTTGCAGGAAATGATAATCTTGTTCTCTTCTAGGCCTAAATCAATCGCCTTATTTGCACTAATTAGCGCACTATCAACAAGAGCTTCTTTTTCTACTACCTCAGAATCTTCTGGAATCTCTTTCTTAGCATTATTTTCCATTTTAGAATCTAAAAGTTCAGGATCTAAACTTCCAGCGTTTACGCCTATTCTAATGGGCTTATCGAATTCTTTGGCAACCCTAATGAACATTTCAAAATTTTCATCTCTTCTATTCCCTCTGCCTACATTTCCAGGATTAATTCTGTACTTATCTAAATTTTCTGCGCATGATTTGTGAGAAGATAAGAGCCTATGACCAATAAAATGGAAGTCTCCAATAAGAGGAACACTACACCCTAAATCCATAAGTCTTTTCTTAATTTCTGGTATTGCCTTTGCAGAATTATCATTATTAACTGTCACTCTTACTAATTCACTTCCTGCGTCATATAAGGCTTTTACCTGCGAAACTGTTGCATTGATATCTGAGGTATCAGTATCAGTCATAGATTGCACTACAATCTGCGAATCACTTCCAATGGGAATATCACCCACTTTAACTAAATTACTTTTTCTTCTGTGAATTTCCACTTAAATATTATATTCCTCTCAACATTAGCCCACAACATCTACGCCTTGATAAATTCTAATTATATCTTGAGCGGTTATTATGAATAAAAGAGTAAGCATAAAAATAAAACCTAAACCATGTACTATTCTTTCTTTGTCAGGTGAAACTCTTTTTCCATTTCTCAGAATTTCAATTAATACAAACAAGATCCTACCTCCATCAAGTGCTGGTATTGGCAATAAATTTATAACAGCTAAACTCAAACTTAATATTGAGGTAAGTTCTACAAAAATCATTATTTTATCTCTGAATTCAATTTCAGCTATAGCTATTTCACCAGTAATTTGACTGATACCAACAGGACCCACTGCACTTGGACCAGAAAATTGAGGGTTAGTACTTCCAGCAATCATAGCTTTTATACTATTTATAGATAAATCAAATAACTGAAAAACACTAAATACAGATTCTCTAATAGAACCAATTATTCCATAGTTGGAATCAATCTTAGTAAAATTACTAGAATAGATAGATATTCCTAGAGCACCTTGGCCCTCAGGAGGATTCCATCTAGGCCTAGATTTAAATGTTTTAATATCTCCATTATAAAAGAATTTTTCCTCCCAAGATTTTGAAAAAACATTGGGAATCCCTCTTTCGATTTGAATTTCTATGTTTTCTCCTAGCGAAGAGGTTATTATTTTCTGCAATGAGTTCATGTTATTCATAGATCTCCCATTAATAGAAAGGATTTTATCTCCTGATTTCAATCCAGAATGATATGCTGGCGACTCTTTAATAACATCCATAATTATTAAATCCGACTTCTGGATCTGGCCAGGCATTAGAAAGGCAATAAAAAATAATACGAAAGGCAATAAAAAATTAATCAAAACTCCTGAAATTAATACAATTAATCTTTGATAAGGCTTCTTCATATAGAAACTCTCCGGATGATCAGAATGCTCTTCACCAAAAGGCCTTACAAATCCACCTAGAGGCAGAAGATTGAAGGACCATTGCATCTCTTTAAAATAGATTTTTCCATCTTGATGATAATGAGATGTGATTTCTATTGAATCGCTCTTAAGGCTTGCAGGAATTTCATTTTTGTCATCGAATATCTCTGCAACTGATAATCTATTATAAGTTAGTTTAGTAGTAACGAATAAGATTTTTCTTGAATTAAAACTTTTGTACTTTAATAAAAGTTCTTTGGAAATAAATAAAGAGTTTCTGCCAGACCATATAGAAAATAATCTTGGGGGGAATCCAAAACCAAATTCTAAAACCTTTATCTTAAAAAACTTAGCTGAAAAATAATGTCCAAATTCATGAAAAATAATAAGAGGCAATAGAACCAAGATAAAACTTGCAATGCTTACAATAACTGTCATCCAATTTCCTCTATAGTCTTTAAATAAGACCTTTGGACGGTCTCTTTAATAGTTTCCAAATTGTATTCATCTGAAAAATCAAATTTATCGTAAACCCTCTTCATTGCATCTAGCATGCCTGTATAACTAATCTTTCCTTCTAGAAACATTTCCACAGCAGCCTGATCAGAGCCTACCAAGAATGAAGGTGCCAATTTTGATGAATTTAATAATTGAATGCCAAAATTAAACCATCCAAGTTTATCCTCAGGAAAAGATTCAAAAGATAAACCCTTTATCGATCTAAAATCTATTTTCTTAATTTTAGAACTTGATTTCCTTTCCGGGTAGTACAGACCATATAAAATTGGTATTTTCATGTCAGGATATGATAGTACAGCTAATATATTTCCATCTTTAAATTCTGCTAATCCATGAATCAAACTTTGCCTATGAAACAATACTTCTATTTTATCGAGAGGTAATGAGAAAAGGTTGGATGCTTCTTGAACTTCAAATACCTTATTTATCAAGGTAGAAGAATCAACAGTAATTTTTCTTCCCATTTTCCATGTTGGATGAGCCAAAACGTCTTTGACAGTAATTTTTTTTAATTCTTCAGCAGTACGATCTCTTAAAGCTCCTCCAGAAGCTGTTAGAATCACCCTATCAATAGATACACTGTCTTCATTTTTTATACATTGCCATATTGCAGAATGTTCACTATCTAATGGAATTATTTCTGAACCTTTATCTTTAGATAATTCAACTATTATATCTCCTCCAGCAACTAAACTTTCCTTGTTGGCTAATAATACTTTTCTACCCTGCTCTATTGAGAAGATCGTAGGATCAATACCCTCAATCCCTGACAAAGCAATTACCATGAGATCTGAGTCATCAAAATTTAATATATCTTTATAACTATTCATTCTTTTGCCATATGAATAATCAACGTCACTATTTGAATAATAATATTTTGGTTTAAATTTATTCACTTGCTCTTCTAATTTATTTTCATTATTACCTGCAGTAATAGTGATCAGTTCAAACTCTTCTATATTCTCTTCAATTAGATCTAAGCATTGAGTTCCAACAGAACCTGTAGATCCAAGAATAGAAACTTTTCTTTTCATACTATTGCCTTTACTAACGATAATAAGGTTAAAACTATAACCACAGAGTCTATTCTATCAAGAATTCCACCATGACCTGGAAGAGTCGAACCAAAATCCTTTACGCCAAAATTTCTTTTAACTCCTGAAGCATAAAGGTCACCAATAATTGCAAAAAAAGGTAAAGAAAAAGCCAAAATTAAATTTAAATTAAATGAATTTATAGGGTTATTGAATAAAAAATTAATAAATAAATAAAATAAAATACCTGACATATACCCTGAAATATACCCTTCAATGCTTTTATTAGGGCTAAGTTTAGAAATCAAATTAATTCTGTGCCTGCCAAATTTGGATCCAACTAAATAGGATACGGAATCTACAACAAAAACTGTTAATACAGGAATAAGTATCCATTTAAGATCTGAGAATGAATCATATAACAACAATATAGAAGAGACACCTGTCACAAAAAACAATGAGGATGATTCTCTTAATAGAAATTCATAAATTCTTTGGTCTTCAAAATAGGAAAATTGGGATCTATCAATTATTTCTTCGTCTCTTTTTCTTATCCCAACAATTATTGATAATATTCCGACAATAAGCGCAAGAAAATGTAAAATTAAGTTGGTAACTACAGAATATCCACCCCACTCTATATAGGATAAATATATTGGGATAAATATTATAAAGTATATAAAAGTTCTTATATTTCTTTTCTCTTCAGTTAACAAAAGATTAGTTTCGATAATAATAAAAAAAATTAATACTAAAACTAATAAGAAAGTAAAAATATTAGATACTAATGATAATAGTAATATTGGTCCTAAGATTAATGATGTTCTAATCCTCTGATTCATAAAATAACTAATCTGCTCCAAATCTTCTTTTTCTCTTAGAAAATTCAATCAAAGCCTTAGAAAATTCTGAAATATCAAAATCTGGCCAGAGCACATTGCTAGTAAAAAATTCGCTATATGCTGTTTGCCAAATTAAAAAGTTACTAAGTCTATACTCGCCTCCGGTTCTTATTACCAAATCTGGATCTGGGGCTCCATCGTTAAGGTATTTATTAAATAAACTTTCGTCTATTTCAAGCGAATCTATCTTGCTGTCAACGATTTTCTTCGTAGCTTCTATAATCTCTCTTCTGCCCCCATAATCAAAAGCTATTATTAAGTTAATATTTTTATTTTCTTCGGTTTTTTTTACTGCTTCTAATATATTTGCTCTAGTTTTAGAATCTAGTTTTTCTATACTTCCTTTTATCAAAATCCTCACACCTAATTCATGAAGATTGGCAAAATTTTCTGATAGAGATTCTGAAAGTAAAGTTTTAGTTATATAATTAACTTCTTTCTGGGGTCTATCCCAATTTTCTGTAGAAAAAGTAAATAGTGTTAGAAATCTAATTTCTAAAGATTTCATAAATTTTACTATTGATTCAATATTTTTAGTTCCTGCTTTATGACCTGAAAAAACTGGGATTTTTTTCATAGCCGCCCACCTTCTATTGCCATCCATTATTATGGCAATATGGGAAGGCAATGACGAAGAATTTTCTTTAAATGAATCTAAGACAATAGATTCAAAACTTTTATCGGATCGTTTATCCAAAAGCCTTCAAACTTCCATTAACTCGTTTTCTTTTTCTTGTGAAATACTAGAAATAAGGTCAATATTATCGTCTGTATTCTTTTGTATTTCTGACTGAAGTCTTCTGCTATCATCTTGTGAAATTTCACTTGATTTCTCAAGCAATTTTACCTCATCCATACCATTTCTTCTGACATTTCTTATTGAAATTTTTGCATCTTCTGACTTCTTTTTTAAAGATCTGACCAACTCCAATCTTCTTTCCTCATTAAGGGGAGGAACAACAAGTCTAATTGTATCTCCTTCTATTCCAGGGCTAATACCTAAATCAGACGATTCTATTTCTTTAGCAATTGAAGGTACTGCAGACTTATCCCATAATTGAATTAATATCATAGATCCTTCGGAAACACTTATTTGGCCTAGTTCTGATAGTTTCATTTGAGTACCATGATAATCTACCATTAAACCTGAAACTAATCCTGAATGAGCCCTATTAGTTCTCATTCCTGAAATATCTTCTTGAAAATATTCTATTGTATTAGCCATATTAGACTTAACGTCTGATATTAATTCTTCACTCATTTTAGATATCCTGAGTAATTAATGTTCCTAGATCTTTTCCACTTAGGATACCTGATAAAGTTCCTTTGTTAAAAATATTAAATACACTTATAGGCATATCATTATCCATGCACATAGATAATGCAGTGCTATCTAAAGCCTTAATTTGCCTTGAAAGAGCATCAATATGAGTAATTTTATTAATTTTTTTTGCTGAAGGGTTAATCTTAGGGTCAGAATCATATACACCATCAACATCATTTTTTGACATCATTAGAAGATCAGCAGAAATTTCTAAAGCCCTTAGAGCGGCAGCAGTATCAGTTGTCATGTAAGGATTTCCACTTCCTCCAACCAAAATTACAATCCTGCCTTTATCCAAATGCCTCAATGCTCTTCTTCTAATAAATAATTCTGCGACAGAAGGATTGGAAAGAGCAGACATGGTTCTCACAGGTAGATTTATATTTTCTAGAGCATCCTGAAGGGCCAATCCATTAATCATAGTTGCAAGCATTCCTGCAGAATCTGCAACAGATCTATCCATACCTAACTTCTCATAATCAGCCCCTCTCCAAATATTTCCTCCACCAACAACCATTGCGATCCTTATTTTCTTAAATTTATCTTTAACGTCAGAAATCTCTTTAGATAAGTAATCGAGAATGTCGGTATCTATACCAAACTTCCTATCTCCAACAAGTGCTTCCCCGCTAAGTTTTAAAAGTATAGTGCGAGGAGTCATATATATTAAGATAGATCAAATTTAGTTATTCTAGAAATATTTACGTTCTCTCCAACTTTAGAGATCATAGATTTAATCATATCCTCAATTGTAAGAGATGGGTCTTTAATAAATGCTTGGGACATTAATATTTCTTCATCAGAAACTTTGTCTGCTCCTTCATCATCTTTAGATATGAATAAAGGTCCCATTGCGGCTACCTGCATAGCAAGATCTTTTGCTAAATTCACAAAATCATCAGTCCTAGCCACGAAATCTGTTTCACACTTCAATTCTACCAATGAACCTATTTTGTTTCCTGCATGAATATAACTCTGAACTACACCCTCTGAAGTCTCTCTGCCAGATTTTTTTAAAGCGTTTGCAAGGCCTTGCTTCTTTAAGATTTCCTCTGCCTTGTCAGCATCTCCATTTGACTCATCAAGTGCCTTTTTAACAGCCATTACTCCAGCTCCAGTTTTTTGCCTGAGTTCTTTTACTACATTCAAATCTACTTCCATTTTACTCCTTATCTTCTTTAGAAGATTCTTTAAGTTGAGATTCTTTTGCTTTCTTTAGTTCCTCTTCTTGGATTTGAGCATATTTTTCTTTACCTTCTAAAATTGAATCAGCTATAAACTTAGTTATTATACTTATTGACCTAAGAGCATCATCGTTACCTGGAATAGGAACATCGATTTTACTAGGATCGCTATTGGTATCAACTACCGCTATAATAGGAATGCCTAGTTTATTAGCTTCATTTACAGCGTTAAATTCCATCTCGGTATCAATTACAAACATCAATTGAGGAATCTTCTCTATTCCGGTTATTCCTCCAAAAAACTTCTTCAACTTCTTTGCCTTTGTAGCGATAACCTGAAGTTCTCTTTTGGTATTAGTCTTGTCATCTTGTTGCTCAGTAGCTTTGTTTTCAAGATTTTTTAATGTGTCAACTCTTGACTTCATAGTTTTAAAATTTGTTAGCATACCGCCAAGCCATCTTTGGTTTACATAAAAACTTTCGCATCTTTCTGCCTCATTCTGGATGGCTGACTTTGCCTGAAGCTTTGTGCCTACAAAAATACATTCTCCGCCCTGAGACACAATATCTATAATTAGTTTCCTTGCTTCTTCAAGTTGAGTAATTGTTTTTTCAAGATTTATAACATGAGATTTAGATTTCTTAGTAAATATGAAAGAATCCATCTTGGGATTCCACTTTCTTGTGGGATGACCAAAATGAACTCCTGCTTCAAAAAGTGTTCTTAAATTTATTTTTCTTTCTTCAGTTAAATTATCCAATTTATTTTTCTTCTAAAAACTCCGTTGTGGAGTATAGCACATTAAAATAGATTAAGTACAAGTTTCTCATACTGTCGTTAAGTTTAATTACTTCTAGTAACATTGAAATATGAAAAAATTAATAACAAATAACCTGATAGTTACTTTTCTTATAACAATAACAATCAGCTTTTTAACGTTTTATACTGATCTATTCACTAACACCTATATTAATCAAGTACTGAAAATCTCTAGTGAAGGGTCAAATGCTCTTTCAAGCACTTTAGATATATTTAATTTCGGATATTCTTTTGTGGCTGGAGTTCTAGCAGCCATTAATCCTTGCGGAATAGTAATGCTGCCTGTTTACTTGGGGCTTTATGTATACAATAATTCTGATTCCAATCACATAACTACCTCAAGAAAAATAGTTAATTCGGTTAATATAATTTTATTTGTTGGAATAGGATTTGTGGCTTTATTCTCCTTAGCGGCAATCATAGTTTCGCTAAGTTCAGAGTTAATAGGTGATCTAATACCATTTATATCAATACTACTATCACTACTTATTCTTTATTTTGGAATTGGAGAATTAAGTGGAGAAAAATTTTTTAGCACTAAAATATCATCAATCAGCTCAAAGATCGGAAATCCGAAAAACATTAACCCTCTTGGTTTTATACTCTTTGGGGTAAGTTACGGATTGGCTTCTGTAGGTTGCGCTCTTCCAATATTTATTTCAGTCGTGACAAAATCTATTAATTCATCAAATAATCAAAGTACCTTTATAGATTTCATTTCTTATTCATTTGGGATGATATCAGTAATAACTATATTAACTATTGCTACTTTTATATCGGTAAATAGCACTAAAATCATAAATAATTTTTTTAGAAAATGGTCGAATTTAATCTTTGGAATATTCTTAACTTTAGCAGGAATATTCATGTTAAGTTATTGGGTATATGACATAAAAATATTATTCAGTTAAACGCAATGATTAACTAATTTTCCTATTCCATCAATTTCAATTTCAACTATATCGCCAGGCTTTATCTGCCCAGCAGTGCCAGATGTACCAGTAAAGATACAGTCGCCAGGAAATAATGTTACATATTTTGTGATAAATTCAACCGTTTTTGGTATAGACCAAATCATTTCGCTAGTATTACAACTTTGAACAATGTTTCCATTTACTTTGCCAATGATATTAAGGTTTTCTGGATCTATTTCAGTCTCTATAAAAGGCCCGATTGGAGAAAATGAATCTGATGATTTAGCCCTCCACCAACTCTTGTCTCCTTTTTGCCAATCTCTTGCACTAACATCATTTCCGCAGGTATAACCAAAAATATAGTCAAATACCTTATCCTGAGGTACATCTTTAGCGAGCTTCCCTATTACTACGACCAATTCGGATTCAGCATCTACTTTTTCAGAATCTCTAGGAATTATTATTTCCTGATCATGACTTGTTATAGATGAGATAGTTTTAAAAAAAGGTTCGGGCTGCTTTGGGGGAGCTTCACCCTGCAAATGAGAACCATAATTTTTTGCTAATGCAATCATGCTTGATGGTGACACAGGTGGTAAAATTTTTAACTCAGAAATACTATAGGAATCTCCAGTTTTACCATATTCACCAGTAAAGATATTGCCATTAACCTTTTCAACATTATCGCCGTTAACTATTCCAACAAATTTCTCGCCTGATTTTTCAAATGAACCAAATTTCACTATGGCCTCCATTTATAAATTACGATTTAAAGAATATAGTCTATCATTGTATAAAACTAAAATTATTTTACTTAAAAAAATTGCTTTTATCTGCTAAGAAAATTAATAAAAGTTATCAGGATAATAATGTCTTGCAAGATGTTAGCCTAGACATTAAATCTGGAGACAGTATTTGTATTTCAGGGGAAAATGGATCTGGAAAATCTACGCTTCTAAAAATTTTTTGTGGTCTTTTAAGACCTAATATAGGCACGCTTAGTGTCTTCGGCAGAGATCCTTATAAGCAACCAGAAAACTTATTCATTAAGCAAAGGATGGGTGTGTTAATGCATTCAAACATGCTTTATCCTCAATTGACTGTAAAAGAAAATCTATTATTCTTTTCAAAATTATTAGGAATCATCAATTACAGGCCAAGAGTTTGCGAAGTCACAGATGAACTAAATATTTCAAAATTTCTAAATATTGAAATTTATAAACTTTCTAATGGAAATAGAAGGAAGGCTAGCTTTGCCAAAAGCTTACTAAATGATCCAGAAATATTGATAACCGATGAACCTGAAGCAAATATTGATAACGATACTATTGAAATATTTGCCAATATTTTCACACAGAGATTAAAGAGATCAAAGGCCAATATTTTCACAAGTCATAATGAAAAGTTTTCTGAAAAATGTTCTAACAGAAGAATGAAATTGGAGAATGGAAGGCTTTTGGAATTATGAAAAATTGGATAAAAATTCTTTTAACTATTTCATCTAAGGATTTGATAGTTGAATTAAAGTCAAAAGAAACAATTGTAACTATTACACTTTTCTCTTTACTTGTAGTCTCTATATTTGCAGTAACATCTTCGAACCCTTCTAATTTATCTGCAGAGATTGGTGCAGGCATTATGTGGGCAGCAGTAGTCTTTTCTGGCTCTATAGCAATGTCTAAATTATTCTCTCATGAAGAAAAAAACGAAACGCTAAATGCAATATTGCTTATGCCTGTACCTATTGAACTTATTTTTTTCAGCAAAATATTGTCTTTATTTTTATTCTTGACTATATCTGAATGCTTTATCATTGCTGTTTTTTCAATATTATTTAACTCAAACCCTCTGTCTATATATATCTTGACTGCTATCCCTATCTTTAATTTAGGATTTAGTTGTGTAGGGACTTTCTTTGGAATAATTTCATCAAAATCTAGATCAAATGAGATTTTACTTACTTTATTACTTGTGCCAATAATAATTCCATTAATAATGTTTGCTACAGAATTAACTAAAGCAGGCTTACTGGGGATTAGTTCTCAAAATTTCAATCTATGGCTAAGTTTAGGAATTCTTTTTGATATAATATTTTTAGTAGTCTTAACTTTTTTATTTGGAAAAATAATAGAACAATGATATATCTTTATCATTGCATCATAAAATTACAAACGATTAATTGCTAATGTTTAGAAACTTATATCTGATAATATCTGGTGCTATAACTCTCCTATCAATATGGATGATATTTATATGGGTTCCAACCGAAGTTAATCAAGGCTTAGTTCAAAGAATTCTCTATGTTCATGTGCCTTTTGCATGGGCTTCAATGGTGGCAATAATTGCTGTAGCAATTACAAGTCTAATGTTTCTAGTAACAAAAAAAATACTTTGGGATAACCTTTCTCAATCTTTAGCTGAAGTTGGTGTAGTTTCAGCAATTGTAATGCTTTTTTCTGGAATAGTTTGGGCAAAACCAGTATGGGGCGTTTGGTGGACAGGTGAGGCAAAACTAACCACCGCATTAATTTTATTTCTAATATATTGTGCCTATTTGGTATTTAGAAATTATTTTCCTCCAGGTGAGGCAAGAAATAGGATTGCTGCAATAATTGCTTTAATTGGGGCTATAGATAGTCCTATAATTTATTATGCGGCTCAAATTTGGCAACAAAATCATCCGCAAGCAGTTGTAGGTCCTCTTGCAACGCAAGAGTCTAGCCTAAGTTCCGAAATGGTGATTACATTATTAACTTGTGTTTTAGCCGTAACATTAATGTTCATCGGAATAGTTTGGGTTCAATATAAAACAGTTTCAGAAAAAGGATTGAAAAATGTACAAATTTCTTAGCCTATTACTAGTTACTACATTTCTAGGAATGAATCCTATCAGTTTAGATGCTGATGATGGAAAACAAATTACATCGGGAGTAATAAGCAGCGTAGAAGAAGAGAGTGGAAAATCTTCTAAAATATCTATTCTTACAAACGAAGGAGAGATAAAAACTTTTGAGATAGAAAATCAAAATAATTCCACTAAATACGGACTTGAAAATATTGCTGGAGAGAGATGGACTGGAAATCAATCAGAAAATGGCGAGGAGGCTTTTAAGAGGTTAAAAAAACATCAATCTAGATTGGCTCCTGTCACAATAGTTTCAGAAAATGGATTAGCTTTAGAAATTGTTGATATGGAAAGCAGGGACGTGAGAACTAATCTGTGGTATTTATTTGCTTGCTTTGCGGTTGCATGGATTGCTTTTTTTGTATACTTAATAATTATTAACGGAAGATTAAGCAAAACATCTAAATAAATATAATGAGTAATAACAAGTTAAAGTCAGAAGAATTGGCTCAATCAAAGCCAGTTTATATCTCTTCTAAATTAAAGATTTTAGTTGCACTTTTATCTATTATTATCGCAGTTTCATACCTAGCTATTTCAAGTTTTGGAGCAGCAACCACGAAATATATTACCGTACAAGACGCTATTAATAAATCTGATAACGAAAACAAGGAAAGTTTAGGAGTAATCGGAAAACTTGTTCCAGATACCTTTCATAGATCTGCTGACGGATTGACCGCTTTTTTTAGTATTACCGATGAAGAATCATCAGGAATAATGCCTGTTTCCTACTCTGGAGAAATAGGTGAAATATTCTTTAATGAAAATGCTGAAATTATAATTCAAGGTACTATTAAAGAAGATGGGATTTTCGAAACTACCTCACTTTCAATCAAATGCCCTTCCAAGTATGTTGATAGATTAGAAGAAGGCAATGACATCTAATGAATAAGTCTTCTATTGATGGTGAGGAATATTATTCTAATCCTGATGTTTGGTCTGCTGGAGGCGTAGTCATGAGAAATAATAGAGGTAATTTTGAGGTTATTCTGTGCGAGAGGGCCTCTGAAGATTTAGTAGCCCTTCCAAAAGGTAAACCAAATGAAGGGGAAATCGAACCTGAAACAGCTTTAAGAGAAGTAAAAGAAGAAACAGGAATTACTGTAAAAATTATTAAGAAAATCAAAGAAATTTTTTACTCTTTTAGGTCATCTGAAAGCACAATAAATAAGAGAGTTTCATTTTTTCTTATGGAGCATACTGGAGGCAATATTCTGGAACATGATGACGAATTTGATAAAGTATATTGGGAGCAGATAGATTCTGCTTTGAGAAAATTAACTTTCCAGGGAGAAAAAGATGTACTGGAAGAAGCTATTAAATTGGTCAAAAACTCCAGATAATGAAAAGCCTGTAGAAATTGAAGGCATAAAGATAAATTTGCGCTCAAAAAAAATTGAAGATGCCGAACAAGATTATGAATGGAGATCGGATCCAGAACTTTCAGCATTGGACGCAACAGTTCCTATAAATATCTCATTAAGAGAATATATTTCTCACTTTAAAGATGAGTTAAGGTATCCAGTGCCTTGGTCAGTTAAATATGCCATAGAAACCAAGTCAGGGAACTTAATTGGAAATATAATGTACTACGACATTGATCCAATAGACAAAGAGGCTGAAATCGGGATTATAATTGGTGATAAATCATTCGTAGGGAAAGGGTATGGAACCGACGCGTTGTCCACTTTGGCTTCTCACGTATTTGATACTACCAACATTATTTTATTGTACCTTCATACACTTACAACAAATGAAAGGGCAAGGAAGGCATTTAAAAAAGTTGGATTCAAAGAATCAGGACCTGTCAGAAAAGAAGGAATGAATTTTATAAAAATGAGCCTTTATAAAGAAGGTTGGAAGAAGATTAATCCTCAAAATAGTCACTAAAATCGTCGTCATCTACTGAATCTTTGCCAGATATTTCAGAATCTTTTGAATAGTCGAAGTTATCCTTTTCAGTTTGATTCTCTTTATGTATTGATCCAAAAGCCGGAAGTATAAGCTTGGGCTCTTCAATATCATCAAACTTTATCAATAACTCATCTTCATCATTACTTTTATCTATAGAAACAACTATGCCTTTTCCAAATATTTTATGAATTACTACGTCTGAAACGTAAAAATTTGAATTACTCGTTTTTATCTTTTTTTCAGTTTTTATATAATCCGTTTTGCTGAAATTCTTTTCCGTATAATTAATATTTCCAAAATTATAGTCTGCAGTTTTAAGCAGTTCTTTTGGTATTTCAGATAGAAATTGAGATGGGACTTGGGTTTGAGAAAACATATTTTTACCCTGATTGTTCCATGTGACTCTATTAAGGCAGTTGGTGAGATAAAGCCTTTCTTTTGCTCTGGTAATTCCAACATAACACAGCCTTCTCTCCTCTTCCATTTCTTTATGATCGTCGAGTGATCTTATATGGGGAAGCATTCCCTGCTCAAAACCTATTATAAATACTACTGAATATTCCAATCCTTTTGCTTGATGAAGGGTAATCAGTGTCACTTTGTCTAATTCTTCGTCTGTTTCAACAGAATCATCTACCTTTGTTATAAGTGCAAATTTTTGTACAAATTCAGTGGTTTTATCAAAAGGATCAGTTATATCTAAAGATATTTCTCTGGCCTTGACCTTTAATTCTTCAATATTCCTCAGCCTGTTATCATAGTCTGGATCTTCTTCAAGGTAGGTTCCGTATCCTGAAGTTTCAATTATTTCTGAAATAAGGCTTTCTGTGCTTAATACCTTCGCCTTAGGGATCATATCAGCAATCATCTCAGCAAACCTATCCAATGCTGCCTCTGCCCTCTTGTTAACTTTAAAATCCTCTTTCCATGGCCTATTAAGCAAATACCCCAATATGCTTTGATACTGACTTTGAGACATAAATGCTTGCCTGAAAGATAAATAGGTCGCATCACTTATGCCTCTTCTAGGGGTATTAATGATTCTAGACAGAGAAACTTCGTCGTTATGATTAATAAGTATAGAAATATATGCAAGCATATCCTTGATTTCCCTTCTCTCCCTAAAACCAAGTGCACCTATAAGCCTGTAAGGAATTTGCAACTCTTCAAGTTTATCTTCCATATTTCTAGATTGAGAATTAACTCTGTACATAACAGCAATCTCTTCAGGTGAAATTCCCTTGCTAATTAAATAACTAAGCTCCCTTGTGACAAATTCTGCTTCTGAAGAAGGGTTTCTGGCTGTAATCAAAACAGCATCATTACCGTCTTTATTGCCTGTCCAAAGCTCTCTTTTAAACCTTTCCGTGTTATTTGAGATCAATTTATCCGCTACCGCTATTATTGATTTAGTGGATCTATAATTCTGGTCTAGTTTAATTATTGAAGCTTCTGGAAATAGTTTCTCAAAATCCAATAAGTTCCTTGGCTCTGCATTCCTCCAAGAATAAATTGATTGGTCAGGATCCCCAACCACAAAAAGATTTTTATTTTTTTCGGTTAGTTTTTTTGATATTTCTAATTGCAACTTATTTGTATCTTGAAACTCATCTACCAAAAGATACTGATACCTTTCCTCTATCTCATCCCTGACATCTCCAAAATTTTCAAGTAATAAAACAGTTTTCAGCAGAAGATCATCAAAATCCAATGAATTTGCTCTTTTGAGAGCCTTCTCATAGTTATCATAAATTTCATAAATAATTTGAGAAAACAGGGCACCATCAGGGTCATTTTGTTCTCTAGAAACATATTCTGATGGGGCCAGTTTATTGTTTTTTGCAACTGATATTTCTGAAAAAAATGTTGAAATCTTAAATGGAAGTTTCTTGGGATCCTTATTCATATCTTTCAAAATTCTTTTGACTAGTCTTGTTTGGTCAGAATCGTCATAAATCGAAAAATTCGGATCTATATTTATCCTTGATCCGTATTGACGCAGCAAAGATACGCATAGGCTGTGAAAAGTGGAAATATTAACATCTGATTTATTTGTAAGGGCAATGCACCTCTCTCTCATTTCACCTGCAGCTTTATTTGTGAAAGTCACCGCAAGGATCCTTTCGGGGAAAATTTGATGCTTGCTTATTAAATAAGAGACTCTGTTGGCAATAACTCTTGTTTTGCCCGACCCAGGTCCGGCTATAATCATGGCAGGTCCATCCTTATGGACTACAGCCGCTTTTTGAATTTCAGATAGATTGTCTAATTCTTTTAACATAAATTTACCTGTTAAATGATTCTTACCTGCTAACGCAAGTTACACGCTAAAGAGTAGTCAGTTCCAAGGCTTTGTCAACGGCATTTTGACTCATATTGTCCTTAAAATAACTAAGGCAACTACTCAATTTATCAGGATGGTCAAATATTGATTTTGAAACTATTCCAGAAATTTTGTCAGCAGTATCATGAGTGTCAGAATCAACCAAGATTAACGGAATTTCAAGTTTCTTCGCTTCATAAAATACATACTCAATAGGCTCTATACCTTTGGTTAACACCAGCCCTTTCACATTGCCTCCTGCCTGCATTGCTCCTAGCTGAAGATCTGGCCTGTCCCCTCTTATAAGAGCTAAAACATCTTTCTGTGACTCATAGTATAAAACACTCCAATCAAGAACTATTCCCCCTATAAGAATATTAAGAACGAGTTCATTTTTCTTTTCAGATTCATAAAGATATTTACCTTTAAGATGCTTAACATATTGATCCACAGTGCTTGAAACCATATGTCTATTTTCTGGAATTATACTTATAACGTCGTCTCCCTTCTCCGACTTAACAGAGTCAACTCTGTGGCGAGGAATATTGTTATATATAATACCCCCCAAATATTCTCCAAGTTTGCTCCTTGCCTTCTCCGCGTTATCTTTTGAGTCAGTAACCAGCAGAATCTTTGATCTGCTGACTTCGGCAAGTTTTCTGTTGAAGTCCATGTCAGTAGAGCTAGATTCAGAAATAAGCATTTTTTTATTAGAATTCTTAGATATAAGATCTGAAATTTTTTGCAAGTATTTATCGGGCATATTTTTCACATCAATATCTTCAAGTCCAGGTATGGTTTCTACTTCAGGTAAGTCTATAATTTGTCTATCAGAAGAGGGCGTTTTATAAAAAGAGGATATTGTTGAGACTGAAATTCCAGTGGATTTTAAATATGACAAAATTACTGATCTAGCCATAGTTTTTCCACTATTTAATTTATCGGATGCTATTATTATTGAAGACATAAACTAAACTATATATTTTTACATTTCGGTCATCAAGAATATTTTAACACTTGAAAAGAATTGAAACCTAAAATAACATCTGATGATTGCGTGCCTCGGTAGCTCAGTTGGTAGAGCAATGGACTGAAAATCCATGTGTCGGCGGTTCGAGCCCGCCCTGAGGCACCACTTTTCTAAGGGAGAAAATTATGAAAGTACTTGTGACTGGGGGGAGTGGAAGAGCAGGAAAATACGTAATAAAGGATTTGCTTGAACATGGGCACAGTGTGGTAAATGCCGACGTGGTCAACGGATACCTAGAAGACAGAAGCCCAGAACTTTCCTACAAGAAAATAGATTTTACGGACTACGGAGAAACAGTATTTGCGACTTCAGGTTGTGATGCGATTATACATCTTGCAGCAATACCTAGTCCTGGAGTAATCCCGAACCAAGAAGTTTTCAGGGTCAACATGACTTCCACATTCAATGTTCTCGAGGCTGCCGAGGAAAAAGGCATAGAAAAGATAGTACTTGCCTCATCAGTAAATGCACTGGGAGCCGGATGGCCCGCAACACTGTGGGGAGAGTCTCCCATCCCTCCTAAATATTTTCCTATAGACGAAAAGCACCCCACAAGAAACAAGGACGTATACAGCATGACGAAATGGCTCGGCGAAGAAATGGGCGAGTCGTTCGCAAGAAAGAGGAAGGTGCAGATTTCGAACATGAGATTCCACGGCCTTTGGGACGAAGAGATGGCAAAAAATTACGTGAGGGCCGAAAAGAAGATGGATCTGACCGGACACAACGCTGCGGGATTCTTCGCATGGACCGACAGAAGGGATGCCGCGTCTGCGTGCAGGCTCAGCATAGAGGGTGACTGGACCGGGCACGAAGCCTTCTTCATAAACGGCAAGGATACGGTTCTTGAAATTCCCACCAAGGACGCTACCAACGAACTGTTCCCAGATATTCCCTACGTTAAAGAAGTGGAAGAATACGGAACATTACTGGACATAGACAAGGCGAAAGAAATTCTGGGATGGGAGCCGAAATACTCTTGGAGAGACGCCTCAGACTGGTAAAAATAGTTGTTTTCTATTAATATTTTCTAACTAAAATGCGGCTATCGTATAATGGTTATTATGGAACCTTGCCAAGGTTCAGATACGGATTCGATTTCCGTTAGCCGCTCCAATAAACGCCTATGCCATACCTTCGCACATAGGAAGTACTATCAACCCTAAAAACATAATCCACAGCAAGGCGGATACTGGGCTAGTAAATTTCAATTTGCCCTCCAATTCTTAAGTCCTTTAATTCTTCCCTTATTAATTATTTTGATTAACTCATTTATCTTTTTTTGAAACTCACCATCTTCTTCAAATTCGCTCCTCATTTCATTTAGATTAGGAGAGTCGTATGGATAGAAATAATCATAAACTTCAGTCTCATGCCAGTTTATTAAATGTACCGGACACTCAATTCCATCTGGATTATTCGAATAATTAAAAAATAAAAGGTCATTAATATATTTATCCCAATATACTGGGTCATCAAGATAAACCTCAGTCATCTTAAATAAAGAAAAATACTCAGCATCAGTACAGCCAAACTCCTCACTAATTTGAGAATTAATTCTATGCCCAATAGTTGAAAATTTATTAGATTGGTTTAAATATGATTTCATTTTTACATCTCCATTTCGCCTGCCTAAATTAGCAGGTGTTTTAAATCCAAGAATCAAGTCTTCATAATTTTTATAAACAATATATTTATCACTATTTTTTGACAAAGAAACACTCCTTAGAGAAAGAAAAATTGAAATTTATAACTGTTTGAACTAACTATCAAACTAGTTATAATTATATCATATTGATGGCAGATGTGTCAAATTATTTCAAGGCAAATAAAACTATTTATTAGAATCTTTTCATCAAAATATAAGTAATATTTAATAGGCATAATGGGTATTTAAAAAGGGAGGTTAATCTATTTATCTTTTGGCTTTTTATTCAATATCTATTTTTGATTTTTTTTTCTATTTTTTATGGAATTGGACTTTCTTCTTATTAAATCCACTATGAGATTTACGGACTTTCGGTTATCCGAAGCCTTTTTCCTGAGAGACTCTCTCTTTCTTTCTCTTCTTTCGCCTTTAGTTTCCATATATAGAATTTATCATTAATAACTTATTTTAAAAATTTACTAATTCAATTAGGATAATAATATGAATTCTGAAAATATCTTCACTATAGACACATCTTCAATAAAATTTGGAAAAGGTTGCACCGAAGAAGTTGGGTATGAAGCAAAAAGATTCAATATTCAAAATGCTATGATTGTCACAGATAAAGTCATTTCAGAACTTCCATTATTTGAAAAAGCACTTAAGGCATTGGAAAAAGAAAAAGTTAAGTTCTCAGTATTCAGTAAAGTAAGCGTTGAACCAACCGACACCTCATTTAAAGAAGCTTCTCAATTCGCAATTGATGGAAATTATGACGGTATTATAGCTATTGGTGGAGGCTCTTCTATGGATACAGCTAAAGGAGCAAACCTTTACTCAACTTATCCTGCAGACTTCCTGGACTACGTAAACGCCCCCATAGGTAAAGGCATAAGAGTGCCGGGACCCCTGAAGCCATCTATATGTATTCCTACAACTGCAGGGACTGGTTCAGAAACTACAGGGGGTGCAATATTCGATCTTGAGGAGATGCATGCAAAAACCGGGCTTTCCGATAGATTCCTGAGGCCTAGCGTTGGAATAATCGATCCAGAAAATATTAAAACCATGCCTAGAATGGTGGCTGCATGCAGTGGGTTTGACGTTTTATGCCACGGCATAGAATCGTATACGGCAATGCCCTTCTCAGACAGAGAAAGTCCCGATGATCCGGGAGAAAGGCCCGCATACCAGGGATCAAATCCTGTAAGCGACGTGTGGTCAATGAGAACCATAGAAGAGGTGTCCCAAAACATAGTAAAGTCTATAAATGACCCTAACAACATAGATGCTAGGGAAAGCATGATGCTTGCCGCATCCGCTGCCGGAGTAGGATTCGGAAACGCGGGAGTACACCTTCCTCACGGAATGTCGTATGCGGTTTCAGGGAATGTAAAGGAATTTACTCCTGAAGGATATCCCCAGGGAAAGCCTATAGTTCCTCACGGGCTTTCCGTTATACTTAACGCTCCTGCGGTATTCAGATTTACTTCTCCATCCAATCCGCAAAAACACTTAAAAGTCGCTTCTCTTTTGGGAGTAGATACTTCAAATATCAACGAAGAAGATGCGGGTAATGCGATCGCTGATAAACTCATTGAACTATTGAGGGAGTTGGGTATGCCTAACGGGCTGAGCGGAATTGGATACACTGAAAATGATGTCGAAACTCTCGTGAAAGGAACTCTTCCTCAGCACAGAGTAACCAAGTTATCCCCAATTCCAGCAGACAAAAAGGATTTCGAAATGTTATTCTCAGAATCCTTAAAACTCTGGTAATTGAATGGGATTAGAAGTAACGTTATTAATACTTTTTTCAGCGGTCATCCACTCTATTTGGAATATCCAATTAAAAAAATCAAATGATCCCATTACATATGTTATTGCTATTGCTATTGTTGGGTGGGTCATATTTACTCCCTACGCAATATATAAACTGTTTAATTCAACAATATCAACGGAGACATACCTTTTTACTTTTTCAAGTTTTTTGATTCATTTTTTATATTTTTTATTTCTTGGAAGAGCTTACTCAAAATTCGAACTTTCAGTTGTTTATCCCATAGCAAGAGGACTATCGGTTTTCCTGATTCCTGTGTACGGAATATTAATATTAAATGAGCAAATGACGCTTCAGGCTATTTTTGGATGCTCTCTTATAATATTCGGAATCATAATGACAGGGTCTATTTCAATTGGAGATTTAAAGACCAAAGAAAAGAGAAAATTATTCTTAAAAAGTGGAGCATTCTCAGCGATATTAATAGGGATCATAATTTCTTTATATTCTTTAGTGGACAAAAAAGCCGCATCAGGCATTGATCCTTTTCTGTTTGTTTGGCTTACTGATACATCGGCAGTGATTTTGGGAATCAAGTTTTTTAGAAATAACAATTTCAGAAATCATTTTACAAAAGAAAATATTAAGTTAATTATTCCTGGAGTTTTTCAGTTTAGTTCGTATGCGATTGTTATATATGCATATTCTTCTACTATGCTAAGTTATGCAGGAACTTTCAGAGAAATTGGAACAGTATTTGGAGCAATATTTGCGAAGATTTTTTTAAAAGAAGAATTTGGAAGGAAAAAGACTTTGGGGATTTTATTGATAGTGTCAGGGGCTTTTCTTATATCAATTTTCTAGCCTGTTAAACCAGTTCCTTCAAGCATATAAACTGCTCCAGTAGCAAAAGTTACATACAATATATCCTTCTTATCTCCTCCAAAAGTACAATTAGTTGGAGAGTCTTCTGGGGCTTCAAAAGTTTGTATAACTCTGCCCTCAGGATCAAAATGATAGATCATTGGGCCAGGGCCAGATGTGTTAAATCCTGCAGTCGCAACTATGTTTCCTTCAGAATCAAGAGTCATTCCATCTACACCTCGATGTGGGCCAAAATCATGCATTACTTCATATGAACCGAGGCTCAAATCATCTTTAATTTCATATGACCTAAGTTCTCTTCGTATGTCAGGGTTATCAAAATTGTGAGGGCTATTTGCGACATAAAGTTTTCCTGAATCCTTCGATAGCAGAACCCCGTTTGGTCTGTCTGTATCAAATGTTGCTCTTTTTACTTTCCAAGACGACCCCTCTTTAGATGCCAAATAAACTGATTCATGATCAATTGATAAGGGTCTTCCTCCATAATTTGGGTCAGAAAACCAAATATTTTTTCCATCTGGGAATATTGCAAGGTCATTTGGCTCATTAAATTTTCTTCCTTCAAATTCAGTTGCTATAACTTCAGTATCTTTTCCTGACTGATAACTGACCAACCTTCTTCCTTCTCCCTCACATGCATATAGTTTTCCATTCCGATCCAGCAGCATTCCATTACTGCCTCCAGTATTTTCTCTCCATATACTATTAGATTCGTCTTTAGGGTTATAAATCCATGTAATACTTTCAGAGCATTCAGAATACAATAATCCTTCGCTAGTCCATGTAGGACCTTCCGTTAAATTACTCTGATCGGCTATCTTATTCCAATTTAAATCTTTCATGGTCAATCTCCTTTCGGGTACAATAATGATCCTCTAAGTCCAGAATTCCTGATTCTGTAAAGGTGCCCTTCAAGACTAGTTACATAAATATCTGCTAGGTCTTTACCTCCAAATGTTATATTAGAAGGCCTCATGCAGGGAGTTCTAACAGTTTCAATTATTCTGCCCTTAGGATTAAAAATATATATCATGGGTCCTGGTCCAGATATTTCCCATCCACAAGTAGCAAGTATGTTTCCTTCAGAATCAAGAGTCATTCCATCTATGCCCCTGTGAGGGCCAAAATCATGTAAAATTTCATATTTTCCGAGAGTTTCACTATCGAGAACGGGATAAGATCTCAACTGCCTCCTTTGATTGCCACTAAAATCACTTTGAGCTACAAATAATTTCTTGTAGTCTGCCGAAAAAAGAATTCCATTGGGAGAAGAGCAGTCAAATGTCATTCTCTCGGTTTTGTAATTTCCAGATCCTATATTTGAAGCTTTTATCACAGAAGAAAAGTGCAGGTCAGGCTTATTGTCGATAGAGGATATCTGATCAGAAAACCATATATTATCTTCTAAATCAATTGCCAAATCATTAGGAGCATTAAGTCTCTTGCCGTAAAGTTTATCTGCAACTACAATGGTCTTCCTGTTCTCATATCTTACGATTCTTCTGCCCTTTTGCTCACATCCAAACAGTTCCCCTTTTGAATTATAATTAAGACCATTCACACCTAAAGTTCCCTCAATATCAATAGAAATATCATTTGTTGATGGGTCAAGTCTTAAAATCCTGTTTTCTATACCATCAGTAAAAAGTATATTTTTACCGTCCCAAACAGGACCTTCTGTAAGGTTTCCGTTAGCTCTTTTTAACTCTTCAAATTTCCACATATTTTTTGAATTATTATAAACTTTTTAACAAATATATAAGAAAAGGAAGGTCTTATGAAGGTTCTTGTAACAGGAGGTTCTGGGATAGTAGGTCATTACGTTATAGACGAATTAATAAGAAATAACCATGAAGTAGTGAATGCAGATAAGGTGAGATGGGGTGCGCTTTCACATAGTGGCACAACCGCAACTGCTAATGCAGATGTTGCTCTAGAGATGAGAAAATCATGGGGAGAACTGCCAACTTTTTTTGAAGTTGATGTAACCGATTATGGGCAGGTAGTATCAGCAATGGAAGGGTGTGAAGGAGTGATTCATTTAGCTGCTTGTCCAAGTGCGCAATACTATACAGAAGAATTCGTATTCTTTACCAACACAACTTCGATGTGGAATATATGCAGGGCCGCAGAACAGCTGAACATTAAAAATGTCCTTCTTGGGTCATCTTATAATTCAATTGGTGCAATGGGAACAGCAGCCAGGTGGGATAAGAATGAGGTTAAGCCTCCAGAATATTTTCCTATAGATCAATATCAAGGGACAAGATCTGAAGATCCATATTCAGTGGCCAAATGGATAGGAGAGCAAGTTGGAGATGCCTTTGCAAGGAGGAATCCAGATATGTCTATCGGGAGCATGAGATTCAATGGAATGTGGGACGATGATAAGTTTAAGGAACTAAACAAAAATCCAATTTCTAATGCATGGGAGAGGTGCCAAGGATTCTGGACATACCTTCATATCAAGGATGCAGCAACTGCTTGCAGAATGGCAGTTACGAAACCTAAGTGGAAAGGTCATGAAAAATTCTTCCTTAATGCAAAAGACACGATGATAACAATTGATACTATGGAAGCCATAAAAATTGTATATCCTAACGTAGAACTAAGAGAGGAAATTGTTGGGCACAATGCACCGCTTAAAATAGATCTTGCTAAAGAAAAGTTCGGCTGGGAGCCTAAATTTTCTTGGAGGGATTCTATCTTTGGTTAGGCAACATCTTGAGATTGTTCTCCTAACCCTTCAATACCCAACTTCATAGAATCGCCGGCCTTCAAGTAAGTTGGAGGATTCATTCCAGAACCAACTCCTGGAGGAGTCCCTGTAGAAATTATATCTCCGGGCTGAAGAGACATAAATTGACTTAGATAACTAATTGTAAAAAATACCTTGTGAATCATAGTATTCGTATTACCGTCCTGAACTCTTTGCCCATTAAGTTCAAGCCAAAGATTCAAGTTTTGAGGATCTTCCACTTCATCTCTTGTAACTAAATATGGACCAATCGGACCAAAAGTATCACAACTTTTCCCTTTGACCCATTGACCTAATTTTTCTAATTGAAATTCTCTCTCACTGAGATCATTTATAACACAGTACCCAGCAACATAATCTTCTGCTTCTGATTCTGAAATATATTTTGCTTCTTTTCCGATTACTACCCCAAGTTCTACTTCCCAATCAGATTTCACAGAATTTTTAGGAATAACGACTTTATCGTTGGGACCACTTATTGCACTAGTAGCCTTCATAAATAAGATTGGTTCTGCAGGCGGATCCATTCCAACCTCTTTTGCATGATCAGAATAATTAAGTCCAATGCACAAAAATTTTCCTACGTCTCCTACGCATGGTGCATAATCGATATCTCCTTGGACTAAAGGCAACGAATTGAGATCGGAGTTCATTATCACTGAAAGTGACTCATCTGTAATAGTTTGTCCATTCCAATCTTCTACTAATCCTGAAGCATCCCTAGCGGAACCTGAGTCGTCTAATATTCCGGGTTTAACTTTTCCATTTTCTCTGTACCTTAGAAGTTTCATCTTGTCCTCTTATATTGTTTTTTCGTTTACATTAGAATACATTTTTAAATTAAAAATTCCAAACAGAAATTAGGCTTAATATGTCGAATAAGAAAATAATAATGACAAAAAAACCAATAGGTTTTCCTGAAGAATCTAACTTTAAATTAATTGATGAAGGTTCGATCGACTTAAAGGCAAATGAAGTCAGACTTCAAACTTTGTGGCTATCTCTAGATCCATATATGAGGGGTGCTATGAATAGAATTCGCGAGGGAGAAACAATGGTGGGAGAACTAATTGGGAAGGTGGTAGAGTCCAAGTCTCAGATAATTTCTGAAGGGGCTATTGTTCTAAGTAAAGCTGGCTGGCAAACAAGCCCTATAGTAAATGAAAATGATATAAAAATTGTCGATCCTAGAATAAGCCCATTAAGTTTGGCTCTTGGTGCAATTGGCATGCCGGGGCTTACCGCATACTTTGGGCTTACAAAAATAGGAGACCCCAAACCAGGAGAAACAGTAGTTGTGTCTGCAGGAAGTGGAGCAGTAGGTTCTGTTGTTGGTCAAATTTCAAAAAAAATAGGATGCAAAGTAGTTGGGATCGCTGGGTCAGATAAAAAAGTAGAATACATGACTAGCGAATTAGGATTTGATCATGGCATAAATTATAAGAATTCAGATTGGACTGAAAATCTTAGTAAAAGTACCGAAAGTGGAGTAGATATCTATTTTGATAATGTAGGTGGGATAATTAGCGACGAAGTAATAGATAGAATCAATGAAAATGCTAGGGTGCTTATTTGTGGACAAATTTCTCAGTACAATAATTCTGGGGTTGAATTAGGCCCAAGAAATTTAAAACAATTTTTATTTAAAAGAGCAAAATTAGAAGGATTCATGGTTTACACCTATGAAGATCAATACAAAGAAGGATTAGACTTTCTTATAAATATGTTAGATAAAAATGAACTGAAATTTAAAGAAACTGTGATTGAAGAAATAGAGAATGCTCCTCATGCCTTTTCAAAGTTATTTACAGGAGAAAACTTTGGAAAACTGGTTATAAAAGTTCATGACTGATTAATTTTTGGACTTTGAAAGAAGGGCAAAGATTATTGAAATAAAATTGATTCCTAATAAAGTAAAATATGTATTCCTAAACCCATTCATAAATGCAAAAATTTGATTGGCATCATAATAATCTATTGAGGAAAAATCAGGATTCAAATTCAAGTTTATAAAAGACAAAGTAATTACGCTTGAAGCTATAGCTATAGAAGTTCCCATGGCTATTGTTCTAACAAGATTTATTAATGCAGAAACTGAACCATACATATACTTTGGAACTAACGAAACTGTTTGGCTCCCATTAGGAGATGCCCAAATCCCCATACCAAGACCATGAAAAACTAATATAGATATCAATAATAAATTTGAAGAATCTTTTGATAATTGAGAAAAAATAATCCCAGCCAAAAAAATTATTATTAGTCCTAATAATATAAAAGGTTTTTCTCCAAATTTATCTGACAATCTTCCGCTTACACTTGCTGTTATTGCCATTCCAACTGCACCTGGAAAAATCAACAGTCCGGCTTGATCTGGAGGAATTCCTTTTACCATTTGAATATAAAATGGCATAAGAAATAATGTGGAACTTCCTGCTAAAAATCCAAAAAGTCTAGTTCCCATTGAAAAAATAAATTTAGGGTCTTTTAATAAAATCGTGTCTAGAATCGGAGTATCTGCTTTTGATTCGACATAAATAAATAATGAGAAAAGTATAAATACTGCTAATACACTACCAATTATTAAAAAAGTAGACATCGACACAATGCTAAAGTTAATTGAAAAAAGCAAAACGCTAAATGCAGCAGCTGATATCAAAGATCCAGTATAATCAAATTTTCCTGAATTTTTTTTTCTAGATGCATCTACAACATTTGGATCTAAATAATAAAATCCTAAAATAAAGACCGGAACACTTAATATGAATTGAGTTAAAAAAACTGACTCCCATCCGAAATTAGAAACTAAAAAGCCCCCAAATATTGGTCCTGAGATTGCAGCTAATCCTACTGTGGTTGTGTTTGCTCCTAATCCAGTGCCCCTTTCCTTATCTCCAAATATCATCATAACCATAGCCAACCCCGTACTCATTCTCATAGCAGCACCAATTGAAACTATGATTCTTAAAAAAAGTAAAAATGAAAAGTTTTGAGAAAGAGAGCATAATAATGACCCAACGGCCATTATCACGACTCCAAATAAATAAAGTCTTTTCCTTCCTATCCTGTCTGACATATTTCCAGCCGGCAAAAGTATTGCAACAACTGTAATTGTGGAAACTAAGGAGACCCATGCAGCTTTTGAAATATCTAAGGAAAAATCTTTTGAGATTTGCGGGAGAGCAATTCCTATCATGCTCCCATCTAAGACTGCAGAAAAAAGACCAATTGCAATTGCAGAAAATGGTAACCATTTTCTTTGATGGGTTTTCATTCTAATCTATCAGCTAAATCTTGACAGTTATTAATTAAATCTTGGCAAAGGATTACCGCATTCCCTGCTATTACGTAAGATTGGTAAGATACTCGATTATTTGTTGAGGTAATTATTCCTCCTTTAGAATTTGCATTTACTGCTCTACCCACTGCAGCTTCTGCACTGTCTGCTCCAGAAGACAAAGCTTTTAAATGATTTTCATAAAATCTAATTTCTATATCCTTTCTATTATAAAACCCGTACCAAATTTCTTTGGCATCAGGGGTGAGAGGTTTTCCTTCTTTATCTAAAGCATCTGTTATAAATGATTTCGATTTTTTCCATCCAGCATTTACAAAATCATCAACAGAAAAAGACTTATCTTCTTTGGTGATTGAAAAATAAGAAAATTCTTCTGAAGATAAACTTACTTCATCTTCAGAGGTATTGCCTGAACTACAACTGAAAAATACCAATGAAAATATAAAAAATATAAATAGGTTTTTATGCACAATCTACAGACTGATTAAAATTGAAATCTGTCATTCCATCTTGATTTATTTCGCTCATTTTTACTCTTGTTTCTTCCCATAAACTTTTCCATTTCTTTGCATCTCTAAACTCAGAAGATAAATTTTTCCTGCTTCTCGCAACAAATCCAGGGAAAACTTCTCTGCCAGTATCTTGGCCAGTGGGATTATATCTTAAATCAAAACTCCATCTTATGTTATCGCTCACGTTTGATAATGATGCATGAACAGTTTTTTTATTTAAGATAACCAAATCTCCTCTATTTAAAGGAACTGGAACTGCCCCTTCCTCATCAAACAAATGTTCAGGGATTTGAGTAAGACCTAGGTTTTTATAATTTGCACAATGCCTCAAAATTTCTCCTTTGTGGCTACCAGGTACAACCTTTAAGGGCCCTGCCTCTACCGGTGCATCAAAAATAGGAAACCACACGGTTAGCATTTCTGTTTCCTGCGCCTTTTCATTAACAACTCCGGCATCTTGGTGATATGCAGTAGCGCCTATTATAGGTTGACCTATCTCATTCTTGGGTAGTAACTTTTCTGGTGGCTTTATTCTTACATGCTGAACAGGGTTAGAATATATCTCTGGCCCTATGATTGATTCGACTACATCTAGAATTTCCTCGCAAACAAGAGATCTGAAAACAGCCTCTCCAAACCACATAGGAGTATCTTTTTTAACACCTTGGAAAGGTAATGAGAAGTCAAAATACTGCGCGTGTACCTCGCCTGTTTCTTGCATTACTCTCGTAATTCTTTCTCCGAAATTGAGTTGTTCATAACTTGAGGATAGTCTATTTTCTTTAACTAGATCTGAGCACAAATTGTCCAGCACAGAATGATATTCATCAATTATCGGGTCTAATATTTTCTGGGGATCAAAGACATTCTTAAGAGGCAAAAAACCAAATTCTTCAAAATAATCGAGTTGTTTTTCAGTTAATTTAGACATTCTATTACTCTCTTAGTTTTTAAAAATATTAATTAAATTAAAATGAAAATTCAAATTATAAATTACCTAGGTATGTAGTATTATTAAAATATGAGCAATAAATATAAAAATAATTTTGCCGAATCTGCCAATAATCATATGTATATTGGGATGATTAATGAATCTAGTTTAGAAAAAGAAGGTGGCCCATTAATCGTAAAAAAGGCTGAGGGAATTTATCTTACCTCTTATGACGATGAAAAATATTTTGATGGGATAAGCGGAATGTATTTTAGGAATGTTGGTCACGGAAGAGAAGAAATAGCTAAAGCAATATATGAACAATTAACAGATGTAAGCATGAATGTTTACGCAGCTACTACTCCAGTAGCAGTCAAGTTAGCAAAAAAAATTGCCGACATTACCCCAGGAAATCTTAACAAAACATTCTTCTGTCAAGGGGGGTCTGAGGCAAATGAATCAAGCCTAAAAATGGCCCAAGCATATCATGTAAGAAATGGAGAAAGAGGCAGATACAAAATAATTTCTAGAGACGGTTCTTATCACGGCTCGACATATCAAACTATGTGGTTAGGTGGTCATCCCGGATTTCCAAGAACTGATTACCACCCTGCCCCAACGAACCTGATTCATGTGGATCAACCAAATTACTACAGAAGGTCAATTAAAGATCAAAGTCCAGAAGAATTTGCCGAATATCTAGTTAAAGACATAGAAGAAAAAATTCTTTTTCATGGCCCTGACTCGATTTCTTGTTTTTTGGGAGAACCTGTTTCTCAACCGCTAGGAGGAGTTGTGCCTCCAGATAATTATTGGCCTATGGTAAGAGAAGTGTGTGACAAATATGGAATTTTATTAATCTTTGATGAAGTTATTACAGGATTTGGAAGACTAGGAGAATGGTTTGGTTCTAATATAGTCAATACCACTCCTGATATTATGAGTTTTGCAAAAGGAGTCACAAGTGGATATTTTCCACTAGGAGGATCTATATCTACTAAAAAAATATCAGACTCTTTTCTCGGGGAACCTAAAAAATCATGGTCTCATATGTATACATATTCGGCACACCCTGGAGGTGCAGCCGCAGGATTGAAAAATCTTGAAATTGTTGAAAGGGAGAATCTGGTTGAAAATGCTAAGAAGAGAGGTGAACAATTGTTCGAAAATCTCTCAGAAATAAAAAACAAATACAAGATTGTAGGAGATAATAGAGGGGTAGGTCTTCTGCAAGGCTTGGAAATAGTAAAAAATGAGGAAACAAAAGAACATTTTGATTCCTCTCTTAATTTAAACCAAATCCTTACAGAAAAATTGAAAAATAGGGGAATTTGGATAAGGGTTCCTGCTTTTATTCTTCCAGTTGCCCCTGCTCTTACCGTTACAAAAGATCAAGTAGATCAAATCTCTACTGCAATTGATGAGTCAATTGGTGAATTAGAAAAAGAGATTTCTTAACGCAAAAAAGAATAACTTTCTTTTAGATATTTAAAAGCTGATATAACTCCTATAGTTGCTCCAATTAATAAAACAATTAAAGAGAATTCATGGAAATATCTCCATATAAGCAAAGTAGAATCTTTAACTAACGGAGCTCCAACTACTAAACTTATTCCGCTCATTTGAATTATTGTTTTTACCTTTCCTAAGGCAGAGACTTCAACTAATTGACCTTTTTCTGATGTAGCCATCCATTCTCTTAATGACATTATTAATATTTCTCTAGATATAATCACCATAGAGATAATAAATAAAGCATTAGAATCTCTGTTAAATACTAAAGATATCAGTACTAGAAAAACCAAAAATTTATCAGCAATAGGGTCAAGAAATGCTCCAAATTTAGAAGGGTTTTCCTGTCTTCTTGCAATAGCACCATCTAGGGCATCACTCAGTGATCCAATAACAAATAAGATAACTGAAAGTAACACGAAAAAATTAGAATCATAACATAATAACCAGGCGACTATTCCAGCTAATATGAATCTAGTAAATGTAATTATTGTTGGAAGATTTTTTATACTCATTAAGTAAATACCTAGTCCATGTCGACAGGCAGTCCTTTTAAATGTCCTTTTTTATGCATAATTTTCCACTCATCCAAAAATATTTTATTCCACTTATCTGTATATGTATTCTTTAGCATCTCCTGAAAAACTGGCCAAAAAACTATTATACCATCTGCTCCATCTTTCAAAGCAGAATGTGCCACATCCACAGACCTAACAAGTGCGGCAGTAATTTTTGGTCTCTCGGCCCAATCTCTAAATGTATCCACACAATCTTTAACTAACTTAGATGGGCTTACCCCTATTTCCTTCATAGGTTCGCAAAATGGAAGGATATGATCGGCTCCTGCTTGAGCTACAGATACTGCTTGGTTTAATGAAAAAACAGTTGTGCAGAATGTTTCAATTCCTTCTTTTTTAAGAAATGAAAAAGCATCTAATGCAATTTCACTGCAAGGAATTTTTAAAATTATTTGATCTGACATCTTTGTAAATACTTCACCAACATCTAGAAGTTCTTGAGTTGATTCTCCGTCTATTTCTATTGCAATTTTTTTATCAGTTATTTCAAGATATTTCTTTGTGAGATTTATCAATGATCCATATTTTTCAGTCAATTCCCTCTGAACAACTGTATTTGTAACGATTCCTTTGACACCAGAACCCATCCATCTAACAAGATCCTCTGGATCTCCAGCTAGCCATATATCAGGGCTTCTTCCTTCATTCATGTAATTAATCTCCTAGTTATTTGGTTTATCCCAACCAGATCTTCCTCCGCATCTGAGGCATCTTCTAACTGAAAAAATTTCTTCAATATCCCCTTCTTCTGCAACATAATCTAAAATTACTCTTAAAGCTTTCGATCTATCTGCAAGTTTATACTTACTAGCCAAATATTCGAGCATATCCGTCATATCTTCTTGTATGCTAAATACTTCTTCTTTCTTAATGCCAGCCATAGAATTTATCTCATATAATTTCGTTCAAGTTAAAGGTTAACTTTTAATTATTTATTAATCTACCCTATATCTCTTAACTGCATCCTCATTAATTTCAATTCCAAGCCCACTTCTAGTTGGCAATTGTATGAGCCCATCCGTAAAATCAAATCCCTCTATGGCTAATTCGCGCCTAAGTGTTTCGTGGCACAATTGTGGCGGTAAATACTCAATAAATTTACATGAAGGAGTATTGAAAGCAAAATGGGCTGTTGCACTAATGGAAATAGAAGTTTTCCAACAATGAGGAACAATTATTCTTCTATTTTTATCAACAATATCTGAAACCTTCTTGGCCTCTGTCAGCCCTCCTACCCTTCCTATGTCAGGCTGAGCCACATCTACATTACCTCTTTCTATTAAATCTTTAAATTCATGAACAGTGCTAAGCCATTCGCCAGCAGCAATTTTCATAGGAGCTTCATCATGCATTCTTGCATAATCATCAAGATTATCTGTCCAAACTGGAGTTTCTAAAAAATAAATATTAAATTCCTCCCAATCTTTCACTGTTCTAAGAGCCTGCTCAGCAGTTTCCCATTTATACTGAACATCTACCATAAGTTCTATATCAGGACCCAAAGCTTTCCTGACAGCCTCAATAACTTTAGTATGCTTATCATCATCTTCATTCATTCCATTGTGAGAATATGGTCCATTCATAGTAACTTCTGACTTTACTGCTTTAAATCCTAAATTCTTTGCTTTTTCTGCCCACTCTACTAACGAGTCTCTATACTCTTCAAAACTAGTACCTAAAGGCTGAAGTGAGGCATAAGGAGTTATAGTTTCATGAACATTGCCCCCTAATAATTCAAAAATAGGCTTATTCTCAAATTTTCCTTTAATGTCCCACAAAGCCATATCAATTGCGCCAATTGCATTTACCCCTGCGCCTCTTCTCCCAGTCATTGCTGTTCCAACGTAAAGTGAGTTCCAGCAGTCATCTATATTTAAGGGATTTTTTCCAATTAAAATATCTTTCATAGATTGGTCCATCGTGTGAGTTCCAGGTGATTGTATTAAAGCTTTGATAACCCAAGGATTTGTATCTGTTTCTCCATAACCAGTTATTCCTTCATCTGTCTCAATGATTACCAAAACTGTATCTTGGGCAGATGATGTAAGAGAAACGTCAGCATTATCTGCAACTAATACATATGTCTTTATATCTGTAATTTTCATATGTAAAATATATTATTAATGAGGACAAAATGAAAATTTTAATACCGCCAAGTGAAGGAAAGTCAGAAGAAAATACTACGTCTATAAAGTTTGAGGATACTAATTATAAATTTACTAATGAAATAAAAGGTGTTCTTAACAATTTGTCAGATTATGATACTTCAAATTTACAAAAAATATACGGTACATCAATTGAAAAATCAAAAGATTTACATATTAAAAATTTAAGAATTTTTGAATCAGAATGCTCCCCTGCGATGAATAGATACACTGGAGTTGTATACAATAATCTAAATCCATTAAATTTAGATAATAATTCCTTAGAATTTTTAAACGAAAATTTCTTAATTACTAGTGCTCTGCTCGGTTTGGTTTCTCCAAATGAATTGATACCTTTTTATAAATTAAAGATGAATGTCTTGAAGCTTTTCGATTATTGGAAACCTATATTTACCAACTTTTTAAAAAACGAAGATTTGATTATAGACTTACTTCCCGAAATTCATAGAAAATCATATGAATCAAAAAAGGTCTTAAAAATAAATTTTTTGTTTATAAAAAATGGAGAAAAAATTTCTTCTGGTCACAATGGTAAAGCAATAAAAGGTCAATATCTAAGATACCTAGTAGAAAATCAAATTTCAACTGAAAAAGGATTTAAAAGTTTCAAGGAAGATGATTTTGAGTGGAGCGAAAAAGACCAAGGATATATTAAAGAAGTTTAACTTTCTCCTTATTACCAAATTCGTTGATAAAATAACTACATGAGTAGAAATTTATTTTTTATATTTTTAACTATAATCTTAATGATAATTGGATGTTCTCAAAATAATTTAACCACCAATACATTTACTTCCTCAGTAAATGGACAAGAAATCTATTTCAGAGAGTATGGTAATAACAATAATCCAGAAATATTGTTTATTCATGGTTTAATGGGTAGCTCAACTTCTTTCACTAATGTTGCGAAGGGCATCTCAACTGAATTTAATGTCACTTTAATAGACTTGCCAGGGCATGGAAATTCAGGTCTTGAAATTGATTTCAGCATAGACAAATTAACCGAATTAGTAGATGAATTTATAAATAAAAAGTATACAAAACCAGTAACTTTAGTTGGGTATTCATTAGGCGGAACTATTGCAAATGCTATTTCAGAAAAATCCAATAACAAAGTAAATTCATATGTATTAATAGATCCATGGTTTAGTAATAATACAAGTACTGATTCCTTGGCATTTAATTTTCTTTCTGTAATTGAAAAAAATGCAAAAAATTCTTGGGCAACAAATAATGACTCTATCAATTATGTTAAGAAAATGAATCCTGATTTATCAGAAGATCAGATTAATATTATATCAAATAATAGATTTGATTATGATATAAAAATTTGGGATTCATCAGTACAAAAAGGCACCCTCATAAGAAATTTAAATGTTCCTTCAAAGTCACCGTTACTTTTAATAAAACCTGCTGCAAGTCTAATTAAAGAATCACAAATCAAAAAATTATCCAAAAACTTCTTAAACCTAAAAGTACAAGCAATCCCAGATACAACGCACATGATTATATTCGAAGAGCCAGAATCTATTAGCAACCTTATAAAGGATTTTATAAAATGAAAAAAATTTTATTGGGCGTTTTAATAACAACTCTTCTTATTTCCTGTTCAAGCGATAATCAAAATTTAATATCTCAAGAATCTGATGAAATAATTCTTTTTAAACCCAAGCCTGAGCCAACATCGACACCCAAGCCTGAGCCAACATCGACACCCAAGCCTGAGCCAACATCGACACCCAAGCCTGAGCCAACATCGACACCCAAGCCTGAGCCAACATCGACACCCAAGCCTGAGCCAACAGAAATAGTTGTAAAGATTATTGATTTTATGTTTGATCAGTCAGATATTTCTATTTATAAAAATTCAACCATAACCTGGATAAATTATGACTCTAGTTCACACACAGCATCATCCCTTGAAAATAAATTTGATTCCGGATACTTAAATAATAACCAACATTATTCATTTAAATTCCTTGATGCTGGTATATATACATATAGATGCAATTTGCACCCGAGCATGAGAGGAGAAATAAGAGTGCTAACTAAAGACGGAAAACTTATCGACCCTACACCTGCACCCAGACCAACGTCTACCCCTAATCCAAACAGAAGTAAAAATGATCAAAATATCAGCCCACCTCAATCATCAGAAAGTTATTATTAGTTTTTTAAAGAGTTAAATATGTGGAGGGCTTTTTTTCGCGAATCCTCGTGAGATACAATTGGATCAGGATACTGATTAATTGCTTTATATTTTGAAGGATCATGGATAAATTTTGTTTCCATATCGCTTAACTCAGACACCCATTTTCTGATATAAGTCCCATCTGGATCAAATTTTTCTCCTTGAGTAATTGGGTTAAAAATTCTGAAATAAGGAGCTGCATCTACACCAGAGCCAGCAGTCCATTGCCAGCCACCAACGTTAGAAGCAGTATCGGCATCTACCAAATTTTCCATAAACCATTTTTCACCTTCCCTCCAATTTATAAAGAGATCCTTAGTCAAGAAAGAAGCAACAATCATTCTTCCTCTATTGTGCATCCATCCAATATCTAATAACTGCCTCATGCATGCGTCTACGCAACTAAAACCAGTCAAACCTTGTTTCCAACTATTTAGGTGATCTTCATTTTCTTCCCAAGGATAATAGGATAATTTGTTATTGAATGAAGAATGAATTATTTTTGGAAAATGAAACATAATATAGGCATTAAATTCACGCCATAGCAACTCATTTATCCAAGATTTGACACCAGGATTATTGAGACCAAAATTTTCAGCTAAAATATAGGATCTTTTGATATCAACAATACCTGAATTAAAGTAAGCAGAAAGCATTGAAGTTCCATCTAAATCTAATCTGTTGCGCAGTTTGTTGTAACTTAAGAGATTTTTTTCAATATAATTAGATAACCTTTTATTTCCGAATAGTTTACTGGCCTTAAATGGTGTGTTGTTTGGGGGAGGGGAAAAATCATTCACTTCATCAATAACTAAAAAGTTTGACTTAGTTGGTGTGATTTCATGTTGAATATCGAATTCATTTCTAAACCAAGCTCTTGAAAAACTTGAGAATGTTAAATATGGGGTCCCGTCATCTTTCAATGTTTTGTTTAGGTCAGATAAGTAAGACGTATTTAAGAGTTTTACTTCAAATTTTTTAGAAATATTTTTAATAAATTCTCTATGTCCTGGATCTACATCAAATTGAGTGTATATAGAACATACACTATATTTTGATTTTAAATGATCTAATACTGCTTCAGAGTCACCTAATTTTATTAAAATTTGACCATTCAAATTATCTAACTCTTTGGATAGATTGTTTAATGCCTCACGGTAAAATGATGCAATTTTAGAATCAGAAGAAGATCTTCTAAGTTTTTCGTCCCAAACAAAAACTGGCAAAACTGAATCGCAATCATTTAATGCTTGCACAAGAATATTATTTTCGATTCTAAGATCTTTATTTATTAACCAAATTCCAATTTTACTCATTTTTTATTTATGTTGACTATAATCAATATTAGTGATAACTTTATCTTAAATCAATTTTATTAGAAAGGCAATTATTATGATTATAGTAAACAGTTGCCCTAAATGTAAGGGCACATTAATAGTAAATCAAACTATAGAAAATGAAGAAGAAATTAGATGTGTAACCTGTGGATTATCAACACCTACTACAGATAATTTTCACAAATTAACTGGAAGAGAAATAATGTTAATGCTAACGGAAAAATCTAACTTAATTAAAGAAAAAATTGAAGCAAAAAACTTTGCTATTAATTGATTTACATTTGCCGAGGAAAACATGCAAACTTTTATGCCATATGCTGATATAGAAAAATCTCTTAAGTGCTTAGATTACAAGAGATTAGGAAAACAACGTGTAGAAGCAATGCAAACATACAATCAAGTTACAAAGGGTAAAGGTGGCTATCCTCATCATCCAGTTAACAAATTATGGGAAAATTATCCTGATTCTTTAGCTCTATATCATAACTTGTGCATAAATGAGTGGATTTTCCGAGGCTACAAAAATACTATGGAATTGTTACCAATTCCTAGCAAAATTGAATTACCCAATTGGTTCGGCAACGAAGAGTTGCACTCATCACATAGGTCTAACTTGTTACGCAAAGATGAAGATTTTTATCGTAAGTATGGCTGGCTAGAGCCAACTGATTTAGACTACGTTTGGTTGTGATTAATCTTATGGCTTTAATTCATTAATTCATTGATTGATATATTTAATGCGTCTGAAATTTTATGTAAGGCGCTTATGCTTAAATTCCTTTTTCCATTTTCTACTGAACTCAAAAATGCTCTGTCCATAGATGACATGTTTGCTAATTCTGTTTGACTAAGTCCTAGATTTGTCCTCACATTTTTAATTTTTATGCCTATGCCTTCTAAGGTTTGATCGAGATTAATTTTCGCATTTGCATGATGAAATCCTGTTAAAAATTTGGAACATTTATTTGATTCAAAAAATTCAGATGTACAACATACAAAGTCGGGTGAAGATTTAATTTGGTAATTAATATTTTTAATTTGAAAATTTAAGACTTTAGGTTCATCATTTTTTTCATAGTCTGTCGTTCTATCAATAATTGATCTGTTAATAGCAGGTCCTCCCCATATGATCTTTGGAACTTTTCCTTCTGATTGCAATGACTGAGTTATTTCATCACATTCTTCCAAAGATGAATCCATAGTTACTGAAATAGCTACTAAATCGGGCAACCTTTCTTGAATGAATTTTTTTAGATCAAATAATGGAACTTGATTAGTAATAAAATCTACTTTCCAGCCATCCATTAATAAAAAGTCAGCAAACATTCTAGCTCCAGTCGAATGAGAATCTGATTTTGGTGTTGTGACTACTACTAATGGAGAATTATCTTTAGGTATATAACTTTGCCTAAGCCTTGCCATCAACTCTAAAGTAATGCTAGAAGCTCTATTTTCATGAGATATAGATATTTCTCCGTTATGCCACATCTCTCCAATTTCTCTTAAAGATTCAGTAAAAATCTTTTTATATAAAAATTTTTCACCCCATCCTTCGGCTAAGATATAAGAAACACAGGCAAATGCATCTTGCAAATTTCCATCAAGCAATGAAGAAGTATACCTATCTTTAATATTAATTATTGATCTGTTGTTTTTCAAAATGTGGAATAAATTAATCTATTAATATGATGTATTGTTGATTATACTACACAAATTGATAATTATATTAATCTAAAATATTCCCACCATTTACATTCAATGCTTGGCCTGTGATTTGGCTGGCATCTTCAGAAGCAAGAAAGGCAATTGCATTTCCAATATCTCTAGGCTCTTGAGGCCTACCTAAAGGAAAATTAGATTTTATCTGATCGACAAAAATATCATAAGGGTCCATATCAGCAAAATCTGGATTTAGCGCTTTATGATTCTCTGCAATTTTTTGCCAAAATGAAGTCCATAGCCTACCAGGGCATACTGTATTTACATTTATATTAAATCTGCCTAATTCGATTGCAAGCGCATGAGTAAATTGAATTGCTGCTGCTTTAGAAACTAAGTAAGGGTTTAAAACATTACCTCTGCCCTTATCTCCTACTCCTCTTGGCTTACGGCCTCCTTGAGATGAAACAATCACTATTTTGCCACTCTCCCTTTCTATCATATGACCTTTTACAGAATCAGTAGTATTTACTAACCCCTTCACATTAACCTTATATGTAATATCCCAATCTTCATCGTTATAATCCTTACGATCAGAGAAGCCCGAAGAGCCTATTGCGCCTGCATTAGGAACACATACATCAATCTTGCCAAATTCATTTATTGTTCTTTTGACAAATTCTTCAATATCTTCTTTTACAGTTACATCAACTTTGTCAGTTATAATTTCTGTACCTTTTGAAGAAAATTCAGTTTCTAATCTTTCTAGTTCTTCGCTATCAAGGTCAGAGATCGCAAGTTTAGCACCTCTCTCTGAAAATACTTCAGCTGTGCCTTTACCTATCCCTCTTACTCCTCCGGTTATAAATACAACTTTATCTCTAAATTGATCATTCATTATTACTCCAAACTACTAAAAAACTTATTCAATGCTCTTTTCCTATAGTTAAATATATTCAATAAATCTCTTTTAACAAATAAATTATGTATAAGTGCCCCACCTGGAACAATATATTCAACCTTATCAGTAATCTTAGTCTTATCACCTAAACTTGAAAACAAATGAACATGGTGCCATTTAATAAAAGGACCGCTTAACTGAATATCCACAAATTTATTGGGAGGGCTCCATTCTTTGATGAGGCTTTTCCATTTAACAGGAATTCCATGAATTTTTAATCTATATTGAAAAATAGTAGATTCATTAATTGAAGAAGATTGAGACAAAATATTAAAATCTAGAAAAGGAGGAGTAATCAGATTTAAATTTTTTGCTTCAGAATAAAAATTGAAAACTTCTTTTATAGAGCATGAGATATACTGTTCAGCAAATAATTCAAATCTCCATAATCCTATTCTTTTTATAGATATGTCATTATTTATAGAATCCATTTAATAAAATTTATTTCCTAAAATACCAAAAGATTGGGATGTTTGCTATTGATTCAATGTATGGCATTATTTATACTCCCCATTATGCACAAAACACCTAGAGTTTATTAGAAATAATGATTGCTATCGGAGAATCATTAGCTCTATTATCTGCATTTCTTTGGGGAAATTCAGGGGTTTTAATTAAATCCCTCCCCGTTAACAAAAGAATATCTTTTATATTTTTGGAAAGTATAATTTCTGGAATTGTAATATTCATATTGATTTCGGCTCTCAATCAATGGAAAGAGTTTACCGAATTCACTTACATCACTGTCTTCTTTGCAGTACTAGCCGCCTCAGTTAACCTAGCCGGCTCAGTTTTCTATATTTATACAATTAAACATGTAAAAGTTGGGATGGGCTTCGTTATCATAAACAGCCTTTTCCCATTATTTTCAATTATTGGAAGTATCTTTTTTCTTGGGGATAAACTATCTCTACCGATTTACTTAGGTGCTGTTTTTATCCTCATAGGTATATCAATAATTGCAATTAAACGAGATTCTAGTTTCAGTTTCTTAGAACAAGGCTCTTCAATGAAAATAGCAATAATTTTTTGTACTTTAACCCCTCTTTCATGGGCAATTGGGGCATTAATTATGGATAGGCTCTTAGATTATCATGCAGTTCTACCTTTAGTATTTATAAGAGCAATAAATACTTTCATAATCTGTATTGGATTATCTATTCTTATCAAAAAAGTTTCTTTTAAAGTCCAGAGAAGTGAAAAAAAATTGATTTTTGCATCATTATTAACTACGGGAGCAATGCTAGGATGGTTCACGAGCCTTAGTTTGTCAGAAGCCGCCCTGACAGTGATATTAGGTAGTAGCGCTCCTATATTTGCTCTGTTTGGAGGATGGTTATTTCTAAAAGAGAAGATCAATTTGGCAGGTTTCGCTGGAATAGTCTCATGTCTCATTGGAGTTATAATTGTTATCTTATAATTAGATTAAATTATCAATCCATCTGCTCATTAATATTCTTATAATAGATAATGTTAATGCTGCCAAAAAAACGAAACTTGCGTTACCAAATGTTACACCTCCAAGTGTTAATCCTAACAAACATCCGGCAGCAGGGGCATGTTCGCAATTTAGTATTCCCATAAATACAATCAGTAACCCTAAACTTATAGATGAGTAGAGATATAAAAATACCAATGAAACTTCTTGTGTGTCAGGGAAAATTAATCCAAATACAAATGATGTCAATGCTGAGATTAAAATTGCTATAGAATGGCCTCCCATAACTCTGCGTGTTTCAGAAGCATATGAATGAGGTGCGAAGAATATAAGGGCGGCAGATCCTGCAATTCCAGCAATTATTGCACCATCTGTAATGCTGCCTTCAAATAATAAAATAAAAAATAAAGCAACAGACGCAAAAAAAGATTGCAAGAAATATCTTTTTCTCTTGGACTTAAATCCAGGGTCAACCAAATGGAATTCTCTATCAAATTTTAATCTAATTTTCATTTTATCTATTTATATCGTAAATTAGCCTGATTAAATCTATAATAAAACATTATGAAAAAGTTAATTATCTTATCATCCTTTATTATAATATTCCTGATAATAATATATTTTGGGCTGTCATTATATATTACCGACTTAGCCTATGACGCCAAAAGAAATTTTCCTGAAGAAAATCCATCTGACTACTCATTAATTTATGAAGATGTGTCTTTCAAATCATACAGCAAAGATGAAATAGAATTAAAAGGCTGGTGGATACCTTATGGGAGCAATGAAAAAGGTGAAGCAATAATTTGGATTCATGGGCTGGACGCGGAAAGAAGTGGAGGAGAGGGAAAGTTAGAGATGATGAAGGAAATTAATGAAATGGGATACTCATTGCTTACTTTTGATCTGAGAGGGCATGGAGAATCTGGCACAGCTCCACTTGGATTAGGTGTTCGAGAAAAAGAAGATATATATGGTGCTATGAAATTTCTAAATGACGAAAAAAATATTAGCAAGGTTGGCTTATGGGGTATAAGTTACGGAGCCGTAGTTGCGATTGATGCTGGAATTAACGAACCTGACTTAGGGCCAGATATAGTAGGGATAATGGCAGACACTCCATACTTCAGTGTACTTGAACTATTAACTAAAGAGGTTTCAGACAGGACTCCAATACCAAAGTTCATTGCAGAGTTATTAAAATTTGGAATTATACAAAGTGGAAAAATGCTTCATGGGATGGACATAAACGATGTGCCAGAATCTATGGCCAACAATGATAAAATTAATTTCCCAATCTTAATTACTTCCTGTAAAACTGATGAAAGAGTGCCTGAGAGCCATCCAAGCAGAGTATACTCTTTTTCTAAAGAATCTTCTGAATATTACATTTTTGATGAATGCGAAGATCATGGTGAAGCATATGAAACAAATAAAAGTAAATACATGACTCTATTCAAAGAATATTTTTCTAGCAGATTTTAACCGGTTTAAATTAAGCCATACTCCTAATTTATGTTGTATAATTTAACTATGAGTAATAAGAAAAAATGTATAATTTGTGGATTGCCTCAAAAAGATCACAAAACTAATATGCATATCTTTGGTGTGCAAATCGGATGCCCTTTGGGTGGAGTCGATCCTAAAAAATCAACTGATATGAAAGTTTCAAAAAAATAATTTCATTGGCACCAAATTAAAAATATTTTCCTTATCTTGCTCGGTAAAAATTTCTAATTTTTTCACACCTTCAAGCGCGCTTCTATATCCTTCCCTGTTAGAAACAGGCGGAAAGTCACTTCCCCACATCATATGACTAGATCCAAATGCATCAAGAGTCATTTTAATTAAATTATTACTGTCGGAATTGAATGGCATATCATTACTTAATGAAGGAGGCCTATTATTTAGTTCTCCTAGCCCAGGTATTTTAATATAAAGATTCTCAAATCTAGATAAATCAAGGACTGCATCATACTTAAGCAGACCTTCAGAATTAACATGTTTATTTTTATGAGTAGTATATTCACCTACTCCTGCCAGATGCTCAATTATAAAATTTGTATCCCCTGCTTCTTCCAGTAGTTTTTTAAATCCTGAAGAAGAAAACTGATCCAATGTTCCTGCTACACTTGCGACTAAATTCAAATCTCCAAGAATTTTACAAAATTCTATGCCTGGACTTAAAAATAACTCTTCGTAATCCAAATAAACTCTTATCCCAGAAGCACCATTTCTTTTGACTTCTTCCACTTGGTGCAGTTTTTTATTTCCCCACTTTATAATAGGAACTACACTTAATTTATTTGGATATTTTTTTAAGCAATCAAATATATATTCATTACCTGATCCATAATGTTGTATAAGGGCAGCTCTCTGAACATTATTTAACTCCATTTGTGCTAATAACATTTCTAAAGGTTCAAACCAATTTATTCCTGCATGACAATGTGTGTCTATAATCATTTACCTAATCCCTAAATAAGAATGTAATATATTAGAATGAAAAATATCTATTTCATTCTAATAATAACTTTATTTTGCCTATCTTGTCAGGAGCAGACTGAATTTCAAAAATTATTTGATGAAGAACTTTATGCTAAATCATTCTTTTCTTCTCTAGACCTAAAAACTGTCTCTTCAAATTCATTTAAAAATGATGAATTAACGAGATTTACTCTTATTAGCCACTTACCTAGCAATAATGAAGAATTAACAAAAATTCGGATAAATAACGGGGTGGAAGTCGACAGATTAACTTTATCAGGGAAAGAAATTGAATCTATGAGAGGAAATTTTGACTCCTTTGTTTCTTCAGGAAAATTTGAATGTTATTTCTTTATGGATACTGAATATCCAGAAATAGACACCTCGGAAACCCACAAAATGTGCGATCAAATGTCTTCAAGTTTAGACCTATTTTTAGGGGACAACCAGATGAAATTATTTGGAGTACACACAATTATTGATGGAGAGCAATTTACTGAGCATAAAGGCGAGACAAGAAGGTATACAAAATATTTCAGTATTCATATGTTAGATAAAAAACCAGATGAATCATTAGTATCTAGCCTAACTAAAACCTTTTTCCAAGAAGAAACCTTGAATGATGTAAGAGTAGTAGGAAATAATATTTTGCAATGTAATCTAAAAGTCACCTCTGTCTCTGCCCCAAACTCTAGTGGATGTGATGAGATAGAAAAATTATTATTAACCACGATAAAATAATTCCATTACTTCTTTAACCATTTTGATATTTCTGAAATAGAATTAGGAATTTCTGAAAATTCTTTCATCTGGCCTATCATAATTTCTATCATACCCTCCACTCTGTCCCTTGAATCATAATAATTAGAAATTTTACTATCAGAAAATCTTTTATAAGCTGATTTATAATCTCTAGGCTCAACCCTGTGATATATATTCATTAAATCAATTACAGATCTGTTTTTAACTGAAAAAAATGTTTTAGATTTTCTGAATTCTTTGCGTAATAATGGCAATGAATATCTCTTGATCCCAAAGCCAACCAAGTCACATCCTTTTAGATGTTTAGAAATTGATTCAGAATAGTTAGAAAATGACTTCTCTTTCTCTAAAACCTTATCATTAATACCATGTATTTTAGTTGCCTCTTTGGAGATACTGATCCCTGGATTAATAAGATTTGTTACAAAAATCTTTGTAGTATCTGGTAATATTTTTATTGTAGAAATTCTTACAATCCTTGCAGATTTTAAATCTAAACTAGTTGAAGCTAAATCTAAAAATACTATAGGATTAACCAAGTTAACAAAATCATTAAACATTATAATTCCTATAAATGAACATAGATAAATTTAGAAAAATAACAAACATAGTTAATGAATCGATATACCTTTTTGTTGTTTTTTCAATCCCATTAATTTTTTCTCCTGAAGAATTTTTTGGTTTTTACCAACTCCCTAAAGAATCTATGCTACATTTCGGGGCAAACCTTTTGCTAGTGCTTCTTCCTATTATATTTATTTTAAATCCTCATAAGTTTATTTCAAACATACTTAACAATCGCCTAATTCTATATGCGATTTTACTTATACTTTTTTCATACGTAATTTCTACTTTATTCTCTATTACAATATTAGGTAGTCTTTGGGGCAGAGAGTATGGGATGTCTAGTTATTCTTTGCAAACTTTTTTCTCTTTTTCAATAATATCAATAAATATAATAGCTACTAATTTTGATACCTCCCAAATAAGGAGACTATTTTTAACAATCTTTGCCAGCTCAACTTTAGTTGCAATTATTGCTATACTGCAAAATTTTCTGCCTAGTATATTTCAAACTTTTACTTTTTATCAGCAAAACAGAATTGTAGGGACTCTGGGCAACCCAATTTATTTAGGGTCATTTCTTCTAATTGGTAATTTATTATCAGTAATTTATTTTTATGGGTTTTCAGAAATTAGCACCAAGAATAAATATAATTACTACTTATTTTTATTAGCCTCAACTATTCAAATTAGTGCTATCCTGCTATCTCTAAGCAGTGGTCCTATTATATCTTTCTTGATTGGATATGCGGGCATTGCTATTTCATATTATTATTTAAAAAACAGATCTATTAAAGATTTCATTATTTTATTCCTAACCCCTTTCTTGATTGGCTTGATAATCTTGGGTATCCCTAAATATGGTGTTGAAGAAGAATATTTTGACGAAAAAGTTGAAAGATCAGGAAGTTTATCAAAAGAACTCGAATTATCTATAGATATAGAATCAGGAGTTAATATACTTTCTCCAAACTCATTTAACTACAGAGGAGAAAACTGGATAGGAGCTCTCAAAATATTACAAAATTGGCCTACAGTTTTGGACAATTCAAATTCTAATTATTGGAGAGCATTTGTTGGTTATGGGCCAGATACATATGTTTATTTATATCCCATAACTGTACCAATTCAAGAAAAAATTATTATTTCTTCTCACGCTCATAATTTATTCTTTAATATTCTAATCGAGAATGGAATTATAGGTCTTGCATCTATAATTTTCCTAATTTGGATATCATTTAAAAGATTAAAAAATAAGTTCCTCTCATCTAATAATTCATTAAAGTTTATTGTCCTTTCTTTAGGAATAATTATTATTTCAAGATTTATTGAACAGATGTTTGGTTTGGCTGTTATAAATGATCTTCTATATTTTTACTTACTAATTGTTTTTATCTCCTTAATTACTAAAGAAAAATTGGAAAGAAAAATTAATTTAAATTTTGAATCAATAGTGCTTAGAAGTGGACTAATGTTAACAATATCTATCAGTATTGCTTTATCAACAATACTCATTATAAAAGATTACAATTCTACATTATCTGGATTTTATTTTGGCAAAGGAATATCTCAAATAAATAATGGAGAAATAGATAAAGGTATAAGAAATTTAGATAGTGCAAGACAGTTAAATAAACGTTCGGAATATATACAAACTGAACTATTCAAAATCTCATATAAAGTTTATAACTATGAGAATCAAAGAGACTCATTCAGGGCAGGAGAATTGCTTCCTGCAATGTATTCAACTCTAATTGAACATGAAGCACTAGAACCTTATGCTTTTAATACCCAAAACTTTCTTACTCAGGTGACTTGGAATATGTCTTTGAGAAAGCCTGAAGTTTTTATGGAAGAAGCAATTGGGAGATATATCAGACTTAGAAATTTAATGCCACAATATTTAAATCCTCAAGAAATTTTGGCAAATGTTCTAGTTGGTGTTGGTGAATTAGATCTAGGAAAACAAGAAGCAGAACTTGGGATAATGATGGCTGAATCTAGCGATCTATGGACCCCTCAAAGTTGGTGGGTATTGGGAGAAGTAGAGAAGATAAATGGAAATTTAAATAAAGCAATTGAAGCATTTGAAAAATCAGTAATTCATTCTCAGCGAAAAATTGATGACTACAATTCATTTGAAAATCGTGCATATGCTTTCCTTGTATTATCTCATCAGTCTTTAGGGTTAATATATGAATTCACAGATATAGAAAAGGCAATTTTTCATATTGGAGAAGCACAAAAGCATGCCTATAATTCTGCAAATGTTCTTCTGTTAGAGAAAAGATTCCAGTAAATTGTTTATTTTTTTTCGATTTATCAATAAGAGGTATAGAATTTGATATTATCTTTATTTTGCCGAGGTGGCGGAATGGTAGACGCGCTGGTCTCAAACACCAGTAGGGCAACCTGTGCGAGTTCGACTCTCGCCCTCGGCACCATTGATAGATAATCAAAGTTATATAGAATAAAAAAAATAAACCGAAAAGAAGGCAAAATGATTGAGATTCCTAAGATAAAAAGACCAGATAAAAAAATAGTAAAAAAAATAGAAGAGTTAGGCAGTGCTACTGTATCGGGAACTTTATATGGAATGGGGATTACAAACCCGTTTATTATGGGCCCGACCACTAAAACGCCCGGCAAATCAGTTGCTGGACCTGCCATTACATTACAATTTCTTCCAAAAAGAGAAGATATTTACAACGAAGATGAATATAGTGATCCTGAACTACAACTTCATAGGCATGCTCTTTATCAGACTGAGCCAGGAGATGTAGTTGTAGTCGATGCTATGGGAGATATGACTAGCGGAGTATTTGGCGAAATGATGCTTACATTCTTTCAAGGGAGAGGTGGAGCAGGAGTGGTTATAGACGGATGTATAAGAGACTTCGTGCATGCACAAGAATTGGAAATTGGGATGTGGTTAAAGGGAGTTACGCCTAACTTTCATACTCAAACCAATAAGTATCCTAGTGCTGTTAATATTCCAATTGCTTGCGGAGGAACACTGGTAATGCCTGGGGATATTATAGTTGCTGACGATGATGGGGCTGTTGTAGTACCTCAAAATATGGCTAAAGAGCTTGTTGAATCTGCAGGGTCACATAGTGATTGGGAAGTTTGGGTAAGACAGAAGTTAGCAGCTGGCGGTCACCTGAAAGATTATTATGGACGAACTGTCTGGTCTAAGGAGACAGACGATGAATATAAGAAATGGTGTAAAGAAAATAATATAAAGTACATCTCTCTAGAAGAAGAAATGAAACATAAAAAGAAGTAGTTAATTGGATTTTTTTATTCAACAAATATGGCTAAAAAATGATTAAAAAATTTATACTCATAAATCTTATATTAATCTGTTTTATCTCTTGCTCATCAGAAGAAGAATTAGTTGTATCAGATGAGATTATAACTTCGATGATAACTGATGAAGATAAGATTTATAAGATTGAAGATTTTAAAAATATTGGGTGGAAGCAAAATAAGAAACTTAATAACTCAGATTTTCCTAAAACTATAGGTATTTGGTACGGTTTTTTTAATAAGCGTGATGTAGAAATATGGATTTATAATTCTCATTCTGATGTACTAGAAAACGGAATGTCATATGCTGAAGAAGCAATAAATAAAAGACCTACTAATAGAGACCCAACAAATCCAACTGAAATTAGATATCATGCGTATGTTATATCTGGAAATTCCTTAATTCTTTGCGAAGACAAAATAGAAGACTGCATAGAATTGCTTTCTAAAATTAATTAATTTATGAATTTATACTGGAAAAATAAACCAGAAAAAATAGACCCTTCGTTATTATCTGATAAAAAAATTGTGGATAAGTTAAATGTATATCCAAATCAAAAAACAAAGAATATTTTAATTAGGTCAGATAACAAAGTAGGAATTTCTTCTCTTATTAATTCTAATGCCATTAATGAAATTAATGAGTCAGGAGGTATCAAATTGATATATATTGACCCTCCTTACTTCACAGAGAAATCTCAATTAATGAAAAAAACTAAAAAAGAGATAATTGCATATAAGGATATATACAACCACTCATTAGAAGAATATTTAAACGAAATATATATTCAAATTAAGCTTCTTTATTCGCTGTTAAGTGATGATGGCTCTATATATGTTCATGTCGATTACAGAACAAGTAGTTATATCAGAATAATCTTAGACGAAATATTCGGATATAAAAATCTTAGAGGTTATTTAATATGGAATATTGATAATGGTGCTAAAAGTAAAAAATTTTGGAGTAATCAGCATAATGACATTTTAGTGTATTCAAAATCTAATAAATTTATTTTTAATTCATCCTCCAAACTACTTAAAACCGACTTCTCAGAATCAAGTTTAAAAACTCACTTTAGAAAAAAAGATTCTGAAGGCAGGGCATACAGAGAAAGAAAAATTAATTCTAAATCATATAAATATTATGCAGAAGATGGAAAATTAGTAGGATCTGTCTGGAACGATATTAAATCAATGGAAGCAAATTCCCCTTTAATGAAAGAATACACTACTTACCCTACCCAAAAGCCAATCAGTCTTCTAAGTAGAATTATCTCAGCTTCTTCAAAAAAGGGTGATTTTATACTGGATACATATTGTGGTTCTGGAACATCACTAATAACAGCAAATAACTTAAATAGAAATTGGATTGGAATTGACCAAAGCGAAAATGCTATAAAAATAACTAAATCTCGACTTGATAATAATTACTATGAAATCATATAGGTCTCTAAGACCCTAAGCCTATATAATTTAGCCCTGAACCTTCAACCTCAAATCTACTTAATATATTTCTCATATCAAAAATAGTATTGGATTTGATGAGATCTTTTAATTTGTGTAAATCAATAGATTTAAACTCTTCCCATTCTGTCATAATAATCACACTGTCTGCAGATTCTAATGCTAAATACATATCATCTAACTGAGAATATTTATCATTTTCGGACTCAAATTTTGCAACTGGATCATACGACTTAACGGAATATCCATCCTGCAACAACATATTTATCAATTTAATAGATGCTGAATTTCTTATATCATCTGTTCCCGCTTTAAACGCTAGCCCTAGCACTGTAATAGTTAAATTAGGATAATCTAATTCTTTAACAACTTTATCTCGGATTAAATCAATTTGTCTTTCATTTCTTTCCAAAATTGCTTTCATGAAAGTAGACTCTAATTCAAAAAAATTCCCTAATTCTACTAGAGCCTCAAGATCTTTTTCTAAACAAGGACCACCGAAACCTGGTCCTGGCTGCATATAATTACTGCCAATTCTTGGATCTAAACCCATTCCGTTAATAACATCTTTAATGTCGGCTCCCACCGATTCACAAATTTGAGCTATTTCGTTAATAAAAGATACTTTATTTGCTAAGAATGCATTAGATCCATATTTTATCATTTGAGCAGCAGGCAAGTTTGTAAATACAAAATCAATTACTTTTTTCTCAATAAGTATGCCGTCTGGAACCGAAAGATTTCTTTCGATCAATGGAGAGTAAAAATTTGCTAAGAAATCCCAAGATTTAGTAGTATTCGCCCCTAAAACAATCCTGTCTGGATTAAAGAAATCATATACTGCCCTACCTTCTCTTAGGAACTCAGGATTAGAAGCAATTTCAAAATCTATGCCTTCTTTAAAAACTTTACCTAATTCCTCCTTCAGCATATTTACAGCAGTAATGGGTAAAGTACTTTTGATAACAATAAGAGTAAAGGGGCTCATATTATTAATTAAGTCATTTAGAACAGCCTTTACTTGGGAAAGATCAATATTACCATTTTTATCAATTGGAGTGCCTACAGAAATTATTATTAGATCAGAATTTTTTATAGCTAAATCAGTATCTGTAGAAAACTCAATTAGTTTATTATTATTGCAATAATCTAAAAGAGGTTTTAGCCCTTCTTCAAATATAGTAGGATGCCCATTTCTTAAAAGGTCAATTTTATCTTTATCGATATCAGTAGCTGTTACTTGATGCCCCATCGTAGAGACACCTAAGCCAGTAATAAGGCCAACATATCCTGCGCCACCTATTATAGAAACTTTCATATGAACCTTAACTCCAATATTTGCTATAATAACAATTGAAATAACATTAATTTATTTAAACAATAAAGTCTAACAATAATCATAGTGAAAAAAATAACAACAATTCTCGTTTGCTTAATATCAATATTAATACTGTCTTGTGGTTCTTCAGATGTACTAAATTTTGATCCTGACCCTACTCCTACGCCAGTTCCTACTCCTACGCCAGTTCCTACTCCTACGCCAGATGGATATTCAGATACCATAAAAGAATTATTTTTAGGCTTATGCACAACTTCAGCTAGTGAAGAATTTTGCGAATGTAGTGTTAATCAGATTGAGGAAAATATTCCTGTACAAGATTTCCCGGTAGAACCTCTTATGGAAAAAGTTTTAAGTGGAGAAATTAATGAAAGTTCTGATCCATCAGGTTTGGCCAATATTTTTCCTGCTGAAGTAATGCAAGCTGTTGCTCCATGTTTTGAACTTATTGAGCCAGAAGAAGATATCAAATTAGAAGTTACAGAAGAGGAGGTTGAAGATTTAAAACTTCCTGAAAATACAGATGATTTATCTAAAGAAGATCTGTTGGCTCCTATTACAGAATTATGCTTAATACAAGGATCTCCAAAGTTTTGCGAATGCACAAAAGAGACGGTGGCAGATAATTATACTGATGATGAATTGCTTGAGTTGAGAAAGGAATTAGAAAAAGGATCTCTACCTCCAGAACTAATTCAACTTGGCATGATGAACTGTGCTATTTATATAGGTCAGTAAGTTAATACTTTTTGGTATTCTTGGGTGATTTTTTCTATCGTAAAATCTTTTGATCTTAACTTCGCATGATTTATTAGTTCAGAATTATCAGATAATATTGTGTCTTCGATAATTTTAGCTAAATGTTTATAATCACCCACTTGAAATAATTTTCCACTTTGCCCATTATTTAAAATCTCCCTAGGGCCACTTGGGCAATCAGAAGAAACTACAGGAATACCTATCAGCATTGATTCTACTATTACATTTCCAAAGCCTTCCCATATCGAAGGTAATACAAATAGATTAGATTTAGACAAAAACTTCCAAGGATTATTCTGATAGCCAAGCAATTTTACTTTATCACCAATATTATTATCTTTAATGAACTGTTCCAGATTTCTTCTTTCTGAGCCTTCCCCAATAATATATAAATTACAGTCAATATTAGAGTGAATTTCATTAAAAGCCTTTAATAAAGTAATGTGATCTTTCTGCTTAGTTAACCTTCCGATACTAACAATTAGTGGTCTATCACTTATCAAATCCAGACCTACCTCCTCTTTAGCTAGAGATAAAATTTTTTCATCTGCTGAAGGGTTATATATTGTCTGTATTTTTAATGAATCTAATCTAAAATTTTTAACTAAACTTTGCTTTACTCCTTCAGATATTGCAATTATATTATCTGCCTTTGGATATAAAAATTTCTTGAGATTATTGACAAAGAATCTAGAGAATAATGTTCTCTGAGTAATAGAAGAATATTTGGGATCAACAGCCTCCCTAATAATAAGTTTAAATTTATTTTTTAAACTGATTTTTAGAACAATAGATACTGGAATATTCTTAACAGCTAATAAAACATCAGGGGAATGTTTTTTTATATATTTTCTAATCTTAAAATAATAAATAATGTTTTTAAAAATTGAGAAAAGGATATTTGAATTCTGATCTATAAAACTTGATCCTAGAGATAGTAACTCAACCCTTTCATCGAAATAAGAAATACTTTCATCTGATGGTTTTTCAGAAATAATTGAAACATCCCAACCCTCACTCAATAATCCCCTAGATAACCTGCTCATGGATCTTTCAATTCCTCCTTTTTCCAAAGAAGGGATTAATATAAATAATTTCATCTTAATATGGCCTTGGAAATTCAGAATTAATTATTGAACTGGCAGATGATAATGAAGAGCCTTTCTCTATTTCATAATTATTCTTTATTAATAAATTCTCAAATGCATTGAGAATCCCAAATACACTAGAGGCAACACAAGATTCACCCATAAGCCCTATTCTCCAAACTTTACCCGAAAATTCTCCCAAACCTCTTCCTATTTCAATCAAATAATTTCGTAACAAGTCAGTTCTAAAACTTTCATCATCAATACCTTCAGGTATTTTTACTACTGTTAACTGATTTAGCGCTATGGATTCATCTACTGGAAGTTCAAGGCAAAGAGATTTCAATCCAGATTTCAATGCCTTAGACATTAATTCATGTCTTTGAAATTTACTTTCAATTCCTTCCTCAAATGTGATTTGCAGAGCTTCTCTAAGAGCATAAACTAAATTTACAGGAGTTGTTTGATGTGCAATGTGATCTTTACCCCAATATTCTGATATACCTAATAAATCCAAATACCATGAAGAAGGGGCCTCTTCTCTATTTCTAATATAATCTAATGCTTTTTCGCTAATTGCTACTGGACTCAAACCTGGAGGTGCAGCCAAACATTTTTGGGTTCCACTATATGCATAATCAATATTCCATTCATCAAATTTTATTTCAATACCTGCAAGTGAAGTTACACAATCAACCATAAACTTGGCTCCATATTTTTTGCATAATTGACCTATTTCAGCAATTGGATTAATCACCCCAGTAGATGTTTCTGCATGAATTGCAGTAACTAATTTAATATTTGAATTCTTTAATTTATTCTCTAACAAATCTAGATCTATGGCTGTTCCCCATTCAAAATTTAATGAAGAATAATTAAGATTCAATCTCTCAGCCATCATTATCATTCTTTCGCAGAAATAACCGTTATTACAAATTAGTACATCTTCACCATCCTCTGCTAAACAATTTAAACCAGCCTCCATTCCTGCAGATCCAGTTCCCGCTATAGCAAAAGAAGTGCCTTCAGTGTTATAAAGCATTGAAAGCATTCCTGAAACTTCTTCTAAAATTTCAAAAAAGTCAGGATCTAAATAGCCCATGACAGGATTAGACATCGCTTTCAGGATTCTAGGATGAGCAGAACTTGGGCCTGGGCCTAAAATTATTCTTCTTGGAATATTTTTTGTCATTCTTTCTGTATCTATATTTTGGTTTGATAAGTGATTTTACACCCAACATTAATAAACTTAAAGAAGATTTAAATTATTAATTTTATATTGTAAATTCTTGCTATAATAAATTAAATTATAGTAATGTTTTATTATGGTTAATTCAAATAAAAAATTTGAAATAAATGAGTTCAGCGATATTTTTTTGATTATCTATTCAATATGGGTCTATTCATATAATAATAATTTTTCTGTAAAAAACTCATATCTGAGTAACCAATTTATGTTGAATTATGGAATCAGAATAGAAGATTACTTAATTGAGAACCCAATATTAGAACAAGAGATGCAAAATGAATTAGAAGCCAAAGATCTAATCAACTCTATATACTCATTAATGAATATACAAAATTCTTTAGATAAAAAAATATCAAATCATCTTGTAGAAAATTATAATCTTGAAAAAACTAGTACTAGCCTTGATAAGTTATCTCAATATATAAACTCTAAATTAGAAAAAATTGTTATAACAACTAGATTAATAAGCAAAAATAAAAATAAATTTTCATCTATAAAAACTTGTGATTCTTTGATGAGTATAGCGTGGATAAATCTGTCAGAGATTATCGCCACACATAAATTGGTGAAAATGTGTAAATACATAAAATGTAATATGATTTTTGTTTCCAATAGAAAATCTTCTGCATACTGTAATTCCAAGTGCCAAACAAGAGCCAAGTCTCACAGGGCTTATTACGGTGCGTCAAAAAAATATGACGAGGACAAATTAGAAGTTAGTTCAAATAAGATTATTAAAGACAATGATGTAAATAGATTGCCTCCTGAAGAATACAAAATACCTGACGAATATGAACCTGATTTTGGATTTTTTGATGGAGAAGATGATAAATTAAAAATAATGGGTAATTAGATACAACAATAAATAATGAGATTAATCTTATGAAAGGAACTTAATAATGCATTTAAAAAACATATTACTAATTTCAATTATATCAATGTCATTGTCATTAATAGCATGTGGAGATGCTTCATCTGAAAATGGAAATTCTGATGATGGCGGAATTGTGACATCAAGGATAATGAATGAAAGTTCTAATCATTCTATTTCAGATTTTGAAACTGCTGGCCTTAAAAAGCCAAAATCAATAAAAGCAGATGCTGTTGATAAAAAAACTGGAGAGAGAATAACACCTGAGGCAACTGAAGTTCATGTGGGATTCTTTAAAAGTTCTCTAGGCCCTAAAGATATAGAGGTTAGATTTTACCCTAGCCATGAAGATGCCAAAACTTACGGGGTGCCTCCAGCAGAAAAAACAATAAATGCTGCTGTTGAAGCGGGGGGAGCCGTGAAAGGTGCAGGTACATTTGCCAAATCAAGTTATGGTGCATATATAGTAAGTGGAAATGCAGTTATGTTGTGCCAAGTTCAAATTGAAGTTTGTGATGAATTAGCAGCAGGATTGAAATAGTGAAATCTTATGACTTACTTTTAAAGAATGGCAATCTAATTGATCCTTTAAATAAAATAGATGGATCATTTGATGTAGCTATATCTAACTCAAAAATAGCAAAAATAGCAAAATCTATAGATCAGAATGCTTCAAAATCAGTTATAGATGCAACTGGAATGATAATTTGCCCTGGCTTAATTGACCTCCATGCACATTGCTATGGATATTTTGCATCTATTTTTCCTGATGAAATGTGCCTACCATTTGGAACTACAACAATGCTAGATGCCGGAGGATCAGGCTGGAAAACTTTTGATGATATGAATGAAAAGGTGGTATCGAAAAGCATAACCAGAGTATTATCTCTTTTAAATATAGTAGGGTCAGGAATGATTACAGATAAAGAACAAGTAGTATCTGATATGGACCCTATTTCTACTGCTGCAAAAATAAACGAGAGAAAAGATTTACTTGTTGGTGTTAAAGTAGCCCATTTTGAAGCAAATTCTTGGGAAGCAATTGAAAGAGGAAGGAAAGCCGCTGAAATTTCAGATACTTTTATTATGGTAGACCAAAACCCTATTAAGGGGCGATCTATGAAAGAATTATTACTTAATCATATGGTCTCAGGAGATGTACTAACTCATATGTATGCATGGGGAAAACCAATTATTAATGAAAAAGGGGATGTTGAGGATTTCTTTTTGAAAGCAAGAGAAAATGGAATATTATTTGATCTGGGCCATGGAGCAGGAAGTTTTTCATTCTCTATGGCAAAGCCTGCTATAGATCAAGGATTCTACCCTGATACAATCAGTACAGATCATCATAGATCTTCTTTGTTAAGCAACCATTCAAATATGCCTAATTGTATGTCAAAAATGCTAAATTTAGGTATACCTCTCCAATTAATTATTGAAAAGTCTACTCTTTCACCTTCTAGAGTTCTCGGGCTCCCTGAGTTAGGGCACTTAGGAGAAGGATCAGAGGCAGATGTAGCAATATTAAAAATTGTTGATGGAGAATTTGGGCTTATTGATAACGGATTAACAGGCAATAGAAAATTAAATGCTTCTAGTATTATTGAAAACCAACTAACAATAAAAGGTGGAAATATAGTTTGGGATAAGAATGGTTTGTCTTTCAGTAACTATGAAAATACTCCCAAGCCAGACTACGGCAGCATATACTAGTTAAATTTATTCAATAGTATATTGAGCAGTATTTACTGCTCTCCAATTTTTGAAATTATAATTGCTTATATTTCCTTCTGGATCAGTAATAGTAATTATTGGATCATACGTCCAGTAGAACCACTCAGTTGGAGTTCTTACCGATACTTTAGAAGTGTAAATTATAGTCCCATCCCATCCTAATATTGCTTTGGATGGTATCCATTTTTCTTCTGCATAAGTGTAGTCATTCAATAGGGGCTGCGCGATTAAGGCTGCAAATCCATTTTCTCCAGAAGTTTGCCAGCAAGGACTAGCATGCGGATAGCAAAGATCAATATCTATTTTTAATTCAGAAGCTTCATAACCTGAAATAAAACTTAGATTGATATCGTAAATTTTTGATGGAGAAACATCATATGTACTAGTTGATTGCCCAGAAGCAATTTTGCATTCTTCGCTACTTGGGGCACAATCCCATTCTTGATCTATTTCATTAGGTAGTTTTGTAACTTTGGGGGTTGGGGTTGGGGCAATAGTTTCAATTTTCTCTACTGGTACCTCAACTATTTTTTCTACTATTTTTATTTTTTCTACTATTTTTTCTACTGGTACCTCAACTATTTTTTCTACTGGTACCTCAACTATTT
>VFGU01000006.1 GCA_009392285.1 SAR202 cluster bacterium
GTATTTAGCCTTGGAGAGTGGTCTCCCCAGATTCCCACAGGATTTCACGTGTCCCGTGGTACTCAGGAAATCTATGAAAAGTTACTCCTCTTTAAAATACGGGGCTATCACCCTCTATGGCTGGTTTTTCCAAACTTCATTCTTATAAAGGAATAATTTTTTACTTTTCTGAGCACTTGGAGATGCTCATATAGACTCCTACAACCAAATTAGATCGTAAGGCTCCAACCCGTTAAGATCTAAAAGTTTAGGCTATTCCCATTTCGCTCACCGCTACTCCGGGAATCTCATTCGATTTTTTTTCCTCAGGGTACTTAGATGTTTCAGTTCCCCCACTTACCTCAAACACGTAAACGTGCTTGTATCTCAAAAGATGTGTTTCCACATTCGGGAATCCCCGATTAAGCTTGCTAGACAGCTAGTCGAGGCTTATCGCAGACTTGCTACGCCCTTCTTCGGCCCTTATTGCCAAGGCATCCACCATATGCCCTTAATAGTTTAACCCATTAAGAGAATCAACTTTTGTTCAAGAAAAACTTCTTTGTTCAAGAAATCTCTCGATGTAATTATTCGCTTTTTATTCAGTTGTTAAACCTGATTCATTAAATTAACAAAAACAGGGATCCTCAAAAAATTGGATCAGCAAAGAACTATACCTTCAGATGGTCAAAATATCAACAGTTTTATCCAATTTATTTCATCTTGGCTAAAAACTATTAATAAATTAAACTAATTTGGTGTGATTTTAGTAGAAGGATATCCGATAAAGTGCCAGCTGACGTAATAATTGGAGGACAATGGGGAGACGAAGGAAAAGGTAAGATAGTAGACCTGCTAGCTTCAAAGTATTCAGCGGTAGTTAGATTTTCTGGTGGAAACAATGCTGGACACACTGTTATTAATGATCTTGGGGAATTCAAGTTGCATCTAATACCATCCGGAATTTTGCATGATAATGTGACCTGTATAATTGGCAATGGTTGTGTAATAGATCCAAAAGTTCTCCTATACGAAATAGATAAATTAAAAGACGTAGGCATAAAAGTATCTCCAAAGAACTTAATGATAAGTGATAAAGCTCACATAATACTCCCGAGGCATATCGAAAAAGATTCAGAGCAAGAAAAGGCAAGAGGTGATTTTAAAATAGGAACTACTGGAAGAGGTATAGGTCCAGCCTATATGGACAAGGTTGCTCGAAGCGGGCACAGAATGGAAAATATTGCTGAGTGGCCAGAATGGGAAGAAAAATTAGGTGGTCACATCACATCAACTCAAAAATTATTAAGAGATTTATTAGATAAAGATGAAAATGTTTTACTTGAAGGTGCGCAGGGAGCATTATTAGATATAGATCATGGCTCTTACCCCTTTGTAACCTCCTCAAACTCGACTATTGGAGGAGCATTAACTGGAACAGGATTGGTGCCTTCAGACATTAGAGATACGATAGGAATTTTCAAAGCCTACGCGACTCGTGTAGGAGAGGGTCCATTCCCTTCAGAAATCGAAAAATCAAACCCTGTAGCAAAGCATTTACTGGAAAAAGGTCATGAATTTGGAACAACCACTGGCAGAGAAAGAAGGTGTGGATGGTTTGATATTGAATCCGCCAAGCACTCTATAATGACAAATGGTTTTAATAAAATTGCGATTATGAAACTTGATGTTTTAGATGGCATTAAAGAAATAAAAGTTTTAAATAATATAGATAATAAAATCAAATACGACACTCTTTCTGGATGGGATCAATCTACCATTGGAATAAAAGATTATTCTGACTTGCCAGAAAATGCTAAAAAATATTTGAATTACCTTGAAAAAGAATTGGAAATTAAAATTGATATAATTTCGACAGGCCCAAAAAGAGACCAAACAATATCTAATTAAGTTTTGGTAACATCAATATCGTACCTAGATATCATTTTAGAAAAATCTTCTTCGAGTTCTCCGCTGTCTTTCATAGGCAGCCTTAAACCACCAACATTGAATCCAGAGATGTTCAAAGCTCTTTTTATCAGTATTGGATTTGTTACCCAAAATAACCCTTGAAAAAGTGGAAGCAATTCTTTGTGCTGATCAGCTGCTGATTCTATATTTCCTTCTAAGATTGACCCCATCATTCTCTTAATTTGAACTCCAACAATATTAGAAGCTACACTCACAATCCCAAAACCCCCCAAAGCCATAATTGAAAATGTTTCATCATCATTTCCGCTCCATACTCTAAAGTCTGTATCAGAAGATTCACTTATAATTCTTGTGATCTGCCCTAAGTCACTAGATGCTTCCTTAATGCCCACTATATTTTCATGAGACGATAAGATTAGAGTTGTTTCTGCAGTCATATTAAGAGATGTTCTACCCGGAACATTGTACAAAATGCCAGGTATATCAACAGAATCAGCAATTTTATTAAAATGATCTATAAGACCTTGCTGAGTTGGTTTATTATACGCTGGAACTGTTAGCAATAAAGCATCAACTCCCAATTTTTGAGCTTCTATTGATAATTCAATAGATTTAGAATTATTGTTGTCAGTGGTGCCTGCTATAACTCTAGCATTATCTCCAACTGATTCTTTTACTTCTTTAAATAACTTCAACTTTTCTTCATCTGACAAAGTTGGGGATTCTCCAGTTGTCCCGCCTATTAAAATTCCATCACTCCCAGATTTTGATAATGCAATTGCAAGCCTTTTTGCCGCATCGTAATCTACGTCTCCATTTTTTTGAAATGGAGTAATCATGGCCGTTATTAATCTATCATTAGTTATCATTTTATAAATATAGTTTTTCTTTTCAGAGAATATATAACATCAAGAGCTCGAAAACAAAGTTATCCAACAAAATTAGGAATTTTGCCTAGTTTAATAGCAGATTCCATAATTTGCACCGCATTTAAAGCTGCTCCTTTTCTTAGATTATCCGATACAAGCCAAAAATTTACTCCTCTACTGCTACCAAGATCTTTTCTAATCCTTCCAATAAAAATATCATCCTTTCCTTCAACCATACTAGGTGTAGGATAATTTTCATTTTTGCCATCATTTATTAATTTAATTCCATCCGCATTAGAAAATAAATTCACAATTTCTTGAATATCAATATCATCCTCAAAGTCAACTGAAACTGATTCTGAATGGCAATAAAAAATAGGAACTCTAACGCATGTTACAGATATATTTAAGTTATTATCATGCATAATCTTCCTTGTCTCATTAACCATTTTATGCTCTTCTTTGGTATAGCCATCTTCTAAGAAATCATCAACTTGAGGAATCAAAGAAAAAGCAATTTGATGCGGATATACAGACTTAGAAATCTTTTCATTATTGAGAATGTTTTCTGTTTGATTCTTCAATTCAGAAACAGCAAGGGAGCCGCTCCCAGAAACTGCCTGATATGTTGATGCCTGTATTCTTTTTATATTAGATATTTTTCTTAAATGACTAAGAGCCATTACTAAAGGCGTGGTAGTACAATTAGGAATAGAAATAATACCCTCATGAGAATTAATATCTTCTTCATTAACTTCCGGAACAACCAAAGGGACATTTTCTTTCATCCTAAAGGCTGAACCGTCGTCAATAACTAGAGCTCCACTATTAACAGCAGCAGGCGCAAGATCTAAACTAACTTGACTATCAGCAGATATGAAAACCACATCAGATCCATCAAACGAACTCTTATTTGCTTCATTAACTATTAGGTCATTTCCTTTGTAAGATATTCTTTTTCCTATAGACCTTTTTGATGCAAAAAGTTTTATTTTCTCAAAAGGGTAGTTTCTTTCCGCTAAAATATCTAAACAGACTTTGCCAACCGCTCCAGTTGCCCCAACGATTGATATTGAAGGAAATTTATTATTGGTCATAATCCTAATATATTTTCAAGTCCCACTATAAATTCATTATTTTTGACTACATGCTCTACAGCAAGAAGTACTCCAGGCATAAAACTTTCTCTATCGGAAGAATTATGAATTATAGTTAAATTTTCACCCTTTGCACCAAATATTAATTCGTGCCTAGCTATTATTCCTGGTAGTCTCAAACTATGAATATTCACTCCAGCTCCATCTCCACCTCTAGTATTACTTATCTTGTTAACCTCAGAATCAACCTTTTTAAATCTATTTGGATTTCCTTCAGATACTGCGTCAGCAATTGATATTGAAGTGCCACTAGGGGCATCGACCTTGTTTTCATGATGACTCTCGATCAACTCAGCATATTCATAAAATTTTGCCGCGATTGATCCAATATGGCTCATTAATATAGCACCTGTTGAAAAATTTGAACAAAGAGCAACTCCTACTTTCTTTTCATCTGCCAAATGCTTAATATCATCCAGATTTGCTTGGGAATAACCAGTGGAGCCACTTACGAAAGGTATGCTATTGCTTAGAGAAAATTTAGCGGACTCCATAAAACCAGAAGCATTACTAAAATCAATCACGCAATGAGTATCTCTAATAATTTCCTCCCTAACTTCACTTAATTTAGAAAAATTAGAATCTGAGGCTTCTGAATTTATATCTACACAACAAACCAAATTAAATTTATCTGAGTCATTAATTGCTTTGACAACAGCTTGGCCCATTTTGCCCAAATAACCATTTATAAGTACATTCATCATTTCAATATTCTATTATTAAAATGCTTAATTTCTCAAAGATGGAGGTTTATTCCCACCTCGCCTTATCTCTTTTCTATTAGAATCTCTACCTCTAAACTTATTGCCTCCACCTCTTTTTTTATCAGGCTTACTAGCTTCTTCTAAGGACAATTCTCCGGAAAGATAAGCATCTACTCTAGCTGATAAATCTATTCTTTTTTGATCATCAATTCGTTTAACAATTACTTTGATTTCTTGACCTTCTTCTAAGGCTGATTCAACAGAATCTACTCTTTCTTCGCTTATCTCACTAATATGCACTAACCCATCTTTGCCAGGCAATATATTCACAAAAGCGCCAAAATCCATCAACTTCACAACCTTTCCATCGTACACATCTCCTACCTCAACATCTTTAATTATTTGCTCTACTTTATTTTTCGCACCTTCTATATTTTCCGAAGACATTCCGCCAATCCTGACCTCTCCATCATCATTTATGTCCATAGTCACATCAAATTCAGCTACTATTTCTTTAATTGTAGATCCTCCGCTTCCAATAACCATTCCAATTTTATCTGTAGGGATGTTAATTTTCACAGTTTTAGGAGCATACTCACTTACTTCTTCCCTAGGTTCTGGCAGTGTTGATTCCATATGTTCAATTATTTCTAATCTAGCTTTCTTTGCCTGCTCTAAGGCTTCACTTAATATTTGAGGGGTTACCCCTTTAACTTTAATATCCATCTGCAGAGCTGTTACTCCAGAACGAGAACCAGCAACTTTAAAATCCATATCTCCTAAGTGATCTTCTAATCCTTGTATGTCAGTCAAGATTGCATATTTGCCATCAGGGTTCAAAATCAATCCCATTGCTATTCCGGCTACAGTTTCTTTGATAGGCACTCCGCCATCCATTAATGAAAGTATGCCCGCGCACACTGTTGCCATAGATGTAGATCCATTTGAACTTAGAACATCAGATACTACTCTCATCGCATAAGGCCAATCTTCTTCACTAGGTAATACAGGCTGAATTGCTCTCTCTGCCAAAGCTCCATGCCCCTGCTCTCTTCTACTTGTCATAAATCTCCCTGATTCACCTACTGAATATGGAGGAAAATTATAGTGCAGCATAAATCTTTTCTCAGTAATAGGAGATAAAAAATCCAACTTCTGTTTCTCGCTCAGAGAAGCTAATGTCACAGTACCTAGGGCTTGAGTTTCACCTCTTCTAAAGATTGAAGAGCCATGAACTCTAGGCAAAACTCCAACTTCAGATTCAAGGTCCCTTATCTGGTCAGATTTTCTATTGTCCGGCCTGATACCTTTTTCAATAATACGCTCCCTAACAATACCCTTTTCTAAAGATGAGATCTCATCTTTGATCTGAGACAACGGATCAGAATCCTCTTCACTATCTATTTTTTCAGATAATTCGGCAATTAATTTCTTTTTTTCTTCTGAAAGATCAGATTTACTAAGACCTTTATCGTACAAATCATTAATTTTTTTAGATGATGATTCTATTAGTTCAGGGCTAATAACAGATTCTAATTCACTCTCTTCAACAACAATTTTATCTTTGGCTATTTCTTTAGCTATTTTTTTCTGTAATTCAGCCATTTTTATGTTATTTTCTTGAGCTAACTCTAGAGCCTCTAATAGTAATTCCTCAGATACAAAATTTGCTCCTGCCTCAACCATCATAATTGCCTCTGAAGTTCCAGCAACAGTTAACTGCAAGTCACTTGATTCAAGCTGTTCGTATGTAGGGTTAACTATAAGTTCTCCATCTACATATCCAATTTCACAGGCCCCAACTGGCTCATTAAATGGAATGTTAGAAACCATCAATGCCATTGATGCTCCTAAAATACCTAATGAAGAATAAGGGAATTCTAAATCTGTAGATAAAACAGTTATGGCTATCTGAGTATCGTTATGATAATTCTTTGGGAAAAGGGGCCTAAGAGGCCTATCCACTAACCTACAATTAAGTATGGCTTGCTCAGATGGCCTGCCTTCTCTTTTAAAAAACCCACCAGGCATTTTCCCTGCTGCATAAGATTTTTCTTGCACTTCTACCGTCAAAGGAAGGAAGTCTACATCCATCGCCTCATCTCTTGCACACGCAGTGACCAACAAAACTGTGTCATCTACCTTAATTGTTACTGCGCCGTCTGCTAGATTAGCTATTTTTCCGAACTCAAACTCGAAAACTCTTCCACCCATCTCCAACTCATATTTATTTGTCATTTATTTTCTTTCTTACTTTACTTAACTTACTTACTTATTGAATTATCGCCTAAGACCAAGAGATGAAATTACTTCTTGATATTTTGCATTATCTTTTCTTCTTAGGTACGACAATAATTTTCTTCTTTTTTCAACCAATGAAATCAAGCCTCTCTTACCAGAATAGTCATGCTTATGCTCATTAGAGTGCTCTATTAAGCCTTGAATTCTTGAAGTTAATAATGCAATCTGCACCGACGCTGATCCATTATCATTGCTATTATTTTGAAAATCCTTAGCTATTTTACTTTTTAATTCTTGCATAATTTAATTTTGGGCAATATTTTTTTAAAACTATAAGTTTTTTAATGCTTTTCTCGATTAATATCTAAAAAATTGTAGTAATACTTATTTATAACTTGCATAGCATACCACTATTACTAGCGATTAGAAATACTACCAATCTTTTTAAAAAATTAAAACTTTGACCTAAAAATACTTGACATCTTAGTTTGGGCAAGTCTAATATTGCATAGAATAATAAAGCAAAAAAGGCTTTCTATTACTATTTTCTTTTTTAGCTTAAAGAGAGATAATAGTATAAATTAATATTGAAAGTTAAAACAAAACGATAGGGAGGACGGGCCAAATGAAAAAAGGTCTTCTCATTACAATATCAATAATAGCAATGATTAGCCTGATTGCCTGTGGAAGTGGGCTAACAGGTTCGCAAGGTATTCAAGGACCGCAAGGACCGCAAGGTATCCAAGGACCGCAAGGACCTGAAGGTGCTGCTGGACCGCAAGGTGCTGCTGGAATAGATGGATCAGATGGTGCAGATGGTAGGGATGGTAAGGATGGATCACCAGGTGCTCCAGGTATCCCTGGACCTGCAGGTAAAGACGGTGCCGGCGCTTCTGGAGTCGTTGTAGCTGATGTTGCAGGAACTAGTGCTACTATTTCTGGTGCTGGTTTTAAAGCAGGTGCAAGTATCACAATATCTGCTGGTGGAATCGAGATTGGTTCTGCTACAGCAAGTGCAGGTGGTGCTTTCTCAGTTACTCTAAGCACAATAGGATTACCTACTGGCGCTCATCTTCTTGAGGCTGGCGGTGCTATGGGTGTAATTGTTATTGGTGGTGGAACTGCATTACAAGCAGCTCCTTAATAGCCAATTTAGAATTTAAAAAGAAACAACCCTTTTTTGGGGTTGTTTCTTTTTTGTTAGTTAGTAATAGTACGAATTCTTAATTTCCCAATTCTTCTTCCAATAGTTGACTGAACTACTATCTCTAAACCTTCAAAGTTCACTTTGTCTCCTACAGAAGGCATCTTCCCTAATTCCTTGTAAACCAACCCACCGATGGTGTCATAACCATTTATTTGTATGGACGAACCTATCTCTTCATTCAAATCTGAAATAGATACTCTTGCGTCTACGATCAAATTATTATCATTAATCTTGTAAAAAGAAGGGTCAGGTTGATCAAATTCATCTACAAGTTCACCTACTATCTCTTCTATAAGATCAGTTACAGTTACTAATCCTGATATACCTCCGTGTTCATCCATGACAATTGCTATTCTTGTCCTATTATCTTGAAATTCTGATAATAACTGCTCCAGGCTTTGTGACTCAGGCACGTAAATAGCAGGTCTCATTATTTCATCAATTTTTAATGACTTATTATCTTGTAAGTTAATTTTAAGGGCATCTTTTGCGTAAACTATGCCCTTAACATCATCAATTGAGTCTCCTATAACAGGAATCTTTGAATAACCACTATCAGAAATTAGTTCAGATAATTCATCAAATTTAGAATCAATCTCAATAGTCACTAAATCAACTCTTGGCTTCATAATTTCTCTAACCTTAACTATATCCATTCTCAAAATACCTTTAATCATCTTCATCTCGTCTTGATCCACAGACAATCCTGCAGCCTCAAATACTTCAATCTCATCAGAGTTTTCGTTATTCATTTCAGCATTTCCGTTGGCATTTCCGTTCAAAGAGATACTATCAATAATTTTTATTGATATTGGTCTTATTAATTTTGCAAAAATTGCGAATCTTTTTAATAGATTTTCTGGAATAAATTCAGAGGCAATAAAAACCACTCCAATAAATACAAACAGGATTAATAAACTAGAAATAAACAGTAAAAAGTTACTACTGAATAGTTCGTAATTTACAAATAAGGCGCTTAGCAAAGAAGAATTAATTAGGGCTAATATCAGTATATTAAACCTAATAACAACCAATATTTTAGATATATCTTTGGCATTCTTAGTTGATTCTTCAACATCATCAGAATCTGGCACAACTAAAGATCTTGTAGATGTATTATTAAAGAAACTATTTAAAAATATAAAAATAGACAGAAATATTGAGATGATTACCAGAAAAGTTAAAGTTAACAATTACTTACCTCAGCAAAGTTAATATAACTTTTATTTCTATTAAGTTTTTCTGGCTTCGTCGGGCCAGGTTCTTCTAATTCAGTCATAAATGTCTATGCATTATCCAATATTTTTGCCGGATTGCCAACTACCGTTACAAAATCATTAACATTTTTAGTTACTACCGAACCCGCTCCAGTCTTAGCATTTTTCCCAATTTTTATTGGAGCAATCAACATTGTACCTGCCCCAATAAAAGAATTATCTCCTATAGATGTCCTATTCTTTTTCTCTCCATCATAATTACAGGTAATTGTGCCTGCCCCAATATTCACATTAGTACCTAAAAAAGCATCTCCTAAATACGAATAATGGTTAATTCTGGAATTTTCTCCTATAGTGCTCGCTTTAATTTCAGCAAAATTTCCTATGGTAACGTTTTTACCTATTTCAGAATTATTTCTAATCCTAGAATATGGACCGATTGTGCAGTTATCTTCAACGTGACTATCTTCAACGTGAGAAAACGTAATTTTTACATTTCTATCAATTTTAGCGTTATTCAGAAAAGAATTTGGGCCGATTGTGCAGTTATCGTTGATTTCAGTCTCCCCTTTTATGAATGTATTGGGGTGTATCTCAATTCCTTTTCCAGTTATTTTCACTGATTTATCAATATATGTAGTCTGGGGATCAATGACCTTGATCCCTTTAGATATTAATTCATTTACTTGAGGTATATTCATAGAGAGGTAGAATAACATCTTTCAGAATACTAATAAAATCCTTAATAGGAGAGATGCTAGAGTGGTTTAATAGGCGGGCCTGGAAAGCTCGTGTTCTGGTAATATCGGAACCGGGGGTTCGAATCCCCCTCTCTCCGCCATAATTTCAGAATTGATTAGATTTTAAATTAAATATGGTGTAAATTCTTTTTTTGGATGTTTTGATTTCCTTAACAGTAGTCAACCCCTAAAGGGGTATGACAACTAGTTATTTATTAGTTTAAATTTTATTGAGACAACCAAAAAAGGAGAAAAATTGTCAGATTTGGTAATAGTTGAGTCACCTACAAAAGCAAAGACTTTAACAAAAATTTTGAGCGGAACTAAAGTTCTATCTACAAAAGGCCATATCATGGAACTTTCAAAAGATTATCCTACCGCAGAACAAAGAGACGAAGGTTGGGTAATAAACGGAGTAGATCAGGATCTTAATCCCGATTGGAAGCCTGTGTATGGGTCTGTAAAAATAATTAATGAGATAAAAAAAGAGGCTAAAAAAGCTGATCAAATTTATTTAGCATCAGATCCAGATCGAGAAGGGGAAGGAATTTCTTACCATGTGCAACAAATCTTGTTAGAAAGTGGTATTCCCGAAGAAAAAATAAAAAGATCTACCTTCCATGAAGTTACTGAAGCCGCTGTTAAAAAATCTATGGAGGATGCTGGCACAGTAAATAT
>VFGU01000007.1 GCA_009392285.1 SAR202 cluster bacterium
GGAATAGCAGTAGGAGTAGGTGGAATAGCAGTAGGAGTAGGTGGAATAGCAGTAGGAGTAGGTGGAATAGCAGTAGTTTTTAGAGATTTTGCTTCAAGATCTACAGTTGTATTAGCAACCATTTCCGCTTCAGGTTCACTTGAACATCCAAATATTAGGCCGATTAACATTATGAATAAAATCTTCTTCATAAGCTTATCTTATATTTTTTTATCCTTTATTAATCTAAATTTCTTATCAAATTGCTACAAGTTTGAAGCGATTGGTCTAGACTAATTCCTTCACATAAGAGAATAAAATTGCCATATATTGCATATCCTCCATATTTAGGAAGAGGTGAGCCGTCAGGACCTCCTGAAGTCCTTCTGTTTTTTATACCTTCTGCCCATAATGATTCTTTTTTAGTTAGTACAGCATCCTGCCCGGTGGCATTTTCTGCGAATTTAGTGCCGTAATTAACCGCATCATTATGTGAAGGGTAGAAGCGAATCTCAAAATCTCTCATCCCTCCTACAGAGCCACCCAATGATTGAAATCTTGCACTTCCTTCATCAGCATCAACATCTTTCCAAAATCCCCAATAAACTGAAAGAGAGTTAGGTAAATCTTCGTTGTTATATTTTTCACCTATTTTTAATCCCATTTCCTTAAAATCTTCTATTGAATATATATTAGAGATTTTAGTAACTTGATCTATTCTTTCATTAGAAAGTTCCGTTGCGCACCCATATACAATTAACAATATAACAATTGGTAGTAAAACCTTCTTCATAAACTTATTTTATATTTATTTGAGATGGAATCAATTTGCCAATTAAATGATAATTAGCATCTTTGTAGTTATTTTGAGCAAATCTTATTGAATAAGAACCGGAATCTAAAGTGACTTTCACTTTGTTCTTAAATTCTAAATTGTCTGAATAATACAGAATGTCATTAGAGTTAGGACCAAAATGCCCCCATGAGATCATTTTTGTAATATCATCTTCGGCAGTATATTTTTTGCCTTTTTGAATTCCAAAAAAAGCTATTTCATCTTCTCCTTCATATTTTTCAACTATTAATTTTTCTAAAATAAAACCTTCTGGAACATCTAAGTTTAAAAATAAGTTAATTTCTTCTTTAAACTCTACTTTTATACTTATTTCTGGAATAGCAGTAGGAGTAGGTGGAATAGCAGTAGGAGTAGGTGGAATAGCAGTAGCGGATTCGCAGCCTGCCAATAAAATTGCTATTAAGAAACAAGCGACTTGAATTGAGAATTTCATTTGTTAGTTAAATTCGACTACTAAGCAGCCGAATCTCCTCCATCTACGATTAAAGATGCTCCTGTTATCCAGTCGGATTTATTAGAAGCAAAAAATAATGCTGCATTTGCTATATCAGATGGTTTACCAAATCTATTTAATGGTAAGGTCTTTTTGTAATCTGAAATTTCTTTTTCAGTATTGTAATCCTGTATAGGAGTTTCTATATATCCAGGGCATATGCAATTAGCAGTGATATTATATTTTCCGAGTGCAATTGCTATGTTTTTAGTAAGATTTACCACAGCTGATTTTGAAGGCGCATAGGCTGGCCCCATTACTCCATGAAAAGCATGTATTGAAGCGATATTTATTATTCTTCCAGATTTAGAATTCTTTAACATATTTAAGGATCTTTTTGACAGTACGAATATACCTCTAAAATTTAGATTAACTACTTTATCCCATTCTTCAATCCCTATTTCTTCTATAGATCCTGGAATATGCACACCAGCGTTATTGACTAAAATGTCCAATTTTCCATATCTATTTTCAATGTGACTTACTAATTCATTTATACTTTTTTCATCAGAACAGTCGCACTCAAAAAATTCAGATATTCCTCCATTTTTTTCAATTTCTTCTGAAGTGGTAGTTTTAATATCTGTATCGTGATATTTTCCAATTTTAGATTTCTCCTGCGTATCAGCAACTATTACCTTTGCCCCAGCTTTTCCAAACTCTATAGCAATACCTCTTCCAATTCCTGAACTTCCTCCCGTCACAAGGCAGACTTTATCTTTGAATTCTGAATTTAAATCATACATATTGTGATGTTACCTATTTAGATAAAAAAAGAAAAATTTGTATTGACTTTTGAATATTGTACGATATTCTAATTATTATTTAGTTATGAAAGGTCAATTTATGCCAAGAGGAGGAGCTAGGTTAGGAGCCGGAAGACCCAAGGGTCAAGGGAAATATAGAGAGCCCACTAAACCTATTAGGATCCCTGAAAGTCTTTTAGGGGGAGTTATGGAGTTCATATCAACCGAAGGTTATAATTTACCTTTATATTCTTGTGCTGTTCAAGCCGGGTTTCCTTCACCTGCAGATGACCATATAGAGGGAAAACTAGATTTAAATAAATATTTAATAAAACACCCAACAGCAACATTCTTTGTACGTGCGGCTGGAGACTCAATGGTTAATGCTGGGATACATTCTGGAGATATTTTAGTAGTTGATAGAAGCCTCGAGGCAAAGCATGGGAAAATTGTCATAGCAGCAGTAGATGGTCAATTAACCGTCAAGAGACTACATAAATCTAAAAAAGATACCTACTTGATGCCAGAAAATGATAATTTTGAGCCAATAAAATTTGAAGAAAATAGTGAAGTTGTTATATGGGGAGTTGTAACAAATGTCCTTCACCAAGTTTAGGTAAATGAAAAAATTTATTCTTGCTGACTGTAATAATTTTTATGTATCTTGCGAGAGGGTTTTTAATCCTTTGCTAGATAAAAAACCAGTAGTGGTTTTATCTAACAATGATGGATGTATTGTTTCAAGGTCAGATGAGGCAAAAAAATTAGGAATACCTATGGGGGCACCTTTATATCAACAGAAAGATGTGATTGAGAAAAATAAAGTTTCTGTTTTTTCTTCAAACTATCAATTCTATGGAGATATGTCCGATAGGGTAATGGAGTCTTTAGAAATGCTTACACCTAAATTGGAAATTTACTCTATTGATGAAGCTTTTATAAAGACCGATTCTGTTTCTTTTGGTGATGTTTTTAAAGATGTGATTAATATAAGAAAAAAAATAATTAAATGGACAGGAATACCCATGTCTTTTGGCATTGCTCCTACAAAGACTCTATCAAAAATTGCTAATCACATTGCAAAAAAGAGAACCTCTGAAGGAGTTTTTGATATTAGTGAAAATAGTGTAGCCGACGACATAATGAAAAAACTTCCAGTTGAAGAGTTGTGGGGTATATCTAATAAGTGGGGGGAAAGATTAAGACATATGGGCATATCAACTGCTCTGCAACTTAAAAATTCAGATGCTAAATTTATAAGAAGGCATACGAGCGTAGTGCTGGAAAGAATGATTTATGAACTTAGAGGGATTTCTTGTTTGAATATTGAATCAATAAAACCCAAGAAAAATATAATGTCATCTAAGTCTTTTGGTGCACCTATTGGCGATATAGAGCCAATTTTAGAAGCTCTCTCTTCTTATACAGCAAGAGCTTGTGAAAAACTTAGAAAACAAAATAGTAAGGCTGGAGGAATTTATGTTTTTATTAGAACTAACCCTTTTCAGCAAAAAAAACCTCAGCATAAAAATGGGTATGCTTTAAATTTTGATCTTCCTACTTCTGACACAAGGTCTATATTGCATGAAGCAAGGAAGTTGATGAGAGGGTTGTACAAAAAAGGGTACAAGTATCATAAATGCGGAATAATTCTACTTGATTTAGTACCTGATAGTTATAAACAGACTCACTTTTTTTCAACTAATGATAGTGATGAGCAAAATAATTTTATGAAAATTGTAGATAGAATAAATAATTCTATGGGCCCTCAAACCCTTTTTTATTTATCTCAGGGTATAGAAAAAGAATGGAAAATGAGATCTAAAAATAGATCTAATCGTTATACCACTAAATGGTCTGAGCTTTTAGAAGTTAACTAGAAATGAATTGTTTTTTAATTAATGTTTTATAATTTATGACAATATGTGTGGAATTGCAGGAATATCAGAAGAAAACGTAGACCTTATAGAAGGAATGATTTCTAAAATAGATCATAGGGGACCTGATGATAGAGGTGTTTTTTCAGAATATGGAATTACTCTTGGCCACTGCAGGTTATCAATTCAGGACCTATCATATGCAGGTCACCAACCTATGAAAAGTTCTACTGGCAGATACACAATTGTATTCAATGGTGAAATTTATAATTTTAAAAAATTAAAAACTAATCTTAAACCACAGCATAAATTTATATCAGGAACAGATACTGAAGTAATATTAGAACTTTTTGAAAGATATGGTTTAGATTGTTTAAATAAAATTTCAGGAATTTATGCGTTTGGCATATGGGATTCAAAAAAAAATGAATTAATTTTATCTAGAGATAATGTTGGCGTAAAACCCCTTTATTATGCTTATTTAAATGGGAATATAGTTTTTTCTTCTGAGATGAAATCTTTATATTCTTTGATGCCAAAAAAAGAGATTAATATCAATGCTTTAAATTGTTATTTTAGACTGGGCTATGTAACTGGAGAAGAAACAATTTGGAAAGGAATAAAAAGACTTCTTCCGGGAAATACATTAGTTTTTTCTAAAGGAAAAGAAAAGAGAATAATCTCAAATAAGCAAATTTCTATACCAACTTTAAAAAATGTTGAAGATGCTAAATCTTATATACCAAAGTTATTAAAAGAAGTATTAGAAGAACAGATGATTTCTGATGTTCCTGTGGGCCTTTTTCTTTCAGGAGGTATTGATTCAAACTTACTTTTAAGTTTAATGAGTGATATTTCAGACAAAAAAGTCAATACTTATTCATCTTTATTTAAGGTTTCTGCAGAAGATAATGAGAAATTTAATTCTGATGCTATTTATGCAAAAAAATCGGCTGAGTTTTTTAACTCAAATCATACTGAAATTCATATTTCAGAACAATCAATTATTGATTCTATAGAGGATGTAGTTTGGCATATGGATGAACCAAACTCTAATTCAAGCCTTTTGCCAAATTATTTGTTGGCAAAAAAAGCCTCAATAAACAATAAAGTAATACTTTCTGGAGAGGGAGGAGATGAAATATTTGGTGGCTATGATAGATATAGATCTTATAGGTTAATTGAAAACTGGAGAAAAACTCCTTCTATATTAAGAAAATTTACGACCTCTTTAGTCCCAGAAAAATTATTAAATTCAAAGAATAAAAATAGATTAAACTATCAAAACCTCTCAGACCTTTATTTGTCTTTCGCAGAAAATAATGAGACTAATTCAGATAAAATTGTTTCACCTGATATAAAGGATGATATTAAGCTTTATGGGTATTTGGATAATCACTTAAAAAAGTTTTATTATTCCGGTAGCATTTTCGATTCCCTTGTCAATGCTGAAATTAACTCTTGGCTGGTAGATGATTATCTTATGAGAGCAGATAAAATGAGTATGGCTCACGGAATAGAAAACAGAGTTCCTTTTCTTGACGAAAGATTAATTGAGCTTTCCAAAAATCTAAAAAGTTCATGGAAATATCCTTTTAGAAATACACATAGAGGAAAACAAATATTAATTGATGCTATGGGATCAAGTATCCCTGATTTTTTGTTGGATAAGTCTAAAAAAGGTTGGGTTAGCCCTATTTCAAAATGGCTTAGAGAAGGCTTAAAAGATATGGCTTATGAAACTATAAGTGAAAATTATGTAAGCGGAACCGATAAATTTATAAATTTTGAGGAAGTTAAAAAGATTCTTAGTCAGCATATGAGCCAAGAAACTTATGGAGTGCAAAGCATATGGAGCGTAATAACATTCCAAGTTTGGTACAAAAAATTTATTTCAGATTAAACAAGCAACTCTCTTAGATGCCCAATATCTTCTAATCCTCTTAATTTATTAATTGCCTTTTTTTCAATTTGCCTAATTCTTTCCCTAGTTAGGCCAAGCATTTTTCCTATATCTTCAAGAGTTCTATGCTTCCCATCTGATAAACCAAATCTTAGTTGTAGAACTAATCTTTCTCTGGAGGTTAAATTTTGAAGGAGTTTTGCTATTTCCTCTTTCGTCATATCTTTTACAACCACATCAGGAGGTGCAATTCCAGATTTATCTTCAACTAAATGACCTATTTCAGTACCTGAATCGTCTCCTATAGTTGTAGCCAATGAAATTGGTTGTGTTGAAGAAGACAATACAGTGGCAATCTTTGTTTTAGTTAAACCCGATTCCTTTGCTATCTCTTCTATTGTGGGTTCTCTATTATATTCCTGCGCTAACTGTCTTTGAACTCTAGTCACTTTATTTAAGGCTTCAACTAGATGCACAGGTATTCTTATTGTCCTAGATTGATCAGCTAAGGCTCTTGTTATGCCTTGCCTTATCCACCAGGTCGCATAAGTACTAAACTTGAAACCTCTCCGATAGTCAAATTTTTTGATAGCTTTAAGTAATCCAATATTTCCTTCTTGAACAAGATCTAGTATCCCCATACCTCTATTAAGATGCTTTTTAGCTACACTGACAACTAATCTAAGGTTAGATTCGGTTAAATCTCTGATTGCACGCTGACCTTTATTTTTTAAATTTACAAATCTTTTCTTTATGTCTAAAACGTCATCTTCTGAAATATTTGAAGCTTTTTTTTCGTCAATTTTATCAATTAGGAATGGAGGTAAAGATCTAAGAATTATTGAAACCTTTTTTATATCTTTTGTGATATTTTCTAAACTCAAATTCTCATTTTTTTCTATATGATTAGAAAAATCTTCAGAGAATGGAGAATTGATTATCTCCACAAGGCTAGGACTATCAAGTATTTCTCTAAAAGTTAGTTTATATGCATCAATATCCTGTGAATTAAAATCAAAGAGCATCTGAAGAGAGTTTTTACTCTCAATAAAGTTTTTTTTGCATTCATTAAGCCACAGGTTTATCTTCTCTGTGGTTAATTCTTCTAGATCTCCTAGAGAAGACAATTCTTCTGCTGCTTCCAAATCCATTGCAAGGATTTTTTCGTCACTAGATTTTAGTAGTGGGTTTTTTCCAATTTCCAATAAATAAGTTTTGACAGAATCTTGAGTTAAATCAGTGTCATTGATTTGAGTGTTTTTATCCTGATTTTTATCGTCATTATTTCTTGACAAATCTAAAGGGTTTGAGTTGTTAATCCCTTCAATTAAATTGTCCAATTCCAAATTCTCCATTAATAACATTATAGGATAATTTTTTGAGGAAATTTTCAAATTACTTGACTAAATAATCAATATATTTTTAATAATTGAATTTTATTTTAATAATTAATACTTTTTTTTACGATTTTAGTAATAAGATAAAAAAAAATATCCAATATAGTAAATTGATAACAAAGTGTTAAATCTTGAAAACTTTGTAGTTTCCCCTCATAATTTCATTTAATCCTAATTGTTAATTTAGCCAAGGAAAATCAAATGACAACTAAGTTTAGTTTCGAAGAATTTTACTCAGAAAGATCTGAAGAGCAAGAAATTTCTAGCCCAGTTCATGCAAAATATGACTTTGCAGTAGCATATCCTGCTCCAGAAACAATCCCTTCAAAAGGACTTTTAGAAGGACTTGAAAAAGGACTTGAAAGAGAGGGGAGGGACCTTGCATACTATCCTGATTCTTTTGGTTCAAGAGAGTTAAGAGAATTTATCAGAGAAAAACTAAAAAATGACAGAGGGATTGATACAACTGTTGAAGAAATTCTTGTGACCCATGGTTCAGGGGAAGCAAATAATCTTGTGATACAAAATTTAACTGATCCAGGGGATACCGTAATTACAGAGGAATTCGTTTATTTGGGCACATTAAACCAACTTCAGAAAGCAAAAGCGAATATTGTAGGCACCAAACTAGATGATAAAGGCATAATACCTGAAGAACTAGATAAACTGATAGGTAACCTTAAATCTGAAGGAAAAAATATAAAATATTTGTATTCTATACCTGAATTTCAAAATCCAACGGGCTCCACAATGCCGACTCAGAGAAGAAAAGAAGTTCTTGGGATACTGAGTAAGCACGGACTACCTCTTCTCGAAGATGACTGCTATGTAGACTTAAGATTTGAAGGGGAGAGCCAGGATTCATATAAGTCTCTTGATAAGACAGGCTCAGTTATTCATGTGGCTTCTTTTTCTAAACTTATAGCTCCAGGATTAAGAATGGGGTACGTTAATGCTCCAATAGATGTAATGAAAAGATTGAATTATTTAAAAACTTCTGGTCCCAGCCAATTTGTTTCTTTAGCAATTGAAAACTTTCTAAAGAATGAGATGGATTCTCATAAAGAGAAAATCACATCATTGCTTAGAGAGAAAAGGGATGCAATGGTATCTTCTTTAGGTGAAAATTTTGGAGGAACAGGAGTTACTTGGACTATCCCAGAAGGAGGTTGCTATCTTTGGATAACTTTTCCTGAAGATGTTGATTTAGTAGCGTTACAACAAGAATGCTTTGATGAAGGGGTAGGCTACTTATCTGGAGATAGATTTTCACCTTCTGGTAAATCGGGAATAAATTCAGCCAGATTGTGTTTCGCTTACGAAACTCCAGAAATGAATAGAGAAGGTATAGAAAAATTTGCTGAATTTATGCGACAGAAAAAAGTAATTTGATTAACCCTAATACAATTATCCAAGATTCTTATTTCTCGGAAGTTAAAGAATTGAGAAAAGAACTGCACAAGATCCCTGAAGTTGCGTTTAATGAAGTCAGAACTTCAGAATTAATTAAAAGTTACCTGACTGATATAGGAGTAAAATTTCACTCAAATGTTGCTAAGACAGGCATAATAGCAGATATTCATGGAACATTAAATGAGTCAAAAGAAGTTATTATTCTTAGGGCAGATATGGACGGCCTGCCTATAAAAGAAGAGACGAACCTTGAATTCAAATCACAAACTGAAAACATGCACGCATGTGGGCATGATGGCCATATGGCAATTTTACTTGTAACTGCTAAATTTTTATCTCTAAATACTAATTTATTTTCTGGGATTGTTAGATTAGTTTTTCAACCAGCAGAAGAGGAAATTGGCGGGGCAAAAATAATGATAGATGAAAAACCTGATTTATTTAAAAATATTTCATTTGTTTTTGTATTTCATA
>VFGU01000008.1 GCA_009392285.1 SAR202 cluster bacterium
GCAGGCACTCTAGCCGCTGAGTTACTCCCGCGTAAGTGCTAATTCTAAGTTCAAATTGAGTGTTTTGCAACTCTACTTAGAATATCTCATACCCCTTACGGTAGCAGTGTCTTTTGATGGCGGCTTTCTCTCAAACCTGCGTTCTTTATCAAGATCAAATGGTGTCAAAACAGCTTCTAATCCAATCGATTTTCGCTTTTTGCTTCCAACAGGAATTATTTTTCTTGTATTTTGATCAGGTATATTTATGGGCCAATCCAATATTCCGCACCTCTTAGCCCAATCTTTGTATTCTTTTTCAAGCTTGTCTGCTATATCTTTTTCTTTATTGATAAGGTTATTCGTTTCACTTCTATCATCATTTATATTGTAAAGTTCCCAAGGGCCCGGATACTCAGAAACTAACTTCCATTCTCCAATCCTAACTGCTCTATTACCTTCATGCTCCCAGCATAACGGTTTATCCTTAATGAACTCATTACCATCAAATAGCCTTGCAAAACTTTCCCCTTCTACAGGAGTTATATCGTTTCCATTGAATGTTTTAGGATATTTTGAACCACAAATATCAATTATTGTAGGTGAAATATCAGCAAATTGAACCGGAGTGTTAATCACATTGTGTTTTAATATTTTTTCAGGCCAATGAATAATAAATGGAGTAGAAATTCCACCTTCATGAACCCATCTTTTAAATAATCTAAAAGGAGTATTTGATAAATTAGCCCATGGCAAATCATAACTCATAAAAGTATCAGCAGGACCGGGCCTCAAGTTTGGAATATTGCCAAAATTTACCTTTTTTCCATCAGGACCTGGATTATTAAATTGACTTGGTTGTGGCTGATTTGAATCTTCTGCTAAAAATTCTGCACAACCTCCATTATCTGCCGCAAACATAATAATTGTGTTATCCAATTCTCCGATACTCTTTAACTTCTCAACAATTTTTCCTATGCCTCTATCCATTTGTTCTATTTGTGCAGCATATGTTGCCATTCTTAGATCCTCCCAATCCTTGTCCTTAACATCACTCCAATTAGGATTTGCTGGATCTTCTTGAGTTAATTTCCATTTAGAATCAAGTACATTTCCTCGCATTTCTTCATATCTATTCATTCTGGTTTCGGACCACCCTTTTCTATATTTACCCTCATATTTTGAAATATCTTCTTCCCAAGCATGGAGTGGCCAATGAGGTGCAGTGAAAGCAACATACATAAAAAAAGGATCCGTATTATTTTTTTCATTGATCATTTTGATCGCATGTTTTGATATTTCATCTGTATAGTGAAAATCAGTAGATTCCACTTGGATAAATTTATCTTCTAGCATCAATGTAGGGGGATTATAAAAATTGCCTGCACCAGTAAGTGTTCCAAAAAATTTATCAAAACCTCTTTGTTTAGGCGTCGGAAAGCCTTTTTCGCCTGGTCTCCATTTTTCTACATTTTGTATATCTTCATGTCCGCCTACATGCCACTTACCTGACATAAATGTTTGATAACCTGAGGACTTTAAGCATTCAGCGATTGTTACACAATTATCGCTTAAATATCCTTGATAATTATGAGTGCCGAGGTTGTCTACCATATGACCTACTCCTGCTTGATGCGGAGTTAGACCAGAAAGCAGAGAAGCTCTTGAGGGGCAACATCTAGCAGAATTGTACATTTGAGTCATTAGGATACCGTTGTTCCCTAATGCATCTAAATTTGGTGTATTAATTTCTGACCCAAAACAACCAATATCTGAATACCCTAAGTCATCAGCAAGTATGAAAATAACATTTGGCTTTTTAGTTTTCAAATCGTTCATAAAACTATAATAGTGTAATTATAGTTTTATCATCAATATTATTTAATCAGCCCCATCCGCTACATATGCCCTTTCACCATGATCGCTAATATCTAAGCCCTTATCTTCCTCTTCTTGAGATGACCTTAATCCAAGGCCAGGAATAACATCAAGCAACTTCAATAAGATAAATGTTACAACTATAGAATATGCAAATGTAGAAACTATAAGAATAAGGTTATTAACAATCAAGTCGGAGGATCCATTAAATAGTCCTCCTTCAGATGCAAATAATCCTGCCCCTATTAGCCCTATAATTCCACCAAGACCGTGAACTGCAAAAACATCAAGAGCGTCATCTAAAGAAACTAAATGCTTAAAATAAACTGCATAATAAGTCACAGCACCACTGACAATACCTATAATTATTGCCGGACCAACACCCACAAAACCTGCTGCAGGAGTAATTGTAGCCAATCCTGCTATAGCACCTGTAGCGGCACCTACACCACTAACTTTATTTGAGTGAATCATGCCTAGGATCACCCACATCATCATTCCTACCGCAGCACAAGTATTGGTCACTAAAAATGCACTCACTGCGATACCGTCAGCAGCTAATCCAGACCCAGCATTAAAACCAAACCATCCGAACCAAAGAATTCCTGCCCCTAGCATAACTGTAGGAACGTCATGAGGCTCAATTCCTCTATCTATATTTCTCCTTCTTCCTACCAATGCTGCGGCTGCTATCGCTGCAACTCCTGCATTAATATGAACTACTGCACCACCTGCAAAATCTAAAGCACCAAGTTTAAATAGCCAACCATTAGGATCCCATACCCAATGAGCAATTGGAGCATAAACAAAAGTGATCCATAAAACCAAAAAGACTAAGTATGTCTTAAATTTAAATCTTTCACAGAAAGCACCTGTGATTAGTGCTGGTGTGATTATTGCAAACATCATCTGGAATACCGCAAATATTTGATCTTCCGGTGTATCTACTCCAGAAAGTGCTAGATTATTCAAAGAGCCGATAAATGCATTTCCTCCCGCACCAAAGGCTAGACTGTAACCCCAAAGCACCCATATCACACTAACTAAACCTAAACATATAAAAGAATACATCATTGTAGAAACTGCATTCTTTCCCCTGACTAACCCCCCATAAAACAATGCCAAACCTGGCGTCATAAGTAATACTAAAGCTGACGAAACTAGCATCCATGCTATAGAACCTGAATCCATATTAACCCTCCAAATAAAATAAAATTACTAATTTAGTAAATAACTGTTTAAGAATTAAACTTAATGTCTAGTTTTATATATAAATGTTTCCAAAATGTTAACGAATTTAAATCTTAATAAATAATTTCGTATTTATTTAATTGCATCCCAGTCAATTTCTAAACCTAAACCTGGAGAATTTGGCAACAAAATATCTCCTTCATCAATCTCAAAAAACTTCATAACCTTTGCCCCTGCAGCCCTTAAGCCTGGGTAAGTTTCCACATTCAAACCTTGTGGCAAAGATGCAACCGCGTGAGCGCCAATATTTCCACCTCCATGAGGTGCAAGTTTCAAATTATTAGCAGTTGAAATAGCCGCGATTTTTTTCCATTCTGAATATCCTCCGCAAATTGCAGGATCTGCTTGAACTATGTCTACCGCCCTATTATTTATTAAGTCCTTAAATCCCCACCTTAAATATTCATTTTCACCTGTGGCTATAGGGATATCTAGCGCAGCCCTGACCTCTCTACCGCCTTCATAATCTGTAGCAGGAAGGGGCTCTTCGTACCAAAATATATCGAATTCTTCGACCATCCTTCCAAATAATATTGCTTCTGCAGACGTATATGCATGATTTGCATCAACCATCAATGTTATATCGGGACCAATTGCATCTCTAACATCTTTAACTCTTTTGATATCGTCTTTTATAGATATTCTTCCAACTTTCATCTTAACTGCTTTATAACCCATATCAATATATTCAAGCATTTCTTTTTGGAGATCTTCATTTGACTTTCCATCTGCATAATAACCTCCTCCTACGTAAGCTGGAACCCTATCTCTATCTCCGCCAAGAAGTTTATAAACAGGTTGGTTTAAAATTTTTCCGTTCAGGTCCCACAAAGCTATATCTATTGCAGATAGTGCTCTTATCTCCCAACCAGAAGAAGCTGGGTGGCACCATCCTGAATATAATTTATTCCATATTCTTTCCATGTACATTGGGTCTTCTCCAACAATCATTTCTTTCAAAGGCCCCTCAATGAGTTCTTTCGAGTTTCCTGAAGGAGAGATTCCAATTAGTCCTTCATCTGTAAATATCTGAGTTAAGGGAAAACTTAAAGAAGACTCACTAAATGTAGCATCGTGCCACGCAACGGGTCTGCTACCCAAATCAATTTTAGTAAATTTTACATCTGTAATCTTCATTAGTGCTCCTTGCTTATCACTATAATATTAAAAAATTAGATATCTTTCAGATAAATGGTCCATTTGTGGCACAATTCTTATTGTTTTGTAACAATAATTTACAATCATGATTAAAAGGGTGCTAAACGTTAAAGACAAAAAAACCGTAATTAATTTTTTTATATTATTCATAATTATTGCAATATTGATTTATTTTGCAGACCTAGAAAAACTGCAAGAAACAATGTTCAAGCCTGAAATTATTGTTGATCAGTTTCCTAAAATAATTACCCAAGCAGCAAAAAATACCCTTATTTTCACTATTGCAGGATTTGCTGGAGGTTCAGTTCTTGGCTTGATATTGGCACTTATGAAATTGTCCAAATTTACTTTTTCAAGAATAATATCCTCGATTTATATAGATTGCATAAGGGGTCTTCCTGCTATTTTAATTTTAATATTTATTGCCTATGGTCTGCCTATTGCATTTGGGGTAAGAATACCTGGGGCTTACTCAAAAGGAATCTTAGCTTTATCAGTTGTATCTTCAGCATATATTGCGGAAGTAATCAGGTCAGGAATAGAAGCAATACCTCAAGGGCAAGGAGAAGCTGCAGAAGCCTTGGGGATGGGCAAGATAACAATTTATTCAAATGTGATACTGCCTCAAGCCTTTAGGATAATGATTCCTCCATTTACAAATGAATTAGTTCTATTACTTAAAGATACTGCCTTAATTTCTGTTATAGGAGTGACAAGTGCCACAAAAGAACTCACAAGGTTTGGAAGAGACGGCGTGATGAGCGATGCGAATGCTACCCCTCTAGTTGTTACAGGATTTATATATTTAATCCTCACGATACCACTCACGAGACTTGCCAGTTATCTAGAAAAAAAATTATCCCACAAAGATTAATAAGAAAAATATTCTCATTCAAACCAAACTTCACACCTTTGTAACAACTTTTCAAAAAAACTTGTTATGATTTAAATCTAAAAATTAAATACCAGTGAAGGATAACCTGATGAAAAACCTTAAACTAAAATTTATTGGTCCTGTTGTTCTTATTTCTCTCTTTATTGGCCTAGTTGCTTGTGAAGCTGAGACCATGGCAGAGATGGAGCCACCAAAAGATGCTCCACCAAAAGGTGCCATGAAAGACGGACCACCACCTAAAAAGGGACCACCACCTGAAAAAGGACCACCACCTAAAAAGGGTGATGTTCCAGCGCCTGGAAGATCTCCAGCGCTTAACCAAGCTCTTGGAAATCTAACATCTGAAGGAGAACTAACAGTATGTACTGATGCGCCATACGAACCTTTTGAATACGAAGATGAAGATGGAAACTGGACAGGGTTTGATATGGATATAATGCGAGATATATCTGCAAGAATGGGGCTTGAACTAGCGGTTAAAGTTGTTCCATTTGATGGAATATGGCTTCTCCCAGCTTCAGGAGAATGTGACATTGTAGCGTCTGCGATGACAATAACCGAAGAAAGAGCAAAGTCTACATTATTCACAAATCCATATTTTGATGCTGACCAATCTTTATTGGTAAGAACTTCAGATGCGGACAAGTTTGGAACTCTTAGTTCTCTATCTGATGGTAGTATTGCTGTTCAAACTGGAACTACTGGAGAAATGTATGCTCAAGAAAATGCTCCTAGTGGCGCAACACTAGTATCATTTGATGAGCCTGCTGCGATGTTCTTGGCTCTGCAATCTGGAGAAGTAGATGCAATTTTGCAAGACTTACCAGTTAATGGAGATAGGCAAAGAAACAATCCTTCATTTGCTATGACGGAAGTTTTTCCTACTGGAGAACAATATGGATTTGCAGTAAGTCCAAAGAATAAACCTCTTGCGGATGTTGTTAACGACATGATGGAAGAAATGATGATGGATGGTGTTTACGAGATGATCTTTAATGCTTATTTTGGACCTGTAGGAGAAGTTGAACCTATAAAAGTTGGAATGATACTTGTTGGACCAAGAAATGATAAAGGTTGGTCTCAGGCTCACTTTGAAGGTGGAGAATATGTTGTTGAAAAGATGGGTGGAAATATTGAGGAAGATTACATTGTTGTTGACTTTGTAAATCCGGCTGATTCACCAGACTTAACTGTTCCTGATGTAGTTTCGGACATGATAGATCAGGGAGCAAAAATTATCTTTGCTACCTCTGACGACATGGGTGATGGAATTATGGAAGCTGCAGCAATGTTCCCGGACACACCTATGATTTTTGCTTCAGGTGATACTGCTTGGGAAGAAGGTAAAAGGTACAAGCCTGAATTAACAAATTTGGCTAACATAATGGGTAAAATGGAATACGGACAAATGGTTGCAGGTTGTGCTGCAGCAATAAAGTCTAAAGATGGAAAAATTGGTTTCCTAGGCCCATTAATCAATGCGGAAACTAGGAGACTTGCAAATGCAACTTATGTTGGTGCACTTGCTTGTGCTGGAGATAAATCTATTGACTTTAAAGTTACTTGGATCGGTTTCTGGTTCCATATTCCTGGATTCACTCTTGACCCAACTCAAGTAACTAATGACTTCTTTGACGAAGGTAGAGATGTAGTCATTTCGCACATTGATACCACTGAGGCATTAGTTGTTGCAGGTCAAAGAGCTGCGGGAGGAGAAACAGTATGGGCAGTTCCATATGATTATGAAGGTGCTTGTGAACAAGCTCCAGATATATGTTTAGGTGTAAACTACTATAACTGGGGTCCATCTTACTTGCAGGCTGCCATGCACGCATCTTTTGGAACTTTTGAAAATAATTTCTACTGGCCTGGTCCAAATTGGAGTGATTGGAATGATCACGATTCATCTATGATAGGATGGATTCCTGGTGCTGGATTAACTGCTGCTGAAAACGATGAACTCAACGAATATATCAATGAGCTCACACAATCAAAAGCAATTTTTGAAGGTCCATTAAATTATCAAGATGGGACACCATTCCTTGCAGATGGAGAAGTAGCTACAGATCTGCAAATCTGGTATGCTCCTCAACTTCTTGAGGGAATGATCGGTGATTCATCAGCTGAATAATCGATGAATTAATTGTAAAAATAGGTGGCTATTTTTAGCCACCTATTTTTATTTGGATAAACTTTATAAATTATATTTTCTGTGAAAATTAAGATAAAAAATATTAGTAAAAAATTTGATTCTGTAATTGCTAATGATCAAATTAATATTGAAATTACCTCAAAAAAAATTCATGCATTACTTGGAGAAAATGGAGCAGGCAAATCAACACTGGTAAAGATTATTTCTGGACATTATAGCCCTGACTCAGGAGAAATTTTTATAAATGATAATAAGTTAGATACTGGATCAACATCATCAAGTATAAAAAATGGTATCGGAATACTTAGTCAAGACCCACTAGATTTTCAAAATTTATCAATTAAAGAAAGTTTTATAGTTGGATCAAAAAAATTTGGGGAGAATTTTAGAGATAAAAATATTCAAAATGAATTATTTAAAGCATTTAAAAAATATGAAATTGAATTAAGTTTAGATCAAAAAATAAGATCATTATCTATTGGGGAAAGACAACAAATAGAATTAATAAGATTGCTCTTTGAAGATTCTAAAATAATAATATTAGACGAACCAACCAATGGATTCTCACTAAAACAAAGAGACTTGGTTTTTAAAATGTTGAAAACGTTAAGTTCTGAGGGCTATATAATTATCTTGGTCTCACACAAACTCGATGAAGTATTAGAATTATGCCAAGAGGCAACGATCTTAAAGGGCGGCAAAAAAATCAAGACCATCCCTATTCCATATGACAAGAATAAAATTATTGATCTAATGTTCCAAGGAGAACAAAGAAAAGTTACTCAAAAAAAAGTAACTAAAAAAAATACTTCCGGGATGATAAATCTCAATCTAAAAAAATGGAGGAATGGATATACTGATAATAAAGGATTCTCAATTAAACCATTCAATGAAGGGTCAATAATTGGAGTTGTGGGTCTTCAAGGTTCAGGCGCAGATATATTTATTAGGGATATTTTCGATAGGAAAATAGATGTGCAAAGATTTATCAAAACAACATCACCAATTAGAAATAACATGCTCAAAGAAAATCTAGCCCCTATCCCTAAAGATGATAATTACTACACCCCATCAGACAGGTTGGAGCGCGGTTTATTTGGAGAACTTACTATTAATGAGCATGTCGCACTTGCTTCCAAAGGAAACAAACTAATTGGCTGGAAATCTATAAACGAAAGTTCAAAAAGTTTAATAAAAGAATTTGAAATAAAAGGTATGCCGAATTTATTTGCAAACCAATTATCAGGTGGAAATCAACAAAAATTACAACTTGCATTAATTCCAAAAACTCCAGGGCTAGTACTGTTAGAACAACCTACAAGAGGTCTGGATGTAAAGAGCACTAGTTCTGTTTGGGAGAAAATTATAGAAAGATCTAAATCCGATATTTCGGTCATTTTTTCTACTACAGATATTGATGAAGTATGGGAATATTCAGATTACATTATATGTTTTTCGGGAGAAAACATAACAAAAATTTCACCAAAAGGATCAATGAAAAAAGATGATATTAAATTTTTTATTTCTGGATTGGAATCAAGAAAATGATTAACTTTAACATTAATAATTTTATTACCTTAGCCACACAAATAGTTTTGGCAGCAATAGGCGCTTCATTAATAATTATTTTACTTGGCGCATCTCCGGTCGAGGTTATTACATCAATTTTCGATGGAGCATTTGGAAGGCCAGAAAAAATAGTAAAAACTATGCTAATTTTTCTCCCCATATCACTTGCTGCATTGGCCCTAATTATTACATTCTCCGGTGGGCTATGGAATATAGGAATTGAAGGTCAAATTGTATTGGGAGCAATAGGGGCATCATGGGTATCTAAATCTTTTCTAGGAGAATCCAATATTTCACCTTACTTACAATTAATAGTCGGAATCTCAATGGGTTCTGCATGGGGCTTATTATGCGGATTATTAAAGGTAAAATTTCAAGTCCATGAGATATTTGGCGGACTAGGATTATACTTTGTTGGTAGCGGAGCAATAATATATCTAATTTTAGGACCCTGGAGTAAACAAGGCATAGCTTCAACTAGTGGAACAGATATATTTCCAAAAGAGTCTTGGTTTCCTACTGTTTCCTCGCTTAATATTCCTGCCCTTCCAATTTTTATTATTTGCCTAATAATCATTGCCATAATTCTTTTTCTTTCTTTTTCAAAACTCGGTTTAAAACTTAAGGCTACCGGAGTAAATCCAGACTCAACAAATAAGTTTCAATTCAACAGCAATAGTTATATTTATTTAGCTTTTTTGATTGGAGGCGGGATTGCTGGATTAGCTGGGGTTTTTCAAGCTGGGGTGTTTTATCATAAATTGGTTCCATCTATTTCAGGAGGATATGGTTTTCTAGCAATATTAGTTGTATTAGCCTCCGGAAAAAGAGTTGTGCCTACTTTGCTGCTCACATTATTTTTCTCTGCCATGATTGCCGGTGGCTCCCAATTGCAACTGAGGCTAAATCTACATTCAAGTTTAATTTCGATTATTTTATCGTCAATGGTATTTTTTTGGCTTGTAGTTAACTCTGTTCCTGTTAAAAAAAATATTTCTAGAATAATAAATAGAGGTCATAATGCTTCCTTTTGAATCTTCAGTAGTTACAGTTATTTCGCTCAGCGCTCCTATTATTTTGGTTGTTATTGGAGAAACTATTACCGAAAAATCTGGGGTTATCAATTTATCTATCGAGGGCACACTTTTAATCACAGCCCTTACTGCATTTGCAGTATCAGTAACAACTGGAAGTCCCTTTTTAGGTTTCCTTTGCGCAGGATTGGTTGGAAGTATAGCTGCACTTGTTATTATTATATGCGACACCAAACTAGGGATGGACCAAATAGCAATAGGATTCATTCTGACCATTTTTTTGGGGAAGTTAAGTAGTTTTTTGGGGAAAGAATATGTAAGAATACCTGGCCCATATTTTCAAGAGTTATCTATCCCTATTCTTAAAGATATTCCATATTTAGGCCCAAGTTTCTTTGATCAAAATATCATTGTAATATTCTCATTCCTAATGATTCCGGCAACATGGTATTTTATAGAAAAAACGAGACTAGGATTAATAGTTAAAGCGGTTGGAGAAAACCCAGTATCTGCACAAAATAGAGGCATAAATCCAGAAAAGGTCAGAATTATTGCAACTGTAGTTGGAGGTATACTTATTGGCTTTGGAGGGGCAGCATTTTCATTGCATGCCAAATTTGGTTGGTCAGAAAATCATACAGGAAATTATGGATGGATATGCTTAGCAATTGTGATATTTGGGGGCTGGAATCCAATAAGAGCAGCAATAGGAGCTTATAGTTTTGGAATTTTTCAAATTATTGCTTTAAAAATGCAATCTGTCGCATTAGGACTAACTCAGGTATTACCATTAATACCATTCCCTTTAATGATACTAACTTTAATTTTTATCCAAAGATTTAATAGGTCAGATAGAACTACAAATTTACCAAAAATTTTAAATGCTTTTTTTGGGGGCCAATCTCCAGAAAATATAGGTAAACCTTTAGAAAAAAATTAGTTATTTATATTTCAGAACAAAAGAAATGCATTTAGGCATATTTTTCAAATCTTTAGCCCCAATATAGGTAGCGGCTGATCTTATTCCGCCTAATATTTGTTGGACCGTCTTATCTACAGGGCCTCTATATTCAAGAGATATAGTCTCACCTTCACTTGCCCTATATTCTTTAATGTCACCATAATATCTTTCCATTGCAGTATCAGAACTCATCCCATAAAACTCTTTATATTTTTTTCCATCCTTTTCGATTACTTTTCCGCCAGATTCCTCATGACCTGCCAACATACCTCCAAGCATGACAAAGTCTGCACCTGCCCCAAAAGCCTTAGCTACATCACCTGGCGTAGAACATCCTCCATCTGAAATAACGTGCCCTCTTAATCCATGAGCAGCGTCAGCACATTCTATAATGGCAGAAAGTTGCGGATACCCAACACCTGTTACGGTTCTAGTAGTACATACAGATCCAGGCCCAATTCCAATCTTAACTATATCTGCGCCTGCTAAAATTAAAGCTTCTGTCATTTCTCCGGTAACTACATTTCCAGCAATTAATGGATTATCGAACTTATCTCTTATTTTTTTGACGAGATCTAAGAACACTTCTGTATAACCATTAGCTACATCTAAGCATATAAATTTAGGCGTGCTAAGATTCTCAGATTTTAGATACTTAAAAAAGTCATCAGCATTCTCTGCCTCTTCCACACCAAATGTTACGGCGCAATATTCTCCGTCTATTTGATTGGACTTAATGGCGCCTGCCCATTCCTCCATTGAATAAAACTTGTGAATAGCAGTAAGCATTTTGTTCTTTTTGAAAGCTTCAGCAATCTCAAAGGTACCTGTTGTATCCATATTGGCTGATATTATAGGTATACCCTTCCAAGTTGTGCTTGAATGTCTAAATTTAAATTCTCTTTCTAGGTCAACTAACCTCCTTGAAGATAAAGTGCTTCTTTTAGGTCTTATTAATACGTCATCAAAATCTAACTTAAAATCGTGTTCTACTCTCATTTAATCCCTCTCCTCATCAGAAATATAAGATAGTTGTCTTAAAGTGCCATTTTCATCATCCATTCCATATCCATAAACCCAAGTATCTTCTACGTCAAATCCCTTCCATCCGATATCTACTAATTTATGTTTTTTAATTTTTTTATCTAACATAACTACAATTTGAAGGTCAGATGGAGAATACTCTTGATGCAAATAATCTATTAAATTACTTAAAGTTTCCCCTGTATCATATATATCTTCAATTATTAGAATTGAACTATTATTCTTAGGCTTTGAACCTGAAAAATTCCAATTTTCATCTTCGTCGAATACATATGAAATGAATATTTGGTCAGCTCCAGGATTTGTGATTTCTCTAAGTAGGTCAACTGCGAAAGGAACCCCTCCATTCATTGGAACTACTATACACAACTCATCAACTAACCTGCCTCTATAATAATTAGATATTTCTTTAGCTAATTCAGAAACTTTTGATTTGATTTCTTCAGATGAAATTTTCATATGTATTAGTATTTTTAACAATCGATATAATATACATAACTATAACAAAAACCAACTATGTTATTTAAATCTATAGAAACTGAAATATCATTTAACCTTCTGATATGGGGATTATGCTCTATGATTGGAGGAGTCACATTCATATTTTTTGATAATCCTTTTATGAGTGCAGTTGGTTTCCAGTTTATAATTTGGGGATTTATCGATTCACTAATTGCAATTGGGCCCAGAATTTATAGATGGGTTAGAAATAATGAGCACACTGAAAATTTAAACAAACTTAAAAAAATTTTGATAGTCAACTCATTCCTAGATATAGGTTATATAGTTATAGGATTTATAATTTTTATTGGATTTTTTGAAATCAATCAATACAATGGACATGGTTTAGGCGTTATAATTCAAGGTGCTTTTCTTGCTATTTTTGATACTTATTACGCTATAAAAATAATTAAGAAAGGATTCTAATGGCTAAGAAAAAAGTTTTAGTTACAGGTCTAAATGGTGTGGTTGGTTCAGCACTAAGACCATCATTCGAAGAAAAATATGAACTTTCATCGTTTTCTAGATATGGATGCGAAGACATGCCAGATGAAAGAAATCACAAAGGAAACCTAAACGATTTTGATTCAGTTTTAAAAGCTTTTGAAGGCCAAGACACAATTGTACATTTAGCGGCAGATAGAAGTATGAAGGCTGAGTGGGACACTGTACTTCCATACAATATTGTAGGACTTTATAACGTTTTCGAAGCGGCTAAAATTTGTGGCGTAAAAAGAGTAGTTTTTGGCTCCTCTCAACATTCAGTAGGAGGAAACTACAATGACGAACCTTATAGATCAATTCTTGCAGCTAAATTTGAAGATGTTAAGAGGCCTTATAAAAGAATAGATGAGACAACTGGGATTAGACCTTCAGGTTTTTATGGAGTCTCAAAGGCGTTTGGAGAGGCAATAGGGTCAATATACAATGAATATTACGGGGTTCCATCTATCCATTTAAGGATCGGATACACTTCCTCAAACGATAATCCTGGTAGAGGAATGAGCCTTTGGTTGTCTCATAGAGATGCTGCTCAAATTCATATGAAAGCGGTTGATGCACCAGAAAGTTTAAAATATGGGGTATTTTTTGCAATGTCTGATAACCATTGGAATATTTTTTCAATAGAGAAAGCAAAAAAGGAATTAGGCTATGAGCCTCAAGATGATAGTGGTCCTGAATATTCAGGATGGCTATTAGAAGAGCAACTTGAAAGAGATAAAACTGAGTTTAAAAAACATCCATATGAAGAGGACTAAATGAGCAAAACTCTATTTGAGAGAATAATTGATAGAGAAATAGAAGCTGATATTGTATGGGAAAACGAGAGAATAATTGCTTTTAATGACATATCTCCTCAAGCTCCGACTCACATACTAATTGTTCCAAAAAAAGTTATTTCTTCTCTTAATGAATTAGAAGAGGAAGATAGGGACCTAATTGGAGAAATGTTCATTGTTGCAAAAAATATTGCAGAAGAAAAAGGTATCAGCGAAAACGGATATAGAACAATTTTTAATACAAATGATTATGGAGGCCAAACAGTTTATCATTTGCACTTACACTTAATAGGTGGAAGAAAAATGACTTGGCCGCCAGGATAAGGAGAAATAAAAAATGGATGAGTTTCATAGATATAAAAAAGAAAGCCTTTTGTGGAATGGGCTTATAACTTTGGCTTTTGGTTTACTGCCAACGATAGCATATTTGGTGACACAAGCTGTTGATCTATCAGGAATAAGTATATCTGCGTCTGGGTATATTGTTGCATCAGTTATCTCGCTTTTTATAGGCGGTATAGGAAATGCGGCCAGATTAAATAGTAAGTATAAGAAGCGACAGAATTTATAATTATTTATCTTCGGGGCTCAGTCTTGTTTTAGAAGACTTTGATTGATTTTTGTTGTTGGCGAAATCTTCAACCATTTGCCTAGCCTCTTCGTCGGTATATTGAATATTAGGAGATTTCATAAAATATGCAGAAGCACTTTCTACTGACCCCGAGATTCCTCTATCTTTAGCAATTTTAGCGCATCTAATTGCATCAACTGCCACTCCAGCCGAATTGGGGCTATCTTCTACCTCTAATTTTAATTCTACATTTAATGGCAAATCTCCAAATGATGTCCCTTCGATTCTTATATAAGCCCACTTCCTATCCTCTAGCCATGGAACATGGTCACTTGGACCAATATGAATATTGTCACTTTGAATTTCTTGTTCTAGTTGGGATTTTACAGCATTAGTTTTACTAATTTTCTTCGAAATCAGCCTTTCTCTTTCTAGCATATTTAAGAAGTCAGTATTTCCTCCAAAATTTAACTGATAAGTATTATCAATCTTGACTCCCCTATCCTGAAATAACCTCGCTAATACCCTATGAACAATAGTCGCACCAACTTGAGATTTAATATCATCTCCAACAACAGGAACCCCTGCTTCTTTAAATCTTTTTTGCCAATAATCTTCTTTAGCAATAAAAACTGGTATACAGTTCACAAAAGCACATTTGGCTGCTAAAACTTGCTCAACATACCACTTAGTAGCTTGCTCTGATCCCACAGGAAGATAGTTTATTACTACGTCTACTTTTCTTTCTTTAAGAATTCCAACAATATCTGATGTTGAGCCAGGAGCTTTTTTAACCATTGTAGATAAATATTTTCCTAGCCCGTCATGAGTCATTCCTCTATCGACTTTAATGCCTGTTTTAGGAACGTCGTAAAATTTTAATGCATTATTATTATTTGTATAAATAGCTTCTGATATGTCTTTTCCAACCTTATCGTTATCAACATCAAATGCAGCCACTATATTAATATCACCTACGCTGTACCCGCCTAATTCATTATGCATAAGGCCTGGAATTTTTTCATTATCCTGCACTTCTTTATATTTGCTTACACCTTGTACTAATGATGATGCACAATTTCCAACACCAATTATAGCTACATTAATTTGACCCAATTCGGCTCCTTTCTACGAAAAATAAATTATAAAACTGTTTCTAGGCAAAATAAAGTTTAATACTAACTAATTAGAAATAATATCATCTATATTAGGTTGCATAATCCTTGATTTGGCTATACCAGAAAACCTAAAAGATTCTTTTCCTTTGGAATCAAACATAATAAATGTAGGTGTTGATCTCACATTATATTTAATAATTTTTTCCATATTTTCTGCATTCCTGATATCGATTTCTATAAAATCAACCTTATCGCCATAAATTTCCTTCATAGCAGATACTGTTGGCTTAGATGCAACGCAAGCCATACATGCTGGAGACATAAACTGTACTACCGTTGGTTTTTCAAAAGAAAAATATCCTGAAGCCACTAATTCAACTTCACTACTCTCTTTGGTTGTTGGATTTGCAACAGCATATCCAACTAATAAAACAAGAGGAATTAATATCAAGAAGGCACTAGATTTATACCTGAAATAAAGATAAATAAGACCAATTATTAATAAAAATAAAAAAATTAAAACTGAATAATGATTAATAAATTCTAAAATACTATTCAATGTTCCATCTCCTAATACTTACAACTTCTCTAGGCGGATCTAATTTAGATCCATAGGCTGTAAAAGATACTTCTGCAACAATTATATCTCCTTTTGAATTTGATGTGATCCCATGAGGAGAAATAAATTGGTTTGGTGCCTCACCTGAATAACTATCTCCAAGTTTCCTAATTGTATTTCCTTCGTAATCTAATATTCTCACAACATTTCCAATGTCAGGAACGCCTTCTTGTGTGTGCATCCCAGTACCAGCCTCAGTTAAAAGAATAAATCCCTCAAGTCTGCCCTTGCCCTTAAATATTGATTGAGGCCTATGAAAACGAAGTTCTTTTATCCATGAGCCTTCTTTATCGAATACCTGAACCCTAAAATTCTCTCTATCGCATACCCAAAGATATTTATCATCTACTAAACAAATATTATGTGGGAGATTAAAATCCCCTGGGTCGGTTCCAGGCCTACCCCATGATGTTATATGCTTGCCTGCCTGATCAAACTTGTGAATTCTAGAATTTCCATAACCATCACTTATATATAAAAATCCATCTGAATCAATAGTTACATCAGTAGGTCTATTAAAATATCCACCCTTTTGCCATTCAGTAGGCTTCCCTGGGTTTCCTATGGTCATTAGAAGTTTTCCTTCCTTTGTGCATTTTTTTAAAAAATGACCACCATCATCTACTAAATAAAGCGTGTCATCTTGATCAATAAAAATGCCATGGGGTCTAACAAATTCACCCTTGCCCCAACTATCAATTAATTTACCGTCATCAGAAAAAACTAATACAGGAATTTCTCCTCTGTTAAAAATATATACATTATCTTTACTGTCAGTTGCTACAGATGTTGCTTCCTTTAGGTATATATCCTTAGGAATATTAGGCCAATTGGAAATAGGAATATGATTCATAAAAATTAACTATTTTTCTAGATCACTCCAAATTTCTTTACAGTAATCTAAACTCTGCTTGTCAGAATAGAATTGATCTCCATCGAATACGCCTTCTAGTGCCATTAATCCACTATAATTTCCGTCGTACATTGCTTCAATTGCAAACCTGTAATCAATCTCTCCTCCAAGTATATTTTCCCTAACGAAGACTGATCTTCTGTTTTCAGGGTGATTTACTCTAGTCATATTTTTACAGTGCCAATAGTTTGAAATTGGAGCCAACTCCTTAATCGCGTCTTCTGTTCTCTCCTCTGGGATGTCATAATTCCAAATTATATTTCCTAGGTCTGGATTAATCCCAAAATTATCTCTTTCCACTTTACTGTGTAGTAATTTAGCAGACCAACTGTTATCTATCGGAGAATTCTGATGTACTTCGCATGAGATGTTTAATCCATAATCTTTTGCCTCGTCGCATAACTCTTGGTATTTTTCAGCGAGCATATCGTACTCAGGTAAAGAGGTTTCTCTACTTGAATTTTGAGAATAAGGAAAGCCATGATGAGCAAATTCCAAACCAGAAACTAAACTTGATCCAGAATCAATATATGGGGATTTTTCAGGTTCACATGTTGCTCCATTAATTACTTCAGATTTTAAAATTTTTCCAAATTTTAATGCCCTCTTGGCCCTTATGATATTTTCTTCTCCGCTTTTAGGATCAATCATTAATCCGCCGGATCTAATTGCTAATACAGGTGTTCCAAGATCTGAGAGTCTTTTTTCGAATTCTTTTAGTCCATTTTCTCCTCCCTCAACCCTATCTAAACATTCCATTCCAAGTTCAATTCCATCAAAACCCATCTTTTCTACTCTTTTTAAAAACTTATCAGTCAGTCTTTTTGGGTCCATATCAAACGCATTTCCTAAGTAAGGATAATCAGAAAATCTTCTGAAGGCATAACAAAATCTCATTTTATTTCCTCTCAAACTCTATCTATTGCATAGAATAATAAAACATTTAGACTTTAATTTTAAATTAATTCTGATCTAAGCATGAATACCGACAGTCAAAATATTAATAAATCACTTTTTTCCTCTGAAAAACTTGTATTCATAGGAAGTGCTTTTTGGTGGTTCAGTTTATATATTTATGTTCCTATTCTTCCAATTTTTTCCAAAGATTTAGGTGCTAATCTTGGATTCGTTGGATTAATAGTCGCATCATATTCTATTGGGCAAATACTCTTCAGAATGCCAATCGGTTATTTATCAGATAGATTAAAATCTAGAAAGCTTTTTTCTGTTTTTGCCGCTTTAGTTTCTACCTTAGGCTCTTCATTCCTTTTTTTTGCAGACCAACCTAATGAAGTTTTTATAGGTAGAACAATTACAGGTATAGCTGCAGCTGGCTGGGTAGCGATTAGTGTCTATTATTCAAGTTTTTTCTCACCCAAAGAAAGATCTAAATCATCCACTTATATATTGGGTTCAAATACTGCATCAGTATTTTTAGGGACTTTTTTAAGTGGATTTGTCTCTGATTTATTTGGAGCAAATATTTGTTTTCTAATAAGCATTTTATCTGGTTTAGCAGCGACCCTGCTATTTACCTTATCTAAAGAAAATAAATTTAAATTAGAAGCTAAGTTCTCAACAACAGTATTTTTTAAACTAATGAGGAATAGAATTTTAATAGCTTTCTGTACAATTGGAATATTGGTTCAATTTGTAACTTTTTCCACATTGTTTTCATTTTTTCCAATTTATCTAAATGAATTAAATTTTACTGACTCGATTGTTGGTAATATTGTTTCATTCTCAACTCTTGCTACATTGGTTGGAACTTTTTCCTCACCTATTTTACTTAGAAAATTTGGATTTTGGAGAACTGCTGCAATCGCATCTATTCCATTAGCATTGTCTAATTTATTAACCCCATTTCTCGAAAGTCTTTCTTTGTTAATTATTCTGAGATTAATTGCAGGTTTTGGAAGCGGGGTAGTATTTTCTTCATTGATGGGCCTTATTGTTAGAGAGTTTCAAGAAAACTATCAAGCATCTGCCATGGGTATTTTTCAAGCAATATATGCCATTGGCATGTTTTCTGGGCCATTAATTTCTGGAATGATAGCTTCAAATTTTGGAATTTCATATGTTTTTGCTTTTAGTTCTTTTATTTCATTAACGATACTAATGGTATGTTTCGTTATGAGGACTGAAAAACTTACAAAATAATGCATTAAAAACCACAGAAAAGTTAAGTATATTTTGATAATTTTTATATATGGAATTTTTCGATATCAAAACAACATTAATTTTTGCTTCTTTTTTTAGCATTATCTTAATTTTCTCTTTTGCAATCTTTCTTTCTAAATCAAAATATTTATTATTTTTTAAGAGAAGTGATTTAGAAAAAGTTAGAGAGGAAGAAAAACTTATTAATAAATCTATAGCCGAAAAAGAGAGGGTTTTAGAAATCTATCATGACATAAACTCAGGTAGTGATTCTTATGCTATAGGCAATACACTAACATCAAAATTAAAGGCCCTAATGAATTTAAAAGATTTAAAAATTTTGTACCTAAAAAAAGGGTCTGAAAACCTTCAAATCTTAACCAATAATAACGAAGAAGTAATAGTTCCATTTAAAAAATTACCCTCTAATGAAACTTTAAAAAATAATATGTCTTGCACTTTAAAATATAGTGAGATTCAGGAAGATAATATATGGGCTCCTGATAATTTCGTCTCGTGCACTATTTTTCCATCATTTAAAAACAATAATTTTTTAGGGGTCGTGTGCTTATTTTTTGAAAATTACGAGGACGAAAAGTTATTCTCAACAGATATAAAAAATTTATTAAATACTGCAATGAAGTTAATTTGGTACCACGAAAATTATTCTTCAAATGATCTCATGGAAAGCATGCTAGCTGAATCTGGCAGATTGAATAAAAAGGAAGAAAACTTCGTTGAAATAGGTCCTATGAAAATTGATAAAAATAAATCAGAAGTTTTTATCGACGGGAATTATGTAGATATTACGAATCAAGAATTCAACATATTGGAACTTTTAGCCTTAAATAAGAATGGGTATGTTACTACTGATGACTTATTAAAGGATGCCTGGGATACAAATAATGTTTCAACTGCCGCGGTAGATATCGCTTTATTTAGATTAAGACAAAAATTGAGCAAACATAAAAATGGATTGAACCTAATCAAGAACAAGACCGGTAAAGGCTATACCCTAAACGCAGTATAAAATTAGTCCAAAAAATTCTTTATAATAGACAATGCCTCTTTGAGGTTTTCTCTAGAATTTGCAAAAGAGATCCTTAAATACCCTTCTCCAAACTTTCCGAAAGAAGTTCCCGGCAAAACTGCTACACCTTCATTTAGTAATGCATCTGAAAGTTGCTGGCTAGTAAAGCCCGTTTCTTTGATATTAGGAAAGGCATAAAAAGCTCCTTTTGGTTTAATACAACTAACGCCTTTAATGTCATTGAAACCGTCAACAACTATTTTTGACCTTGCCTTAAACTCCTCCAGCATCATCTTGACGCTATCTTGAGGGCCTTGAATTGCAGCTACTGCAGCCTTTTGACTAAAAGCAGAGGTACAAGAAACACTATTTGTAACAAGTCTAGAAATTGGCTCAACTAATTCGTCAGGAAAGATTCCATAGCCTAACCTCCACCCTGTCATCGCATAACTTTTAGAAAAACCGTCTAGGATTATTGTTTGTTTTTCCATGTCATCAAAATCGTAAACAGAATAATGGCTACCTTCAAAATAAAGATCTTTATAAACTTCATCAGTCAAAATAACTATATTATTCTTATAGGCTAAATCTGCCACTCGTTTAATATCTTCTGAATCCATTACACTTCCGCAAGGGTTATTCGGGGAGTTTATTATTATTAATTTTGTCTTATCGGTTATTGATTTCTCTATTAGATCCACATCAGCGTTAAACCCTTTTTCTTCTTTTAATTCCATTGGGATGGGATTCCCGCCAACATATCTAATCATAGATTCATAAATTGGAAATCCAGGGTTTGGATAAATTACTTCATCTCCAGGCTCAATTAGAGCCATTATAGAAAAAAACATTATAGGTTTCGCGCCAGGTGTAAATACTACATTTTCAGGCGATATATCCTTTCCGTGAACATTAGATTGGTGTTCGGCGATAACTTCTCGAACATCCATAAGGCCCGGAGACGGAACATAATGCGTAAAATTATCATCTAAAGCTTTTTTGGCAGCTTCTTTTATATGGTCTGGTGTCTCAAAGTCAGGCTCACCAATTTCTAAGTGAATAATTTTCTTGCCTTGAGCTTCCAATTTTTTAGCCTTAGCAAGTACTTCAAAAGCTGTCTCTGTTCCTAATCTATTTAAACTGCTAGCAAGTTTCATAAAAATTTCCCTTAAATTTGAAAATTATTCTTCAAAAAAAAATAATAAGATGTAATCCTATATTAAACCGAAGATTTTTCAAGCATTTTTTATAATTTCTAAATAAATTGAACTAAATTAAATAGTTTGCATAAACTATTATTGATGAGAAATAAAATGAAATGGCTAAATCCAGTAGAAATTTTTAAGTTTATTTTTATTAAATCAACTTTTAAAACAGAAGAGCGTGATGAGTTAATATTGAAAATCTCAAAATTTACTGAAAGTCCATTAATTATACTGGCTTTTGCAATGATCCCGCTGTTATTAGGTCCATATATTTGGGAGTTGAGCCCAGATGAAGTCGCAACTTTTAATAGGCTAGATAATATAATTTGGTTATTGTTTGTAGTTAACTTAGTGATTAAGTTAATTATTTCACCTAGAAGATTATCTTTTCTAAAATCAAACTGGCTAGAGGTTATTGTTGTAATGCCTTATCTGCAGCCTCTCAGGATAGTAATATTTGGATCTAAAGCTATTTGGGGTATGACAAAAATAAGCAGGTCTGACTTTCTAATAGTAGTTTCTGGAGGACTCGTAATTACTTCTGCAACAATAGTTACAAGTCTTGAACGCGCTAGAAATCCAGACCTAGGATCCTTTCCTGATGCATTATGGTGGGCTGTTGTTACAATTACTACTGTAGGATATGGAAATCAGGAACCTGTAACTTTTTTTGGAAGAATAGTAGCAGTTATATTAATGATTACTGGAGTAGGATTTTTTGGAGCAATTGCTGCTAATCTAGCTGCGTTCTTCGTTAAAAAGGACGAAGGGATAAAGATTGATAAATTACAAAAAGATATTAATGAAATTAAAGCAAAATTAGATAAGTTAAATAAGTAGGAGCAATATGAATTACAGAGAAGAAAAAGATTCTATGGGCCAATTGAATGTTCCTGAAAACGCATTGTATGGAGCAACAACGCAAAGAGCTTTACTAAATTTTCCAATAAGTGATTTAAAATTTGGCAGGACGTTCATAAAAGCAATTGCTGAAATTAAATTATGTGCCGCTTTAACAAATTTAGAACTAGGAGCAATAGATAAAAAAATTGCTGAATCTATAATTAAAGCTGCTGAACAAGTATCTAATGGAGATTACGATAATGAATTTGTAGTGGATATTTTTCAGACGGGATCTGGCACTTCTACCAATATGAATGCAAATGAAGTAATTTCAAACGTAGCAATAAAGAATTTAGGTGGAAAATTAGGAAGCAGAAACCCTGTTCATCCTAATGACCATGTGAACAAAGGGCAGTCTTCTAATGATGTTATTCCCACTGCCATACATATTGCAGCTTGCATAGGGATATCAGAATCCTTGATTCCTTCATTAAAAACTCTAAAAGAATCGCTTAGTAAAAAATCAGAGGAATTTTGGGGCATAATTAAAACAGGAAGAACTCACTTACAAGATGCAACTCCTATAAGGCTAGGTCAAGAATTTTTAGGGTATGTTGGGCAAATTGAAGAATCTATAAGAAGAGCAGAGTCTGCCCTAAACGAATTATCTGTTTTGGCTTTAGGTGGCACCGCAGTTGGAACTGGCATAGGAATGCAAAAAGGATTTTCTGAAAAAGTTATAAAAAAATTATCCGATAGATTTAAGATAAAATTTAGCGAGTCGCCTAATCATTTCTATAGCCAAAGCACCATTGACTCTATAGTTGCAGGCTCTGGAAACCTAAAAACAATAGCTGTTAGTTTAATGAAAATAGGAAATGATATTAGATGGCTAGGGTCAGGTCCTAGGGCAGGAATAGGAGAAATATCTTTGCCAGAGGTTCAGCCCGGTAGCTCTATAATGCCAGGGAAAGTAAATCCTGTAATAGCCGAATCGCTGACTATGGTTTGTGCTCAAGTTATAGGGAACGATCAAACTATAAATATTGCTGGACAATCGGGAAACTTTGAACTTAATGTTATGATGCCTGTAGCTGCTTATAATATCCTGCAATCTATAGACCTCCTTTCTACTTCTTCTAATAATTTTGCTGTTCAATGCATTGATGGCTTGAAATCTACTAAAAAAGGTCCTGAAACGGTTCAAAATGGATTGGCAATTTGTACTGCTCTTGCCCCTAAAATAGGATATGACAATGCTGCAAAAATTGCTCATATTGCCTCTGATTCAGGCGAAACAATACTAGAGGTCGCAAAAAGAGAAACTTCATTCACTGAAGAGGAATTAATTGCAATTCTAAATGCTGAGAATATGACTGAGCCATCTTAAATATTCAGTAAAGAAAGAAAATAAAAAATGAAATTCAAACTGCGAAGTCTTATTATTACAGTTTACTTTCCTGCTTTCTTGACTGCTATGTGCGCAGGTATGCTCGCTCCAACAGTACCAGCAAAAGTAGATTTTATTGGAGGCACATCTTTTATAATTGGATTGGCAGTAGGTGCTCAAGGCTTAGGTGAGGCTATATTTTCTATTCCAACTGGCTTATTGATAAATAAGTATGGGAACAAAAAAATAATGGTAAGCGGTATGCTAGGCTTATCATTTTTTGGATTATTATCTGGATTTTCAGATAATAATTTAACTTTATATTTTTCATTATTTTCACTAGGAATTTTCTATGGCTTCTTTAGCCTGAGTAGGCATTCATTTTTGACACAAATTGTTCCCCTAGAGTTCAGGGGGAAAGCATTTTCTAGGTTTGGAGGAATTAATAGAATAGGATGGTTTGTTGGGCCTGTTGCAGGTGGATACACAGCTAGTTCTTTGGGAATAGATGTGCCATTTTATATTATTTCAGGTGTTGCACTTTTTACTGCTATTCTAATCTTTTTTAGCCATGACCCAACAAATCAAGGCGAAGATACAGAAGAATATAAAAATGGCCCTAGATCAATAAGAGCAACGATTATTGAGAACAAAAAAACATTTGTTTTTGGCGGTTCAGGTCAATTTATAATGCAATTCCTTAGGCAATGCAGGCACGTACTTATACCCATTTGGGCTTTTAGTATAGGTCTAGAAGTTGAGCAATTAGGATTAATACAAAGTATTTCTTCAGCTGTAGATATGACACTTTTTTATCCTGTGGGAATAATCATGGATCGATTTGGAAGGAAATGGACTTCAGTGCCTAGCATAATTCTGCTTTCTGTGGGCTTTATAGCCTTAACGTATTCAAATACATTTTTAGGGCTAATGATAGTAGGAATGCTATTAGGTTTTGCAAATGGATTGGGGTCTGGGGCAATGTTAACTTTAGGTTCTGACTTATCACCAAAATCTAACCCTGGAACATTCCTAGGCATTTGGAGACTTTTTGGCTGGTCTGGTAATTCAGCAGGCCCACCTGTAAGCGGAGCAATTGCACAATCCTTCAGTATTGGAACCTCTGCACTTTCTGTTTCAGTTATAGGTGTAGCAGGAGTATTATTATTTAGTTTTTTTATACCTGAAACATTGAAGCAAAACGAATAGGGATTAACTTCTTTCTAAATATTCATGAAGTTGAATTAAGCATATAGAGTCTTCCTCTAAATTTCTTCCATCTACTGCATAAATACTATCACCTGACATACCTTCTACGGCCCCTAAGTCAACTGATTTAGTTATTAATTCTTTAGCATCATCAACTGAAATTAAAAGGTTTTTATTTAAAATAGCCGATATTTCTGCAACAAGCCCATAAGCTCCCCAATTAGAACAACTAGAAATAATTAAATTATTTACTTTTGTTACTGCAGGATTGTCTGGCAGTCCTTCTACTTTTTTTATTTCACTATTTAAATTCCCCATACCAATTTCGTTTCCTCCATCTCCAATACCAATACTAAATTTCGAATAGTTAAATAGGTAATCTATTTTTGCATTATATTTTGAAACATCTTCACCTTTCCAATTCCTGTACGTCCCATCTCCCATTAAAGATGCTCGCTCTATACTGATAGATAATGAGGGTGAAAATTTTTTAATTAAGTCATTAGCAAACTGTTTTGAATTTTCATGATTATCAACTGGGAATTCTACAATCTCATCTTCTTTTTCAGATATGCCTTCTAAAATACTATAAGACCATTTATCTGTTACATATATAACGTCAAACCCGATATCTTTTAATGCCCTACCCAGCGCGATAGACCCTGCAGGACCATCTGTTTCAGATGCATTTGCATAAGATATAAAAAATCCAGTTACTATAAGCACTGTGCCCTTCCTTACAACTACCTCATTTGCTGCGTCGGTTAAAAAATTATCACTTAAATAGTCTTTGAGTTTTGATATATTCCTGATATCTTTTTGTAATATTATGCCTTCTGCAACACCCATTATTTTGCCTCATCTTTCAAATCAGTAACAAACATATATCCAGGAGAATGAGTATAAACAATTGGAATTTTAGCTTTTTTTAGTACAACTTGAGGTGTGACACCACATGCCCAAAAAACTGGCACATCACTATTACTTTGCTTTTCCCAATATTCACCAAAATCAGGATTGCTCAAATCATTAATACCAATCTCAGATGGATTTCCAACATGAATTGGAGCACCATGATTTTTTTCATATTTAGACGTAATAGAAATAGTTTTTTCAACTTTATCTTCTGGTATCCACCTCATAGAAACTACCAAGGGTCCTGAAAAATAAGTCGTGCTGTTCGTTTCTATGTTTGTAGAATACATTGCAACATTTCCATTTTTCTCAAAATGAGGCATAAATATTTCTTCTTTTGATAAAGCAAATTCAAAAGAAAAGCTGCAACCAAGAAGAAATGTCACAAAATCATCTCTCCACTCTTCAATTAAATTACTTAAAGTATCAACTAAATTTCCTTCTTCAAATTTTTTATATGACACAATATCTGTTCTTATATCAGCAGAAGGAGCCGATTTATAAGGAGTATAAGAGCCTGAATCTAGTTTTTCTATGATTGGACATGGCTTAGGATTTAAATTACAAAAATTCTCAAAATCATCGGCATAATCATTTGTGACTATTACCAAATTAGTTTGAATATAATCTTTAGCAAACCCGCAAGTAGGCTCGTTAAAATTATTATTTCTAATTTTTTCTCTTAATAATTTAGAATCCAATGATTTTTTCCTTTAAATGTGTAGAATTGTAAACACATATTCTAAATACTATATAAAAATGATTGAGGTGTGAATTTGGTCACTTTAGACGCAATAGTTTCATTGGCAAAAAGAAGGGGTTTCGTTTTTCAAGGAAGCGAAATTTATGGGGGCCTTAGAAGCGTATGGGATTTTGGGCCACTAGGAATTGAACTGAAAAGAACCATCAAAGATGTATGGTGGAAGCATATGATACATCAAAGAGAAGATATTGAAGGCATAGATTCAGCTATCTTAATGCATCCAAGTGTATGGGAAGCAAGTGGTCATGTTTCTGGATTTACTGATCCCTTGGTAGAATGCAAAACTTGCCATAATAGATTTAGAGAAGACCAAATTGAAGATATTAAAATATGTCCAGAAAAAGGTTGTGAGGGCAAATTAACTGAATCTAAGCAATTTAATTTAATGTTTCAAACTCACATGGGGCCAGTACAAGACAAAGGTTCGCAAATTTATCTAAGACCCGAGACTGCGCAGGGTATATTCGTAAATTTTGAAAATGTTATGACTTCAGCTAGAAAAAAAATACCTTTTGGAATAGGGCAAATTGGCAAATCTTTTAGAAATGAAATTACTCCAGGAAATTTTATTTTTAGAACAAGAGAATTCGAGCAAATGGAAATGGAATTTTTCTGCCAACCAGATTCTGCGGATGAATGGTTTAACTATTGGATAGAGTTTAGTCATAGTTGGTTTGAATTAATAGGAATTAAAAAATCTAATCTAAGAAAACGGGAACATACTACCGATGAAAGGCCACATTATGCCAAGGCAGCATTAGATATTGAATACAATTTCCCTTGGGGATGGGGTGAACTTGAAACAATAAATAATAGAAGTGACCATGACCTGAAAAGTCATTCTGAAAAAAGTGGAAAAGATCTTTCCTTCTTTGATGAAGAATCAAAAGAAAGGTATATCCCTTATGTTATTGAACCAGCTATGGGAGCAGACAGAACTGTATTAGCAGTTATTTGTGACGCTTATGACGAAGAGGATTTAGGAGATGAGAAAAGATCCCTACTAAGATTTAAACCAATAATCTCCCCTATTCAAGTGGCGGTACTACCTTTAAGTAAAAATGAAAAATTAGCCGAAGTTAGCAACGAAATATATAAAAAACTACAAAAAATATACAGATGCCAATTTGATAATACTCAAAGTATTGGTAAGAGATATAGAAGGCAGGATGAAATAGGAACACCAATCTGCCTTACCATTGACTTCGACACCGTAGAAAAAGATCAGTGTGTAACATTAAGACATAGAGATACAATGGATCAAATTAGGATTAAAATAGAAGATATTGAAAAAGAAATAGAAAAATTATTTACCACCTTCTAAGATGTCATTTAAAACTTTATTCTTATTAATTATAGTATTTTTATTATCCTGTAATTCAGGGGATAATTCCGATAATCACTTAACTTTTAAAGGGTCTGATATAAATGGGGTTAAATTCAATTCAAAAGAATTTGAAGGAACTCCAATGATAATTAATTTTTGGTATCCATCTTGTCCGCCATGCACTAAGGAAATTCCTACTTTAGTAGAATTCAACAAAGAAAATAATCAAAAAATTCTGATGATAGGAATAATTCATAATTCACTTGTAGACTCTAAAGAAGATGCTATTAGTATGTTAGAAAAATTTGATGTTGAATACATAAATTTATACGACAAAGATAATTCACTTACAGAAGAATTTAATATTTTGGGTTTCCCTACTACCATATTTCTAGACAAAACTCACAAAGTAAATACAAAGTGGACTGGCTATCTTGATGAGAATACCCTTAAAAAAGAATCGTCAAAAATAAGTAAATAATGTCAATATTTATATTCACAATTAATTTTATTCATTCAATTGCTGCCTCTATTTGGCTGGGAGGATGTTTTTTGATGATCACTTTATCAATCAGTCATAAATTTAAATTAATAGAAAATTACCAATCAATTTTTCAAACTATTTCTTACTCACTAAGGGAACTTGTAAATGGGTCAATGATCCTCATTTTCTTAACTGGAATAATTATGACAATTCAAAAACTTTCTCTAGTTCAAACTGATGCAAGTTATGCCATAATACTAGGTTTAAAAATACTATTAAGTTTAGGTATACTTTTTAGAATTTGGCAATTTAGAAATTCTGGGTACCCTAGTTACTCGAATAAGTATTTGGAATGGCTAATGGGGTACAATTCTTTTGCAGTATATGGAGTTATGATTTTCTTCCTTGCAGATCTTCTGGAGAATATAGTCTAACTTGCTCCCTGTATTCGGCGGTTCTTTGAATTTTCGCTAATAGTCCCTTTAAATTTAAATTAATTTGCTTAAAATTTAATTCGATATCTTTAATTGGAATTAACACAAAAGGTCTAAATTTATAATTTCTATGAGGGACCGTAAAGTTTTTTTTATTAATTTTTTTTGAACCAATAATTATAATATCAATATCAATCACTCTGGGGCTTAAATCACCTTTTTTATCTCTTCCTAATTTTTTTTCAATTCTTTTAGTTAAATTTAGCAAAGAGTATGGGCTAATTTTCGATTTGAATAATGCTACCTGATTTAAATAATTCCCATGAGTAGAAGATACACCTTGTGGTATCGTTTCATATATTGAAGATTCACTTATTAATCTTAATCTTTTGGAAAGAATTTTAATGGAACTCTCTAGGTATTTTTTTCTGTCGCCAAGGTTAGAACCAAGGCTAATTACAATTTCATTCATTAACTTAGTTTTTCAATAAATTCTAATAAATTCTTAACCGCCACTGCATCATGAACTCGAAATAGTTTAGCTCCTTTTTCTCTACAAACTATCACTGAAGCAATTGAAATTTCTTCCCTTTCTTCTATAGAGACACTACCTGCTATTTCCCCTAAAAATGATTTTCTAGAAGTTCCAACTAGGACAGGAATACCTAAATTACAAATTTGATCCAAATTTCTATGTAATTCGATGTTTTGCTCATAATTTTTATTAAAACCAAATCCTGGATCTAAAATTATTTTATTGCTATCAACTCCATTAGAGTCTAAATAATCTATTTTTTCTATCAAATCTATTTTTACTTGCTCTGCAACTGAGTTATTGGTTTCTAAAGGTTTATTGTGAGTAAGAATGTATGGAATACTAGAACTCTTAACTACTTCAATCATCTCATCATCATATTCAAGCATTGATATATCGTTGATAATATTCGCACCCGCTTTAACTGCTTCATGTGCAACTTTTGATTTTCTTGTATCTATACTTACGGGGACATCTGAAATTTTTCTCAAACTCTCTATAACTGACACTACCCTATCTACCTCTTGATTTTCAGAAATTTCAATAACATTTTCATATAAAGATTTAGGCCTAGTAGATTCAGCTCCTAAATCAATAATATCCACACCGTTATCTGTAAATAATTTAATTAAATTTAATGCTTTATCAATGTCAGACCCTATTCCGTCACCCGAAAAAGAATCATCAGTTAAATTAACTATTCCAACTACAGCAGTTCTATTTTCTAGATCAAATTTGAAGTTTCCAATTTTCATACATTTATATATATCTTTTCTCTTATAATTTACAACAAAAATTATTTGATAGAAATCAATGTCTGAGATAGCATTTACATTTGAAAAATGAAAAAAAATTCTGAAAACAATACAAACTCCAAAAAATCTAGTTCACCTGGCTCAAAGATTGAGAATCTTCAAGCCAGAAAAAGTGAAGCTAAATTAGGTGGAGGAGCCGAAAGACAAGAGGCTCAGCAAAAAAAGGGTAAAAAGTTAGCCAGAGAAAGACTTTCTTTATTATTTGATAACGGGAAATTTACCGAGATAGATCCTTTTGTTAAGCATAATTCTTCAGATTTTGGTCTTGATAAGACTAGGAAAGATGGTGATTCTGTAATATGCGGGTACGGAAGTGTTCATGGTCAACAAGTATTTGCTTTTTCACAAGATTTTACCGTTCTTGGCGGGTCACTATCCAAGGTAGCATCTAATAAAATATGCAAAGTGTTTGATCTAGCAATTAAGACTGGGTGCCCAATAGTAGGAATAAATGATTCTGGTGGCGCTAGAATTCAAGAAGGGGTAGATTCGTTATCTGGATATGGCGAACTATTCAAAAGAAACACAATGGCATCAGGTGTAATACCTCAAATAACAGTTGTAGTGGGGCCATCTGCAGGAGGAGCTGTTTATTCGCCAGCACTAACAGATTTCATATTCATGGTTGAAGGGGTGGGTCAAATGTATATTACTGGCCCTGAAGTGGTTAAAGCAGTAACTGGAGAAGATGTTAGCCATGATGATCTAGGAGGAGCAAATGCTCACTCTACTAAGAGTGGGGTTGCGCACTTTGTAAGTCAATCTGAAGCAGATTGTTTTGAAGATGTTAGAAATTTACTTAACATGCTACCTTCTAATAATGTTGATATTAAATCCAGCAATGAAACTTCTGGAGGTTCTGATCAATCGATGCTTGATAACTTTATACCTGACACCCCCAATCAAAGTTATGATGTTAAAGAAGTGATTGAGACCATTATTGATTCAGGGTCTTTTGTTGAAGTCCAAGAATCTTATGCTCAAAATATAGTTGTAGGTTTTTCTAAATTTGGCGGAGAAACAGTTGGAATAGTAGCAAACCAACCAGACCATATGGCAGGCGTACTAGATATTAATGCTTCTTCTAAAGCCGCCAGATTCGTAAGATTTTGTGATTCATTTAATATTCCTATAGTAAGTTTGGTTGATGTTCCTGGATTCATGCCTGGAACTTCTCAAGAATATGGGGGAATAATAAGGCATGGCGCAAAACTTTTATACGCATATGTAGAAGCTACAGTCCCTAAGATAACAATAATAATGAGAAAGGCTTATGGAGGGGCTTATATAGTAATGGGATCTAAAGAACTAAGATGTGATGTAAATGTTGCTTGGCCATCAGCAGAAATTGCAGTTATGGGACCTGAGGGCGCTGTTAATATCATTGGCAGAAAAGAAATTTCAAGTGCAGAAGATCCTGAAAAGAAAAAACAGGAACTTATTGATAATTACAGAGATAAATTTGCTACCCCATTTGTAGCTGCAGAAAAGGGATATTTGGATGATGTTATAGAGCCCTCACAAAGCAGGCAGCACATATTAAATAGCCTAAATATGCTAAGAAATAAAGTTGATCATAATCTTCCAAAAAAACACGGAAATATACCTCTTTAAACTGAAAGGAAATAATGATTGATCTGCTAAAAATAGCAAAAATTGAAGCTAGTGGGGACAATTTATTTGAGGAATTATCAAATCTTTATGAAAATGCAAATATAAAACCTAATGGATATCCAGATGCAGTCGTATGGCAAGGTGGAAATCATGATGGCAAAGTCAGCCCAGTTGCCCATTCTTTAACTGATGCATATGCTCTTCTTGGCACAATTGCAGCTATAGATATTCTTGGTTTGCCTTTCTATGCAGTACCAATGTGGTCTCAATTTAGGCATGATACTAAATTAGAAGCTTTGGCTTGGTTCGGTAATATTCCAACAACATCCATTAAATGGTCTACTGCAGGGGATGCCTACGTTAATGACGAAAGTGGAAATAAAGTAGTTGTCATGGGTAAATCTGGAAATGCACATCTAAGAACTCAAGCAGGAGTTTATTGCAACGTTAGGCCGTACGGCCCAATAACTGTTGTTAGGAGTATGCCTTGCCTTCCTTACTCTCAAGACAAAAGTAAATTTACTGTAAATGATTCGGGCATAGTTCATTCAGAAATGAACTCCCCTGGTGTTCAAATGGCATATGCAAACAGATTATTTCTGAAATTAGTAAATGATAGCGGAGCTATCGGACGTATTGCCACTAAACCTACTCAAGCAATGGAAGACGGGATTAATGCAGGTCTTCATTCCTGGTTAATTCAAGATACAAAGTTTGAAGTTGGCAGAAAATATGCAGTTGACCCATATGAGGAGCACAAGGAAAGTATAGATAAAATAATCAAATTACTTCCGCCGGATTTTAAAAACGGAATGGATAATTGGTCTGGAAGAATTGAGCAGCACATAGCTGATACAAATTATGGCTTGCTAATATGGGATTTGATAAATAAACAAAATACTATTGTTCTATCTACAGACCTTGATGGAGATAGACTTACTGATCTTTTAGCTGATATTTCAGACCCATTAAGAACATTTTCAGGCATGGTAGCAAATAAACTTGGACAAGATATAGATACTAATAAATTGTGGTCTGATATGGGTTATACAACTGGAAATGGGCGAGATATGACCTCAGTTATGTACAGAATGGAGGGTTCTCCAATTCATGAACAAACCTTAGGGTCGGCAGATGCGATGTTATTAAGATTATTAGATGGCGATGAATGGGTTGGTGGGACAAAACAACCTTATGACCCAAGAATACACTTTGTGTTAATTAGAGATGCATATATAGATGCAAATCCTGAAAATAAAGAACTTCATGCATGGTTAGATAATGCATTAAATAAATTTGATGACATTTATTCTGGTGAAAGACCAGGATTTTTAGATGGATATAAAAAATTAAAAGATCAAATAACCCCTTGGGGCAACTAAGAAAGGAAAACTTAAATGAAATCTAAAGTTACAGTTGTAGGCGCAGGAAATGTTGGAGCAACCACCGCTCAAAGAATTTTTGAAAAAGGTCATAGTGATGTTGTTTTAATTGACGTAGTAGAAGGAATTCCTCAAGGAAAGGCTCTTGATATTTTAGAAAGTGGTCCAATTGTAAAATCAGATGCAAAAATCATTGGCACAAACACCTATGAAGAATCTAATGATTCTGACATTGTTGTAATTACTGCTGGAATAGCTAGAAAGCCTGGAATGAGTAGAGATGATTTATTGATAACCAATATGAATATAGTTGGATCAGTGACTGAAAGCATAATGAAACACTCTAAAAACCCTATTATCATTGTTGTTTCTAATCCTTTAGATGCAATGGTTCAGCACAGTTTTTCTAAAAGTGGTCTTTCAAAAGAAAGAGTAATTGGAATGGCAGGAATACTTGATACTGGAAGATTTAGAACCTTCTTATCTGAAGAATTAAATGTATCTGTAAATAGCATAGATGCATATGTTTTAGGTGGTCACGGGGACTCTATGGTTCCTCTGCTTAAAGCAACGACTATAGGAGGTGTTCCAGTAGAGGAAATGATCGAAAAAAACCGACTTGAAGAAATAGTGCAAAGAACAAGAGATGGTGGAGCAGAAATTGTTGCTCATCTGAAAACTGGAAGTGCATATTATGCACCATCGGCTGCAGTTGCCCAAATGGTAGATGCAATAATACATGACACTAAAGAGGTATTTCCATGCGCAGCAATGCTTGATGGCGAATATGGAATTAAGGGTGTATACGCAGGTGTTCCAGTTAAATTAGGAAGTTCAGGAATTGAAGAAATTATTAATTTGAATTTAAGTCAAAGCGAGAAAGATGGTCTTCTTGCTTCTTCTAAGGCTGTTGAAGAATTAATTGAAGTTATGAAAGGCCAATAAACCATGAAACTCAAAGGAAAAAAAGCACTAGTAACTGCAGCAGGTCAAGGAATTGGCAGGTCTACTGCTGAACTTTTTGCTGAAAATGGCGCAGAAGTATTTGCATGTGATATTAATCAAGGTACTTTAGCAACTCTAAATGGAATGAAAACTATTCAAGCAGACGTAACAAAGTATAGTGACATTGAAAATATTTTCAGAGAAACAGGCGGTGTTGATGTTCTATTTAATGGCGTAGGATTTGTTCATGGTGGAACGATACTTGAATGCGATGAAGATCAGTGGGATGAAGCATTTAATATAAACGTAAAATCAATGTATCAGATTATAAAACTATATCTACCACATATGATTGAACAAGGTTCTGGCTCAATAATTAATATGTCTTCGGTTGCTTCAAGCTTGGCTGGAGTTGTAAATAGATTTTCTTACTCTGCAAGTAAAGCTGCAATAATTGGTATCACCAAGTCAGTTGCAAAAGACTTCGTAGGGAGTGGTATAAGATGTAATGCTATTGCCCCTGCTACTGTTGAATCTCCTTCTCTGCAAGATAGAATAAATGCTGAAGATGATCCTGTTCAAGCAAAAAAAGATTTTATTGCAAGACAACCTATGGGAAGACTTGGTCAACCAGAAGAAATAGCTAATTTAGCTTTATATTTAGCTTCTGATGATTCCAAATATACTACTGGTGTCGCACATATAATCGATGGCGGAATGATAATTTAACTGCTATTTTTTTCTAGATCACTCCAAATTTCTTTACAGTAATCTAAACTCTGCTTGTCAGAATAGAATTGATCTCCATCGAATACGCCTTCTAGTGCCATTAATCCACTATAATTTCCGTCGTACATTGCTTCAATTGCAAACCTGTAATCAATCTCTCCTCCAAGTATATTTTCCCTAACGAAGACTGATCTTCTGTTTTCAGGGTGATTTACTCTAGTCATATTTTTACAGTGCCAATAGTTTGAAATTGGAGCCAACTCCTTAATCGCGTCTTCTGTTCTCTCCTCTGGGATGTCATAATTCCAAATTATATTTCCTAGGTCTGGATTAATCCCAAAATTATCTCTTTCCACTTTACTGTGTAGTAATTTAGCAGACCAACTGTTATCTATCGGAGAATTCTGATGTACTTCGCATGAGATGTTTAATCCATAATCTTTTGCCTCGTCGCATAACTCTTGGTATTTTTCAGCGAGCATATCGTACTCAGGTAAAGAGGTTTCTCTACTTGAATTTTGAGAATAAGGAAAGCCATGATGAGCAAATTCCAAACCAGAAACTAAACTTGATCCAGAATCAATATATGGGGATTTTTCAGGTTCACATGTTGCTCCATTAATTACTTCAGATTTTAAAATTTTTCCAAATTTTAATGCTCTTCTTGCTCTTATGATATTTTCTTTTCCTGTTCTTGGGTCAATCATTGATCCACCCCACCTACCACCAGACCTAATAGCTAATACAGGAGTTCCAAGATCGGAAAGTCTTTTTTCAAATTCTTTTAGGCCATTTTCTCCGCCCTCAACTCTGTCTAGGCATTCCATTCCAAGTTCAATTCCATCAAATCCCATTTTTTCTACCCTTTTTAAAAACTTATCCGTAAGTCTTTTAGGGTCAAGGTCAGTAGCAATTCCTAAATATGGATAATCGGAAAATCTTCTAAATGCGTAACAAAATCTCATTTTTTGTGTTTTTAAGATACTTTCGTTTTTATTGACTTTATAAAGTTCGCTGTTGAGACAAGATGTTTATTTATTCCAAGTTCCTTAGCATCTAGCCCCATGGCCATTCCTATTAGTTGAGGCAAATGCAATATAGGTAAATCAGCTTTACCTCTATTATTTTGCCTTCTGGCCTTTGCTTGATACCCATCAAGATTAAGATGACATAAAGGACAAGGAGTTACCATCGCATCAGCACCATTATCTTTTGCATCTCCAGTATGTTTAGCAACCATTTTTAACGAATTTTTCTGATTAATTAGTAATATAGGAAAGCCACAACATCTTGTTTTACCAGCATAATCAGTTGATGATGCCCCAGTAGACTCAATAACTATGTCCAATGAATGTTTTCTTTTTGGATTTTCTGTTATTCCTAATGCATCTGATGGCCTAATCAAATAGCATCCATAAAAAGGAGCGAAATTAAAACCTGATAGATCTATATTAAACATATCTTGAAGTGTTTTTATTCCTATATCCTCTAATAATATCCACAATAAATGTTTAACCTCAGTTTTACCTGAATAATGCAGTCCTTCTTTTTCTAATTCTTTATTTATTTCTGCTAAATATTCTGGATCTTTAACAACTCTATGGTTTGCTTGAGATATGACCCCTTGGCAGGTTGAACATATAGTCATAATTGAAAGACCCATCTGTTCGGCTAAAGCCAATGTCCTAATATTTAAAACATCACCTAATTTTTGATTTTTTTCTTGTAATACACCTGCCCCAGTGCAAGCAGCCTTTTCTATTTCTTCTAACTCTATCCCAAGCTTATCTACTACAAGCATAGTTGACTTATATAATTCAGGAGCAGCACCCCTAGCTACACAACCTGGATAAAATGCGAATTTCATTCTTCAGACTCCTCACTATCTAGTCTTTTTGCTATATTTGTTACTTTATCTGCTTCTTTTGGTCTATGAGGAAGTGGTGGTGGAATTTTTCCTTTAAATAAAGATTTTATGCCAATAACTGCCAAATCTATTAAGCCTGAAATATTCAATAGCCCCGTACTCTCCAGAGCAAGTCGAGTTTCATCAAGTCTGCCATGTTTTTTTATGGAATCACTGAAACTCTCAGTGTGTCTGTATCCACTTGTATTTGTATAGCCTTCTTCAATAGCCAAATCCCTCATCTTAACTATTCTTTCCATAGGAGCTACATCCTTAGGACAAACTTCTACGCACGCAAGACATCTAGAACAATCCCATACACCTGAACTTTCATTTAATTTTCCTAATCTTTCCTTCTTGTCTTCATCTCTAGGATCAGCTACAAATCTGTATGCTTTAGCCAATGCTGCAGGACCAGTAAAAGTTGAATCTACCTCTAAAGCTGTACATTCTGAAACACATGCACCACACATAATACAATTCATTACGCCTAATAAGTGGGTCATGCTTTCATTTGAGGCAATATGTTCAGCTTCAGGTTCAAAATTTGTCTTTACATAAGGATCAATGCTTTTAACTTTTGACCAGAATGAGTCCATTTCTGTAACAAGATCTTTAATTACTGGAAAGTTGCCCATAGGCTCTACGGTAACGGTCTCTCCTTGAGGTGACACTTCTTTTATTCTTGTTTTACATACTAGTTTTGCAGACCCATTAACTTTCATAGAACACGAACCACATATTGAGGCCCTACATGAACATCTTAAAGCTAAAGTTCCGTCTTGCTCTTCCCTGATCTTAATTAGCCCGTCTAAAATGGTTGAGTCTTCAGAAACATCTATAGAATAGTCTTGGAAAAATGGTTTTGCTCCATTTTCAGGATTAAATCTTTTAACTTTAATCTGCGCTTCCAATTAATACACTCTCTCTGTAGGTTGCCAATCAGTAATTGTAACGTCTGATGTAGTTGTATTTAACTCCTCACCAGCAAATTGTACAAGGGTATGCTTTAACCATTCTGAATCATTCCTTGATTTCATATCAGTCCTAAAATGAGCTCCTCTGCTCTCTAATCTTTTGTCAGCTCCGTGGCATATAGATTCGGCCACATCAACCATAAATTCAAGTTCAAGGTATGATACCAAATCAGTATTGAATACCTTGCCTTTATTCTCAATAAATACATTAGGCAGTTGACCCCTTAAATGTTTCATTTTGGTTATAGCTTCAGCAATACTATCTTTATCTCTCCAAACCCCAATACCTTTTGTCATGACTGTCCCCATCTTATTTCTTAACTCAGCAGATCTCATTCCTTTAGGCCTATCAAGAATATTCTGAATTCTAGACTTCTCTTTGGAAAGTTCTCTTTCATCTACATCTAAAGGGCTTGCAGATTTTATATATTCAACACTATTTACTGCTGCTCTTCTTCCGAACACTATGGTGTCTAATAATGAGTTAGCGCCAAGCCTGTTTGCCCCGTGAACACTTACATTTGCGCATTCACCCGCAGCGTAAAGGCCTGGTATATTAGTAGCACCGTTCAGATCTGTTTTGATTCCGCCCATTATATAGTGCATACCTGGCTTAATAGGTATAGGAGATTCAGAAAGGTCAATTCCTCTAAATTCAAGAGCAACCTCTTGCAAGTATCCGAGTCTTTCTTCGATAAATTTCTTGCCTAAATGTCTCAAGTCTAAATAAACACAGCCATCAACTCCTCTCCCCTCATCAATTTCTGTCTGCTCTGCCCTAGAAACTACATCTCTAGATGCCAACTCCATATAGTCAGGAGCATATTTTTCCATAAATCTGTCACCTTCAGAGTTGATTAGATAAGCACCATCTCCTCTAGCTGCCTCTGACAACAATATTCCATTTCCTGCAAGAGTAGTCGGATGATACTGAATCATTTCAGTGTCCATCAAAGGGGCCCCAACTTGCATAGCTAGGCTAAGACCATCTCCAGTGCATATAAGAGCATTGGTTGAAGGTTCAAAAACTCTTCCTGCTCCTCCTGTCGCAAGTACTACCGCTTTGGCAGTTATTAACTCCATTTGTCCAGTTTTTATATCGAATGCAATGGCTCCTGCTATCTTTCCGTCTTGCTTAATTAATTTGGTAACAAACCATTCTTCATAAATATGCAAATTATATTTCACAGACTGCTCATAAAGAACATGAAGTAATGCACTGCCTGTAATAGCTCCGACAAAATAAGTTCTAGCTTTTTTCTGACCCCCAAAAGCTCTAGTCCCTAACTTTCCTTCTTCATCTCTGCTAAAGATTACACCCATGTTTTCAAGTTCAATGATAGCTTCACCTGCTTCTCTGCACATAACTTCTACCGCATCTTGGTCGGCTAGGTAATCGCTACCCTTTATAGTAGCCAAAGCATGATCTCTCCAGTCATCACCTCTGTCAGTTAAGGCTGCATTAATTCCGCCCTGAGCAGCATTCGAATGACTTCTTACTGGATGAACCTTAGTTATTACAGCAACATTAAGCCCTTGACGAACACCTTCAACAGCAGCTCTAAGGCCTGCAAGGCCTGCACCTATTATTAATAAATCATGTTTACTCATATTATTGATTCAAATTTTAACATTAATTAAATAAATTTGGGCTCATACTTTCACTTAAAAATTCCTTAAAAACATAGAATGACGTAATTGTTTTTAAATCAACAATTTTCTTGTCTTTAATCATTTGATGAATTTTGCTAAGTTCTAGCCTCTCTATATAAATTTCTTCATCTATATCAGATTCTAATTTCGAAGACTTTAGATTAGTGACAAAAAAACAATAAATCTTTTCTGTGCACCATCCTGGAGCCACATAAAAAGGAGACCATAACTTAATATCTTGAGGAACCATGCCTATCTCCTCCTGAAGTTCTCTTTTCACAGCTTTATTCGGATCTTCATGATCATTTAAGGTGCCCGCTGGAAATTCTAGCAACCATTCATCTACTGGGTTTCTCCATTGCTTTACCATATATACATATACTTTTTGATCAATTATTTCGTAGGGAACAGCAACTATTGAACCTACATGCTCAATAACGTCTCTAGTGCTTAAATGTTTTTCTTCCTTGAATAGTTCATCTTGACGAAGATTTATATATTCTCCATTGTGAATAATTTTTGAATTTAACCTCTTGAAAGCAGGTTTGTTATCTGCCAAGAGATTCACCTTTTCTTAATTCTAATTTCTTTGCCAAACTGTTCCAATATTCTGATTTAAAATCAAGTCCTCTTACAAAATTTACTGTTTTTGAATCATCTACTTGTATTTCTATGTAATCAAATTCTCTTAATTGCGTATCAATAAATCCATCAACAGTTAAAGATAAATCTTCTCTAGAGTCAGCTTTTAAAATTAATGTTGCATCACTTTCCATAACTAGTCCTCCTAAAAGGCTTGTATGTGATGCTATTGGCTTTATGATCATATTATTGCTAGATGGAGATAATATTGCCCCTCCTAATGAAAGTGAGTAAGCAGTTGATCCTGTAGCCGTAGATACAACAACCCCATCTCCTCTGTATGTTACAAAATGATTGCTATTTAGAGAGGCTTCAACATCTATCATTCTTACCTTGGATCCTCTAGCAAGAACAAAATCATTTAATGCGAAAAATTCTTTTTTGGAGTTATCTTTAAATAAGTGTATTTTCAATATAGATCTTTTCTCTATTACTGCTTCCCCTTCAAGGTAAGATGTAAGTTTTCTATCTAAGTCAGAAGAATCAATTTCACATAAAAATCCTAATCTGCCTAAATTTATACCTAATATAGGACAATTACTGCCATTTAAAACATGAGCGCATCTAAGTACAGTTCCATCTCCACCTATAGAGATAATTAGGTCTATATTCTTGTTATTCAATCCATTATTAAGTGCTGATTCTATACTCTGAGAAAAAACTTCAAAATCATCTTTTAATTTGAGTTTGATTTCAGATGCCAAAGATTCAGCATCGTTTGACTTTTGATTAAATAAAATTGCTATTATTTTTGGACTATAAAATGTATCCATTTTCTATAATTATTATTGAAGTAAATTTACAACGCTCTCAACTATACCTAATAACATTACCGGAGCCAAGCCAATCACTATAATTAATACTGCACCAAAGGAAGTAATAATCCTTGTATTAAGATCTGAATTAGCAGTTTTTGAGGTTTGGTCTTCTGAAGAATCAATAAACATTAATTTTATGATCCTAATATAATAGTAGGCCGATATAACTGAATTCAGTATTCCAAGTAAGGCTAACCACATTAAATTATTAGATATTGCAGACGTAAAAATAAATGCCTTACCCATAAATCCAATGGTTGCCGGAATTCCTAATAAAGAGATTAATGAGATTGCTAGAATTATTGATTGATATCTTGCCCTGATTCCTACACCTTTATACTCCTCTATATCGAAAGAATTAATTTCTCTAGATATTGAAAGTATGCTTAAGAATGCAGTCAAATTGGTTATGGCATACGCTACTAGGTAAAATACAGTGGCCTGTATTCCTGCTAAGTTTCCAGAATTTAGACCATCTGGTTCACTAGAAGCTAATCCAACTAGAATATAGCCAGCATGGGCTATAGTACTGTAAGCAAATAATCTTTTAATATTGCTCTGTCTAAGAGCCATAACATTACCAAATGTCATGGAAACGGCTGCCATAATAGCTAGATAAATAGCCCATTCACTAATCATTGAACTATTTATTGCATCAAAAAGTATCCTAATTATTATTGAAAATCCTGCAATTTTGCTAACTACAGATAAGTATATTGTTACTATTGTAGGCGCTCCTTGATATACATCTGGAACCCATGAAAAAAATGGAAAAGATGCGATTTTAAAAGATGCTCCTGAAACGAGAAGCAAGGCTCCAAATAGAAGAAGAATATTAGTTGAATCTTTGAATAAATACTTACCAGATAAAGATGTTTCAATTGTTGAAATTTCATTAAAAAATGTTGAACCCGATACTCCATAAATATATGCAATACCCATTAAGATAATAGCCGAACTAGTAGCACTTAATATCAGGTATTTTAATGAAACTTCTAGTGAATATTTTCTCTGATTTAAGGCAAGCATTCCAATTACCGGCAAAGAAGTAAGCTCTAATGCCACCCAAGCGGTTATCATTTCGGTAACACTTGTAAGAAGTGACATCCCAGTTATTGAAACTAGAAAAAGGGCCCAAAATTCTCCCTTAGATTTTAGTTCTTCACTCAGTAGATTTATTCCACAGACACTTATTGATAAACCAGATACTAAAATTAATGATTTCAAGAAAAGAGAATACTTATCAATTGAAAGGACATTAATAATTGATAAACCAGACGCATCATTATAACTGATCAGATTTGAAACCATAGCTATGGCTAATATTGAAGAAATGGCTAAAAATATGCTTGTAAAAATTGCTGAGTAAGACTTTTTAGGAGAAAATAAATCTACAATAATTACTACAAAAGTTCCTATTACTAAAGTAATTTCTGGAGATAATAATAATATGTCATTTAAATTGATCATCTAGTAAATATCTCCCCTACTCCAATATCTAGAACATCAGTTATTATAGAAGGATAAATACCCACAACAACGATTGAAATTGTAAGAATTACCACACTCAATAATTCCAGTCTATTTAAGTCAGTCAATTGATCAAAAATCTTTGCTACTGGACTATCTTCTTTTACATCTTTTCCAAAATATGCCCTCTGAATCATCCAAAGGGTGTAGCCAGCTGCAAGTACAACTCCAAAAACTGCAACAATTGTTGAAATAGCATAAAGAGATCCCATCTTAAATGTCCCTACAAATATCATTAATTCTGCGACAAACCCACTTAAACCTGGAAGACCTAAACTGGCAAATCCAGCAATTACGAAGAAGGTAGTAATTAATGGCATTTTATTGACTAATCCACCCAAATGAGGAATATATCTAGTGTGCGTCCTCTCATAAGTTAGCCCCACCAGCAAGAAGGCTAGTCCAGTGATGGTTCCGTGGGTAAATAGTTGTAAAGCAGTACCTCCAAGGCCTTCAGTAGAGCCAACCGATGCAAAAGCTCCGTATGATGAAAATCCTAATATTACATACCCCATATGACTCACACTACTAAATGCAATTAGCCTTTTTAGATCCGTTTGTTGAATAGTCAATATAGCGCCATATATAACACTAAATGCTCCAATAATTGCAAAATAAGACCCCAAATCAGTAAGTATAGAAGGATCGATATAATGAAATAGGTCTACATTTATTCTTAATAAGCCGTAACCTCCCATTTTTAACAATACTCCTGCAAGCATGATGCTTACAGCTGTAGGAGCATCAGTATGAGCATCTGGAAGCCAACTATGAACAGGGAATAATGGAAGTTTTATTGCAAATCCGATAAAGAATATAAAGAATATAAATATTGCTGGAATTGCAAGAGAAAGGTTTGAATTAACAATTCCAGATAAGCCTAGTTCAGTGATATCAAACATTAAAAAGGTTCCTGTTGAAAAATATAAAGAGATAATACCTATTAATAACAAGGCTCCAGAAGTTAGTGTAAATATCAAAAATTTCATTGCTGAATAATGAGCTCTTCCTGAGCCCCAAATAGATATTAAAAAGTACATCGGAATTAGTTCAGCCTCCCAGAATACAAACAAAAGTAACAAATCTAGAGAAGCAAAAACGCCAGTTACAACCCCTTGCAATACCAGCAACCACATAAAATATTCCTTCTGTCTTAGTTGAATATTCATAGAGGCTATAACCGAACAAAAGCCTAGAATTCCAGTTAGTAAAACTAAGGGTGCACTTAATCCATCGATTCCAACAATATATCTAGCTGTAAAAGCTTCAAAAGGTATCCAAGAATCGAAATAATCTATGAATTGAAATCCTCCAACAGTTTTGTCATAACTGAAATAAATTAAAATAGACAAAATTAATTGAATTCCTGTAATAAAAAGTGAAGTTTTCTTAATATTTATTTTTAGGAATTTATTTTCAGAGAAAATGCCAATTAAAATACCTGAAATAATTGGAAAAAATATTAAAAATGATAATGTTCCTCCAGGCACTAATTACCTCCTAAATATAGCCAAGAAAAATATCCGGCAATAATAATTAATAGTCCTATAAAAAATGTAATACTTTGAATTTGTAGTTGCCCATTCTGAGTAATTGCAAATTTATTTGATGCCCATTTAAGTGAGTTTGACAAGATATGGCTTGCTTTATCAATAAAATTAGTTTCAATATAATCCAATAGTTTTACGAATCTTCTATAAAATAAATTTTCAGTAATGATTTCTTCATATAAATAATCTAAGTAGTATTTATTTTCGAGAATTTTTCTTGCAAATTTTAAGTCTAATTTCGATCTACTAGTAAAAATTGCAATCAATATTCCAGATAAAGCCAACAACGAAGATACAATTGCTAGAAGGAAATTGAATTTAATTTCATGATGATGGAGGTCAGGAAAAACTAATTTATTATGATCAAGAAAAGAAACCATCATATGTTTATCTATTACTCCTAAATCAATAGGAGAACTTACAAAAAATCCTATAATTACTGACGGAATGGCTAATATTATCATGGGGTAAATCATGAATTTCGGACTTTCATGTAATGATTTTTCTTCTATCCCTGATTCGCCACCCTTAAAATCACCAAAGAATGTCATTAACATCATCCTTGTCATATAGAATCCGGTTAAAATAACTCCAAATAGTCCCATTAAGAATAGGATGTTGGAGTCCTTGCTAACTCCTAGTAAAACCTCATCTTTGCTCCAAAAACCAGAAAAAGGGAAAATTCCTATCAAACTAATTGCGGACAGCATCATAGTCCAGTATGTGATTTTCATATGATCTTTTAGGCCACCCATCTTAGTCATATCAAATGTATGAACAGCGTGCCCAACCGATCCTGCACCTAGAAATAATAACGCTTTAAACCAAGCATGAGTGAATAAATGAAGAATGGCTGCCCCATAAGCGCCAGTTCCCAATGCTAAAAACATATAACCCAATTGGCTAATTGATGAGTACGCCAATACTCTTTTTATGTCATTACTAACTAAAGCCATGGTAGAAGCAAAAATAAGTGTAAATCCTCCAATGTATGCAACTGTAGAAGATACAATTTCAATCGCGCTAATTAGAGGAAACATACGGGCAATTAGAAATACCCCAGCGGTAACCATTGTTGCCGAATGCAAAAGGGCTGAAACAGGAGTGGGTCCTTCCATTGCGTCTGGCAACCAATTATGTAAAGGGAATTGTGCAGATTTTCCTATAGCGCCTATAACCACTAACAAGCCGATCAAGGTAAGAATTTCTGTAGTGAAAATTCCATTTTGCACTGCTATATAAAATTGAGTTATATCAAGATATTGTGAGCCTTGTTTTGCAATTAACAGTATTCCAATTATTAATCCAAAATCACCAATTCTTGTCATCAAAAAAGCTTTCTTTGCGGCTTTTATAGCCGATTGCTTATTAAACCAAAATCCAATTAGCAGATATGAGGTTGCGCCTACTAATTCCCAAAAAATAAACAATTGAATTAAATTTTTTGAAAAAACTAACCCAAGCATTGAAGTTGTAAATAAAGCCATATAAGTAAAATATCTGGAGTAACCTTCATCGTGCTCCATGTAAGCTAAAGAGTAAATTTGAATTAGAAAACTTATCCCGGTAACAACAGTTATCATTATTAAAGTAAGTGGATCCAGCAATATCCCCATTGTTATTTCGAATAAACCAAAAGAAAACCATTGGAATGATCCAGATTGATAATCAAAATTAGAACCAATTCCATTTATCAATATAAATAAACAAATTAAGAAGGATAAGCCTATAGTCGATACGTTCAACGGCCCAGATATAGTCCTAGTATTAAATTTAGTAAAAGTTATTAAAATTCCATTTATTAAAAATGAAGACAGAGGAAGTAAAAAAATAATCCATACTAATTCATTATTCGTCATTACAATTTCCTTAAAATTTCATCAGCTACGTGCTCTCGACCCTTAGGAACTAGAAGTCTAAATTTAGAAGTTTCACTCCAATCTAAAATATCACCTTCAGGTAAAATTTTTGCAGGAAGGCCCTCACCTTCTAGTAAATTTTTCCACATCTCGGCAGTCAATAAATTATCTAATTGCTTATAATCAACCCACATTAAACTTCCTTTATATCAATTGAGTTAGTAATCTCAATGCTGCTTTTTTCTCTATATATTGCTATCACCAAAGATAATGCTAATGCTGCTTCAGCTGCGCCTATTGCGATTATAAATATAGCCATAACTTGCCCAGATAAGACCCTTGATGCAGACTCCACCCCTAAAAGTCCACCAGGAGCAAATCTTGAAAAGGCTACAAAAGAAAGAGCGGCAGCATTAAACATCAACTCTAAACTCATTATTACCAGAACTGTACTTTTTTTAGTCAATGTTCCTAGCAATCCAATAACAAAAATTATTGCAGATATAACTAATAAATTACTTAGAGTCATCATTCATCCTTATCCTAAGTAATGCCAACGCGCCAATTAATGAGGCCAATAAAATTAACCCGGATAACTGAAAAGCTATCATAAAATCAGTAGTAATTAATTTTCCTAACCAATTTGTACTTTCAATTAAAATGGCAGGTTCAGAGCCACAATTTGAAAGAAGGCAATTAGAGCCATCTAAAATATTCCTGCTAAATTCATTCCATTCGAAATTAAGAATGAAAAAAGAAATTGATACAAGAAAAATTAAACCAATTGCCGATGAATAATATAATAATCTATTATTGTCAGTACTCTTTTCTATATCTTTTACTAACATTACAGATAGCGCTATTAAGACTGAGACAGCACCAACGTAAACTAGGATTTGAATTACTCCTATAAATTCAGCGCTTAGCATAAAGTACATTGCTGCAAAACATAGCATTGAAAATGCTAGAAAAACTGCAGATCTATATACATTTTTTGAAAATAAAATTAATAAAGAGTTTGAAATAAGTAAAATTGAAACTAAATAAAAAATTGCATCAATAAACATATTTTTTATCTCTCATTCACCCATTTTTCTGTTAATTCTTCATCCGATGGTTGTTCATGTCTACCAACGTCGTGCCAGTCTTTAATTTCTGCACCTTTTTCTTTTGGCTTATAATTTTTATCTTCCATCTGAGGCCTAAACCAGGTGCTTGGAGTCTTTATAGCCGTTCTAAGTTCATCAACGGGTATTACTAAGCCTTTTCTCTTTTCATTTGCCCTCTCAAAACCACTGCCCATATGCAGAGCATCAAAAGGACATGCTTCCACACAAAGACCGCAAAACATACATCTACCTATATCAATATCAAAGACATCTATATCATAAGAAGACCCTTCCTTCTCATCTCTAGAACCAGGAGTGGTTTCAATTTTTATGATTCCCAATGGACAATATTTTGCACAACTCGCACAACCAGTACATCTATCTTCGAACCAATTAAAATCTTGACCTCTGAATCTTGGAGCCTGTGATGGATACTCAGGTACCTCATGCAATCCAGCTAAAGACTTAATAAATTCATTAGGCTGAGTTCTAAGAAATTCTAATGGTGATTTCTTATGAAATTTTAGAGCTCCAATTAATCCCACCTTTTTATTGGGATACTGGACAGTAAATACAGGCCCTAATAGATTTTTTAGTGTAGTAAATAATCCTTTTAATAAACCTATTCCAAACATATCAATCCAATCCGTATATTACTGAACGTTTTTTAATTTTATTACCAGTTAAATTAGGACTCAATATTTTTCCAAAAATATAAACTGAAGCTAAAAATACTATCCAATTTATTGCTGTCATTAATAACAGTTGCATACCCGTAGGGTCAGGCCAAATAGCAATCATTAAAGCCAAGACCAAAACATTAATCAAACTTAACTCAAATAAGCCTTTCCAGGCTAGTGACATAATTTGATCAATTCTTAATCTAGGAAAAGTTGCTCTAAACCAAATAAATATAGCTATAACACCAATCCATTTGGCTAAAAACCAAATTTCAGAAGGAATAAAACTTGGGCCTCTCCAGCCTGAGAAATAGAAAGTAACTATAATTGCAGAAGAGGCAATAGTTGCCATAAATTCTCCTAAATAGAATAAACCAAATTTCATGCTACTATAATCAGTCATATACCCTGCTACCAACTCTGATTCTGCCTCTGTAATATCAAAAGGGCTCCTATTAAGTTCAGCTGTAGACGCTATAAGAAATGTAATAAAGCCTAAAGGTTGGAAAATAGCATTGGGAATAACCTGACTATCTACGACTCCACTTAAAGACAATGATCCAGCTACAATTACAACTCCAGCAGCTGAAATGCCCATTGGAATTTCATAACTTAAAAGCATCGCAACAGCCCTAATTCCACCTATAATTGCAAACCTGTTTCCTGAAGCCCAACCAGCCATCAAAACAGAGAGGCTATTTATAGAGGTTATAGCTAAAACAAATACTACTCCAACGCTTATATTGGTTAAAAATGTTTTCGCTCCATAAGGAATAATTGGAAAAATCATAAATACTGGAACTACCATCAATATTGGAGCCAAAACATATATAAGTTTGTCTGATAACGTAGGTTCAATATCTTCTTTAAACATTACTTTTATAGCATCAGCAACAGGCGTAAATAATCCTAGAGGACCCCATCTATTTGGACCTAATCTAGCCTGAAATTTTCCTATTAACCTTCTTTCTCCCCAAATTAATGCTAGAACACCAACTAGTGCAGCGTTTACAAATACAAATATCCAAAAGAAAGCAGTCAAAGAAAATGAAATCCAACTTAGGCTTTCTGGGATAAATGCTATATTAATTATCCTAACAGAGGAGCAACTAGCCTCGAGCGATAGATGGCAATATAAAAACTCAAATATGAAACTTTCTCTTACAGGCCCCATTATCTATCAACCTCCCCCATATTCACGTCAATAGATCCAAATGTCACAAACAAGTCCGCTATCTTATAACCTATGACCATATCTCTTAATAAGGTAAGGTTAATTAGAGACGGGGCTCTAACATGACATCTAAATGGAGAAATTCCGCCATCACTGACTAAATAAAATCCCAATTCGCCTTTAGGTGCTTCTATTGGTACATAAGATTCGCCTTTAGGAGGTCTTACTAAAAAAGGTACTTCTTCGGGTTGAACTGGACCCGGCTCTATCAAATCTAAACATTGCTCTACAATTTTCAAACTTTCACGAATTTCATGAAGTCTTACTAGATATCTGTCGTTATTGTCTCCTACAGTACCCAGAGGCCTTCTAAAAGAAATTTTTTCATAATAATCGTAAGGATTTCTGTGCCTTAAATCCCAATCAACTCCAGAAGCCCTCAACATAGGTCCAGTAATAGAAGCGTTTATCGCATCATTTTTATCTAAAATTGCTACATTTTGGGTTCTAGCCAATATTATTTCATTATCAGTTAGAAGATTTTCTATATCATCTAATCTATTTGGCATTTCATCTAGAAATCTGTTCAAAGAAGGCCAAAATTCATCTGGAGCGTCCATAAATACACCTCCAGGTCTAAGATAACTATTTGTTATCCTAGCTCCACACATCATTTCAAATAATTCCAATATTTTTTCTCTTTCTCTAAGCAAATAAAGGAGAGGTGTGTGCCATGCACCCAGATCATTAATTAAGAAACCAATAGCTACTGAATGTGCTGCGATTCTTTGCAATTCTGAGGCGATCATTCTTAACCATACACCTCTTTCCGAAGGAGTTATCCCAGAAAGCTTTTCAACTGACAATATATATGCCTGATTATTTGTCATAGATGCTGTATAGTCCATTCGGTCAGTTAGTGTTACAACCTGAGTATAAGTTCTTTCTTCGGCTAACTTTTCTGATCCTCGATGAAGATAGCCAATAATAGGCTCGGCATCAATAATTGTTTCGCCATCAAAAGTAACTCTCATTCTAAACACTCCATGAGTGCTAGGATGGATAGGACCAATGTTCATTGTTACTAATTCAGTGCTCATCTCAACTCACAAAATCTTTCCTAAGAGGGTGACCTTCAAAATTCTCCCATAACAGCAATCTTTTCATGTTCGGGTGACCTTCAAACATTATGCCCATCAAATCGTATATTTCCCTCTCTTGTAATTCAGCCCCTCTCCATACTGAAACAACACTTTTTACGTTTGGATCAATTCTATCTGCACCACATTTAATTTTAATAACCATAGACTCATTTTTTTGCAACGAAGTTAGATGGTACACAACTTCAAAATGACTTATCCTATCTACAGAAGTTACAGAACTAAGTAAATCATAATTTTGATCTATTTTTAGATAATTAAAAACATCTAATGAGTCTTTATTTATAACCTGCACATAATCATCACCAATAAATTCAATTTGGTTCTTAAATTTAGAACTTAAAATGTTTTCAATATCAGATCCAGTTAAAACCCTAGTCATTATTTCCTGCTGACTTCCCTTTCAATGAGTATCTTTTAATTTTTTCATGTAACTGCATTAGCCCGTACAGAAGTGCATCTGGCCTAGGAGGGCAACCGGGAACATATACATCTACAGGCACGATTTTGTTAACACCAGGTACCACAGAATAGGAATCATAATAAGGGCCCCCACTTGTAGCACAAACACCCATGCTAATCACCCATTTAGGATCTGACATTTGATCATACATTGTCCTTATGGCAGGAGCCATCTTCCAAGTCACAGTACCAGCCACAATCATTAAATCTGCCTGCCTAGGAGATGCAGAGAATCTTTCAGCTCCAAATCTAGCCAAATCAAATCTTGAAGCTGCTGAAGCTATCATTTCAAATGCACAGCAAGCCAAACCAAACTGCGCAGGGAAAATAGAAGATTTTCTAGCCCAATTTAATAAGAAATCTACAGAAGTTACAAAAGCTGATTTTTTTAAATCTTTATTTCCTGTCAGATCATCTACAGGCAATTCTTTAATATTATTGGCCTTCATCTCGTTGATAACATCCCCTTCTTCAAAATCAAGATCAGATGTTTGAGTATAAAGAGGGAGGTCAAAATTGTTGTCTTTATCTAATTCCATTCTAAATCACCCTTCTTCCATGCATAAACATAACCTAAAGTTACTATAAAAAGGAATACAAACATGGACATAAAAAACATAACACCAAACTCTTTGCTCCATATTCCGTATTTAACGGCCCAAGGAAAAAGAAAAATGGTTTCAACGTCAAAAATCACAAATAGTAATGCATAAAAGTAATATTTTATATTAAAACCTTGCCATCTTTCTGTTTCAGGCTTCATTCCGCATTCATACATACTTTCTTTAAGTTTAGACGGATTGCTTGGTCTAACTTTTATATATTGAGCAAGTTTAGAAAGAACAATCATTCCTATTGGCACTGATATAGAAACAACTAGATAAAAACCAATTATTGCATAATGATCAAAATAGTCTTTCAGCAATCGATTCTCCTATTTAAAAATTTTTAGACATTTAGCATTTTAATTATATCCCATTCAATATAATTAAAATACAATTACTCCTCTGCCGTCTTCTCCTTTATCAATGTCTGCGAATGCTTCATTTATTTCTTCTAGTTTAAACACTTTTCTTACAAGGTCATCAATATTTACTTTTCCAGCCAAATACATATCTACTATTTTTTTCATAGTAACTAATGGGGACCCGTAACCATAAAAACTTCCTATAATATTCTTTTCATTTCTTACTAAGTCAACCATATTTATATCTACTTCAGAACTAGGACTAGCTAAGCCTACTAGTGCTGCAGTTCCTCTCTTGGCTAGACTTTCAACAGCCTGTTTCATAATTGCTGGACTTCCAAATGAGTCAAAAGAATAATCAACTCCTCCTCCAGTTATATCTCTAATCTTTTCAACTGGATCTTCATTTTTAGCGTTAATAACGTCTGTTGCGCCAAATTTATAAGCAAATTCAAGTTTATGGTCAAAAATATCTACAGCTATTACTTTAAGGCAATTTAACATTTTTGCACCTTGTATGATATTCAAACCAACTCCCCCGCAACCAAATACAGCAACTGTGGAACCAGCTTTTATGTTATCTATATTAACTATTCCTCCAAGCCCAGTGGTAACACAGCAACCAATCAACGCTGCCACTTCAGGAGGAACTTCTTTAGGTATTACTAGCAATGAACTTGCAGGAACAATTTGTTGTTCTGCAAAACCTCCTAATTTATTCATTTGATATATTTCAGTGCCCTCACTATCTTTGATTCTAAAAGTGCCATCAAATTGGCGATGCTGAATGCTGGGGTCTGAATAATGCCTTGAACAATGATTTCCTAAGCCTGTCCTGCAATAATCACACTCGGAACACGATGAAACAAAACTGGTTATACAAGTATCTCCAGGTTTAACATTTGTAACATTAGGGCCAACTTCTTCAACAATAGCGGCATTCTCATGGCCTAATACTATAGGTGTAGGGTAAGGAATTTGGCCATGAATAACATGATTATCACTCGCGCAAACTCCTGCAGCTTTCATTCTTACTAAGACTTCTTCTTCTCTTGGTTTTTCTATACTAAGATCTTTAATTTCTAGAGGTTTTCCAACCTCATACAGGACAGCTGCTTTCAAAATTACCTCCGATGTTTATAAAATCGTTCATAAGAAATATAATAGACTTTAAAGTTAAGTGCGAATTTTATGAATTATCCAAATATTAATTTAAGAAATATAACCCGTGACGATGTTAAAAGAATTGTTGAATGGATTAAAGACGATGATGTTGCTGAATTATGGTTCGGAAGATATTCCTACGGTGATGCTGCCCATCTAGGTTATGATCCTCAAAAAATGTTAACTAGTTCCAAAGAAGACTGGGATAGGACATTTGACGATAAAAATCCAGAACCTCATAGAACCTTTTTTTCTATATATGACTCAAAAAAAGAAGCTCATATAGGTGAAGCGCAATTATTTATTGATGATGCTCTAGGTGATGCTCAGCTATCTGTGATAATAGGTAGAAAAGATCTTTGGCATCAAGGATTTGGCTCATCATCCGTAATAAAACTGATGTCTCATGCTTTTTCTGAGTTAGATTTGTATAGAGTATGGGTTGATATACCTGAATTCAATACTCATGCAAGAAATATGTTTGAAAGTTTAGGTTTTCAGCATGAAGGAACTCTTAGGCAAAGCAGACCTCATCATGGGGCAAGGCATAATTCCGCTATAATGGGAATGCTTAAGAACGAATTTGAGCAAATTTACGGGCAGGATATAACAAAATTATTCTCTTAGTTTGCTTCTATCTGTGCTGACAGTCCATCTAGGTATTTAAATCCAGATCCTGTATTAAGAAGCAACACTGACTCTTTACTTTTAATAAACCCTGAAGATATTAATTTTTTAGTTGCAGAAACTATTGAACCTCCTTCAGGTGCACAAAAAATACCCTCTAAATTAGACAACTGATTAACTCCATCAATCATATTATTATCACTAACTTTTATGGCAGTTCCATTACTTTCTTTAACAGCATCAATAATTAAATAATCACCTACCGCAATTGGAACTCTCATTCCTGCAGCGATTGTTTGAGGTGATTTAAACAATTCTGCATGCCTATTCCCATCCAAATACGCATCCACAACTGGACTACAACCTTCTGCTTGAACACAAATCATTCTAGGCAGGTCTGAATTTAAAATTCCTATTTCGTTAAGTTCCTGAAAAGCCTTCCATATGCCTATAATTCCAGTCCCCCCGCCTGTTGGGTAAACTATGTTGTCAGGCAAAACCCAATTTAATTGTTCTGCAATTTCATACCCCATAGTTTTTTTACCTTCAACTCTGTATGGCTCTTTCAAAGTAGAAACATCAAAAAGATTTTTTTTCTTAGACAGCTCTAAAGATCTAGCTCCTGCATCATTGATGTAGCCATCAATAAGTTCAATATTTGCACCATGAAAAATAGTCTCAGTCTTATTTGCTAACGGAGCATCCTTAGGCATAAACACATAGGCTTCAAGACCTGCCCTAGCACAGTAGGCAGCGAGTGCTCCTCCAGCATTTCCTGCGGAAGGAATTGAAAATTTACTTACTCCTAATTCTTTAGCTTTAGATACAGCTGAAGAAAGGCCTCTGGCTTTAAATGAAGAGGTAGGGTTTAAGCCTTCATCCTTTAAAATAATATTCGCACCAAGTTCATAAGATAGTCTTTCGCACTCTAGAATTGGAGTAAAACCTTCGCCTAATGTAACAATATTCTTCTCGTCTCTAACAGGCATAAATTCTTTATATCTCCACATATTTGGCTTTCTATCGCTTAAATCGCTTAATATCTTTTTACCTTTTGAAGAGTCGATTTCATATCTTGGAAATAATACTTTTCCACAATCATTAGATGAACATAATTTATTAATTTTATTTGCAGAAAAAACTTCTCCACAATATGTACACTCTAAATGAGAGAGCATCGATCCTGTATCAGTCAACTATTACCTCACAATCAAATATTTTTTCGAAACTATTTAATAATTTACTCTTAATGTCACTTTTATCAATATCTGATTTTAATTCTGTTTTTAAGGATGTAGCCTCACTTTCAGGTAATCCGCAAGGGATTATAGAATTAAAATCACTAAGGTTATTATCCATGTTTAGCGCAAAACCGTGCATAGTGATTCCTCCGCTAACCCTAACACCAATGGCAGCTATTTTTTTTTGTTTATTGGATGAATCAATCCACACTCCAGTTTTTCCAATAATAATTTTCGAATCAATTCCAATCTCTTTCAAAAAATCAACGATCATAATTTCAATTCTTCTAACATAATCAACTGGCTTCAATCCAAATTCTCTTAATTGAACTAAAGGGTATACTACTAATTGTCCTTTATTGTGAATTGTTGCCTGACCACCTCTATCAGTTTTAATAACAGAAAAGCCATCATTTTCTAGTTGCTCGGTGGTAAATAAAATATCACCAACTGTTCCTTTTGTGCCAATTGTAATCGTCTTATTATGCTCTAGAAAAATTAAATGATTTTCATCTTTTTCAATACAATTTAATAGATCTTTTTGAAAATTTATCCCAAATGTGTAGTCTACTAATCCCAGATCATGAACTTTTATTTTTTGGTTATTTTGAGTTGACATAATATTATTTTTTATTAAATTAATAACAATGTTAAATAAATTCACATATTATCTTACTATAGTGCCTATTATTTCAATTATGATTTTAGCTTGTGGTAGTGATGCAAATGAGTCTGGAGAAATTGATATGACTAAGGAATATTACGCGTTTATTGAGCTAGAAGATCAAAATGGTGACAACATGGGTGTGGTAAAAATATTATTACATGCCGACAAAACTCCTAAAACAGTTCAAAATTTTGTGGATTTAAGTAATTCAGGATTTTATGACGGAGTTATATTCCATAGAGTTATTCCTGGATTTATGGCACAAAGCGGCGATCCTGATGGAACAGGTACTGGGGGGCCGGGATATACTTTTGAGGATGAATTTCATCCAGAATTAAGTCATGACTCAGCCGGAATCTTGTCTATGGCAAATAGAGGGCCTAATACTAATGGAAGTCAGTTTTTTATTACTTATGCGCCTACACCCCACCTAGATAATATGCATTCAGTATTTGGTGAAGTTGTGGAAGGAATGGAATTGATTGAAGCTATTCCTGCAAGAGATCCTTCAATGATAAATGATCCTGCAGTAAAAATGATCGGGATTGAAATTAGAGAAAACTAAACTGCTTCACTAGCAGTGAGGGATTGCACAGGAAATCCTAACTGTTCTTCGCTACAGTTCACAAAGAATAATTTCCCATCAAACCCGATTGAAGACTCATTTTGAATAATCGAAGATTCTGATATTGGCCTGCTATTTAGCCTAATAGTAGATTGCGTTTTATCAGTCACTGAAACGATTATATGCGACCCATAAAACTGAAGGTTCAATCCTTCTAGGCCATATTTTTTTAGCTCTCTAGATAGAAGTTTATTTTTATACATAACCTTCATAATCAAATTCCTTTTTATTGCAGAAAAATCAACTACAAAATCTCTATCTGAATTTAATAAAAATCCATGAGGACGAGATAAACCTTTCCATACTTTCAGCATATATATAAGAAAGCCAGCAATAATCGCGCTGAATGCCAACATAAATCCTAAAACAATATTGGTATTAGTTTTACCTTTGTATACTGAAACTTGCTGCATAGGTGATTCATAATACTTACCAAAAAAGTCCATTTGTAGATTTGAATCAATCCTGAAATCATCCTCTATATATTTTGATGAGGTTATAAAAAATTCATAATCTTGGTTATGGCCCACTCTATTCTTCGCTGTCAAAGAAATATCAACTAAATTACCTTTGCTGTCATATAAAGATACATTTATATCTTCTTTAGTTACTTCAAAAGGGGTGCCATTAATCTCAGTTTTAATGAATCCGACTAAATTTTCTAAATTTTCATAACCTATAAATTCGACATCTGAGATCAAGAAAAGTGTAGGAAATTGCTGAGTAGTAATCACAAATTCTACCGGATATGAAATAGAACTATTTTGCCATCCAATGTTTACTATAGCTTTGTTTTCTCCAAGGCTTGAATCTACTGAAATTAAAGTGGTAAATATTCTGTCTCCAGAAACTTTATCTCCGCCCTCTCCATTGTCAGCCATATCGTAATATTGAACTACGCCAGAATTCCATCTCATTTCAAGCTGAACCTTCATAAACTCAGTCATGGAATTTTCTTTTGCATCAATTTTTATTTCTATGGGGACTATAGTTGATCCTGGTATTATCTTGGGACTTACCATCTCTACAACGGTTAAGTCTCCTCCAGAATCAGCTTTTATTTCCTCAATAAATAAAAAATTTAATGACAGCATAAAAGCTGCAAAAATTAGTATATTTTTTAAATATTTCATATTTAATACTTAGGTAAATTTATATATGTCCTCATAGAATACACAGTTTAAATCACGAATTTCTATAATTTATGGTTCAAAAATAAGTTTTTTTGGTCTAAACTGATTCTCATTGAGGGATAAATGAAAATCACTGAATTAAAAACGCATCTATATGAATTTGAAAATAATCGTGTTGTTGGTGATGCTAACTCCCCTGCCGGAAGAAAACTTCAATCAAGTTTACTTATAGAATTAGAAACAGATGAAGGCATAACTGGATATTCGTCTTCTGGTGCCGCAGCAAAACCTTTGGTGGAATCTATGTTTAATAGAGCAGTAAAAGGCAAAGACCCCGCTAATGTAAAAGGTATAACAAAACAGATGATAGATTTTGCATTTAAAGGGGGTCACGGAGGGATGATAAATGAGGCTATTTCTGCATTGGATATAGCTTTATGGGATTTGAAAGCAAAGGCAAATAATGAGCCATTATGGAAAACATTGGGCGGCCTAACTCCTAAGGCAAGAGCTTATGCTAGTGGCCTTGATATTCCTATGAGCGATGAGAATTTAAAGAAATGGTATGAAAAAATGGCTAGTTGGGGATTTGATGGAGGAAAGTTAAAGGTAGGTCTTAATCAAGATGATGATATTAGAAGAATAGGAATAATGAGGGATGCCTTAAAAGTTAACAGCGAAAACCCTCTTATTATGATCGATTCAAATGAATACTGGTCTCCTAAACAAGCAATAAGATTCATATCCGAAATAGAAGAAATTTTTGATCTCACTTGGGCAGAAGAGCCTGCAAGAAGATGGGATTTTATAGGACTAAAGAAAGTATCAGACGGAATCAAGACTGCAGTTTGCGCTGGAGAAAATTTAAAGACTCTTGGAGATTTTTTACCATACTTCCATCATAAATCCGCTGATGTAATTCAAGTAAGTTCAGGTATTGGGGGAATTACAACTGCCATGCGACTTGCAGATGCAGCCTACGGATTTGAGCTACCAATTACTCTTGGAGGATCATTCGGTCATGTTCATGCTCATATGGCTCCATCTATTCCAAATTTTATGATAATGGAAATTACTCAAGAAGAACCTGATCCTTGTATGACTTGGGATGTAACTTTTGAAAATGGTCACGCAATTCCAGGTAGCAAACCTGGAATCGGAGTAGAAATAAACAGAGACGTCCTAGAAAATATCAAAGTCGAAAAGACTACCCCAGGTACCCAAGCAAGTCCTTTTGGAAGAAGGCCTGGAGCAGGATTATATCAAGTTGCTCCAAGCAAAGAAGAAAGAGCTAATTCTGAAAGGTTAAACAAATGAAAATTACTGATTTCAAAATAACCTATTGGGAAGGAGAGGCTGAGCGAGCTATCGGAGATGCGAATGGCCCTTATGGAAGCAAAAGGCTTCCTGGAAGTTTCTTGGAAATATACACAGACGAAAATATTACTGGATATGCTCTTATCGGAAATAGTTATGTTGAAAAAATATTCCCGATCCTTGAAGGAAAAGACCCGAGATCTGTGGCTGGAATCTGGAAAGAAATGAATGATCTAGTTTTTAAGGGTGGGAATGAAGGAGAAAGATGTGATGCAATTTCAGCAATTGATCTAGCATTATGGGATTTAAAGGCAAAGATTGCTGACCAGCCTTTATGGAAACTTTTAGGGTCATCAACTAATAGAGTCAAAGCATACGCATCAGGAATCGATCTCAATTTAACAGATGATGAGATCTTTAAATTTTATTCCCGAATGGCCGATATGGGAATTGACGCCGGAAAGTTAAAGGTAGGACTAGACCTGAAATCAGATGAAAAAAGACTTGGAATAATGAAAGATGCTCTTTCTAAGGCAAATGACAGGCCTCTTCTTTGTATTGATAGCAATGAATATTGGTCACCAAAACAAGCCATTAGATTTATAGGAAAACTAGAAGAAAAATTTGATATAACATGGGCAGAAGAGCCTGCAAGAAGATGGGACTATAACGGACTAAAGAAAGTATCAGACAATATAAAAGCTGCAGTTGCAACAGGTGAAAACATTAATGATTTAGCCGAGTTTATGCCACTGATTGATAATGGTGCTGTAGATATAGTTGAAGTAGGAATGGGAACAACAGGACTAACTGGAGCTATGAAAGTAGCGAATATGGCATTTGCATATGAACTTCCTGTTGCAATGATGAATTGTCCAGGGAATACAATGTCTCACCTTGCCACCAACCTTCCTAATCATTTCATGATGGAGGTAGTTGATAATGGAAGAGAATTATTTTTTGATACAGATCATCATATTGAAGACGGCCAAATAATCATAGGTAATGAGCCCGGGTTTGGAATATCAGTTGATTTCGACAAATTAAATAATCTAAAAGTTGATAGCCACTCTATACCAAAATATGAATCTTCTCCTTTCCCAAGAAGAGAAGGTGCAGGGCTAATAATTAAACCTTTAGAAGAGGATAAATAGTGTTTGAATTGAATGGGAAGGTATGCCTTATTACCGGAGGGAGCAGAGGGCTTGGAGAATCTATGGCAATAACTTTTGCTAAATCTGGAGCAGAGGCTGTAGTTATCACATATAACAGCGATGAAAATAAGGCTATAGAAGTATGCAAAAACATAGAAATTCATGGATCTAAATCTATGGCAATTCACCTAGAAGCTTCAAATATAGATTCGATAAAAAAGATGGTTTCTTCAGTTGAAAAAGAGTTTTCTAGAATTGATGTTTTAGTAAATAATGCTGGAATTAATAGGCAGGCTAAAATGGAAGATGTAACCGAAAAAGATTGGGATGATATTATGTCAGTAAATCTTAAAGGTCCTTTCTTCTGCTCTAGAGAAGTTTTTCCAATTATGAAAAAAAATGGGGGAGGAAGAATCATAAATATTGGTTCTGTATCCGGCCTTTACGGCGGACCAACAACTCCTCATTATGGAGCATCAAAAGCAGGGCTTCATTCAGTCACACAAAATTTAGCAAGATACGGCGCGGAACATAATATATTCGTAAATAGTATCTCGCCAGGAATAATTGAAACTGACCTTACAAGAGAAGAGTTAAAATCTGGAGGGGGAGGTAAAGTGGTTGCTTTAACTCTCTTAAAAAGGCCAGGTGTAGAAATGGATGTATCTTCAATTGCCCTGATGCTTGCTTCAAACGACCAAAATTATTTAACCGGCCAGATTATTTCTCCAAACGGAGGATCTTACTTTACAGTTTAAAAGAGGTGAATCATGAAAATAACTGAGATAAAAACATACCCTTTAGCCTACGAAGGAAGGGAATCTTTATTCATAGAAGTGCTCACTGATAATGGATTAAAAGGTTTAGGTGAAGTTGGAGTTGCAAGAATGGGGAAGGCAGTGATTGCAGCAATCGAACATCTTGAAGAAAGACTTATCGGTGAAGATCCATGGGAGTCAGAAAAACTCTGGCAAATAATGTTTAGAGGGAACTTTTTTCCGCCAGGAGTAATTTATTCTTCAGCTATAAGCGCAATAGATATTGCATTATGGGATCTTAAAGGCAAGTCAGTAAATATGCCTCTTTATAAATTACTCGGTGGACCAGTAAGAAATAAGGTTGTTTGCTATCCTCATACCCAAGGATCTACTACCCAAGAACTCGTAGATAACTCCAAAAGAGCTGTTGATGAAGGATGGAAATTTGTTAGATGGGGACAACCTGAGACTCACGGTACTTTTGAAGAAGCAGAACTTTCAGAACAAATGCCTGGTAAATTAGAACCAGTTGAATCTGTGAGGTTAGCCACTGAACAAATGGCTCTTGTCAGAGAGGCTGTTGGAGAAGAAATTGGATTGTTATTGGATGTTCACACCAGATTAGATACTGCTCATGTAATTGATTTATGTGACAGACTCAAAGAATTCAGACCTTTCTTTATAGAAGATCCACTTAGATCAGAAAGCCCTCACGCATATAGAAACCTTTCTAAGCACACATCACTTCCAATTGCCGCAGGAGAACAATGGTCTTCAAAATGGTTATTTAGGCAAGTAATTGAGGAAGATCTAATCAATTACGCGAGAATAGATTTGTGTATTGTTGGCGGAATTACTGAAGCTAAAAAGATAACAAATTGGGCAGAAACTCACTATATAGATATAGTGCCTCACAATCCTTTAGGGGCTGTAAGTGCCGCTGCTTGTGTTTCTTTATGCATGGCTTCTACAAACGTTGGAGTTCAAGAAATGCCAAGAAGACCTGGCACCGAAGGAAATGATATATTCCCTGTACAAATTTCATGGGAAGATGGTTATGCATGGTGCAATGACCTTCCAGGGCTTGGGATCGAATTTGATTCAGAAGCAGCAGAG
>VFGU01000009.1 GCA_009392285.1 SAR202 cluster bacterium
TAATTTGGTTAGCAACAGTTTCTATAAGCATTCCAAGTTCAAAGTGGCCAGTATGATGACCTAAAGCAATAGGTTCTCCGTCATCACTTCTCATGCCTCCTAGTGTGCTCAAAATCATAAATTGAGTCCCCCATAATTTTTTTGGGTCCCATCCCATCCCAGTGTTTTGGCTTTGAGCAAAAAGATTTCCACTAGGCTCAGAGATTAATTGCTCATGAGTGAATTCTATTTTCCCTTTTGGCCCCTCTGCGTGAGTCAAAAAATCCCATGAATTATCATTTAATTTAGATTCTCCTAGTATATCCATGGATTTATTTTAACAATTTAATGAATTCTTGCTTGAATAAAGCAATGTTTTTTGAAGAGTCTTTGGCTGGCAGTATTTTTTTAGGTTTGAATTCTAGTATCTTGATCCTATCTAAATTAATTTCAGAAACTTCAGAGCAATACTCAGAAAGCATAGATTTAGTTTTTGAATAGGAATAATAATTTTTATTATCTAAATCATTATCAGTCATATTTATAATGAAATAATTTGATTTGATGGTTTTATAATTTTCAAAAATTATTGAAGTCAGTGTTAAAGGATTTCTATAATGGATATTAATATTTTTTTGGTAATTTTCGAATTTAAAATTGTCTATTGTGTCCTCAAAATATAAAGATGCATTATTGATTACACCTATTAAGTTAGTTTTTTTTGGCATTAGATTTTTTAATATATTTTTTGAATTTACTTTTGAAAGGTCAATATAGAGGGGAAAAAATTTTTGTTTTTTGAATTTATTATTTAGACTTTTTGAAAGTCGGTCAGTTTCTTTTTTTGATTTAAAATAATGAAGCAATATATTGTATTTTTGCTCTGCTAGCAATTCAGCTATATGTTTTCCAAGTTTACTTGCTGACCCAGTCAATAAGACGAATTCATCCTTTGGCATAATTAATTTAAATTCAGTATATTTTTTATATTTTTTTCAGTTATATTTATTAGGTCTTTTTCTTTTAAATTCTTCATTTCACTTAATATTCTTTCTGGAGATAGAATTGGAAAATCGCTTCCAAAAATTATTTTCTCTGAACCGACAATTTCTATTGCTATCTCAAATATTTTTGGATTGTATAAAAATGATGATGCGGCCGTATCGTAATATACATTTTTGGATACATCTTTAACCTCATTCATTAATTCATAAAATAATAAGCCACCACCCCAGTGAGCAAGAATTATTTTATTTTCTGGGAATAATTCAATAAATTTGTATATATTTTGAGCATAAGAACTACCTTTGCCAGGATACAAATGTCCTACTGGTTCAGAAGCATGAATGATTATCGGAAGCGAGTTTTCTTGTAACAATTTTAAGGCATCATTCCAGAGATTTTTATCATCTAGTGCAAGTTCTTGTATTGATGGATGTATCTCACCTGCGCCCTTTGCTCCTAATTTTATACACTTTTCCATTTCTTCTAAATTTTCTTTAAACAATGGGTTTATTGAAAAAAAGGGGATTAGTTCATCTGGATTTCTCTTAAAAGTATCTAAATTAAATTGATTTGATGCCTGCAGAAGATCGAAATTTGTCCATCCATAGCCCAATATAATTGATTTTTCTATATTGTGAGAGTTCATGTTTTTAATCAGTTCTTCAGACGTTGTAATTTTTTGTTCATCACTAAACATTTCTGAAAGAACTTTTTCTTTGCCAAACTCTTCTATAAGTTTATTAGGCCTATTTGGTAATATATGTGTATGAGAATCAATCATAATATTTTAAAAGTTTAAGTTAGTTTACAGGATATGAATAATTTAAATCGAGGTACTGTTTTCGTAAAGAAAGTTTCACCAGAAACGATTCTGGAAGATTATTCGTGGCTATTACAAAAGGCGAAAGTCACTGAAAATTTTGATAAATCTATAAATACTTTCCTAAAAGTAAATATTTCATGGGACAGATATTACCCTGGATGTTCCACAGCGCCATGGCAACTAGAAGGCGTAATTAAAGAACTATTAAAGAACAATTTTTCAAATATTATCGCTGCACATAATGGGACAGTTGTTGTAGATCCCGAAAGAGGAAGAGCTGAAAATAAACATAAAAATGTAGAAGATAAATACAATATTCCTTATATTCTTGTTGATTCTCCAGAATCTGAGGCAGTCGCTTATAAACCAAAAAGTAAATTATTAGTATTAGATAAGATTTTCAAAGAAGGCATCATGATTCCAAAAACTTTTTTTGGTAGCAATATTATTCATATGCCAACAATGAAAACACATGTTTTTACAACTATGACAGGAGCCTTAAAAAATGCTTTTGGAGGATTGCTTAATCAAAATAGACATTGGACCCACTCACAAATTCATGAGACTTTGGTTGATTTGTTACAAATTCAGCACGATATACATGAAAATATTTTTGCTGTTTCTGATGGTGCATTCTCAGGAGATGGGCCAGGACCTAGAGCAATGAGAATTAAAGAGAAAGATATTATTGTGGGGGGTTATGATCAAGTCGCTGTTGATGCAGTTGTAGCCAAAATGATGGGTTTTGATCCAATGAAAATTGATAAATTAAAAATCTGCCATGAAATGTCACTTGGAGTCGCAAAACCCTCAGAAATTAATGTGGTCGGAGACGATATATCATCTATTAATTGGAAATATTCATCAACTGAAAATACTTTTGCCAGTAAAGGTCAAAAATTTATTTATTGGGGACCATTAAAACCTTTAGAGAAAATTCTTCTTAGAAGTAAAATTGCACCATGGGCATTTTTTGCTTCTGACCTATATCACAATAAATATTGGCTTAAATTTATAGGGAAAAGCAGAATTAAAAAAGCACTAAAATCAAAATGGGGCAAGTTATTTCTAAGTTACTAGGATCTGATATGACCTTTCCCTGTAATTATCCATTTATATGATGTAATTTCACTTAGTCCCAAAGGTCCTCTAGGAGAAACTTTAGTGGTGCTAATTGCAATTTCAGCCCCAAGCCCCAATTCTCCGCCATCATTAAATCTGGTCGATGCATTTACGGTTACGGCTGAAGAATTTACTTTTTCAGTAAATATTTTTTGATTTTTTGCTATGTCTGAAATTATCCCGTCAGTATGACCATAACTATGTTTATCAATATGTTTTATAGCCTCTTCAATAGAAGAAACCGTCTTTAAGGAAACTATTAAATTTAGATATTCTTGTCCCCAGTCATTATCTGATGCCTTTTTTATTAATCTAGATGAATTTATTTTTTTTGCGCTTTGAAATAACTTTGGTTGAATTCTCATTTCAATTCCAAGCCCAACAAAGTGATTAATTATTTTGGGAAGCAATTTATTTTGTTGCTTTTCATGAAGCAAGATTGTGTCTAATGCATTACAAACACTTGGTGCCTGAGTTTTTGCATTTTCTAAAATTGGAAGGAGAGATTTTTCGTCAATTTTCTCATCTACAAATAAATGACTTACTCCTATTCCACCAAAAATGGCTCGCATTTTTGCATTTTTTGAAACATTATTTACAAGTTCTTTACCGCCCCTTGGTATAACCAAATCTATATATTCGTCCATGCTTAACATTTCATTAATATATTTTCTGTCTGGATCTTTTAAATATTGAACAGCATTGGGATTAATCTTATTTTTTTTAAGAGCATCTCTTATAATTTTTGTAAGTAATAAATTTGTTTGTAGAGATTCTTTACCGCCCCTCAAAATTGTTACATTTCCTGATTTTATGGACAAACAAGCAATGTCTATAGTCACATTTGGCCTGCTTTCATATATTGCTGCAATAACACCAATTGGAACAGATTGCTTCTTAATTACCAAGCCATCATTCCTGGTATATTCTTCATCGCTTAATAAAGGATCACTTAATTTCCTAATATTGTTTATAGAATTAATGATACTTTTTAGTTTTTGAGAATTTAGAATCAATCTTTCCTTTATTTCAGAAGGCAATCTTTTGTTATTGGATAGATCTTTAGCATTTGCTTTAAGGATTGAACTTTCTTGCCTTTTTAAGTTTTCAGATATTTCTTTTAGTATCTGGTTTCGCTTTAAGTTGGACAACAAGCCCATTTCCCCTGTGCATTTTCTTGCAGATTTACAAATTGATGTTAAATTCATAACTTATTTTCACTAGTTGATTCTAATAATACTAGGTTATCTCTATGTATCATCTCGGTGCCATAATTAATTTCAATAATTTCATCTATTTCGTTTGAATCTTTACCTTTTAACTTTAAAGAATCTTCGGTGCCATAATTTGTTATTCCATATGCTATTTCGTTATTTTTTGAATCTTTAATTAATAAAATATCACCTCTATTAAATTTTCCTTCAATTGATAATATTCCAACTGGCAGCAAACTTGCACCTTTGGTTAATAGTGCTTTTTTTGCGCCGTCATCAATTATTATCATTCCTTTATTTTCAGATACGCCTGTAAATAACCATCTCTTTTTACTTTCTAGATTGGAAGAATTAGGCACAAATTGAGTTCCTATGCTATTCCCTTCAATGATTTTATTTATTACATTGTTTTGAGGGCTTGTTATTACACACTTAATTCCAGACCCCATGCATATTTTTGCTGCTTCTAATTTACTTTTCATTCCTCCAGAACCCACTTTGTCTTCTGAGTCTTTTGCGTAAGACATTATAGTTTCGTCAATCACATCAACTTTTTTAATTAATACTCCTTTACCATTGATGTCAGGATTTTCTGTATACAATCCATCCATTCTTCCAAATAGAATGAGCAAATCGGCATCAATTGCATTTGCAACTACAGATGACAGCCTGTCATTATCTCCATAAAATCGCCCCTCAATTTCTTTAGTAGAAACAACATCATTTTCGTTGATTATTGGAATTACATTTAATTCGTAAAGTTTTTCTAAAGTATTTTTTATGTTTAAATATGCAATCCTAGAATTGAAATTATCACGACCCGCCAATACTTGAGCACAATAAATATTATGAGATTCAAAAAATTTACTATATTTCTCCATTAAAAATGTTTGACCTATCGAAGCCATAGCTTGTTTTGATGAAGTTTGATTAGAATTTTCTAAACCTTTTATTAGTAAGTGATGTTTTGCTAGAGCGACTGCGCCAGACGTAACTATAGTAAATTCAAAACCTTTTGATCTTAAATTAACAATTTCACTTAACAATTCATTTAGATGATTATAGTTATTATCTTGAGCGTCATTTAGAATTATTTGTGAGCCAATTTTTATGACAATTCTTTTCATAGTGTGTTCAAATTTTTTTCCATTATAATTTAGAGTATAGTTTTAAGTTAATTTATATCCAAGCATAAGGCTAAAATTTGAAAGTTCAATCTGAAATTAAAAAAAATAACCAATTTGAATCAATTTTTTCAAATCTTTTATTTCACAAAAAAGAAAGTTTGGTAAAAAGGATTTCAAATTTGGATGAAGGTTTGCTAGAAATATATTCTTCAGGAGAAAGTTTAGCTTTTTTAACTTCACTAATTTCAAGAGCTAGAGATGAAAGTGTTATTTTAATTGTTGATACACCTGAACTGTCTAGATCATTATACGAAGATTGCGCTGAATTTTTACAAAATTATATAGACGTCATTCATGTTCCCGAAATTGATACTCACCCAATGAGTGGTTTGGAATTTGACTCTTTTTCCAATATTGAACGAAATGGGGCTATTTCAAAAATGTTAGATTTAAGAAATAAAAATTTTTTGGCTATAACCTCAGGACTTTCTCTGTCCCAGAAAACTCCCAATTTAGAATTTTTATCTAACGAAGGAACATTTGATTCATATATTGGGCAAAAAATAAAAATTAGTGAAATTGTTAATAAACTTTCATTTTTAGGGTATGAGAGAACTCATGTGGTTGAGCAATCAGGAGAGTTTTCTGTCAGGGGCAATCTTATTGATGTTTTTCCGGTAGGCAATAAGAACCCTTTAAGGATTGATTTTATAGGAGATGAAATTGAGAGTATTAGAAATTTTGACCAAGAATCTCAGAAGACAATAAAACAGGTTAAAAAAGCGTCGATCAGAGTTTCTAGCCAATTATCTTTATCAGAAAAAGAATCAAAAAAGATGGGAGAAGGCGGATGTTTGTTAGATATTTTTAATCAAAATTCTATAGTGGTCATTAATGAACCACAATTAATAGAAATTTCTATTAAAAAATATGAAGAGAGGTTTTCTCTTAATAAAAAAGACAGGTTTACCTATAAACAAAAGGATATAGCAGAAAGATTATTAAAATTTAATAAGATGATAAATATAAAAAATCTTATGATCTCAAATAAAGTCGGAAAGAATTTTATTGAAGTTGAAAAAATAGACTTGAAAGGTAGTAATCTAAGTTCACTAGACCCCATAGGGAAAGCTGTAGATCAAATAATTCAATATAGCAAAGATTCTATAGTTATGGTTGCGTCAAATAATATAGTAAGGATTAAAGAAAAGATAAATGAATATTCGACTAGTAATAAGGATTTAGAGAAAAAGATTTTTTTTGCAAAGAAGTCTATTAACAATTCTTTTGGAATTAAGATTGACAATGGCACTGGCATTATATTTCTTGGTGATCATGAATTATTTGGGATTAAAAATAAAATCAGAAATTTTGATAAATCACTAAGTAAAAGTCGTAAATCTAAGTTATTTGAAAAAGGTGCTTTAGTTGTCCATGAAGATCATGGGATATCAAGATTTATTGGAGTTACAAAATTAGAAGGTCATGGCGATAGGGAGTATTTAGAATTACATTTTGCAGAAGACGATAAACTTTTTGTTCCTGCTGACCAAATATCTAGAATTGAGTTGTACAGAGGAGGGCAGGATAATGCTCCTAATCTGCATCGACTTCATGGAAAAGAATGGGAGAGGCAGAAAGATAGAGTAAAAAAATCTACAGAAATATTGGCATCTGAACTTTTATACATACATTCTAGTAGAAAAAAAGTTAAAGGTTTTTCTTTTAACAAAAATGATGACTGGATGTTAGCGCTTGAATCTAGTTTTCCATTTGCTCTTACGGAAGATCAGCAGAGATCTATAAACGAGATATACAAAGATATGGAAAGTATCATACCTATGGACAGACTACTTTGCGGGGATGTTGGATTTGGAAAAACTGAATTGGCAGTTAGAGCAAGTTTCAAGGCAGTGCAGAGCGGAAAACAAGTTGCAATATTGGTCCCTACCACAGTATTAGCTGATCAACATTACGATACATTTAAATCAAGACTTAATCAGTTTCCAGTAAATATCCAGTGCCTTAGTAGGCTTAAAACAATCAAAGAATCAAATGAAATAAAGAAACAATTAAGGGCAGGGCAGGTTGATATATGCATAGGTACACACAAATTGCTCCAAGATACTATAGATTTTAAGGATTTAGGATTATTCATAGTTGATGAGGAGCATAAATTTGGAGTAAGACAGAAAGAGTTTTTAAAAAGCATGAGGCTTAATTTAGACATACTTTCTTTGAGCGCAACTCCAATCCCTAGGACAATGAATTTGGCCTTGTCTGGAGTAAGGGATCTTAGCATGATTGAGACAGCCCCATTAGATAGGAGGTCTGTAAGAACATATGTTGTTGAAGAAAATGACGAATTATTAAGAGAGATAATACTAAGAGAGAAAGATAGAAATGGACAGATGTTTATTGTCTATAATCGTGTTAATAAAATAGAAAAAATTGCTGAGAAAATTAAAGAAGTTGTTCCAGAAGTTAAAGTTGATTATGCACATGGAAGGATGGACCCTAGGAAGTTGTCAGAGGTCATGAATAGTTTTGCAGATAAAAATATTGATGTTCTAGTTTGTACAACAATTATTGAGTCAGGTTTAGATTTGCCAGACTCTAATACAATAGTGATAATCAATCCCCACCAATTAGGATTAGCGCAACTTTATCAACTTAGAGGAAGGGTTGGAAGATCGAGTCATCAAGCTTATGCATATTTTGTAGTGCCTAGGAAAGCAAAGCTTAACTCCGAGACTGAAAAAAGACTTGAAGCAATGACACGATTTCAATACTTAGGGGCGGGTAAAGAAATAGCTTTAAGAGATATGGAAATTAGAGGAGTAGGAAACGTTTTGGGTAAAGAGCAAAGCGGAAATATTAATGCAATTGGGCTTGGACTATTTTTAAAATTCTTAGAATCAGCAGTTTCGAGAAAGCAAAACAATATTAATTATAATGATTTGAAATTTAAATATTCATTAATTAATTTAGATCTATTAGAAGATATTGGAATACCTTTTGAGTATATTCCTGATATAGAATCTAGGCTTGAAATATACGATCGCTTATCTTCGATTTTTAATTTAAAAGAATTATCTGTCTATAAAGACGAATTGATCGATCGATTTGGATTACTGCCTGAAAGTTTAATTAATTTAATTAACTACCAAAAAATAAAAATTTATTGTTCTAAATTAGAAATTAATTTTATTAGTATTAAACAAGATCAAAGTATAATTAGATTTAAATATTCCATAATTGGTATGGAAAATTTTATTGAAGAAATTTTCAAAAATAAATTTTATATATCTGATAAACAAATTAGGATTAATCATAAAGTTGATATGACAGAACTTATACAGGCATTAAGTGATTTTGAGAGATTTAAGTCAAAATTTTCTGAGCAATTTTCTTCTATAAAATAAATTGTAGTTCATTTAAATTATTAATTACCTGGCACTCTTCGTAATAACTATACTGACCCTCTCTATCTAATAGAATTGGGGTTATATTAGAATTTCTTGCACCTATAACATCTGTTTCTATTTGATCCCCAATAAATACACATTCCGAAGGATCATGATCAAAGACATTTAGGGCATATTTAAATATTTTTGGAGATGGCTTTGATTCCCCTGCATCATATGATGTTATTATTTTAAAAATATAATTTGATAAATTTAGATCCTTGCTGAGATCTTCTCCTTTTGCATCAATATTTGTAATTATACCTACGGAAAAATTATTTTCTTTTAAGAATTTTAGACAAGGAATAACATCATCATATTTTTTTAGAGAACTCTTTTGACTGTATACATATGTCCAAATTTTTTTAACTTCGCTTTCTGATAAATTTTGACCAAGGTGGCCAAATAAATTCTTTTCATATTCGCAGTAAAATAAAAACTTTTCTTTATCACTAAGAAGATGCATAGATTTTTTAGCAGTCTGTTCAGCAAACCATGAGTCAGACTTTAATATAGCATCTTTAAATTGAGATTTATCAATTTTTAAATCTATTAATTTAGATGCTTGATATTGAGTTTCTTCTCTATCGGGGTAAAATTTAAATAATGTATTGTACAGATCAAAAAGTACGCAGTTAATCTTATTCAATTCTTAACCTCATAAATAGTAGTTTTATTATTTTGATATATTATATTTAATAATTTGCTTTCTACTAGATCGGCTATTGATTCAATTCCTTCATTCGGGTAATAAGATTTTTCTTGTTCACCTATAATTACCAACTTAACATCATATTTGTTGAGTATGTTTATCTTTTTGCTTACGTCTAACGTCGAGTAAAATTCATTGACATCATTTTTTCTTTCATTTATTAATGAGGTTTTATATTCTCTTTGCTGTGTCTGATGCCAATCCCAACCTATTACAGTCGGGAATCCTGTATATATAGAAAATCTATTTCCCCATGTATATAAAGGAGACAGGCCCTCAATTATATTTTTTGTTTTTCTTTCATTTTCTTTTAGCCAATTTATAGCATCTAAATCATACTTTAGAGTTATAGATGTAGAATTATTTTTGTATTCAGCCTTTTCTGCAAATTTTGATCCATTTAGAGTAAAACTCGTATCAACAAATCTATCCTGAACTCTGCTTATTGTTCCAAAAATAGGGAAGAGCATTCCTGATAAAAACAGGAATCCAACAACTGGATAGAAGAAAAATAGCATAGATTTCTTTTTTAAAGAGTTTGAAAGTTGCAAAATTAAGAAAGAGGATGCAATAGAAATTAGAATCCAAATTTGAAGATAGAATTTGAAGAAAGTATTCATTCGCCCAATATCATTTTGAACTTTGAATATTTCTACGAAAATTGCCATCAGTAATGCTGTAATGAGCATTGTAATGATTTGGGGATAAAATTTATTCTTATCAAATTTATTCCTTATCTTAGGCAATAATATACTGATCATAAATATAAAAACTACAGTTAGGCTTAGGTAATGGATTTCTAGAAAATCAAATATTCTAGTATTAAATTCATTTGAGATAAAGCCTGTAAATGGAGAGTTAAAATTGAGATGAAAAGGCAAGAAAAGTAAGTAGCCAATAAAAATTATTGCTCCAGTGTATGATATCGCCGCTTTTATTGTATATAAAGGATTTCGCCAGTTTCTAAAGTAAATTAATGAAAAACTGAATATTAAAAATAATTGAACAGGAACCATCCATGTGTTGGTAACCCACGAAACCCCTAATAATAAAGAGTTAAACAAGATTGTAGATGAATAAAAGTGCCAAGAATTATTTTTTATTTTTGAAAAACTTAAGGTTAAGAAAGTTAAGCTTAGAATCATAATTGGAATCCCTATCATGTGAGGATGCAAGTCAGCAAACAAAAAGGAAAAAAATGGAAACTCTGAAATTTCATAACCTAAAGAATCCTGAGGAAGAACCCTAGAAGGTTGCCAGTAATCGATTTCAAATAATTTGCTAAAGGATCCAGATTTAACCTTGTTAAACATTTGAATAAAAGGTTGAAAATTTCCAAAAATTAATGTCGTTGAAACCGTTATCATTGGAAGAAGTATTTTACTTTTAGATATATTACTCGCTAGGCTCCACAATCCAGTAAGTGAAATAGCAAATACTGTTGCCACAGCTAAATTAAATCCTATATAAGGACTTACCTGAGAAAGTTTAATTAGCATTCCAAATATAAAAAATCCAAAATAATAATAATTCATTATTGCCCCAGAAAACCAAGGATCAATTGGAGGCATATAGTTAGAATTCAGAATTGCATTTAGATAGGCAAGTTCCATGGGCTTTTCGCCGCCTCTATATGGATGCCATAAGTCCGGATTAATACTTCTTATTAATAAAAAAACTATAAAAGAAGCCGCAAAGATCAATTCATATTTTATAAAAGAGTTTTTATTTTTATAAATAAAAGCCACCAACTTTTTTCTATTCTTAATAAATAAAATTAAAGAGATGCTAAAAATAATAAAAATTAAAAAATATAAATTAGATAAATTGAATATGAGTAAATTAAATGAAAGACATATCCATGATATAAATGAAAACAAAATTAAAGATATTATTTTTATTGAACCTATAAAAGGGAATTTTGAGTATTTAAAAACTAACCATAATAATGGTATTGATATGATTGATAACATTTGCAAAACAATATACCAAGATATTGCTGATAAAATTGATCCACTAGAATTAAAAAAACCAACATATGAATTGCCATAAGTGTCGTTAATTTTTTCTTGATTTAGTCTATTTAGATAATTTTTATTATGACTTATGTTAATAATTTTATTGAAAATCTCATCAGAAGAAAGATTTTCTATGTTTTTAAAAATAAAAGTTTCTGGATGATCATATGCAGAAAAACTTTCGTCTGTCCAGCCAAGATTTATTCCAAATTTATTTGTTTGGTAATCATCAAAATCTATATTTTTTATCCTGCTGAAAGGATTCGAATTGTACGAAAACCCTAAATATGATGGACTTGTTATATTTGACCTAATTAATTTATAGCCAAGATCTTCTGAAAAAAGTTTTCTATAATAATTGGTTGTTAAAGGATATCTTTCTTCAAGCCTTGGAATAGTTGAAACCAGTCTTTTAGTAGTTAAATATACTCCATCAGAAGATGATAAAAGAGTTGCCATCCCTCTTGCTTTGGTGACAGAATCGTTATCATATAAATTTAATTCTTTTGTTATATATGTTTTATTAGTTCTTAATGCTTCATCCCAGTGTTCTTTTAATAAAATGTCCCCTTCTTCAAACTCTCTATCTATAAACTTTCCTGCAGTTAATGCTTCATGTTCATTTGAATATATTTGAATAAAACTAAATGTGTAATGCAATGAACCAAATAGCAATATAGCAACTATTGTTATATATATTTTTTTGTACTTTCCTGATTTTGATAATAAATATGAAATCATGTACGAAGAGAATATGCTGATCACAGGTATTATTGGCAACATATATCTTAAAAATTTTGTATGAATTGCTCCAAAGAAACCAAAGTATACAAAGAACCATAAAAATAATATCAATAAATTTCTACGATTAGTTATCTCTAATTTCTTTATTACAAATAAAGTTGAAAAAATTCCTAATAAGCCTCCTATTGGCCCTAATGAAGTTTTTATTAACTGACTTAAGTGATAAATGTATGGCGATGTATTTATATATTGTCTAGTATATGGAAAATCAATTAGACCCCGCGCCATGTCAGATTGAGTTTCTGAGGCTGCCAAGAAGGTATCAAAATTAATTAATGAAAATGGATTTAATATAAAAAAGGTAAGAAAAGATAGAAATAAAAGAAAAGCGGTATACTTCGACAAATCAATCAACCTCGCTTTTAAGGAGGTCTGGCGAATATTAAATATAATCGTGATTAATACAACCCCTAAGATTAAGAGTGAACTAATTTTTATAGATAATGAAACACCAAAAAGAATCCCGACTATTGCTATTCTCTTTATAGTTAATTTTTCATTTAATTTAATACAATAGAAAATTATTAAAGTTAAAAAAAAGGTAAGAAAAGTATCAACAACAAAAAAATGCGAAGTCTGAATTGCTAAAACACAAATTGAATAAAAGAAACTGGCGAGTATTCCAGATAAATTTGAATGCAATTTTCTTCCAATTAGTCCAACAATAACTATTGTGAGTGAATCAAAAACTGAACTTAGAATTCTTCCAGGAAATCTCAATTCATAAACATTCCATTCCTTGTTTAGCGAGAATATTTCTAGGATGTACAAGGGAAGGGTTCCATAGTTATACCAGCCTGGATCAAGATTGCTTAAATTCATCTGGTTGGAAATCATTAGGAGTTGTCTTTCATCAGGATGAAACAGTAAACCTTGATCCCAATTTATCCCATAAAATCTCAACAGAAAGCCTATCATCGAAATGGCAATAACTATAAGATAAAAATGCTTTTCTTTTATAAAATTAACAATTTTTTCATTAATCATGGTTTAATTATTCATCATGAACAACTTCAAAACAATAAAATTGCAAAATGGTGCAACTGTTATTACTGTTCCAATGCAAAATACTAATGCAACAACTGTAGTTTTGTTTTTTGGTGCAGGCTCTAGATATGAAACACCTGATATTGCTGGATCATCGCATTTATTCGAACATTTATTATTTAAAGGGACTCAAAAAAGAAAAACTCCTAAAGAAATTGCTGAAATAGTCGAATCAAAAGGAGGAATTCTAAATGCATATACTGACAAAGAGTCTACGGGCTACTGGTGTAAAATGCCCTCAGAATTTTATCTTGATGGATTAGATGTTTTAGTTGATATGGCTAAAGATCCTTTAATAAAAAAGAAAGATTTGGAGTTAGAAAAAAATGTTGTATATGAAGAGATAAAGGCTTTTATGGATTCAGCTGGTAGTAGAGCATCAAACAAGGCTGATCAGCATATTTGGCCCAATCAACCTATGGGTGTAGATGTTGCAGGTTCAATAGAAACTGTTAAAGCTACTTCAAAGGAAGATTTAATAAAATATCTCAATAAACAATATACTTCTTCCAATGCGGTTCTAGTTGTTTCTGGGAATCTTGAGCACGAAGAAGTAGTTCGTGCATCTGAGAAAGCTTTTAAGGGTTTTAGAGAAGGCGATCCAATGAAATTCTCTCCATCCTCTTATTATAATGACAAACCTTTGACGGTTTTAGACAAAATGGAAACAAATCAGTCCCATTTGACAATTGCTTTCAAGAATTTTTCATTAGTTGATGAACTAAGACATGCCTCTTTGGTGCTATCTGTGCTACTTGGTGGCGGCATGACTAGCAGACTTTTTGAGCAGGTTAGAGAAAAGCGTGGCTTAGCATATTCAGTAAATTCTACATCTCATGGTTACTCAGACTGCGGAGTTTTTTACATAGATGCTGGGATTGCTCCTGAAAATACAGAAGAGACTTTTAAAGTGATAATAGAAGAAATCAAAAAAGTAAAAAACGATTTGAGTAAAGAAGAAATGGAATCCTCCAAAGAATTAATTAAGGGAAGAATGATGATGAGATATGAAGATTCTAGGTCAATTGCTATGAATTATGGAACGCAGTATCTCTTAACTAATAGAATTATATCAATTGAAGAGAGTCTTGAAATGCTAAAAAAAGTTACTTTGAGCGATATTTTTAAGGCTTATGAGTATATCTTTGATAATTCAACAATTGTTGTTTCAGTTGCAGGATCTGTGGAAAATATTCCAGATTTGACTAAAAATTCACAAATTTTCTAAAAAATTGCATATAAAATTATTGAATACCAGATAAGTAATAAGTTAAATTTTATCCATATTAAAAACAATATGAATAATTATGTGGAATTCTGAATCAATTAAAGAGTTAAGAAAATCCTTGGATTTATCGCAAAGTGCGTTTTCTAAAAAATTAGGAATCAGACAGCAAACAGTGAGTGAGTGGGAAACCGGAGTTTATTCTCCTAGGGGTGGCTCAATTACATTACTTGATATGGTTGCAAAAGAAGTGCAAGGTGATTATAGAAATATTATAGCGGCTGAGAATTATGAATCATCAATTAAAGTTGTAGAAAAACAGGACAAACCGCCTGTTGAGAAGAAAATAACTGAAAAAGTGAATAATAAGCGAAGCAACTTTGTTTATTATGGAAATGTTTCAAGTTCAAATAATGGTCAACTACTTCCTATATAGTCTGGATCTGAAAAGAAGTATTGCCTGAGCCATTTTAGTTCCTCAATGCTTTCTTGGATATCTTCCATCGCGAGATGCGTCTTATTTTTTTCAGGAAATTTGGTTTCTGGGTACCATCTTTGAACTAATTCTTTTATTGAAGAAACATCGATCATTCTATAGAACAGATATTCTTCTAATTTTGGCATTTCTTTTCTTAGAAATTTTCTATCAACCCAAATTGAGTTTCCGCACAATATCCCTTTATTAGGTTCAATTCTCTTTGAAATAAACTTAAATACTAAATCTTCAACATCATTTAATGAATAATTAGATTCTTCAACTCTTTTAAGTAGTCCAGATTTTGTATGTTGATTAAGTGACCATGATTCAATCGTTTTTAGTTCTTTTTTAGTTCTATTTATTGCTAAACCTAACTTCGAATCAGGAAATTTATCAGTTATATTTAACTTTTCATCCGTAATTATTACAGCAATTTCTAATATTACGTTCTCATCTCCCAATCCTGTCATTTCAAGATCTATCCAGATGAGATTATTTTGACTTGGGTGTAACATACTTTAATTATAATATACTTTTTTTCTTAATAATTATGAAAATCATTTCTTGGAATGTAAATGGAATAAGAGCCTGCCTTAAAAAAGGACTAGAGGAATTTATATCACACCATTCTCCAGATATTATGTGCATTCAGGAAACAAAAGCAGATCAAAGCCAAGTTGACTTAAATATAGGTTCATATGAAATGTTTTGGAATAGTGCAGAAAGAAAGGGATATTCAGGAACTTTAATAATTTCAAAGGAAAAAATAAAAGAAGTTAAATATGGCATAGGAATAGAAAAGCATGATAATGAGGGTCGAGTTATTACAATTGATTTAGGAAATATATTTATTGTTAATGTATATGTTCCTAATTCAGGCTCAGACAGAAAAGAACCGCTTAAGCGGCTAGATTATAGAACTCAAGAATGGGATGTGGACTTCCTTAATTATTTAAAGTCTTTGGCAGATAAAAAGCCTCTTATTGCTTGTGGAGATTTTAATGTTGCTCACCAAGAAATAGATATTGCCAATCCATCTTCTAATAGAGGTAACTCGGGTTTTACTGACGAAGAAAGAGAAAGTTTTTCAACTTTTTTATCAGAGGGATTTGTGGATGTTTTTAGAGAGAAGGATTCATCATCAAGACCATATACATGGTGGAGTTATATGGGAAGTGCTTATAAAAATAATACAGGCTGGAGAATTGATTATTTTCTTGCCTCAAAAACGATTTTGCCTCTAATTCATAGTGAGGAAGTATTAATATCTCCTCCAGATGACTTAGGCGAAAGAAAATCTGATCACTCTCCTATAAAAATTGAATTAGATATCTAATAGATTGGAACTAGAGTGGAAAAAATATCAATAGACTTGCATGGCATGAGATATGGTGAAGCTAAAATCGCAATCGAAAACCATATTATCGATTGTGTTAACTCTAATTATTCTCATGTCAGAATAGTTCATGGCCATGGCACAGGTACATTAAGAAATTTAACTAAAGAAATTTTTGATAAATCTAAATTTATTGGTGAATTTTATTTAGAGCATAATTTTATAGCCACTATTGGGAAGATTAATTATTAAATAGTTTTTTTATTTCAGAAATTAAATATTCAGTAACTATGGATGGTTCAAATCTTCTTGCTGAAAAATCCATATTTTCTTTTAATTCTTTTGATATATTTTCTTCTTTCAGAATTCTCAAAGTTTTTTCTGATAATTCCTGAATATCTTTAACATTTGCTAGCAACCCTGACCTCCCACCTTCTAAAACTTCCGTGGTCCCTCCTGGGCTATTTGTAGCCACTATTGGAGTTCCAAGTATTTGACTTTCTATAAGAACATTTGGGAGCCCCTCATATAGTGAAGTTAATAAAAAAACCTTCGAATATTTAAAAAATTTATAAGGATTTTTACTATACCCAATTAATTTAATTTGATTTCCAATTTCTGGATTATTCAATTTAAATTCTTCTACTAATTTTCTTTGCGGGCCATCTCCAACAATTAATAATTTTGAATTCAATTCATTTGTAATAATTTCAAAAGTTTTAAGTAAGGTTGGTATATCCTTTTGAAAAGACAATCTTCCAACATACAATATAATCGGCTCAGAACTCTTTGAGATCCAGGTATCAGCAACCTCTTCCTCAGATAACTTAATAATATTTTTTGAAGATGATGGATTTAAAATTTTTATAACTTTTGCAGATTCGTTTATATAATTTTTCTTTAGATCTTCGCAAACCGAATCAGAATTTCCATAAATTAGATCTGCATTACGATAAGTCATTTTTACTAAAAATTTTAGTAGTAATTTTTTTAATAAATTGTATTGTTTTAGGGTTGAAGAAAGATGAAGCCTTTCCGATAGAATTGTTTTAGGTTTATATTTTGAAATCACTGAAGATAGAATTGCAACTATATTTGCATAATATTGAGCTGAAATTAAGATGTCTGGTTTTTTTTCATTCAGCATCTTGGATAATTTAAATAATGACAATATTGACCTTGAGGTATTCAGTGAAATTATTTCAATTCTATCATTTTGATTTAATGAATTTTTATTTTGATTAAGGGTAACTATAGTAACTTTATTACCTTTGTCTATAAGTTGGTCTGATAAAGTTAAGAAACTCTTTTCTACCCCTCCAATATTCATATGGGGTATAAAAATAAAATAGTTCATTATTTTAAGGAAAGTTTACTAATTGCTTTTGCTAATTCTGAATCAGTTGGCTCGCTTAAAACTATTTCGTCTTTAGAATTTTTTATTATAATTGTTGGAACTGTAGCCCTGCCATTATTTATTTTTATTACTTTTTCTTGCGCCTTTTTATCTTCAAGGATATTGATTTCTGTATAAGGAATTTTATTATTATCCAAAAAAGCTTTACTTCTTACGCAGTCTGAGCAAAAGTTTCGGGAGTACATCAATATTTCTGGGTAAACTAAACTATTCATGATTTAGATTATATTACAGAAAGTAATTCAGTTAAATTATGTAATAATAACGTTATTTTGCCCTATTATAGAATCAAGTTTAGAATTCAATTCTTCAGTAACATTAACACATATAGGCAGTTCTAGTTCTATAGATTTTTCGTCATAAATGATTTTTATTAATACATTTTCTTTTTGTTCTTCAGATCTATTTTCCAGAAGTATTTTCATAATGTCTTCAAATTTATATTTATCCTCGATAAGATTTTTCGATCCAATAAATTCAAGGTGTAAATTACCCGAAGTTGAAGGCTCAATAACCTCGTTTGGTAATGACTCAATTATCTCTTTTTCTACAAAAGGATCCTCTTTTGGCTCTTCTTCTTGTTTATAGAACAATTCTTTATCCTTATTTAAGTCAATAGTTTCTTTGGAAACAAATTTTTCTAGTTCATTATTTTCAAACTCTAATCTTTTCCCATCTTCAAAAATTAAATTTGTAGAACCATTTCTTAAATTTGTTTTTACACTTAACTCAAGATATGTTCCGTTTTCCCACAGATCTTGTGAACCCTCCATTTTATCTGGCCAAATTACAAGTTCGATTGCGTTATCTAGAAGCCCTAGTTGGCAAATCAAGAACATTTCTTTTGCTCTGGTTGTTCTTTTTGTAGTAGATATAACTTGACCAATAACTTTAACTTGAGCATTTGCGCGCTCTGAGTTTAATTGCCCTGCCAATACAATATGGGAGTTTGAATAAGTTTCTATTTTTTTATTAATTGGATTCTCACTCAGAACTGTGCCCAACAAGTCTCTTTCCCAAAACATTCTTTCTTTGTAATCTACTTCTGCTTCTATTAGATTTAGGTTTAAAGGCACTTTTACCTCATCACCAAATAAATCAAACATATTTGCTTGTCCACTATTTTCTAGTTCATTTCTTCTAGACATCTCTGTGGCAATTTTTTCTATAGAAGGTAACAAGATTTCTCTTTTTTCAATTTCATCAAAAGCCCCCACTTTTATTAATGGCTCAAGAGAACCTTTGGCAATAGGGTTTTTTGACATTCTAGTTATAAAATCTTCGATGCTTTTAAACTTGCCATTATTTTTTCTTTCTTCTACCAGAGGAGTTATTGCGTTTGAACTAATATTTTTTATAGTGCCCAATCCATAACTAATTGATTTGTTGCCCTCGAAATTTTTATAAGTCTCAATATCAATTATAGTATCTTCTTCTCTATCTTCGACATCTCTATATATATACGGCTCAAAATCAATTTCGCTCATATTTATATTAGGACCAGAAACCGCTATATTCATAGAGTTGCATTCTGCAATTAAAGTTGAAATTTTTTCTTTGTCATCGGAAGAATTTTTCATTAAAACGGACATGAAAATTTCTGGGTAATTAGCTTTAAAATATGCGGTCCAATATCCAATCATTGCATAACTAACGCTATGAGCCTTATTAAAAGCATATCCAGCAAAAGGTTCAATTAACTCAAAGACTTTTTCTCCTAATTCTTTGCTAAACCCATTATCTAAAGTTCCTTGAATGAACTTTCCTTTTTCTTCCGCCATAACCTGAGGTATTTTTTTACCCATTGCTTTTCTAAATGAATCTGCATCTCCTAAGGAATAGCCAGCAATTGACTGAGCAATTAATAAAACTTGGTCTTGGTAAACTATTATTCCGTAAGTCTCTTTTAGTATAGATTCTAATGATTCGTGAGGATACTTTATAGGGATCTTTCCGTGTTTTGAATTAATGAAAGTAGATATATGCTCCATTGGCCCTGGTCTATATAAAGCTATCATTGCAGAGATATCATTTATTGAAGTAGGCTTTAATTCTTTTATGTATCTTTTCATGCCAGAACTTTCTAATTGAAAAACTCCAGAAGTCTTTGCATCGCTAAGCAAGTCAAATGTCTTTGTGTCATCTTTTGGCACAGAATTTAGATCTATTATTTCTCCTGTTTTCTTCTCGATCATTCGAACTGTTTGATCAATTATAGTAAGGTTAGATAAGCCAAGAAAATCCATTTTTAGAAGCCCCAAATCAGCCAATGCAAACATCTCAAATTGTGTCAATGGAGTCGAATCGTTACCTTCAATTACTGGAGGCCTTTGAATTGGAACAACGTTGTCTAAAGGGTCTTTAGATATAATAACTCCAGCAGCATGTGTTTGGATATTTCTTACTGAACCTTCAATTTTTTTTGCATTTTCAAAAAGATTTCTTATATCTTCGTTTGTATCATATTCTTGCCTAAGTTCTGGGCTCATATTTAATGCTTTTTCTAATGTCATATCTGAAGTAGGATTATTAGGGTCTCTATTTGGAATAAGTTTTGCAACCTTATCTACAAATGACAACGGAAGTTCCATAACTCTTCCTGCGTCTCGTATTGAACCTTTTGCCTTTATTTTGCTGAAGGCAATAATTTGAGCTATATGGTCAGAGCCGTATTTTTCTGTGCAGTATTCTAAAACCTCCTTTCTCCTGTCATCTTGGAAATCTATGTCAATATCTGGCATTTCCTTCCTCTCAATATTTAGGAATCTTTCAAACACTAATTTATTTTTTACAGGATCAATTTTAGTTATTCCTAAGCAAAATAATACCAAACTTGCAGTTGCGCTTCCTCTTAGAGTAGTCAGAATTTTTTTATTGTTTACAAATTGAAAAATATCCCAAACAACTAAAAAATAATCTGCAAAATCAGTCTCTTTAATAACTGACAATTCATACTCTAACCTTTTATTTATCTCGTCAGATGCTTCTGGAAAATTTAACTTTAATCCTTCGTAGCATAATTCCTTCAAATAGGTAAAGGCATCCTTTTTGTCAGGCGTTGCGAATTCAGGAATCATTGTTTGAGAGAAGTCAATTTTTAACTCACATTTTTCAGCAATTTCTAATGTATTGTCACATGCCTCAATAATGTCACTAAATTTCTCCCTTACTTCTTCTGGGGGCATAATGTAATAACTATTATCTTCAAGGATATCTTTTCTTCCATTGGGGCTATTTGATCTTACATTTTTCAACAATATTTCTTTGTCATAATCCTTGGCTGTTTCATAATGATTATCATTAGTTGCTACAATTTTTATTCCTAATTCTTTATAATTATTTATTATCCATTGATTTATTTTTTCTTGATCTGGCACTAGTTCATGCCTCATAATTTCTAAATAATAATCTTCCTTGAATGTTTCTTTAAACCAACTAATTGTTTCGTGTATTTTTTGGTTATCTCCTGAAATTATTTTTTTTGACAATTCGGCTGATGGGCATCCTGAAAGAACAATTAAACCTTCTTTATATTTTTTCAAAATTTCTTTATCAATTCTTGGCCTATAGTAAAATCCTTCCAAATTAGATATTGAAACTAGTTTTATTAAATTTTTGTACCCAGTATTATTTTTAGCTATTACTGTCAGATGGTCATAAGCATGACTTGGGTCTTTATCTTGTCTTGCTTTGGGTGCCACATAAAATTCGCATCCTATAATAGGTTTTATGTTTTCTTTCTTGCATTCATTGTAAAAATCTATAGCACCATATAAATTCCCGTGGTCAGTTAAAGCTATTGCAGGCATTCCATATTTCTTGGCTAATTTAGCCATAGATTTCAAGGAACTGCTTCCATCAATAAAACTAAATTCAGAATGATTATGTAAATGAACGAAAGATTTTTCAACCATAATAATAACTTAATTTAATATATAGTTTGACCCAAAAATAGTCTATCTATTTTTCAAATTTAGAAATTATTAAGCATGAATTTTGGCCGCCAAATCCAAAACTATTTGATAAGGCGTGATCAATTTTAATTTTTTTAGGTTTTTGGGGTGTATAGTCTAAATCACAATCTTCATCTTCATCTATCAAGTTTATAGTCGGGTGCACAATTTGATTTTCAATAGATTTTACACAAGCAATGGCTTCCATAGCACCTGCAGCACCTGATGCATGGCCAATAATTGATTTTGAAGAATTTATTTTTAATTTTTTTGAATGATCGCCAAACACTCTTTTTATAGCCAATGTTTCTGCTTTATCTCCTGCAGGAGTAGACGTTCCATGAGAATTAATATAATCAATTGAAGATAAGTCTAAATTTGATTTTTTTAATACCTTTTCCATCGCTTTGGTAGCTCCTTTACCTTCAGGTTCTGGTTGCACCAAATGGAATGCATCAGATGTGCATGCGTATGATGTAATTTCTGCTAGAGGTTCTTTTCCTCTTTTAATTGCATGTTTTAGAGATTCCAAAATAATTATTCCGCTGCCTTCAGATGGAACAAATCCATCCCTATTTTTATCAAAAGGCTTACTAGCAGTTTTTGGATTATCATTTTGGCTAGTTAAGGCATGCATATTACAAAACCCCCCTAAGCTAGTTTCACAAAAAGGTGCCTCAGATCCACCTGCTATCATCACTTCTGCATCTCCTCTTCTTATAACTTCAGCAGCTTCCCCAATCGCCTGGGTTCCAGCAGCACAAGCGGTAGCAACAGTATTTGAATATCCGGTTAAATTAAGTAACCTGCTGATATTTGAACTTGCCATATTGGGCAACATTTTAGGAACATACAATGGACTTACAGTATTCCTGTTGTTTTTAAACATTTGAAGGTTTTCTTTTTCTGTTTCTGGCAATCCTCCCGAACCACTGCCCAACAAAACCCCTACTTCTCCACTGTCCTCTTTACCAAGATCTATCTCCGAATTTGTCAGGGCTTCTAGTGTGGCTGCAATGGCAAATTGAGAATATCTAGCCAGCCTTTTAACTTCTTTTTTATCCATATAATTTAACGGATCAAAATTATCAATTTCGCCTCCAATTTTGCACGTATATCCCTCTGTGTCTACTTGTTTTAGATAGTCTATTCCTGACTTTCCTTGAATTAGTGAATCCCAAAAATCATTAACAGTTTTGCCTGTACAAGATATTATTCCCATCCCTGTTACAACAACTTTATTTTCTATATTTTTATTCATTTATTTAATATGTTATTTATTTCTGAAGATACAAATAATGATCCTGCTACTATGATTAAATCATTTTTTTTATAACTATTCATTGCTATTTTAAGTGCATTTTCTGTGCTAGTCGACTTTATAAATTTTATGCCAAGTGCAGTTAATTTTTTCTCAATCTCTTTAGTAGGAAGCGATTTAGGGTGATTTGATTTTGTTATTATTACTTTAGAAGGTATTTTTTTTATAAATTCTATGAAAGTATTTATGTCATGGTTATTATTGGTTCCATATATAAAAGTATAATTTTTATTATTAAAAAAGGTGGATACAGTTTTTTTTAAATTCTTAAATCCAGCTTTGTTATGAGCCCCATCAATTAGAATCCTTTTGCCATCTATACAATAAAAATCACCTCTGCAAGGCCACGAATTCCTATTTATGCCTTCTGTAATAGTATTTATTGGAATATTTTGATTAAATTCTTTTACAGTTTTTATTGCGGTAGCAATATTCTCAAGATGGTACAGTCCTATAGATTTGTAATTTATATCGTAATGAACTCCATCAACCAGCAATTTTGCTTCCATTTTGTTCGCAACTATTTTTGGAATCCCGCATACTTTATATTTTGCTTCAATTAAATTTGAGTTTTTTAAATTAGCAGTTTTAGTTAATATTTCTCTAGCTATCTTGTTTTGTTTTGCAGTAATTACCTTTGAATTCCTTTTGATAATTCCAGCTTTATTTTGAGCAATTGACTTGATAGTTCCACCTAATATTTTTTTATGGTCTTCGCTAATTGGCGTAATTATGCTTATGTCTGATTCAACCACATTAGTCGAATCAAAACTGCCTCCTAATCCTGTTTCTAAAATTTTTACATCTACTCCTTCTTTCTTAAAAATAGCAAATGCCATTGCCGTTATTATTTCAAAAAAAGTAAATTGCACTCCCTCTTCTTTTTCAAAGCGATAAATTTTTTTAGAAACTTCTTTATGTACTGAAGCAAATATTTTTTCACTTATTTCATTGCCGTTAATTTTGATTCTTTCTGTATAATTTTTGAGATGAGGGGAAGTTAATAATCCAGTTTTATAATTCTTTGAGATAATTGAATTAATAATTGAAGATACTGTTCCTTTTCCATTTGTGCCAGCTATATGAATAGTGAAAGATTTGTCATTTTGAGGATTGCCTAATAGGTTCATCAATTTATTAGTTCTATCTAATTTGAAAAAAGGAAATTTTGTCTTTTCTTCTTTTTCAAAATTAAATCTTTTTTCTAATTCAGCTAAAGAATTTAAATAATTTGAATTAGTCATTAAATATGGTTATGAAATTAATTAATATTTAATTATGGACCTGCCAGCTATTTGTCCATTATGCAATTTATCGCAGGCCTCGTTTATTTGGTTTAATGAAAATGTTTCACTTATCATTTCATTTATCGGAAATTTGCCTTTGTGGTACATATCTAAGAAATAAGGAAAATCTTCTTCAGGATATGTTGCGCCAAGGCTACCTCTATAAGTCTTTTGATAAAATAGAAATTCATTTGCTTCTACCTCAAGATCATTTTTTTCTGGTATTCCAATAAGAACGGATGTTCCACCTTTATTTTCTGCTCCAGAGCCACCCCTTTTGGTAGCCATAAGAATGTTCCTCATAGTTATTTCTTTTCCTATTGCATCAAACGCATAATCAACACCGCCTTGAGAGATATCCAAGATTTCTTCGATAGGATCCGATTTTTTTGCATTTATAACATGTGTTGCACCAAATTTTTTAGAAAATTCTAACTTACTTTCATCTAAATCAACTGCAATCACCATTGATGCCTTCATAATTGAAGCCATTGTTACAGCAGAGAGCCCAACCCCGCCTACTCCAAATATTGCAACAGTGTCACCTTCATTTATTTTTGCAGTATTTTTAACAGCTCCAGCACCTGTTAAAACAGAGCAGCCCACAATGCAGGATTCTGGAGTAGCATGCTCTTTAGGTATTTTTACAACATATTCATCATCGCACATTATAGTTTCTGACCATGTAAAGGTTATTCTGTGATTAAGCGCCTTCTCCATATAACTTACGCCTTTTAAGTCGGGTAAATATCTTCCTTTAATTGGCGTTCTTGGGACCCATGTGGCTATAACGTAATCACCTTCTTTTACGTATTGGCAATCTGGTCCGACTTTTGTTACAACTCCGGTTGCTTCATGGCCTAGCAAGAAGGGTCTAGGCAGAGAATTATCATTCATTTGGTGAAGTTGGGAATGGCAAATTCCACTTGAAATAAGTTTTATCTGAACTTGCTTTCCTTCTGGGTCAGCCAGATCTATTTCATCGATAATTAAATCTTCTTGAGGTTTTAACTGTATAGCTGATAACGCTTTCATTTGGTGATTAAAAATTTCCTAGTTAGACTTAGTGCATTCATTGTGGCTCTCCTTTTATCAGGTGTTCCAATTCCTGCTGATCTTATATGCTTGGTATCATATCCAGAATCACTAACAATCGCAAAATAACTTTCGCCCTTCCCTAGATTTTCTACTTTTAAATCACCAGAAATTACTCCAAAATATGACAGACCTAAGTCTGAAGATGATATTTTTTTTATTAGGTATGCTTGACTGAGAGCAATTTTAATTGGATCCGATTCATCAAATTCAACTTCATATTTATCGAATAAATTTTTTATATTACTGCCTGCCCCAATAGTAATGCCTTGGTTATATAGATTAGAAGCAGCATTTTGGAAAGCATCTGAGATTGCGCCTCCAGAAATATTTTCTATAGTAGAAATGGTATTGTTACTTGATGAGAGCAGTCCTCCTATATTTTTTTCTAAAGTCTCTTCGTCTTCTCCAAATACTGCGTCTCCTAGTAGGTCATTTATTTCTTTTTTAACAGGATTAATTAAAAGGTCTGCTTCTTTTTTATTTTTTGCTTTAGCAGCTATTCTTACGTCTACTTGCCCAGGGTGAGCAAGAACCCCTACTGTAGGATTTGTTGACTTCTCAATAATATCTCCTATTAAGTGATCTACATTGCTTTCACCAAGATCAATTGTTTTTAAAACTTTGTAATGAATGATTTCGTTTAGTTCATATTTTTTTATTAAATAGGGGATTACTTCATTTTCTACAAGCCATTTCATTTCAAATGGCACTCCAGGCAAACATATTATGCATTTACTCCCTTCTTCAACAATAAAAGAAGGAGCGGTCCCATTTGGGTTTTTTATGATTATTGAGCCTTCAGGGAACATGGCTTGTCTATCATTATTTTTAGTTGGGATAAACCCTCTTTTTCTAAATCTTTCCTCTATATCTTTAAGAGATTCTTTATCACTATAAAGTTTTCTTTTAGTCACTTTTGCGACTATATCTCTAGTCAGATCATCTTTAGTGGGTCCGATTCCTCCCGAAGTGATAACTATGTCTGCTCTCTTAAGAGCATTTTTTAAGATCATTTCCATTCTTTTAGGGTTGTCGCCAACAATTGTCTTAAAAAATAAATTTATTCCATTTTCTGCCAATCTTTGAGATATCCATGCAGAATTTGAATCGACAATTTGGCCCAATAGAAGTTCAGATCCAATTGCAACTATTTCAGCATTCATAGGGATCTATTATAAGTTTTTAATAAAAAAAAGGTAGACTTGATTAATTAGAACAAATGTTCTATATTATTAGAACAAAAGTACTAATTAATATGACAAGTTATTATAAAAATTTACAAACTCGTGAGTTGACTTCTGACGACTCAAATTATTTTGATACAGGGTGCAAGTATTCTGCTAGTTGCTTAAACTGCCCTTTGCCTATTTGTGTATATGATGACCCTGATTTTTTCAAAAATTTAATTAAAAAAAATAGAAACAAGAATATATTCCAAGATTATGAGAGAGGAATGAGCGTGAAAGATCTATCATTAAAATATGAGGTTAGTATAAGAACAATTCAGAGAGCACTTAAATTTAGTAAATCTTCAGAATTGCATCTGGATGATAAAAATATTAGTCAAAAAATATATAAGAAATTTAATTATTCTTCTAATTCATAGGGAACTATTGCCCCTGAATCTCCTGTAATAACATATATAGTTCTTTCTGCAATGTTATTTGCTCTGTCTGAAATTCTTTCTAGGTTATGGGCAACCCATATGATATAAGTTCCTTGTTCAACTAATTTTGAATCTCTTGACATTCTTTTTATTAGATCATTTTGTACCTGATAATTTAGGTAATCTATTTCGTCATCTTGAGAAAAAATTTTCCTTGCAGCTTTTATGGCTTTTTTCTCTTCAGGCACATTAGAAAATAATTTAATGCTATCTTTCAGCATATTTTTTGCAATTGCTTCCATTTTTGGTATTTTTTCAAATTTAGTTATGAATGGTTTTTTACCTATTTTTAAATTTATTTTGCATATTCCAGAAAGATAATCTCCAATTCTTTCCAATTCTTGTGACACAAACATGTAAGATGTAAGCTTTCTCATATCTGAAGCTAAAGGAGTTTCGCGTCTAATAACCTCTATAGAATTATTTTCAATTTCTAATGAGGATTTATTTATTAAATAATCATTTTTAATGACCTTTTTAGATTTTTCTAGATCCTTTTCATAAAAAGAACTGAATGTATCCTCAAATACCTCAAGTATCTTTAAGTCTAAGGCGTTAATTTTAGTTTCTATTTCAAGTAAACCTAGATCTAGTGATTTTCTGCCGTGATAATTTGCCATAAAAAGTTAATAACTATCCTATTCTGCCAGTCACATACTCCTCTGTTCTCTTATCTTTAGGATTTCCAAATATTTGATCAACTTCTCCATATTCTATTAGTTCTCCAATCCTCTCTTCTCCAGCCATCATACATGCAGCATAATCAGAAACTCTGACAGCCTGCTGCATATTGTGGGTGACAATAACTATAGTTACAGAACTTGATAAGTCTTTAATTAACTCTTCGATTCTATCAGTTGAAATAGGGTCAAGAGCAGAGCATGGCTCGTCCATTAAAATAACCTCAGGATTTACAGCCAAAGTTCGGGCTATGCATAATCGCTGTTGTTGACCTCCAGAAAGTCCATATGCATTTTCTTTTAATCTATCTTTTACTTCTTTCCATAGATCTGCTTTTCTTAAACTTGTTTCAACAATTTCATCTAGATTTTCTTTGATCCCATTAACTTTTGGGCCGAAAGCAACATTTTCATAGATCGATTTTGGAAATGGATTAGGTTTCTGGAATACCATTCCTATTCTATATCTAACTTCAGCTGGATCCATATCAGAAACATCTCTCTTGTTATATAAGACCTGGCCGTTAACTCGAGCAATTCGTATAGTGTCATTCATTCTGTTAAAGCACCTAATTAAAGTACTTTTTCCGCATCCGGAAGGCCCTATTAAAGACACTACTTTATTTTTAGGCACTTGAATGTTTACTTCTTTTACAGCCAGTACTTTTCCGTATAAAACATTTAGATTAATTGACTCTAATACAGGATCTGAAAAATTAATAATTTTATTTGATTCGTTATCTGAACTTTTATTAATCTTTTTTTGGCTTTTGATTTTTTGTTTAATCATTACTCCAATAAGGTACTTTTTTATTACCTAAATTGATACTATCAGACTTAAAGAAAAAGTAAACATAAGAATTGTAAAAAATTGATTTCAATATTTGATAAGAAAAAAGAAGATTTAAAATTAGATTTTGAGAATGCTGGAATTAAAGGTTATAGAGTTGATCAGTTATGGCAAGCTATATATGTAGATTTATCTTCTGATTTTGATGAAATAAAAACCCTCCCTTCTGAAGCAATTGATTATTTAAAGTCAAGTCATGTTGTAAGCCCTCTCCAGTTAGTTGTGAAGAGAAAATCTAAAGATAAAAGTACAGATAAGTATTTATGGAAACTTCATGACAATAAATTAATTGAAACTGTTTTGATGAGGTATGATGAAGATGGCCATAGAAGGCGCAGAAGAACTGTCTGTATTTCGTCTCAAGTTGGATGCGCGCTTGATTGTAAATTTTGTGCAACTGGTCAGCAGGGGTTTTCAAGGCAATTAACAGTTGGAGAGATTGTTTCACAAGTAATTGAAATAAAAAAAGATTTATTAATTGAGGAAGGGCGCCCATTTAATAATGAAAATAATTTGAATATTGTGTTTATGGGAATGGGAGAGCCTTTAGCTAATTATTCTAGAACTATCGAGGCAGCAAAAAGATTTAATGATCAAAAGGGTCTTAATATAGGTGCTAGAAACATTACAATTTCAACAGTTGGGTTAGTACCTAAAATACTGGATCTTGCAGAAGAGAATATTCAGGTTAATTTAGCCGTTTCTATACATGCTCCTGATGACGACACGAGATCTGAAACTGTGCCTATTAATAAGACATATCCAATAACAGAATTAATCAATGCGTGTAAAAAATATATAGAAATAACAAATAGAAAGGTTTTTTTCGAGTATGTTTTGTTGCAGGGCCAAAACGATTCTATTTCTCATGCTGATAAGTTAGGTAGATTATTAAAGCCTCTTATGTGCCATTTAAATTTGATACCAGTTAATCCAACTTTAAAATCGAATTATATCCGTTCTAACTCAGAAAAAATCAATGCTTTTAGAGAGGTAATTGATAAATATGGGATACCATCAACAATAAGAATGGAAAAAGGAATAGATATTAATGCTGGATGCGGTCAATTAAAATCTGAATATATAGAAATAGAAGGCTGATGGATATTTATAAAGAATTAAATATAAAAACTATAATCAATGCTCAAAGTTGGGTAACTAAGCTCGGGGGAAGTATAATGCGACCTGAAGTTCTAGATGCAATGAATAAAGCTTCTAGCGCTTTCGTTAATGTTGAAGAATTACATGAAAAATGTTCGGAGCAAATTGCAAATTTATGTAATTCAGAGAGTGCTTTAATTACATCTGGATGTGCTTCCGCGATAGTCCTTATGTCTGCTGCGGTAATATGTGCCAAAGATGAATCTTTAATAGATGAAATTCCAAATATAATAAATAGGCCAGAAATTTTAATTGATTCGAATGCACGTAATCATTATGATTCAGCTTTTGAAATGACTGGAGCGAAATTAGTAGAATATAAAAACTTAGATGATATAAAGGAAAAAGTTACAAGAAAATCTATAGCTATAGCTTTTGTAGAAGCCCCCTTTTTAGGCTCAGGAGTAAGCATTAATGAAACAGTAAATTATGCGAATGAATTTGGTTTGCCTGTTATCGTAGATGCTTCTGCAAGAATTCCTCCAGTGAGTAATTTGTATAAATTTACAGACGCAGGTGCAGCAATGGTTGCTTATAGTGGAGGTAAAGGAGTAAGAGGTCCACAAAATACAGGCTTTATATTAGGAAAGAAGACTTATGTGGATCTCGCCAAGAGAAATTTAATTTGCTTTTCAGACAGTAAAGCAAAAATTGGAAGGTCCATGAAAGTATCAAAAGAGTGCTTAGTTGGACTTACCACGGCTTTAAAATTATTTATAGATATTGACCAGGACACTGTATGGAGAGGTTGGAAAGAAAAAGCAAAATTTATAGTTGATGAACTTTCTTCTATAGGGGGGCTTAATGTGAAATTAGAGGATGATGGGGTAAATAGAGAGGGGCCTCAGGCAGTGATTTATTTTAATGATAATTGGGAAGGGTTGGACCCAAAACAAATTAGGTTAATGCTTGAATCAGGGGATCCGGCTATATATGTTGGAACAGGCGGATATGGAGACGAAATAAATTTAGCAATGACTAATGTTCAGGAAGGTCAAGAAAAAATAATTGCAAAAAAACTCAAAGATATTTTAACTAAATAATTCTTCAAGTTTTTCTATATAATTATTATTTATATGAATATTTATTAGTATTAATATTATGACTCAGGAATTATGGAAAAGTTATTTTGAGACTGGCCTAGAAAGTGCTAAGGCAGGTCTTATTGAAACCGCTATAGATTATTTTGAATGGGCAGCAAAAATTAAGCCAGATAATCATGAAATTTATTATAATTTAGGCGTATCTTATATGACTCTTGGAAAAATGAATGAAGCTATAGATTCATTTACAAAATCAATAAATCTAGATGGTAATAATTCTGATGCATATGCTAATAGAGCTATCTGTTATTCATACGTTAATAATAAATCAAAAAGTAATCAAGATATCTCTATAGCGGTAAGCAAGGGGGCAATTGAGTCAGGGATTAGGGAGGCCGTAAGAGTTATTGAGGAAAAAAGAAAAAAAGAAAAAAAGAAAAAAAATTAACTCAATAATTTATTTAGTTCCTTGATTCTTAAAATGTTTCTCACCTTTTCAAATTCCGAATGAATTGATTTAATCGCCTCTTTATTAAAATTAGAGAAATTTATATGTTCCAATAGAAATGCAGACTCGGCCTTAGATAGTTCAGTGTATTCGGCATGCCTAATTAAATATTCTTCAGGGATGCCAGAAGTATTTAGTTTTTTTAGATTATTAAGAAGTTGTATATCTAATGAGTCTAAAAAATAGACACCTTTCCTTGGGTTTTTTGCTGTTACTAGTTCAGTTTTAATTATCTGCTTTATCCAGTTTGGGTTCATAGATAATTGTTCAGATAATTTTTTTATACTACCTGTGAATGATGTATATTTTGGATATTTTTTCTCCTTTTTATCCAGTGATTGTTTTATCATTTTCATAGGCAATCCTTTGGCTTTTAACTTTTTAACTTCAATTATTTCATCTATGCTCTTTTGCGAAAAAAATGCCCTAGTTTTTGCAGTCTTTTTAGGCGGAGTAATCAGGTTGCTTCTTACATAATAATTAATTGCAGAGGTTGATATGCCAGTTTTTTCTGAAACTTCGCTTATTGAAAATTTATACTCTTTTTCCATTTGGATCATTCGTTAATAATTTATTCATATTATTCCCATTTAAAAGTAAATGCACATATTGAGAATGCTATTGCAAGCCATAATATAGTTATTCCTAATTGAGGAAGGGTGGTTAAAGTGCTATTTCCATATAACGCAGATAATCTAATTCCTTGAGCTAGATGTGTTAATGGTAAAACATTGCTGATGTACCCAATAAATTTAGGTAAAAAGTCTATCGGAAAGAATACTCCCGATAAGAAAAGCATAGGAAAAGTTACCAAATTTGCCAAAGCTGGGGCACTATCTTCACTGGGGGCTAAACTTGAAATAGCCAATCCTATTGACAAGAATAGCACTCCACCTAAAAGCGATAATAGTAATATGTTTATCCAGGCCATTATGCTCCCTTGACCTATCGAAACTCCTAGAATAAATACGCCCATTATTAAGAGCAGGAAAGTTTGCAAAATTATTATAGTTACTCTTGAAATCAAATGGCCAACTATAAAATGAGATGGAGATATGGGAGTTGCTTGTAGCCTTCTTAATACTCCTTGATTTTTATAACTCAGTAGCGTGAACACAACTGAAAAAATACCATTTTGCATTATTGCCATAGCCGCAATTCCTGGAATTATAAATCCCTTATATCCCTGGTAATTTATATCAGCAATATTAGATTTAATATTTTTTAATTCTTGAATAGAATCTGTGTCTTCCAAGGCTATAGAATAAACTAGGTTCCTCACAAGTTCCCTCTCAGCAGAATCTCCTTTTCTAGTAGTTATATTTATTTCATCTTCTGGGGGATTTAATATTAAATATGAAGCTATACTCCCTTTTGTTAATAATTCTGTAGCTTCATCTTCTGAATTAAGAACTTTAATCTCGATGCTTTCTGATTTTTTGAGTTTATCTGTGATTTTTGTTGAATTGTCAGTATTTGAATAATCAATTAATCCTACATTTGGAGGGCTATATCCTAATATATTTGCATTTCCAAATACGAGCATGGTCACAACAGGAAAAAAGAGTGACCAAAATATAGAACTTTTTCTCCTAAAAAACATTTTGCTTGCCGCAATTGTAAAACTTAAATAGATCTTCATTAGTCTTCCCTTAAACTTTTACCTGTCAGATCTATAAAAACATCCTCAAGCGTGGCCTCTCTAATTTTTTTTGAAGATTTAAAGCCTGATTTTGTTAATTCGTCAATTAAATTAGAAGGGGAATTTATTTTTATTATTTTTCCTTCATCTATTATTGCCACTCTGTCACATAATTCTTCTGCTTCTTCCATATAATGAGTAGTTAAAACAATTGTCTTGCCTTCATTTTGAAATGATTTAATCAGGTCCCATAAATTTCTTCTGGCTTGAGGATCTAAGCCAGTAGTTGGTTCGTCAAAAAATAGTACTTTAGGATTATTAACTAAGGCTACAGCTATTGATAGTCTTTGTTTTTGCCCACCGGATAAAGTTTTAAAATAGGAGTCTCTTTTTTTAGATAGCCCAACCCTTTCTAATATTTTATTAGCATCAACTGAAGACGAATAAAGAGTCGCGAATAATTCTATAATTTCAAATAATGATAATTTTTCAAAGAAATTTACTGATTGAAGTTGAACCCCAATTATTTTTTTTACTAGTTTGCTATCTTTTCTTACATCTAAATTATTAATAAAAGCTTCTCCACTAGTAGACTTTATTAGGCCTTCCAATATTTCTACAGTAGTTGTTTTGCCTGCACCATTAGGGCCTAACAAACCAAAAACTTCACCTTCATTTACTTCAAAATCTATTCCTCTTACAGCTTCAAATTTGTCATACTTTTTCTTTAAATTTTTTACTTGAATAATTGACATAAATTAAAGTGTAGCGTGGTACTAAAAATTTGTAATCTTTATTTTTTTGAAACTAGATAAAGCAATGAAGGTAAAGTAATGAGAGAAGCTATTAACGCAAGACTTATCATTACTGCTGTTAATATTCCAAATGTTGAAAATAAAGGCATTGGTGCGAAGCCCATTATTAAAAATCCTAATGTGCTTGATATTGCTGACCCAAGCAAAGCTAATCCCGTCCCATTTATTGAATTGTGTAAGGCATTTAACTTGTCTGATGTTGATATTAATTCTTCTCTAAATCTCATGGTCATATGAATTGCAAAATCAACCCCAACCCCTAATGAGATGGCCCCTATAGTTGCAGTTACATAATTTAAACTAAAATCAAATAGATACATGATTCCGTAGAGCCAAATAACAACCAATGCAATTGGCACGATAGTTACTATTGCATACCGGAATGATCTTAGAGTTATAAGTATAATTAAGAATGATCCTATAAACGCAAATGGTATAGACCTCCTCATGGAATTAGTGGTAGCGTTTAATTGATCGCTTCTGCTAAATGGTGATCCGGTAAGACCGACTGATATATTCTTAGGAAAATCAGTTTCTTCTATTAATTTATTTAAATCTTTCCTTACTTCAGCAACATCATCTTCCGTTCTAGTGCCGCTTAGGAATATCATTAGAATTGAAGTAAAGTCCCCGCCATCATTTTTGTCATACCAAAAATATCTTTGAAACCATAGAGGATCAAAAGAATATTCGCCTTTTGATTCGATTCCATTATCAAATCCATATTTGATTATTTCTTTAATTTGTTCAGAATTGTCTGGAATATTATCTTTATTGGAATCGGTAATTTTTACACCAGATTTTTTGAATATTTCTTCTTTTAAAGGTTCATTTTTTAGAACTAGTGAGACAATTTTAGATATATTAAGAACATCATTTTGATTTATCTCTCCATTTTCATTAACTCCAATGAAGTTTATTTTAGAGAGATCTTTTATAAATTTATTGAAGATGATGATAAATTCTGGATCGGTTATAGCCCCCTCGAATATAAATTGTGCAGGCTCACCCCTTACCCCGGGATCAAATTCTTCAAATTGGTCTAGTGAAACCACAAAGTCTGATTCATTATCAAAGAAATCTTTTACATCAAATTCTGATTTCAGATTTATTGCACCATATCCAGCAATTATAGTAATTAATAATGAAACAGGTAACACGATATAATATCTTTTAGAAATATTTGTAAAAAAATCAGCAAATCTCTTTTCAAATTTTCTATTCTCAATTTGCGATAAATTAGTGGTAGCAATTTTTGATCTTTGATTAATAAAAATCGGTAGTGCTAAATTAATAATTAGAATAAATATTGCTATTACAAAACCGATAAATAACCCCCAAAACTCATTAAGAATGTTTGAGCCTAAAATAACTACAAAAATTATTCCAAGGCCTATTGATGCTGGAGTTGTTATGAAGTTGATTATTCTTAAAATATTTTGAAAGGTTGTCATTTCATTTTTTATTAGTGGTACTACTTTTGAATATGCAAGTGGAACTAATAATCCAAGTACTATATAAGAAAGTAATGTTGCTAATGTGGCAGCAACACCAAAATAAAAAACGCTCTCTACTCCTGCAAAAGCATTTGCCATAAAGGCTGAACTGTCTGTAAGGAGTGCAAGAGTAAGCGCACCTATAACTCCTGAAATTCCAACTATAAAATAATTTTTATGCCCCTTAGCCCTTTCTTCTTGCATCCTTCTTAATGCATGAATTGCAAAATCAACTCCAAAAGAAACCATAGCGATAGGAACAATCAGATCAGTTATTAATCCTCCCTTAAAGCCTAAAACAAATGACATTCCTTTGAGCCATATCATTAGTGCAATAAGTCCTACTCCTACCAAAACCATAGCAACATAAGATCTTAGAAAAATTCCACATACCGCTATTGCTGCAATTACTGTTGCAGTAATAAATTGACCTGCTATACTTCCTTGTTCTTCAGCCACTAAATTCACATCAATTGCTATTCCCAGCGCAGTATAGGAAGGGTTGTTGTAATTCATAACTTCAACTATTTTTCTGCTGTACCTCTCTTTATCTATAGCCGTCTCATTAGCACCAAGTTCGATAGCAAAATTTCCTCCCCCAAGTTTTTTATTGTCTGATAGAACATCTACAAATAGAGCTGGAGATGTCCAGTAATTTATTTCTTGACCTTTTATAATTCTTTTTTCACTATTTGCGCCTTTCGATAATACAAATTTTGGGTCACCAATTAATCCTGACTCAAATAGTTGGTGTAGAATTAATTTGACGTCATCTTCATTTGCATCAGCTAATCCATTAGGAAAATCAGAATTTCTTCTTAATGCACTGTCAACAGCATTTGCAATACTATAAACTCCTGTGAAAGTTATACTTGTTGACTCATCGTAACCATTCCATAGATATGAGTTTTCTTTTAACGAACCCACAGACAGAGATTTATTAGAATCTAATTCAATTAGCCTGTCCTGGTTACTCAAAAGTTCATATAGGCTTTGTTTGTCAATCATATCTCCGTCATTTGCTTTGATTACCAAGGATACAAAATGAACCGATTCCACAAATTTCTCATTAATTTTTTGTTGAACTTTGTATGCTTCTTTTTTAGGGTCTAAGGAAGCATCTCCAGGATCTTTAAATATAAGAGGCATAAAACAAATCATTAATGTTAATAACGCAAAGACGGTCAATATTTTATTTGAATGCCGGTAAATTTTATCTAAAACTATATCCATAGTTATATTTTTATCTAAAAATATATTTTTGTGTTTCCAAGTTGTTAAAAATTTTTGTTATTTTACTACGAAGTTAACAAGTTTATCTTTAACATAAATCTTTCTAATTATTTCTTTACCCTTAATATGCTGACCGACCTTTTCAGAATTTTCTGCCATATGAATTATCTCATCTTCAGATTTATCACCTTCTATTTCAAATTGGTCTCTGATTTTTCCATTTATTTGAATTACTATTATTTTGATTTCAGATCCTACAAGATCTTCATTCCATTCAGGATATTTTTCATTGTGAATACTGAATGATCCGCCTTTTATATTCCATAATTCTTCAGTTATATGTGGAGCCATAGGCGATAAAAGTCTGATTAATATTTTTACTGATTTGTCCCAAATCTCCTTGCTGCATCCATCGTTCCACAGCCTATTTAACCGATTTGTAAATTCCATTAATGTAGAAATGGAAGTATTAAATTTAAATTTATCTAAATCGTCATGGACCTTCTTAATCGTATAGTGAGTTAATCTTTCAATTTCATTATTATTTTTATCATTTTTATTTATTTCTGAAGAATCTCTTGTGCATATATCCCAAACTCTGTTCAACCATCTTGTAATACCATTGAATGCATCATCACTCCAATCGCCTCCTTGATCCCAAGGACCTAAAAACATTAAATACAATCTCACAGAATCTGCTCCATATTCCTCTACTAATGGATCAGGGGCTAAAGGATTTGCTCTTTTAGAAATTTTTTGATGATCCTTTAACAGAACTCCCTGATTGAATAAGTTTTTATAGGGTTCATCAAAATCAATAAACCCTAAATCTCTTAAAACTTTATTGAAAAATCTTGAATATAATAAATGCATTACTGCATGTTCTGCTCCACCAGTATATTGATGAACAGGCAGCCAATCAGAAATAGTTTTTGAATTAAATGGTTTATTATTGTCAGGATCAGAAGCAAACCTTAGGTGGTACCAAGAAGAATCTACGAATGTATCCATAGTATCTGTCTCTCTTCTTAATTTTCCGTGTTTTGGGTGATCAAACCATAAGAACTCTTCATCAAGAGTTAAGGGTGATTGACCAGTTGGCATAAATTCTTTAGCATCAGGCAGAATTACAGGAAGGTCGTTTTCTGATACAGGGATTATATTATTTTCTTCATCGTAGAATATAGGTATAGGTGTGCCCCAATATCTTTGTCTCGAAATTAACCAATCTCTCAAATGGTAAGTAATAGTTCCGTTCCCAATATTTTTTTCTTCCATAAACTTTGTAATACTTTTTAGTGCCTGTTCGCTACTGACCCCATCAAATTGTGCAGAATTTACGAGTATCCCTTTCGATTCGTTAGCCTCATTAATTTCAGACTCATTCTTGCCATCTTTGGTGACAACAACCTTTATAGGCAAGTCATATTTTTTTGCAAACTCAAAATCTCTTTGGTCGTGCGCTGGAACACCCATTACGGCTCCAGTTCCGTATGTCCCTAGAACATAATCACCAATGAATATGGGTACCTTTTCTCCATTTACAGGATTTATTGCATAGCCACCTGTAAATTCGCCCGTCTTCTCTCTTTCTGTAGAAGTTCTTTCAATTTCTGATGACTTTGTTGCATTAGAAATATAATTTTCTACATTTTTTTTAAAAGGATTTTCAGTTACCTTATCAACTAAAGGATGTTCTGGTGCAAGTACAATAAATGTTACTCCATAAATGGTGTCTACCCTAGTAGTAAATGTAGATATATGATTTTTTAATGAAACTAAATTAAATTTAACAGTAGTTCCTAACGATTTTCCAATCCAATTTCTTTGCATCTGCTTAATTTTTTCTGGCCAACCTAAGTCATCCATCTCTAGAAGTTCTTCTGCGTAGTCGGTGATTTTAAAGTACCATTGCGGCATCATTTTTCTTATAACTTCTGCGCCTGATCTTTCTGATTTTCCATCCACTACCTGTTCATTTGCTAATGTAGTTTGGTCAACTGGATCCCACCAAACCGCACCATTTTTTCTGTAAGCTATACCTTTTTCAAGCATTTTTAAGAAAAAATATTGGTTCCATTTATAGTATTTAGGTTCACAAGTAACTAACTCTCTGCTCCAGTCATAGCAGTTACCCATTAATCTAAATTGCCTTCTCATATTTTCTATGTTTTCGAAGGTCCATTTCATAGGATTTATATTTCTAGATATTGCAGCATTTTCTGCTGGTAATCCAAATGCATCAAAGCCTTGAGTATGCAGGACATTAAACCCTTTCATCCTTTTAAATCTAGAATAGGTATCTGCAGGTGTAAAAGCATACCAATGGCCAATGTGAAGATCTCCTGAAGGATAAGGAAACATTGTTAATGAAAAGAAGTTATCTTTTTTGTCTTCACTAAAGTTAGTTTTGTAGATTTCAGATTCATTCCATTTCTTTTGCCACTTAGGCTCAATAACTGAAGGATTATAAGGAATAAACTCTGAATCTCTTTTTGTTTTTTTATAGTTACTCATTAAGGTTTTACCACGCCACCATCTGCTCTTCTAACAGTATCCCATGCTCCTCCAAATTCTCTCTCTTTAAAAGGAAATTTAGCGGCTAGACTTTCATCTATATCTATGCCTAAACCAGGTTTCCCGTTAGACCACATCATGCCATCTTTTAAAGTTGGACAGCCAGGGAAAACTTTTTTTGTATTTTCTCCAAATAATGCTGCTTCTTGAATTCCAAAATTTTGACAGTTTAAGTTTAGGGCTAGGTTTGCAGCGTGGCCAACTGGAGATGTATCTCCTGGGCCGTGCCAAGCAGTTTTTACCCCCATTAGTTCGCCAAATGCTGCAATTTTTCTTGCTGGCGTGATCCCTCCAATATCAGATATGTGAATTCTTATAAAATCTATAAGTTTATTCTTTATCATCGGTATAACATCATTTGGTGAACTATATAACTCACCCATGGCTATTGGTGTTGCGCATTGATTTCTTACCATTTCAAAATAGTGTTGATCTTCTGGGCTGAATAAATCTTCTAAGAAAAATAACCTAAATTTTTCAACTTGTTTGGCAAACCAAACTCCTTGTATAGGACTTATCCTTTCATGAACATCATGAAGTATTTCTATTCCATAACCAAATCTGTCTCTAATATACTCAAATAATGAAATTGCTGAATTCATATATGGCACAGGCTCAAATACGCCACCAGGGTGAGCATAATTTTTTTGCGGATCATAATCAGTCAGCCAACTTGTTATAGCTATGGGCCCTTTAGAAACATCTTTGTTATTTGCGGTGCTAGTTCCGGTTTTAGCACTTTTATTTCCATAAGTTGCATAACCCGGAGTCGCCACTTGCACTCTTATATGATGAAATCCTTGCTCCATAAAATTTTCCATCTTATCTCCAACCTCTTCATTAGTATCTCCAGAGGAATGAACATATACTGGTGCTGCTTCGCGGGATCTTCCTCCAAGAAGGTCATACACTGGCATGTTTGCCATTTTTCCTTTTATATCCCAAAGAGCTTGATCTATTCCAGATAAAGCATTGTTTAATACAGGACCATTTCTCCAATAAGATGAAACATATGAAGATGCCCAAATATCTTCAATATCTTTTACAGATTTTCCTTTTAGGAATGGAGCTAAATAATCTTCAATTGCTGCTTTAACAGGCGTCGGCCTTTGGGTAAATGTTGCACATCCGACACCGTAAAGTCCGGACTGATCTGTTTCAATTTTTACAATTACAAGTCTGATGCCATCAGGTTCTGTAAAAATTACTTTCACATTTTTGATTTTTGGATCAGTCATTTTTCACCAGCCTTATGATTTTTATTAATTTTACTTCAAAAATAAGAGTAGAATTTTCAGGAATTACTCCGGGAATCCCGTCTTTGCCGTAAGCAAGTTCAGAGCCAATTTGTAGCCTTCTAACACCTCCTTCTTTCATGCCGGGAATTCCTAGGTCCCACCCTTTGATTACTTGTCCTTGGCCAATCCTGAATTTAGCTGTAGATCCCCTAGGATAAGTGCTGTCAAATACACAGCCATCTGATAACCATCCGGTATAATGGACTTCCACTTTATCATTGGCAATAACTTCCATGTCGCCTGTACCTTCAGTAATATCCATAAAATCTAAATCCTTCTGCAAATTAATATAATTCACAGAATTATTATCTCCAAATTGTGGCGCGTCAGATGGATACATTTCGTTTTTACATTCTACAGGAATTGAAGTTGGTGTTATAACTTTTATTGCAGTGTCTTCAGGAACTTGCCCTCCAGATCTACATGCAAATGCAAAAATTGAGATAAAAATAATGATTACTATGTTTTTCATTTGGAATTAATTATTTTTGAAGCCTCATTTATACCGTCATTTAAAAAAGGGCCGATATTTACACATATACAATTTACTCCCATATTCAAATAATGATCAAGCTTTGGCACAGTTGTGAGCGCCCCAGCATTTTTTCCAGACCCTACAATCCTTTTTAGGGTATCGTCTATAGTATCTTGAACCTTCTGATCATCAGTTCTTCCTATGTAACCCATGGTTGCTGCAAGATCATTAGGTGCCACAAAAAAAACATCAATATCTTCTACTTCTAAAATCTCATCTAAATTATTTACCGCTATTATGTCTTCAATTAAAACGATCAGCATTGATTCTTGGTTTGCTTTTAAAAAATAATCTTTAACTCCGTAGCCCTGTCTGCTCGTAGACATCCCTCTATTGCCAATAGGTGCAAATTTAGCAGAGTCTACAACGTTTCTTGCTTCTTCAGCCGTATTAACATGAGGAACGCATATACTTTGACTTCCTCTATCTAGAGTTCTGTAAATCACTCCTGCTTCATTTTGATGCACTCTAGTTATAGAAGTTTTATCCCATAAATCGCATGCTCTTGTTAAATCTGATATGTCTGCAAAATCTACGCCCCCATGCTCAGCCTCTATCCATATTCCATCAAAATCTAAAGGGCCTAGTTGATCTATTTGATCTGCATTGGCTACACCCATCAAAGTTAGAGTTGGTTGTCCTTTAGTTAATTTATCTTTTATTATATTTTTTCTTAGTTCAACCATTTGCTTTCCTCTCGGTTTCTTAATATAAGGTTATAAAATAAACTTTAGAAACAGTTTAATTGTGATTATGAATGATTTCAAAAATAAAACCTTAAGTATTGCAGGATCTGATTCAGGCGCTGGAGCAGGAATACAGGCTGACTTAAAAACTTTTTCTTCTTTGGGTGTGTATGGTGCAACTGTAATTACTGCTGTTACAGCACAAAATACAGTTGGGGTTCAGGATGTTGTAATGATGTCAGGAGATTTTGTATCTGAACAAATTAATTCTGTCATGTCAGATATCAAACCAAGTTCAATAAAAACTGGAATGCTGGGCAATTCCGAAATAATTAATGCTGTCTGTAAATCATTAGAAGGTAATAATTATCAAGATTTAGTTGTTGATCCTGTTATGATAGCAGAGAGTGGAGATTCTTTAATCGATGATTCAGCTATATCTTCCTACATTAATAAATTATTTCCTTTATCTACATTAGTGACACCTAATATTCACGAGGCTGAAAAAATTGCAAAAATTAAAATTAATTCTGAAGATTCCTTAATTAAATGCGGAAGATTAATTTTAGATATGGGCGCAAACAGGGTATTAATTAAGGGTGGTCATTGGAAAGAAGACATAGCAGAAGATTTTTTGTTTTCTGAAGGTGAAATGATTAGATTTTCAGAAACAAAAATAAATACAAAAAATACTCACGGAACAGGGTGCACTTTGTCAGCGGCTATAACAGCTTTTCTTTCTATGGGCGATTCTGTGGAGTTTTCTATTAGAAAAGCAAAAGAATACATAACCAACAGTTTAAAATACTCATATTCTATTGGAGAAGGAAATAGTCCAGTAAATCATTTCCATAAAAAATGAAGATTATAGAGCACGTTAGCAAAAATTTACCTTTTATATCTTCAGTTCCTGAAAATAATTCTAACTATCTGGGGATAATTTTTCTTTTACATGGATTTGGGGCTAGCATGCAAGATTTAGTAGATATTGCCCCGATGATTAATAAAGATGATTATATTTTTATTTTTCCAAATGCTCCATTTGAGATGAGTTTTGGGTTAAACCAAAAAGGTTATTCATGGTTTGATTTTGATAATTTGAGCCAGATCAGTAAATCACAAAAAATTCTTGAAAATACTATTGAAGAATCCCTAAAACTATTTAATATTGATGACAATAAAATGTATCTAGGTGGTTTTTCTCAGGGAGGGATGATGGCCATGCATTCTGATCTAATTCACCAAAATTTATTTTCCGGATATATAATTTTAAGTTCTAAGATAATTCCTAATATTGACATAAATATAAATTTAAAAACAGACCCAAGAATTTTTTTGGCCCACGGAGTAAATGATTCAATAATTGATATTTATGATGCAAGAGAAACTCAAAATAAATTGATTAATAGAGGTTTGGATGTTGAATATCATGAGTATGAGATGGAACATCAAATTATAGAAAGTGAATTAAATGATATTAAAAATTGGCTACTATAATTGATTATTTCATTCCTGCTATCTTATTCTTGATTAAGTCAGAGATTTCGGATTCTGTGTAATTTAGTTCTTTTAAGATTTCTTCTGTGTGTTCACCGTATAACGGCGCAGGTTTTTTTATTTTACCAGGGGTAGATTGTAATTTTGCTATAACTCCTATATTTTGACTACCTTTAAGGTTTGGGTGATCTATCTTCACATTCATATTTCTATTTTTTACTTGTTCGTCTTCCCAAACTTCTTTCATATTATAAATGGGGCCAGCAGGTATCCCATTATCTAGTAGTATTGATATCCATTCCTCACTATTTTTAGTGGAGAAAACTTTTTCTAGTATTGCTTCAAGATCTTTCCTATTGATTTGCCTCATATCTGAAGTCTTAAACTTCTTATCTTCTTTTAATTTACTCATTCCAATTACATCAACAAATCTTTCCCAGTTTGACTGATTAGCAGCACCCAAATTTATAAATCCATCCTTAGTCTTGAATGCTTGATAAGGTGCCGTGAGTCTATGTGCTGAACCGTCAGGCTCAGGTATAGATCCTGTTGTGAAATAAATACTGCTTTCATACAAGGTATAGGCTAATGCTGATTCTAATAACGATACTTCTAAAAATTGACCTTTGCCACTCTTAAGTCGATGTATATATGCCGAAAGTATTCCTTGCATAGCGAACATTCCTGTATTCAAATCAGCTATAGGAACACCTACTTTTACAGGTGCTGCATCTTTGTGTCCTGTTATGCTCATTAACCCACTCATTCCCTGTGCAATCAAATCAAACCCCCCTCTTTTAGAATAAGGTCCAGTTGTACCAAAACCTGATATTGAACAATAAATTATTTTTGGATTTATTTTCTTCACATCTTCATAGCCAAATCCTAATTTTTGCATAGTGCCGACTCTAGAATTTTCAATTAGAACATCAGCATCATCAAGCAATTTATTTAAAATGATTTTCCCTTCTTGAGATTTTATATCTAGCGAAATACTTCTTTTATTCCTATTCAGTTGAACAAATGCAGAAGAATCTTTTCCAATAAACGGAGGTCCCCATGTTCTTACATCATCACCGCCATTAGGTTTTTCAATCTTTATTACATCTGCACCATGATCAGCTAATAGCATCGAACAAAAAGGGCCTGCAAGAATTTGACTGCAGTCAATAACTTTTATTCCATCTAAGGATTGATTAGATTCCATTGTTTAAATATCCTTTAGGTAATTTTAAAAAGCAAGTAGGAGAATAATTTGTTTGATCTAAAAGATAAAGTTTCATTAATTACAGGAGGGAATGGGGGCATAGGAGAGGGCATTGCTAATGGTTTTGCTGACTTTGGTTCAAGAGTAGCAATTGTTGGGAGAGATGAAGCTAAATGCAAAAAAGCTCAAGAAAAAATAATCAACAATGGAGGAGAAGCAAAGTATTTCTTATGTGACGTCGCAAGTTATGAATCTGTAAAAGATTGCATTAGCGAAGTGAATAATGAATTTGGCTCAATAGATATATTGGTGAATAATGCTGGAACAACTATAAGGAAGGCTCCTCATGACTTATCTCCAGCTGACTGGAAGGCAGTTATGGATACAAATTTAACAAGTGTTCATTATTTTTCTTCCATTGTTTTTAATCAAATGAAGAAAAAAAAATCTGGAAAAATAATAAATATAGGATCGATGTTCTCAATTTTTGGTGCCGCGCATGTTCCTGTATATGCTGCTAGTAAAGGTGGTGTTGTTCAATACACAAAAAGTTGTGCAATTGCTTGGGCAGAATTTAATATTCAAGTTAATTCTATATTGCCTGGTTATATTACTACCAACTTAACTGATGGATTTAGAAAAAATTTTCCTGAAGATGCTGAGTTAGTAACTTCAAGAATTCCAGCTGGCAGGTGGGGAGTTCCGAGTGATCTTGCAGGCACAGCAATATTTTTAGCATCTTCAGCATCAGATTATGTAACAGGCACTTCTATACCTGTAGATGGGGCGTATTCGATTAGATAAGTAAACTAATTACCCCAAGGAATTTTTTCTTCAGGAATTACTGCATCTAGGTCACTAGGCACATCTTCCCAAGGAATTTGTTCCCATGGCTTTAGCGATTTTGCTTTTCCTGCTAAGTCAGATAATCGGTTCTTAAGATCTAGCATTTTACTAACAGGAATTTTGTCTACTGGTAACTTATCTGCAGGGAAGTTAACTTTATCTAAAGGAATTTTTTCCCAGAACTGCTCTTGAGATTCTCTTTCAGACTTAGCCAATTTACTTGTGTAATCTTTATCATTGCACTTTTCATAATCTTTATTTTGACAAAGAGTGTACAAACCCACTAATCCAAAGTAGTAAGATGATTTATGGTGATCTGTGAAATCTCTAGTGCTGAATAGCAATGCTGTATTTACATCATTCAGGCCATATAAATCTCCAGATTCATCAATTTGAATTAGTTCTCCCACATGTTCATAAGGTATTAACATTCCAGGAACTCTTGGGATCGGGTCATTCGCTACTACAAATCTATACATTTTTATTGGAAGTTCCTCAAAAGCATCTCTGAACTCTTCCATTCCTACTCGAGGAGCCCCAAAAGTAATAGCATTTACTTCTCTGCCTAATGTTGAAGCAATGTCAAAACTAGCGAGTGTTGTTAATGCCCCTCCAAGACTATGGCCAACAATGTAAATTTCTTTATCAGGGTGCTCACTGACGTATTCAATAACTTTTTCTCTGAACAACATGTACTCACTTACGAATCCTTCGTGGGCACTTATCTTAGAAAGTTCAGGATCATCTAAGAAAGAAAGTTTCTTTAAAGTCGCTCTAGCATCAGTCAGCATATTAAGAATTCTCTCCCACCTTTTATCACTTCCAGTATCTCTGAAAGCCACAATGACTTTATCCATTTCAGTTACTACATAAGCTTGTCCACCACTCATTATCACCCCATAATCTAAAAATTCAGCCTTTTTTTCATCACCTGGGACAATGACATCACCTATCAATTCAACACCAGCAGTATCTAGATAATCTTTCATTTCATTTGCTTCAGCCATTACCCAATAAGTGTGTTGAAGCGAACGCATGCCTGTTCTTATAATTTTATCTGAGAAAGACCCCAACTTTTTTAATTCAGGGTCACTTAATAATTTTTTTTCATTCGCTTTTAATGATTCTGTATCTACTTCTGTCTCAAGTCTTTTTGCTTCTTCAGCAGCAGATGTTGCATTTAATTCTTGTTTAGAAAGTTCTTCCCCTTCTTCATTTATTTTTGTTACGTTGCAAGAAAAGAGAAACAAACAAGATAAAATAACTAGAAAAAAATTAGATAATTTAACTTTTTGAATTTCATATATTTTCATCTTTACCTCTTTAAGAATTTAATGCATACAGGATATGGTACATCTATCTTACCACCTGTGTACTCCAAGGTTCCATTATTTTTATTAATCGCAAAAGTAAATATATCGCCAGAGTCTTGGTTAGCTGCATGAATAAAATTACCTAAGGGATCAATAGAAAAATTTCTGGGAGTTTTTCCTAGAGTAGATTCATGGCCAACTTTTTCTAATTTTCTACCATTATCTAAAACCTTAAATATTGCTAAACTATCATGCCCCCTATTTGATCCATAAAGGAAATTTCCATCTGATGTTATATGTATATCAGCACAACTTTTATGACTAATTCCATCTGGAAGAGTTGAAATAGTTTCGATAGAATCTAATACTCCGACTTCTTCATCAAAATCAAATGATGTAATAGTGGCTCCTATTTCATTTATTACATAAACTACTTTCCCATTTGGGTGGAATTCAAGGTGCCTTGGGCCCATACCTGGCTCGACTTTTGCAAAACTTGGGTCATTAATTTCTAATTTGCCATTTTTATGATTAATTTTATAAATCATTATCTTGTCTGTTCCTAGGTCTGGCACAAGTGCGAATTTGTTGTTAGGGGTAACATTAATCGAATGAGCATGAGGTTCCATTTGTCTGTCAGGATTAATACTAGAACCTTCATGTTGAATTACTTGGACATCTTCATCTAGGCTGCCATCTTCGTTTATAGAGGCTATCGTAGAGGCTCCTCCAGCATAATTTGCAGCAAGAAGTAATTTGCCATCTTTATCAGTGGTTAAATGACAAGGACCATTTGAACCTGATGAAATTGTATTTATTATCGAAAGGCTACCGTCATCTTTGTTAATGGAATATGCAGACAGTGCGCCTCCTCTCTTGTCATCTATTTCACCTACTGAATATAAATTTCTACCATCTGGAGATATAGAAACGAAGGACGGATTATCTTTTTCAAAGGCTGTTCCTAATTGAGAAAAAACTCCATTAGATGAATTGTATCCAAGGATATAAATTCCTTTACTTTGAAATTTAGGAGTAATCACTCCTCCTGAAGTATAAGTCCCAATATATGCATAGTAGTCAAAGTCGCTCATTTTATCCCCCTTTAAATATATATGCATGATAAATTCTTTTGAAGAAAATATAAATAAGGAGGCTAAAAAAAGGTAAAAAAAAATTCGGCTTTTCAACCGAACGATGAAACTATTATATCAAATTTTTACTTTTCATGTCAATACTTTAGGTTTGAAGATTAAAATTTTTATAAATCTATCCCACATTTTTCTGATGTCATTTGCCATAATTTATTCCTTTGATCTTCAATTTCAACTATAGGATTTGGCTTTACTATTGTAGGATTCCCTCTGTGTTGCCTTTTTGTATCTAAGCCAACAAATTCCCCTCCATTCAAGTTTTGATTAATGCAGGAGAAAATAATTGATTTTACCCCTTCTCTTGAAGATACCATCACTGGTAAAGCATAAATAAGTTTTGCAAGGAAAAAGTACCTTCCAAGTTGACTTTTTGCAACTCCAGGGTGACAAGCGATTGATTTTATAGGAACACTTTTCTTATTAAACCTCTTTTGTAATTCAATTGAAAACATTAACCTAAATAGATTGGTATGTGCATAAATTTCTCTCTTTTCCTTGAATGAAGAAATTTTTTTAATTGGGTTAAAATAATCCCAGTTTATTTTATCTACATGGTAACTTGATATGCTGGAAACATTTATTATTTTAGGATCAGATGAACTAACTAAATTAGGTATTAATTTTAGTGAAAGATAAAAATAACCTAAATAATTTGTTGCAAATGTAATTTCAGTTCCATCTTCTGTTTTTTTAGGTGGATGAAGCATTATACCTGCGTTGTTAATTAAAATGTCTAATTTGGAGAATTTCTTGTTAAAATTTTTTACAAAATTATCCATACTTTCTTTGTTGCTTACATCAAGTTGCATAAAATAACTATTTTTACCAATTTCTTTCTCAACTTTTCTGCCTCTTTTTTCATTTCTAGAAGCTATTATTACTGTATTATTAAGACTTGCAATTCTTTTTGCCGCCTCAAGGCCTAACCCGCTACTAGAGCCAGTAATAATTATAGTTTTATTGGTTAAATTAAGATTTTTTTGCATTTATTACTATTATAATTATTTAATACTAAATAATATAAAAATATAGTATTAATATATATACCTTTAATTACTTTACTTAAATTATATTATCACGTTAAAATCCTGAACTTATGAAAAGAAATAAATTGCCAAGATCTTTATTTATAATTGCTGCAATAATTGATGGAATTATAATAATTTACTTGATTAAATATTTTTTCTAATGGATAAAAATAATTTTTACATTCGAATTTTTAATAAAGAAGATCAGCTTGATGTTCAGAAAATGGTAGTTAATGGCCTTACTTACACCGCAAAAGATAGGACTGATAATGTAAAAAATGGAATTGCTGCTTATTTAGAAAGATCTATTAAAGAAGATCTTGGTAATATTTATGAGCATTATTTTCCTACTGGTATTTTTTTTGTAGCTATATCTGGTACAAATATCGTTGGGTGTTTGGGAGCCCAAAAAGAAGGAACCTCTACTTTTAGACTCAAGAGATTAAGCGTAAAAATGCATTACAGGAATCAAGGAATTGCTAGAGAGTTGTTAAATAATGTAGAAATATGGAGCCGAGAAAGAAAAGTAACCAAATTGATATTAGGTACATCAGAAGTTCAGAAAGATGCTTTGCGGTTTTGGCAAAAATCAGGATTTCAAGTTATAGAAAGTGAGGTTGTTGAAAGTGGCATAGAAGTCTTTTCTTTGATAAAGAACCTAGACTTTAACTTTAATGATGGATAAATAAATACCTATAACTAAACTTAACAACCAGGTAATTATATCCGGGGAGAATCCATACCAAATTGTAAGGTGTCCTATCGCGACGCTTAGTCCTGCAATTACTACGAGAGTCAAACTTTTCTTATATCCTGAGGTCCTTTCAATTACGTTTCCTATTATCCATCCAAGTATTGGGACTGGCAATATTATGAGATAGTAGATAATTATTGATGGGATTAAGTTTGATAAAATTTCTACAATGATTCTGAAAATAATAGCAAAAGATACTGAGATAAACATACAAATAACGAAACTCAATATTAAATCTTTTGGGGTTGGGCTAAATGCTGGATTTGTTTTTAATTTAGCGCATTCTTTACATTTAGGAACTGTCTTTGTTTGAACCATACAATTAGGGCAAATAAAATTTTCACAATTTTTATCTCCACATTTTAAAAAAGTAGATATTTCTTTACCGCAGCCACATTTGTCTTTATCAAGAGTTTTCATTTTTTATATCTCTGTCCAAAATTATTCTGTTCATAATTATTTTATAATCTTTTGGCAGCGAATTACCTGTAATTCTTTTCAAAATAATTAAGAAAAGGCATATTAAGTAGCAGAAAAAAAGAGAAGTGGAAAAAATTAATGAAAAAATACAGGAAATTGTAATTGATATTAACCATGAGGGGCCACCATCTCTAACTTTGAAATAAATTATTAGATACAAAGAATACAAAATTAAAGCCATGACCAAGTTAATTCCTAGCAAGCTTCCTATAATGATAGCCATTCCTCTTCCGCCTTTTAATTTCAGGAAAATAGACCAATTATTTCCAATTATTTGCACGATTAATATAGGTATTAGATAATATTCTCCTATCAAACCTGATTGATTGAAATCAATCATAAATTTAGCAATAAAAATAGGTAAAAAACCTTTTAAGATGCTATCTCCAAAAAAAATTATTATTGCGGCAATTTTTGAATGATGTTTCCAAATATATGAAGAGCCTAGATGTGTTTTTAATGACTTTGATTGATCTTTTTTAAATTTATTAAGATAAATACTAGAAAAATTTAGAGAACTAAAAAAATAAACAATAATTAAAAAAATTACATATTCCAACTTATTTCACCATTTAATTTATTTCTGGAAATATTATAGAAATTTAATAATTCCTCTTCATTTAGAAAGTTTTTCCCTAAGTAAGATTTTTTTCCATTTCTATGAAAATCGCTGCCAGCGGTTTTAGTTAATCCAAATTTTGACATTATCTCTTCGCAATCTTTAATTTTTTTATCTTCTATTATTTCTAGCCCTACTAACCCATTTTCAGAAAGGCCACTAATTGATTTATCAAAATTACTCACAGTATGAGGATGTGCAAGTGAACATACTCCCCCTGCCTTTCTTATTACTTCAATTAATTCATTTGCACTTATTTCATAAGGATTTTTATAAAGAGATTTAATTTTATGAAGATATGTTTCAAATGCATCATTAGTATTTCTAACATATCCAAGATTAATTAGTGCATATGCTATATGAAGCCTCCCTATAGAGCCTTTAGAATTTTTTACAATATCTCCCCAACTTATATTCACATCTTCTTCATTAAGTTTTTCTAATGCAAATTTAGCAAATTCAGTTCTTCTTAATTGCAATATCTTCAGGACAGAGTTTAAATCTTTATTTTCAGGATCAAAGAAATAAGCAAGAAGATGGACGCTCGAATCATTTATAGAGCTAGACAATTCTATCCCAGGTATTAATTTTATTTGGTTATATTTAGATTTTTTGATTATTGAATTTGCTTTTTTATAGCCGGTCAAATTGTCATGATCAGTAATTGAAATATACGAAATATTTTTGGAAATACTTTCTTCAACTATATCTGCAGGACTTAAATCTCCATCAGAGAAAAAACTATGAATATGTAAATCCGCAATATTCAATATTATTGAGCTATTTCGGTCGATCTAGATTCTCTAATCACAATGACTTTGATTTGACCTGGGTAGTTTAATGAAGATTCTATCTTTTCAACTATATTTTTAGCTAATAAGGCAGATTCATCATCATTAACCCTGATTGGATCCACCATAACTCTTAGCTCTCTTCCAGCCTCAATTGCAAAGCATTTTTCTACTCCCTCAAAACTTAATGCAATTTCTTCAATATCTTTTAGTCTTTTTATGTAGGCTTCTGCCGAATCTCTTCGAGCCCCTGGCCTTGATGCACTTAAGGCATCAGCAGCAGCCACAATAAATGACTCAGTCATTGAAAAATCTGAATCGTGGTGTTCTCTGATTACAGTTACAATTTTAGGATCCATCTCATATTTATTTACAAGATCTGCCCCAATTTCAGCATGAGGTCCGTCTACTTCATGAGTTAAAGCTTTCCCGATATCGTGTAAAAATCCACCAGTTCTGCATATTTTTTCATCTGCCCCAATTTCATTTGCCATTAATGCACCTAAGTGAGCAACTTCGATAGAGTGCTGCAAAACATTTTCTCCGTAACTGTACCTGTATTTTAACCTACCCATCATATTTACTATTTCTGGATGTAGGCCTTTTACATAGGATTCAAAAGTAGCATCTTCTCCAGCTTTTCTAATTGTTTTATTTATGTCTTTCCTTGATTTTTCAGATATAGACTCAATCCTAGCGGGATGAATTCTTCCATCTTTAATTAATTCGTTTAGAGCATTAATAGCTACTTGTCTTCTAATAGGGTCAAAGCATGAAACCGTTACAGATTCAGGCGATTCATCAACTATTAGGTCTACCCCTGTAGCTTTTTCAATAGCTCTAATATTTCTTCCATCTCTTCCTATAAGCCTACCCTTCATATCTTCGCTGGGGATAGATACTGCTTGTATTGTTTCTTCAGCTACTACATCAGAAGCAAACCTTTGTACTGCTCCAGCAATAATATTTTTTGCATGATCTTCTACCTTAAGTTCTAACTCTTCTTCAGCCGCTCGAAACTTTTTTGCTACTTTGTGTTCTATGTCTTCTTGTGCTTCTTTTAAAAGAATATTTTTTGCATCTTCATAAGAAATTTCTGAAGCATCTTCAATTTTCTTCGCGTATAATTCACGAGAATTTGAAAGATCTTTTTGTTGTTGTTCTACAAATTTTACCTGTTCAGAAATACTTAATTTCTCTTGATCAAGTTCAGAAATTTGTTTTTCAACTTTTTCTTTTAGAGAATCAATCTTAGATTGATCTTGTCGTATTTTTCTTTTTTCTTCATTTATTTCTTTTTCTGATTCTAGTCTTAACTGCAGTGAACTCTCTTTAGCTTCAAGCAAAATTTCTTGACTCCTCTCTTGAGCCATGTTTATTTGCTGGTTTGCTGCATTTCTAGATGCAATTTGAGATCTTTGGTCTAAAAATAACTTTATTCCAAACCCCACAGCACCAGATACTATTCCAGTTATAAGCACAAGAAGTATCATGAGTAATGAGTTACTCATAGTACCTCCTGTTTATTATTTTTTATTCTATTTTTAACAAAATTTAATTTTCTAATTCGAATTTTCGGGGAATATTAGCGTGTAGTCAAGAAACCTAATCTTTAATTGGCACCTTCAGCATCTTCAGCACCTTCAGCATCTTCAGCACCTTCAGCATCTTCAGCACCTTCTT
>VFGU01000010.1 GCA_009392285.1 SAR202 cluster bacterium
TGAAGCAATAACTATAGACATGGGGGCAAAATATAAAGGATATTGCAGTGATCTTACAAGAACAATATTCATTGGAGGGCCAGATGAAAAATTCAAAAAGATTTATACAACAGTTCTAAGAGCGCAACTAATTTCAATGGAAACTGCACAACCTGAAATGACAGGGGAAGAAATAGATAAAATCGCCAGAGATATAATTGCTGCTGAAGGATATGGTGAATACTTTGGTCATAGTTTAGGTCATGGTGTTGGGATAGAAATACATGAAAATCCTGGAGTCGGACCAAACAGTAAAAATAGTATAAAACCTGGAATGGTATATACAATTGAGCCAGGTATTTATATAGAAAATTGGGGGGGCATCAGAATCGAGGATATGGTAATAATGACTGAAAGTGGCAATAATCTTATAAGCCATGCTTTAAAGGAGACTTACTAATGACAATCAGTTCAAGTGAAATAAAGAAAAATATGACATTGATTATAGATGGAGAATTATATCAAGTTGTTGAATGGCAACATAGAAAGCCCCCAAAAGCACCTCCTACTCTTACCTTAAGAGTAAAAAGTATAAAAAATGGAAATATAGTAGAAAAAAAAGTTCAAGGAAACAGACCTTTGGCAGTTGCAAGGACAATGAAGCAAGAATTTCAATTTCTTTTTGAAGAGTCTGGCAATGCTACTTTTATGGACACAGATACTTTTGAACAAATATCTGTGAATAATGATTTTTTAGGTGATACATTAGATTTTATTGAAGAGGGTCAAAATGTAGAATTGTTGATGTATGAGGGGTCACCAATAAGTATTGAGCTCCCTGCTTCAGTTATATTAGAAGTAAAATCATCTGAAGATGCAATTAAAGGCGATACCGCTACAAATGTAACTAAATCAGCAATATTATCAACAGGATTGAGTGTCCAAGTCCCATTATTTATAAAAGAGGGAGATAAAATCAAAGTTGATACTAGGACAAAAGAATACATTGAGAGAGATAATAGTTAAATAAATTGGATATAACACTTACTGTAACAGAACTAATAAAATATATTCAGAAAAAATTTAACCAAGATTCTTATTTAAGTTCTATACAACTTGTGGGGGAAGTTTCAAATCATCATGCGTCACCTGCAGGACATCATTATTTTTCATTAAAAGATGAAGAATCCGTAATCAAATGTGTACTTTTTGCAAGAGGTAGTGGTCAGCATCATCTAATTGATGGTGACAGTATTTTAGCTGATGGAAAAATATCCATTTATCAAGCAAGAGGAGATCTTCAATTCTATGCAGATACAATATCTCCTAGAGGCGAAGGAACACTTCAACAAAAATTTGAAAAATTAAAACTTGAACTTGAAGCTCAAGGATTATTTGATGAATCTAGAAAACGTAGTATACCGGATATACCTAGAGTTATAGGGATAGTCACATCCAAAACCGGATCAGTTTTGCAGGACATTTTGAATGTCATGAAAAGAAGGTACTCAAAAATTAAAATAATTGTTGCCGACACAAGGGTTCAAGGTGAAAATGCAGGGGAATCAATTAGCGAATCAATAAAAAACTTAAACAAATTAAATGATTTAGACTTAATAATATTAGCTAGAGGTGGCGGATCACTTGAAGATCTATGGCCATTTAATGAAGAAATTGTGGCTAGATCAATTTTCGCAAGTTCAGTTCCAATAATTTCTGCAGTAGGTCATGAAACAGACTTCACTATTTCTGATTTAGTAGCTGATTTGAGAGCCCCTACCCCTTCAGTTGCAGCTGAATTATCAACACCTGATTCAAATCAATTAAAGAAACTAGTTGATAATAGATTAAGTGAAATTTTAAGCAAAATTAATTCAAAGATATATAACCTAAATAACCAATATTCTATGTCTCTAGATCGATTATTAAGTTATCGATCAAATACTTCATTTTATAAATTAAAAATAGATACTATAAAGAACTCTTTGATAAATAAATTGGAGTCTAAAATAATAAAGTCAAAATTAATCATTCAAGATATAGAAAACAGTTTAAAGCATTTAAATTTTGATGAAACTCTTGCTAGAGGATTTTTTATGACCTCAAAGAAAGAGGATAATTCGTTGGTGAAAGATATCACTAAGATTAAACAAGGCGATCATTTGATTATCTCCAATAACCAGGGATCCATACATACTGAAACCATAGAAGTAATAAAAAGGAGGCCTAATGCCTAAAGAAAATTCATTTGAGTCAAAAATATTGGAGTTAGAGGAATTAGTAAGAAAGTTAGAAGAAGGGGAGGTAACTCTAGAAGAATCAAAAAATATATACAAAAAAGGTATCTCGATAGCAAAGCAATGCAATGATTTATTAAAGGAAACTGAATTGGAAATATCAGAACTAAAGGCTGAATTGGATGATCAGTTTAATGATGCTGAAGAGTAATAATATTCTCAAAATAGGCTTAATGACTTCTGGAAGAGGAGAGGGATCTTTTAATTTAGTAAAATCAATAAATGCGGCTACAAAAAGGATCCCAGTAAAAATAGAATTTATTTTTTGCAATAGAGAAAAAGGTGAATATCCTGGATCTGATCGTTTTTTGGAAGAAGTAAGAAATTATGATGCACCAATAATTACTGTCTCTTCAAAGAAATATAAAGAAAGTTATGAAGATGAAGTATTAAATCAATTATCAAAATATGATTTTGATTTAATAATATTAGTAGGATACATGCTAATAACTAAGAAAATTCACAATGAGCATGCCACTTATAATCTTCATCCTGCCCTTCCAAATGGCCCAAAAGGTAAATGGGACGAAGTGATAAATGAATTGATTGATAATAAATGCAATAAGTCGGGACTGATGATCCATAAGGTGATAGATGAAGTAGATTCAGGAGAGTGCCTATCTTATTGTTCTTTCGATATACATTATTCATCTACTGATAGAGAAAAACAATTTTTAAATATAAGGCAGCAAATTATAGGATTAGAATCTAAGTTCATATGCAAAACTATAGAAATGATAACTTCAGAAGAAATAAAATTAGACTCGAAAAGATCTGTAGATTTAACTAAATATTTAATCTAATTCTACTTTTTTCCTTCGGGGTACTCTAGAATCTCATCAATTAGTCCGTATTTCTTTGCCTGTTCAGCATCCATCCATATATCTCTATCAGAATCCTTTGTTACTTGAGATTCTTTTTGTCCAGTATGCTTTGAAATTATCTTTGTTAATTTGTCCTTTAGTCTTAGCACTTCTTTGGCTGCTATTTCTATATCTGAAGCTTGCCCTTGAGCCCCACTCAAAGGTTGATGCATATGAATCGTAGAGTTAGGCAAGGCAAATCTTTTTCCTTTAGCACCAGCAGTCAATAAAACTGTTCCAAAACTTGCACATAGACCAACAGATATAGTCGAAACATCACAAGGTATATGCTGAATTGTGTCATATATTGCCATACCCGCGTAAACCATGCCTCCAGGTGAGTTTATATATAGACTTATATCTTTATCTTGATCTTCTCTTGCCAGATATAACAATTGTGCAACTATAAGATTTGCGATCTGATCATTGATAGGAGTTCCTAAAAAAATGATCCTTTCCTTAAGCAATAATGAATAAATATCTAATGCTCTCTCTCCTCTTGCACCAGATTCAAAAACAGTTGGGATTATATTCTTAGTTAAATCAGTATTTGGCAAATCCATAATTATCCTTTTATGTTATATATAATTAATTCGAGTCATATATTATAACTTGATATGATCTATGTCAACATTAAATATTTTTTACTTTAGTGCAATATCCTTAATTTTTTCTAGTAATTTCTCTCTTTTTAAAGAATACTTAATTTCACCAGATACTTGCTCTTCAGAAAACTGAGAGTTGTTTTGCTGCTTTTTCCATTTTTCCATCTCTTCTTGAACTTTTTCTTCTTGCACTTCTATTTCATAATGAGTCATTACTTCTTCAATAACTAGGGCTCTCTTTATCCTATTCTCTGCAGCAATCTTTAATTCTTCCTCAAAAGTTTCTTCTGTCTGATCAATTTGTTTTAAATAATCATCAAATTCAATTTTTTGATTCTTGATCATTTCCTTTTGCTGATCTATTAAAGCGTTAGTTTCTTGCTCAACCATTAATTCAGCAATTGTAAATTTAGAAGAATCAACAGCCTGTTTAATGTATTCATCCCACAATTCTTGATCCCATTTATTATCAGCTGTAGTTTGAAGATTTGTTTTAATTAACTTTTTCAATCCTTTTAAATCTTCTACATTCGGATCAACAATTTTTGCAAATGAATCATCTATTTCAGGTAATTCTTTTTCTTTGATTTCATGCAATTGAACATTATATTCTGCAGTTTTATTTCTAAACTTTTCACTGAGATAATCATCGGGCAATTCAATATTAAATTTCTTTTTTTTATTTTTTTCCATTCCAGAAATCTTTTTCATTAACCCCGGCATTTTAAGGTTTTCTTCAAACTTTAAGTCAAGTAATAGATCTATAGAAGAATGATTCATTACTTCTTCGTCATCTACTTCACACTTAAAATCAATGGTAACTAAATCTCCCATTGCAGCTTTCCTAGAAACAGGAGCCCATGTTCCATTTTGATCCCTAATTTCATCGATTACCTTATTTACTTCTTTAGCAGATACTTTTTCCTTCTCAACATCAACTTTTATTTTTTCTAAATTCAATAATTCAGTGATTGGCTTTAATGCAATCAAAGCTTCAAGTTTCAATTTTGGCTGCAGGTCTATTATGGATACCTTTGGAGTAGAGAAGAATTCAATATTTTCTTCTTGTATTGCCTTATTAACTAAATCTGGCACTGCATACTCCAGGGACTCCTCAACTATTCCTTCTATTCCTACTATTTGTTCAATAATTGACATAGGAGCTTTACCTTTTCTAAATCCTGGAATCTTTAACCTGTTACTCAACTTGGCTGATGCCTTTTGTAAATGATTATTTATTTCATCATTATCAACTTCAAGGGTTAATTTTAATTGCTGACTTTCAATTTTTCCTTTATCAATTTTCAATTTTTATCCTTTTCTTGATTTATACTCTTGATATTTAGTTCCTTCTTTTGTTTCTCTTCTATTAAGGAAGGTGCACCCCATAATAAATCAGAGGCACTTTGGGTTTTTGGAAATGAAATTACATCTCTTATTGATTCTTCGTTAGAAAATAATGCAACTAACCTATCAATACCTAATCCCATGCCTCCATGAGGTGGAGCACCATATTCGAATGATTCAAGAAGGGGGCCAAATCTGTCCTCTACTTCAGATTTCGAATAACCAATTATTGAGAAAACTTTTTCTTGCGTTTTTCTATTATGTATTCTTATACTTCCTGATCCCAGCTCTACCCCATTGCAAACTAAATCAAAAAGATTTCCTATCACCTTGCTTGGATCAGAATCCATAAATTCTTCTGTTTCTTTGGTTGGGGAAGAAAATACATGATGCATAGCTAGCCATTGGCCTGATTCTTTATCAAACTCAAATAACGGGAAATTAGTAACAAATAGAAAATTAATTTTATTCTCATCTATTAGTTCCAAATCTTTTGCTAACTTATTTCTAAGCGAGCCTAAACATTCATTAACTTTGTCGTTTTCGCCAGCAGAAATAAATATAATATCGCTTTCAGATGCGCCAAAGATACTGAATATCTCTATAACATTTTCAGCACTCAAAAATTTGGCAATAGGAGACTTAACATCTTTAATATCTAATTTAGAAATATCTTCAACATTATCTAAAGATATAGGAATTACTCCTCCACCTCCCATTTCAATTACGAAATTATTTAATTCATCAATATAACTTCTTTTTATTGAATCTGAATTTTTCAAAGAAATCCCCTTTATAGAGCCCCCGCTCTCCAAAGTATTATTGAAAACTCTGAACTCTGTGCCTCCTAAAACATCATTTAAATTCTTCAGTTCCAATGAAAATCTAGTATCAGGTTTATCAGTACCATATTTTTCGATTGCCTCTTTATACGTAATTCTAGGGAAAGGATATGTAATATCTTTAGATTGATATTTCTTAGAAAGAAAATGATACAAATCTTCACAATTTGCTAAAACATCCTCTTGATGTACGAAACTCATCTCAAAGTCTAATTGAGTGTGTTCTGGTTGTCTGTCTGCTCTTAAGTCTTCGTCCCTAAAACATTTAGCAATCTGATAATATTTTTCAAATCCCGACGTCATAAGCATTTGTTTAATCTGTTGAGGAGATTGAGGTAATGCATAAAATTCACCTGGATGCACTCTGCTAGGCACTATATAATCCCTCGCTCCTTCTGGGGTGCTCTTAATTAGTATTGGTGTCTCAATATGCACAAAATTTTTATCATTTAAAAAATTACAAATTGATAAAATCACATCATTTCTCAGCCTAATATTATTCTGCATTCTTGATGATCTTAAATCTAAAAATCTATACCTCAGCCTTGTAGTCTCGTCTATATTCTCAGAATTCACTTCAAAAGGAGGTGTTTTTGATTCATTTAACACGTTAATTTCAGTGGCATGCACTTCAATGTAACCAGTTGAAATATTAGGATTTTCTGCTCCTTCTATTCGTTTCTCTACTATTCCCTTTATCTGAACTACCCATTCGGCTCGAAAAGATGAAGCAATCTGATGATTAGAATTACTCTTGCTTTTATCAAACACAACTTGAACGGTTCCTGTGGAATCTCTTAAATCAATAAATAAAAGGGACCCGTGGTCTCTCCAAGAATCTACCCAACCAGCAATAGTTATCTCATTCTTCTCTTGGTCTATGCCAATTTCTCCGCAACCCCATTCCTTATACAATAAAAACTCCTACTTAACTAATTTGTTTTCTTTGAAATTTTCCACAAGAAACTGATTATTAGAGACGCAAATATAAGCTTAACGAAATCACCAATTAAAAATGGATACACAGCTTGAGATAATAGTTTACCATTTTCTGGCCACGAAAAATCAAAAATTGATAACCATATCAAAGCCGGAATATATATAACTATATTGGCATATAGCATTGCCCATATAGATAGGCCTGATCTAAGCCCTCGAGTACTTAAAAAAGATCCTAGTATAGAGGCAAAGAAAAATCCAATCAGGTATCCTCCCGTGACACCCATGAAATAATCTAAACCACCATTATGTCCTTGAAAAATTGGTAACCCTACAACTCCTAAAACAAGATATACAGTTATTGATGCTAGAGTGAGTCTTAACCCATAGAGTGATCCGAGCATCAATATCCCAAATGTTTGCAATGTTATAGGTACAGGGTTATCAGGTAGAAAGAATTTAACTTGAGAAAGTAAATACTGAATCAAAACGAACCCAAAGACTAACGACAATAAAACAATTTTTGATTTAGTGTTTACAAAATTATTTATCAATGGGTCTGCTTTTTTCAGATCATTAAATTCTATAATTCTTTCAAAAAATTTATTCCTTCTAATCTGAGTTACCATAATTAAATTCCTCTCTTAAGCACTTTTAAATTTACAAAGGTTTCAGTTTTTTTTACGCCATCTATATTACCTAAATCGTTACTTAAGAATTTACCTAACTCTTCGCTAGTGGGCAATGTTACCCATGAAAAAATATCATAACTTCCAGTTGTTCTTGCAACCCAAGTTGTGTATTCGTGATTAGAAATCTCTTCTGCTGCTAGGTCTATCTTATCAGGATCAACTTGAATTCCAATCAATGCCTCAGAAAAGTAACCATTTTTTTCGGGGTCTGGAACAGCATAAACATTAATAATGCCTTCTGTCTTCATTCTTTTGATTCTTCTTCTTATTGTTCCTTCACTGACATCTAAATTCCTTGCAACTTTAGCATTGGATATTCTCCCGTCAGTTTTTAAAATATCTATAATCTTCTTATCTAATTGATCCATGTTAAATTCCTTTATTAAAATATTATTATATTCTACGAATTTCGTTTGTAAATTTTTTCTATAATATTTAATACAAAATTTATCCTATTTATTTTATTTATTGTGTAAAATAATATTTATAATCAATAGTTTGTTTGGAGAAAATATGACAACGGAAAATATAATTACCTTCACTGAGGCTGCTGCTTCAAAAATAAATGAAGTGCTTGATGAGCAAGGCAATGAGGAATCATATTTAAGAATTACACTTACTATGGGTGAAAATGGTGGAGCAGGTTATGAATTTGGACTTGAAGATAAAGCTTCGGAGTCAGATACAATAATTGAATCAAATGGAGTTAAAGCACTTATTGATTCAGGAAGTGCTCCGTTAATTTCAGGAGCAAGTATTGATTACGTTGAAGGAATGCAAAGATCTGGCTTTGTAATTTCAAATCCTAACATGCCATCCGCCGGCGGCGGATGTGCTTGTGGTGGCGGCGGATGTGGATGTGGCGGATAAAATAATTCATTATTTGGGAATATAAAATGACTTTTGTTATTACATCAACATGTTCAGGATCTCTTGATGGAGCTTGTGTAGACGTATGTCCTGTTGATTGCATATATTCAAAAAAGGGAGACAATCATCTATTCATTAACCCAGAAGAATGCATTGACTGTGCAGCGTGTGAACCTGTATGTCCTGTTGATGCTATCTTTCCAGACGATGAAGTGCCAGAAAACGAAAAAGAGTACATAGACAAAGCAAAAGATTACAACTATGACGATTCTGAGCCTGGGTTAAATTTGTAATGTCATATTATTTTTGACATCAAAATAGCATCATCAATTGGGTCTTTATAGTAATCTTTTCTAATACCATCAATATCAAATAGAAAATTTTTATAAAGTTTTATAGCAACTTTATTCTTATTTGCAACTTCTAAAATTATTTTCGAATTCACTTTTTTATTACCAAGAAAATCTGACATTAGCAAAGAAGCTATACCTTTCTTTCTGTAATATGAACCCACAGCAATAGAGATTATTTCATATATATTTTCAGTGACATTTAGAGATAGCAAATAACCAACTATGCTTTTTTCTTTAGCAGCAACAATAATTTCATAATTCTTCTTATTAAAAAAATTTAAGAAATCTAACCTTTTTGTTAATGCTTTAAACGACTTAGAGTTAAGATTATTGAGGTTTTTCAAATCAAATTCATTTGCTTTTCTAATTTTTAAACTATTTTTCATATAAAAGATATTGTTTTCGATATATTAAATAAAATATTATGTTTAGTTGAAACAACTTTCAAAAAAAATTAGTGAACATAAAATTAAAAGAATCTCCGCTGCACCTATCAGATCATCTAGGAGAGTTAACAATTCTAATAAGGATTGTAAAGATGTGTTTCGCATATAAGAAACTTATTTTATTGGGCTTCATTGGAGTTTTCGGTTTAATCTCTTCTCAATTATGGTTACCTTATCTTTTGGGTACATCTGTAGATACTGCATATGAAAAAATAAATTCAGGATCCAAAGATTTTTCTGCATTATGGATACTCGCAATTTCAATTATTTCTGTAAGCGCATTGAGAGGGATCTTTGCATTTATTTTGCAATTTAATGGAGAGAAAATTGCAAATAGAATTTCATCAGACTTAAGGAGCAAATTTCATAAAAAACTTCAATCTCAAACTTATAAATATCATGACAGAATACATACTGGAAACCTAATGTCTAGAGGAATTATGGACATAGAAGGAGTGAAAATGTTTGTAACCACAGGGTTATTCAGGACATTTGAAATAATCAGTTTAATGTTAGCTGGGTCATTTTTATTATTCAGAACAGATTGGCAAATTGGAGTTATTGCATTTGGTTTTATGATACCTGTAGCAAGCATAGCAACTATAAATAGATTAAGGCTAAGAAAAATATGGTTCAGGATTCAAAAAGAGTTTTCAGTACTTAATACAAATCTTCAAGAAAACCTAATAGGGGTTAAAGTTGTAAGGGCATTTGGAGGTGAAAACTACGAAATAAAAAAATTCAATTCATCTCACCAAGATGTAACTGACGACACAATTAAGGGTGTGAAAGTTGATGCTACTGGAACTAGTTTAATGGGGTTCTTTTTTTTATTTATATGGGCATTAGTAATTTGGACTGGGGGTCATAAGGTAATAAATGGACAGATGTCTATCGGGGATCTAACTCAATGCCTTATATATCTTGGCATGCTTCAGAGACCAGTAAGGATTGTTGGATTGATGGTAAATTCTTATGCAAGAGCAATCACGTGCGGATTAAGACTTTTTGAAATTTTAGATTCAAAACCAAGAATTTCAACAAGGAGTAAGAAAAAAGAAATCGATAGAATTAATAAAGTTGAATTTAAAAATGTGGGTTTTAAATACTATAGAAAATCAAAAACTAATGATATTGATGATATTAATCTCGAATTAAGTCCTGGAAAAATTGTTGGATTGATCGGTCCTCCTGGTTCTGGTAAATCTACGATATCAAATTTAATACCAAGATTTTACGATGTTCTTGAGGGAGAAATCTTAATAAATAAAACTCCCTTAAAAAAAATAAGTCTAAAACCTTTAAGAAGTAAAATTGGATTAGTTTCTCAACATACATTCTTGTTTAATAGTACATTGAGAGAAAATATTGCATATTCAAATCCAAAGCTGGGCATTGAAAAGGTTATAGAGGCAGCAAAAATTGCTGATATTCATGATTTCATAGATAGTTTGCCAGAAAAATATGAAACTATGGTTGGGGAGTTTGGAGTTTCACTCTCAGGTGGTCAAAAACAAAGAATAGCCATAGCTAGAAATATTATTAAAAACCCAGATATATTTATATTTGATGATTCATTTAGTGCCCTTGATACAGGAACAGACAAATCAATTAGAGAAAGGTTAATACCTTTGCAAAAAGAAAAGGCAACTTTAATAATTTCTCAAAGGATTAGCACTATTTCACACTGCGATGAAATATTAGTTATGGATAATGGAAGAATTGTCGATAGAGGAAAGCATGATGATTTAATTGCTATAGATGGAATATATAAAACTATTTTTGAATTACAAAACCCTAAACTTCAAAAGGTTCATTAGTAATGGCGACAGAAATAAAAAAACAAGATAGGAAAGTAGTAAATGCAATTGAAGAAGATTTAGAACAATTATCTTCGTATGACGGAGCTGTAGCAGCAAGATTTATAAAATACATAAAACCTTATAAGAGAGAGGCTTTAATTGGCGTAATCTCCGTGATCTTATTTACTATTGCAGTTCTTTCTGTTCCTCTTATGGTGAAATTTACCATTGATAATGCAATCACAGACAATAATGGAGGCCTTTTAAATATATTATTCATTGGGTTAATAGGGTTTTCTATTATGCATTTTGCATCTAATTATGTTCAACAAAGAGTGATCAGAGAAATAGGAGAAAAAATATTATTTGATATTAGATCACAAATGTTTACTCACCTTCAAAGATTATCAATGTCTGTTGCAGATAGAAGTAAATATGGCTCAATAATGTCTCGTGTCCTTGGTGATGTAGGTGCCCTACAAGAATTATTTCGAGCTGGAGTATTTGCGATAGGAGATCTGCTTACTCTATTAATTATAACAATAATTATTTTCTCTTTAAATTGGTCAATGGCCTTAGGAATACTGTTAATAATGCCTGTATTTTTAGGGCTAAGAATATTCTGGTTACCAAAAGCAAGGAAAGCTTTTCTGAAGGCTAGAGCATCTTCTTCAGTGGTTAGCGGAGTATTAAATGAACATGTTAATGGAATAAGGGTTACCCAAAATATGATTAGAGAAGATGTTAATCAAGATCGTTTTGATGAAAGAGTAAGAGAAAATTTTGATGACATGAATGATGCTGCTAAATATGGTTCAGGAATCCATCCACCAGTAGAATTATTAGTAGGGCTTACAATGTCATTAATTGTTGTTCTAGGAGGATATCTAGTTTCTGGAGGCTCTTTAGAAATAGGAGTAATGATAGCTTTCTTACTTTATGTTCAGAGATTTTTTGATCCTATTAGGGCCCTTACAATGCATTACAGCGTACTTCAACGAGCGATGGCTTCAGGTCACCGCATCTTTGAACTGTTAGATATAAACATAGACATAAAGGATTCTAAAGGAGCTGAAGATATAATTGTTAAAAAAGGCTCTATTAAATTTAAAGATGTTAATTTTGAATATAATTATAATGAGCCTATTTTAAAGAACATAAATTTAGAAATTAATGAAAAGGAAACTGTGGGCTTAGTTGGTCCTACAGGATCCGGGAAAACAACTATAGCCAGCCTGATTCACAGATTTTATGAAATCAAAAATGGCAATATTTTAATTGATGATCAAGATTTACAGAAGGTAACTCAAAGTTCTTTAAGCGAAAATATTAGTATGGTACTTCAAGACCCAATAATTTTCTCAGGTACTGTAGAAGATAATATCAAATACAAAGCGCAGGCTACTAGAGAAGAAGTTATAGAAGCTTCAAAATTAGTTGGGTCACATGATTTTATAATGACATTACCCAAAGGATACGACACTAATCTAGAAGAATCAGGGGCTAATCTCTCTATAGGTCAAAGGCAACTGTTAAGTTTTGCAAGAGCTTTATTATTAGACTCAAAAATATTTATTTTGGACGAAGCAACATCCTATATTGATAGTTATACAGAAAGGCAAATTCAAAAAGCATTAGATGAAGTTTTAAAAAATAGGACGGGTATAATAATTGCTCACCGACTTTCGACTATAAAAAATGCTGATAAAATCGTTGTTCTTGATAAGGGCGAAATACAAGAAATAGGCTCTCATGACGAACTATTAAACAATAAAGGATTGTACTGGAAATTATGGAATAATAATGAATCATCATTTGATGATTTAAATTAAAACATACTACCTTGTGAACTTCCTCCGGCTTGCCTATTAGCATTCTCACCTAGATATCTTAATGCCTCTAGCGTTACTTTTCTGCCTGAAGGGGTTCTAATAATAAATCCTATTTTGAGTAAATAAGGTTCAACTACGTCAATTAAAGTTTGAGTTTCTTCATTCAAAGTTGCTGCCAATGCCTCTATGCCTGCAGGGCCGCCATTATAGTTATTAGATAGGGTAACAAGATATTGCCTATCAAGCCTATCAAGCCCTTTTGAATCTACACCCTCTAGTTCCATAGCTTCCGATGATATGATTTTATTCAATTTCTTTTCTGTATGATTAACCTGGTGATGGTCTCTAACTCTCCTGAGAAGTCTGTTAGCAATTCTAGGTGTGCCTCTAGATCTTATGGCTATCTCTTGCGATGCATCTTGTTCAATATCAACACCTAAAATACCAGAAGATCGATTTACTATTTCAGTAAGTTCATCTTCAGAATAAAAATCTAAGTGATAAGTTAATCCGAATCTATCTCTTAAAGGCGAAGAAAGCATTCCAACTCTAGTGGTAGCACCAACTAATGTAAACCTTTTCAAAGGAAACGTTAAAGTTTTAGCAAAAGTTCCTGACCCAGTAATAAAATCAACTTTAAAATCTTCCATTGCTGAATAAAAATATTCTTCTACTCCTTTGGATATTCTATGAATTTCATCTATAAAAAGTACATCGCCCTCCCCCAAATTTGATAATAAACCCACTATATCGGCAGGTTTTTCTAAACTAGGACCTGAAGTGACTACTAAATTCGATTTCTTTTCTTTTGCAATAACATGAGCGAGGGTTGTTTTGCCAAGGCCAGGAGGCCCATGAAATAAAACATGATCCATGGCCTCACTTCTAGCTTCTGAAGCTTGAATAGCAGTTTTTAAACTTGTGACGATGTTAATCTGCCCAACATATTCCTTTAATATTTTAGGCCTTAGGTCAGAGGAAGTTTCTTCAACATCATTTTTTGTCGATTCTTTATTCTTATTATTATCCTCTGGATTATTATCAATTATCTTTTCTATTGCCATAATCTTTAATTTTCTTGATTAGATTTAAATACTTCTCTAATTATATCTTCAACATTTTCACTAACCTCAGACTTTTCCTTTAAAACTTCATTAATTTTATTTAATGCTTCAGATTCTCTGAACCCTAATCCCACTAATATTTCTAAAGCACTATCTCGAACATTATATTCTTGACTTGAAGAAGGGCCTGAATTTCCAACTTCAGCAATAATTTCCATTAATTTACCCTTAAGAGTAGCTATCATTTTTTGAGCTGCTCTTGACCCTATTCCTGGCATTTGATTAAGAATAGTGGAATCTTCATTTTCAATAGCTTGAGCAATAACGGAAACAGGAAAAATTAATGCCGAAACAGCTTTTAGAGGTCCTATGCCTTCAACCTGAATTATTTTTAGGAAAAATCTTTTTTCTAGTTGATTGAAAAACCCAACCAGTAATGGCTTTGGCGATCTTTCAGTTGAGTGAAAATATATCTCCAATGTTATCTCCTGCCCTACATCTAATGAAGAATTCAACAGTGAATCTAACACAAATACCGGCAAGACAACTTCATACCCCACCCCAGATACATCTAATTCAATAGAAGAATTTTCTCTATAAATATTTCTTAATTCACCTGTTAAAAAACTAATCATTAACTAATATTATATTTATTAAGGGGATTCGGACATCATCTTATGGCATATTGCAGAGGCAAAAGCATCTGCTACGTGCTCATTTTTTATAATATCTTGGCCCAATCTTAACCCTACACTCTTCATCATCTGCATCTTATCTGCCCTTCCAGATCCAGTTATCATTTTTTTTATCTGAGTAGCTTGATAATGGTATACAGGGATATGATTCAAAGATGACACAGCACAGGCAACACCTCTGGCATGGCCCATTATAATTGCTGTTTTTAAATTCCTATACCTAGAATGCAGGTCTTCAATTGAAGTGATTTCAGGGTTAAATCTTTTATAAATTTGATTTAAGTCTTGAAATATTGACCCCAACCTAACATGAAGATCATCAGAAGAATCAGTTTTAATTACCCCACCTTCAACAATGGCTTCTTTTCTTTCACTGAAATCTATGATTCCATAACCCGTAAACCTAAGACCTATATCTATCCCAATAATTCTTTGCACAATAAAACTTGAAATTGAATTAATATCCTATTTTTACCCCTGATAAGTATCAATTTGGATAAAAAAGTATGCTGAATTTGTTGAAAATATATATATAATCTGTACAATTCATTTATCAAAAATTATATAAGTAGAGAAAATGGCTCCACTACCAAAGAAAAAACATTCAAAATCTAGAACGAAAAGGGCTAGGGCTCATATGGGTCTTAAATCACCTCAACTAATAAAATGTCCGTCTTGCCCAACACTTATAAGGCCTCATCACGCTTGCCCAAAATGTGGCATTTATAAAAGCGAATACTATGTAGATGCTCCAACACTAGAAAAAAAACAAGTTAATTTTGCTACAAAATAATTATGATCGAATTTAGTAAAAATACAGCGGTTGTCTTTCCAGGCCAAGGGTCACAAGTAGTAGGTATGGGGGCTGATTTATATGAAAGTTCAGAAGATGCTAAAAGTATATTTGAAGAGGTTAATCAAACTCTAGATAGGAATTTATCTGAAATAATTTTTTCTGGTTCACAAGAAGATCTTAACAAGACTGAAAATGCTCAGCCTGCTATTACTGCTACTTCTTTGGCTTGCTTGGCAGTCTTTAAGGAGAAATATCCTAAATTTCAACCTAATGCTACAGCTGGACACAGTTTAGGTGAGTACACTTCTCTTTGTGCTTCTAACTCATTATCTATATCAGACACGATAAAACTCGTTTCTGAAAGAGGTAGGTTGATGCAAATAGCTTGTGATAAAAATCCAGGAGGCATGGTTGCTTTGATTGGCATGGACATTCAAACAGTTGAGGAAGTGTGTAGAGAAGCCGGAGCATATCCTTCAAATATAAATAGTGAACAACAAATAATTATTAGTGGAGATAATGATGCTCTCGCTATCGCTGTGGATCTTGCAAAAGCAAGAGGTGCAAAGAAAGCAATAAAGTTGAGTGTGGGTGGGGCTTTTCACTCTATATTAATGGAACCTGCCCGAGATAGTTTAATTGAATTTATTGAAACTCTAGATTTCAAAGATCCTGAAATTCCTTTGATAGGCAATGTCAATGCAGAGCCGCTGACATCGTCTGAAGATATTAAAAATGAACTAATAGATCAATTAATGTCGTGCGTACAATGGAATGACACTATAAAATATATGTCTGCCAACGGATATGATCAATTTATCGAATTTGGTCCAGGGAAAGTTCTCTCAGGGTTAATTAAGAGAATAGATTCTAACTGTTCTACTAGCAATATAGATTCACTAGAAGCATTAGAATTTTCAGTTTAAATTTTAATCAAGGAACAGAAAATAGTAGTAGAAGAACATAAAGAATTAATAGGATCAAAAGATATTGAGTTAGTTGAAGAATATTCAATAGAAATACCTTTGAATAAGACTCAAATCAAAAGAAAACTGATGTTACAGGTTCTGTATTATCTTGACCTAACTAATGACAAAAATCAGACTCTACTTGGAACTGCAATTGAAAATAATAGTGACGATCTAACACAAGACGAAATAGACGAATCAACAAAAATAGGTGTAGAAATATTTGAAGATAAGGAAATTCTTGATCATGTAATACAATCTTTTGCAGAAGAATACCCCATAAATCAATTGTCAATAGTAGATAAAAGCCTATTAAGATTAGCCTTTTGGGAAGTAAAAAATGACAATTACATGGGTAACGAGAAGCAGTTAGTTGAAGATTTTGAAAAATTAGGTTATCTTTTCGGTTCAGATAACTCAAATAAATTTGTTAAAGGCGTTATTAAGTCTTTAATTAAGAAAATAAAGAAAATTGAATTAGAAAACAAGCGAAAGAAGGGTAAAAATGGCGACAATTGAAGAAAGATTATATGAAATTATCGCAGAATCTCTCTCTGTAGAAAAAGATGACATTAAGTCTGATTCATCTTTTATAGATGATTTAGACGCTGATTCGCTAGATGTGGTTGAGATGATAATGGCAATGGAAAGCGAATTTTCTACAGATGATAATGATCTAGAAATATCTGATGAAGAAGCAGAAAATATAGTTACTGTGGCTGATGCTTTGGCATTCCTAGAAGGTAAAGGAATTACTGACTAGATATAAATTAGCCTTAATTTATATAACTCTCTAATTGATTTATAGGTTCTATTTACTTACAGTAACAGTAGAACAATTGGTTAGTTTTTATGAAAAAAATTAGAGAATTTTGCACTAAAAATAGAATATATGTTTTCTTTGTAGTTTTAGCATTGGCAATTCTGCTTTCAATTCTTCAGATAGAAATATTTTCAACTGGATATGGAAATATAATTTATCAACCTTTCTTGATTAGCTTTTTTGGCATATCATTTGTCGCCGTGTTTTTATGGATCCTTTCTTTAATCTTCATTGCACTATACACAAAAATTTTGACTAAAAAAGGCGCAAAGTTTTATCTAACCACTACCCCACTAATAATCATCTTAGAAGTTTCAGCAATTTCTAGTTTTTTTACATTTAATCCTGATGGAATTTTTCCATCCTCTTATGGAGGTTTGTTAGGTGAATTTATAATAAAATGGCCAACTAATTGGGATAGATACACTCCTACGCTTTTTAATTATTCAACAGGAGTTGTAAGATTAATTCTATTAAACATATTAGTTGTGACTATATTCTTTCCTAGGAATGTCTTAAATCAGTCTAAAAAACTAATAAGTTTTATTTTTACTTTAATAAAATCGATATCATCTAAGTCTAAAAAACAAGAAAATAACAATATATCTAATGATGATATAGAAGATTTTGATGTGCCTGAAATCAGCAAAATTATCCCCCAAAATAATATAAATGTTTTTGAAAATGATAATTTAGACTCTCAAATTGCCTCTCCAGATCAAGATAATGAACTTAGTCATACATTTAATCCTAATACAAATGAAAATTTAAATTGGCAGTTGCCAAATAAAGAAATTCTTGCATCGATCGAATCCGGAGAAGAAAATCAAGAAGATATAGAAATAAAAGGAGATTTGATTGAAAAGACATTAAGTGAGCATGGGATAGAAGTTTCAGTAGATCAAGTTAAATCTGGACCAACTGTTACTATGTTTGGTCTTGCCCCTGGCTATGGAAATTCATCAAAAAGAGTAAGGGTAGACCATATTCTTGCAAGAGAAAAAGATCTTGCGCTTGCATTAGCATCTCAAAATATTAGATTCCAGTCTCCAATGCCCGGAGAATCATTAGTAGGCATAGAGATACCAAACTCTAAAACATCTACTGTTGGATTAAAAGATTTAATTTTTGATAAAAAAAATAAGGACTTTGATAAATATACGCTGCCAATAGCCTTAGGAACAGGAAGTGATAATAAATCATTGTGTTGCGATCTCACAAAATTACCTCATTTATTAGTTGCAGGAGCAACAGGATCAGGGAAGAGTGTATGTATAAATTCAATAATCGCTGGCTTTCTAATGAAAAAGAATCCTGATGAGGTTAGGTTGATAATGATTGACCCAAAAAGAGTTGAGTTAACCCCATATGCTGGTATACCTCATTTATTAACTGACCCAATAGTTGAGCCATCTCAGGCGATAATAGCCCTGAAATTAATGGTAGAAGAAATGCAATTTAGATTTAAGCAATTAGAGGAAGATAATTCTAAAAACATAGCAACTTACAACGAGAAATCTAAGAAAAATAATAGAGTAAAAATGCCGTATATAGTTATTATAGTCGATGAACTGGCTGACTTAATGTTAACTGCATCTAGTGAAGTTGAAAAATTACTTGTTAGATTAGCTCAACTTGGAAGGGCTACAGGAATACACCTAGTTGTAGCAACGCAAAGGCCTTCAGTAGATGTAGTTACAGGATTAATAAAGGCAAACTTTCCTAGTAGAATTTCATTTTCTGTAACCTCTCAAATTGACTCAAGAACAATTATAGATTCACCTGGAGCTGAAAAATTATTAGGAAAAGGTGATATGTTATTTGTTCCAATTGATAACCCGTCTCCAAAAAGAGCGCAAGGTATTTTTATTTCAGACGAAGAAGTAGAGTCGATAGTGCAACATTGGAAAAATCATGAAATTTATAACCCTCTAAAATATCTTGACCTAGATAAAATGGTAGATATTTTTTCTGAAGAAGAAGTTGAAATAAATTCTGAAGATTCTTTAATATTGCAAGCTCAAAATTTGGCTAAAGGTCAAAGAACCCTTTCTACCTCATTTTTGCAAAGAAGGCTAAGAATAGGATACCCAAGAGCAGCAAGACTAATGGATGAACTAGAGGAACAAGGAGTGGTAGGGCCTGGTGATGCAGGAAAGGCAAGAGAGGTCTTATAGATGATTTTTAAGGAAGAAACAATCTTTGATGATGAACTTAATGAGATATCTTGTTTTAAATGCAATAAAGATTTAGAAAAGTCTGCGGAATATAAAAACTATAAAATTTGTACATATTGCAATTTCCATTTTCATATGTCTGCAAGGGAAAGAATAAATTCAATTGCAGATAAAGGAACATTTGCCGAAATTTTTAACAAAATTACAACTTCATATGAAGAAATAGCTGAAGAAGAAATAGAATCATATGATAAAAAAATTAAAACTGATCAAAGTAGGACAGGGCTCAATGAGGCAGTGTTATGCGGAACCGCCAAGATAGGAAATCAAGAGGCAATAATAATTGCCCTTGATTTCGGTTTTTTAGGTGGAAGTATGGGGTTGATTGTTGGTGAAAAAATTGCACTCTCATTAGAAATGGCTACTAAAAAGAAATTGCCTGTAATAACTTTAATTAATAGCGGAGGGAGCAGGATTCAAGAAGGCGTAATGTCCCTAATGCAAATGTCCAAAACGGTGGCTGCTGTCAATAATCTGAAAAATTCTAATCAACCTCTAATTTCTATATTAAGTAACCCTTCTACAGGGCAGGCTATGGCAAGTTTTGCGACACTATCGGACATAATTATCGCTGAACCAGGTGCACATATCGGTTATTCTCCATATAGAAAACTAAAAGAAATAACTGGAAATATAGAATCAGAAAAATATCTTTCTGAAGACTTCCTAAATTCTGGATTTATTGACAATATAATTTCAAGAAATGATCTTAAATTTGAATTAACTACATTGTTAAGTGTTTTAAAACCAACATTCACTCTTAAGAAAAAAAAGGCGAATAAAATTACTTCAAAAATAGATTATAAAGATATTACTGCATGGAATTCGGTTCAGTTATCTAGAAAAATAAAAAGACCAAAATCAATTGATTATATATCAAGAATATTTAATGAATTTATTGAATTAAGCGGAGACAGGTCTGGAGGAAATGATGGGTCTGTCAAAATAGGTCTAGGTAAAATATCAGGAGAGCCGGTAGTTCTAATTGCTCAACATAGAGAAATTTTAACAAAAGTATCATCTAATAATGTCTCTAGAAACTACAAAAATAAAATAACTCCTTCAGGATTTAGAAAGGCTTCAAGAGCATTAGATATAGCACAAAAATTTAATCTACCCTGCTTATGTATAGTTGATTCTGTATCACCTGAATTATCTTTAAAATCAGAATATGATGGACTTGCTTTCTCAATTAGTGAATTAATATCAAAAAAATTGAATTCAGAAAATCCTATAATTTCAGTAATAATTGGAGAAGGAGGTAGCGAAACTGCACTAGCATTTTCTATTGCTGATTCAATAATGATGTTTAAAAATTCCATTTTTACTCCTCTAAGTCCAGAAGAAGCAGCAAAGATAAAAACCGGTGACAAGAGAAAAGCTGATGAAGTTTCAAAAACTATGAGATTAACTTCTGTAGATTGCTTGGAATTAGGTATTATAGACAAAATTATCGATGAACCAGAAGGCGGATCTCATCGAAATCATGATGAATCTGCAAGATTATTAGAGGAATCAATTTTGGAGGAATTAATTTCCATAAAAGATACTTTTCCTAAAACATTATCTAAAAGAAGAATAAAAAAATTTAGAAAAATGGGCGAATATTCTCAAAAATATAAACCTGCTCTGAAATCTGAAATAAAGATATGGAGAACTGCACTATCTGCAGGAGTTTCTACATTAAGAAACAAATCTAAATAACAGGATAAACAAATTTCTTAAGGGCATAAGAAACTCCATCTTCATTAATTGATTTGGTTATGAAATCAGCATGTTCCTTTAACTCATGATTTGCATTTCCCATTGCTATTGAATTCTTACAATCTAGGAACATAGGAATATCATTCATTCCATCGCCGATAACAAATGTTCTTTCTTCAGATAAATTATAGAAATTAATAAAATGTTTTAATGATTTGTCCTTTCCAGAAAATTCATCATGATAGTTTAAAAAGTTATTTCCATTTTCATCTATAGATTTTTGACTAATTACACCTTTTAATGCTCCTAGCTTCGAATTAAATAAATCTAAATCTTCTTGTTTTTTAGATGAAATCACTATGGAAGAAATATTAGTTAAATTTTCTATTGGATTTATTAGTGTGGCACCATTAGACACAACAATATAATCAAAATCTGTTTGTTTAACCTTATTAAATATTACTTCAGCTGATTCTTTAATTATAAGGTTTTGAAAAATTAATTCTCCACTGGCTGCATCAATAGCACTACTGCCATTTTCACCATATTGAGGGCCATAAAAATCTAATAACTTAGAAAACTTAAACACATCTTGAGGGCCTCTGCCAGATACAATCGAAATAGGTATGTGCTCCTTTAATTCCTTCAAATCAAAAATTACTTTTTGTGAAATAAAATCATTCTTATTTAAAATAGTTCCATCTAAATCAATCAATAATCCTGATAAAAAAGCATTTTTTTCTAGATTCATAAAATAAATTCCTAATAAAATACAATAATGAAATATAATTATATTAATTATAAAAAAGTAGCCAGCAATAATGACTGACAAATTAATTATAGACGGAAAAGAATTTTGTTCCAGATTATTTATAGGAACAGGCAAACATAGAAATTTAGAGGAATTAGAAAAATATATTTTATCTTCTGAGTCTGAACTAATAACTGTCGCCATAAGAAGATTGGATCTGGAAAATAAATCTTCTAAAGATAAAGATTTACTACAACTCTTAAAGCAAATAAAAATAAATATATTACCTAATACCGCAGGCTGTAAAAATTTATCTGAAATTATATTAACTTGTGAACTTGCGAGAGAACTTATAGGAACCAATTGGGTTAAACTTGAGGCCATATTAGATAAGAGGTATCTGCTACCTGACCCAATCATGACCTTAGAAGCTGCAGAATCATTGATTAACAAAGGCTTTAAAGTTTTGCCTTATATAAATGCTGATCCTACATTAGCAAAAAGATTAGAAGATATAGGCTGTGTAACTGTAATGCCTCTTGCATCACCAATTGGGTCAGGGAATGGAATAAAAAATGAGGAAAGCATTAAAATAATTATTGATCAAGCGAAGGTTCCTGTGGTGGTAGATGCTGGAATAGCTGTCCCTTCTGACGCTTCAAAAATGCTTGAAATAGGTGCTGATGCTGTACTTGTAAATACTGCTATAGCACAAGCATCAAAGCCATACATTATGGCTAAAGCATTTAAATTAGGTGTAGAGGCAGGAAGAAATTCTTATCTAGCAGGGAGAATTCAATCTAAGCCTATTGCTTCAGCAAGTTCTCCAGAAATAAATTTAATAGACGCTTCAGATAGTTAAAGTGACTAATAAAAAATCAATAACCTTAATCACTAATACTAGAATACTAAATCAATCTAAAACTATTAATTTAGTTAAAAAAATTCTGCCATTCGGACTCCAGAGGATTCAAATTAGAGAAAAATCAATTCCTGAAAAGGTACTGGAAAAATTTGTATATGACTTAAGAGAATTAACATTAGGAAAATGCGAGTTAATCTTAAATGGACCAATAGAATTGGTTCATAAATATCAATGTGATGGGGTTCATATGCCAGATAAAGGAATGCCTGAGGAGCAAATGGGAATTGAATATTCTAGCGATTTAATTATCGGCAGGTCAATCCATGAAAACTATAAAAAAGGAAATAAATATGAAGATTTTTATAGTTATGTTCACCTAGGGCCAACATTTAGAACAGAAACCCACCCAACATCTTCACCACTAAGTCGAGATAAGATTAGAGAAATAAGTGGGATCGCTGGATTGTCAGTTATATTAGTTGGGGGTATAAATACTTATAATCTAGATAATTTAATAAATTATAAAATAAGTGGGATCGCTGTCATGAGAGATCTATTGCTAAGCAAGGATCCAGAATCTACATATATAAATCTAGAGCAAAAATTAAATGGGACAAAACACAGGTAAAATAATAGTTTTCATAAATGGTAAAAAAAGATCAATACCATCAAATTGCACAATTAATGAGATGCTAAAAACTTTAAATATAGAAAATATTTCGATTGCCATTGCTGTAAATAAAAATGTAGTGCCAAAAGAAGAGCATAATACATTTATTGTAGAAAATGATTCCGCAATAGAAATTATTAGCGCTGTTGGTGGAGGGTAGATATATGTTTAATATAATTAATTCTGATAACCTTTAATTCTTAAGAAGTGAAGAGCAATGAATAACAATAGAATTCTAGAGAAAATAAGAAAAAAAGAAATAGCTAATGTTGTAAGTATCAAATCTGCAAACTTAGATGTAATAGAGTACGCTGCAAAACTTAACTATGATGCGATACATTTAGATGCTGAGCATGGCTCATTTTCTGTTGATTCCATTGAAAGTATATGCCAACTAGCTATCTCATGCGGCCTAACTGTTACAGCACGTATCCATAAAATATCAAAACCAGAAATTAATCTATTTATAGATAGAGGTGTGCAAGGGATAATGGGTCCTCATGTTGATACATTTGAGGAGGCAAAATTATTAGCAGACAGTTGTTTGTTCCCTCCCCTTGGTAAAAGATCATGGGGTGGCGGAAGAGGTACTGAATTTGGAGAACAATCTTTTATGAATGAGCACGACGGAGTATCAGATAAATTAAGTTATGCTAATTGGGCTAATAGCAACATGGAACTCACAATTCAAATTGAATCTGTAAAAGCAGTAGAAAATTTAGACTCAATCTTGAAGGAAAAAAGAATTAATAGAATTGCATTTGGCCCACATGATCTAGCCGCAGATCTAGGATTCCCAGGCGAACCTAATCATCCTAAAGTATTAGAAACTCATAGTAAAATAGAGAAAGTGGCAAGAAAAGCTGGAAAGTTAGTTGTAGGTGACTACATTAACTCGATTAGATTTGAAGAATCTGCAGTAGAAATGTTAAATAAATTTAAGAACTAATGACAATCTCGAAAAATAAAGAAACACAGTTAAGAAAAGGGGTAGTTCTTTATAAATCTACAAAAGGGATTAGGCTCGAAAAGAATATTGAAAATAATAATTTAGTATCTGAGATTAAGTTAAATGAAATTAATGGTTATGAGTTATCCCCTAATAAGAAGGATAATTCTCAAGCAATGTGGGCAATTGCAGGATTTTTGTTGGCCATATTGGTTTGGCAATTGTCTTCAGTTCCTATGATATCAATTGCAGGGTCAATAATTCTCGTATTAGTGTCTTTATTTCTGTCTTTAGATTATATCTTTGCCAAGACTAGAATATCATTAATTCTATATATTAACGGAAAAGATTTAAGAGAAGAGATAGATGACGAAAACATCGATGAAATAAGAGAATTTTTAAAAACATTAAAGATATCTTAATAATTTAAAACTGAATAAACATTCAGATTGTCTTCCTTGTTCAATAGATTGAACTTAGAATTTTCAACTACAAATGATGCAACCATTGCCCCGTTGTCAGTACATAATTTCTTCTCAGGAATATACACTGGCAAATTAGATTTTCTAACCATTTCTTCTCTAAGCCAAGAATTGGCTGCAACCCCTCCAGTTAATACTATTCCCTTGCAATTGAATTTTATTGACGCATCAATAGTTTTCTTTGTCAAAACATCAACAATTGCTTCTTGAAAAGTATTCGATAACTTAGATATCTTTTCATCCACTAAAGGTGATTCTGAATTAGATAAATTTAAGAAAGCAGTTTTCATGCCACTAAAACTAAAATCATGCGTGTCATTCATATATGCTCTAGGGAATTTATATCTATCGTCAGATAACATAGCTTTTTTATCAACTTCTGGTCCCCCAGGAAATCCTAATCCCATTAATCTTGCAGCTTTATCAAATGCTTCGCCAGCAGCATCATCTCTAGTCCGACCTATCAACTCAAATTGAAAATTTTTATCTAACTTAACTAAATCGGTATGACCACCAGATACTATTAGACACATCAAAGGAAATTCATTGGGAGTTTCGTAGTTTTTTCCTGTTTCTTTGTCTTCTTTTATCCAAGCTGCAAATACATGGGCTTTAAGGTGATTTACCCCAATCACAGGCTTGGAAAGAGAAATTCCTAAGCCCTTAGCATAATTTACTCCCACAATAAGAGAGCCTATTAATCCAGGTCCATTTGTAACCCCAATAAGATCAATATCATCTAATTCTGCCCCCGATTTATCAATAACTTCATCTATAACTTTATCGATATTTAAAATATGTTGCCTTGATGCTAGTTCAGGAATAATACCTCCATGAGGACCATGGATCTTATTTTGAGAAACTATAATATTTGATAATAGATGATTCTTTTCATCAATCAAACTTGCTGAAGTTTCGTCACATGACGTTTCAATACCTAGTACTAACATAAATAATTAATTGATATTCATTACTATTAAGAGATTGTTATTGTATAATCAAAATATATGAAAGATAAAGGAAGGCGGTAATAATGGCTGAGCAATTTCCGGAATGTAAAAGTTGTGATAAGGGAGGGGTTCTAATTCCTCTATCAGATTTTGGGGGGCAAGGAGCACCAATACATTACAAGGCTTGGGTTTGCACTGTAGAAGAGTGTGGATTTAATTTAAAAATTAGAAATGGGGATGTTTTAGTAAATGAACCTATTTCAGATGGCTCTCAAAGAGAGAGAAGAGATAGATAAAATAATAGAAAATGGTTTCTATTTCATTTTATAAGGCTAGTTCTTTGTTTAATAGAAGATTTCTGAAACTATTAATTGTTTTTTCTATAATTGATTGTATTTTTCAAATAAGCCTAGGCGGCTTTGTAAGGGTTACAAGTTCAGGTTTAGGGTGCCCTGATTGGCCTTTATGTTATGGGAAAATAATTCCTCCTATGAATTATCATACGCTAATCGAGTGGGGGCACAGAACAAGTGGAGCAATATTGGGTTTGTCTATCTTAATGATAAATCTATTCGTTATTTTCTATGAAAGAAAAAATAAACTACTCTTAGGGATGTCTACTGCAAGTCTATTGCTAGTGATATTGGTGGGAGGAATAGGAGGTGCAGTTGTCTTAACTGAATTAGAACCATCACTAAGAACTTTACATTTATTCCTTGCTCAAATAATAATTTTCACTTTAGGAATATCATTAATATCCCTATACATTCCGGATGGAACATCATATAAAGACATATGGATGATAGATAAATATTCAATAATGATTGGGTTATTGGCAATAGCAATAATATTAGCTTTATTAACAGGGTCATATGCGGTATGGAAAGGAGCAGGGACAGTATGCTCCTCTTGGCCACTATGTACATCCGGATCTATCCTTCCTCAATCTGGCTTAGGATGGATACACATGATTCATAGAATAACTTCATCTTTTGCAGGAATATTGGGATTGTATGCTTTTTATTTAATATTAAGAAATAATTTTGGAAGATCAATAATTATAATATCTATATTCTCATTATTTATGATGATTGCTCAGATAATCTTGGGAGCACTTAATCCTTGGACTAAGTTTGAAATATGGGCTAGGGTATCTCATTTGGGCACCTCAAGTGTATTATGGGGCTCTGTATCTACTTTATTTTGCCTTTTAACACTAGATATATTTAGATTAAGAAGAAAAAATTGAATATCCAACAATATATAAAAGATTACACAACTTTAACTAAACCAAAAGTTAACCTTCTCTTAGTTATAACGGCTCTATCGGCAATCTTCCTTGCAAGCAATGATTTACCTAGTATTCAGGTTTTAGTAGCTGTTATAGTAGGTGGAACTTTTGCTTCTGGAGGTGCAGGTGCGATAAATCATTCTATTGATAAAGAGATTGACAATACAATGAAAAGGACATCTAAAAGGCCAGTTGCGGGAGATAGAATAAGTAGAACTAATGCATTAATATTTGGCATAACTCTAAATATTTTTAGTTTCTTAATTTTATTATTTTTAACTAATCTATTAGCAGCTCTGATGGCTATATCAGGCACACTATTCTATGTATTAATTTATTCACTTTGGCTTAAGAAAAAAACTATTCACAATATAGTAATAGGAGGCGCTGCTGGGTGTTTTCCGCCTTTAGTTGGATGGTCTGCTGTTACTGGAAATTTATCTTTATCTGCATGGTATCTATTTGCAATAATTTTTTTCTGGACACCTCCTCATTTTTGGGCTTTAGCAATGTTAATGAAGGATGATTATTCTAAAGCAAAAATACCAATGTTGCCTTCAGTTGTAGGTATTAATGCTACTTTTAGACCTATGATGCTACACACAATTACTCTAGTATTACTTACACTAACGATGTCATTAATAAACGACAAGCTAGGTTTAATATACGTAATATCATGCTCAATAATCGGTATTTATTATATCTATATAACATTTAAAGTTTCTAAAGACTATAGTAGAGAACAAAATCTAAAAGTATATAAATTTTCTTTACTATATATGATGATCTATAGTTTTATAGTAATAGCGGATTCTCTAATTTAGATCTGATTTAACTTCTTCAACTATTTTTTCAAAAGCTTCAAAATCATTGTAAGCAAGCAAGGATAAAGATTTTCTATTTAACTCAATATTAGACTCTTTCATGCCATGGATTAACTGAGAATAACTTATTCCACATTTTCTAGCTGCGGCATTAACTCTGGTTATCATTAGAGACCTCTGATCTCTTTTCTTAGATCTTCTATGAGCAGTACTATAAGCTAAAGCATGAATCAAAGATTCTTTAGCAACCTTAAATCTCCTATGCCTAGAACCTGAATGACCCTTCACACTATCTAAAACTTTCTTATGTCTTCTATGGGTAGTATAACCACCTTTTACTCTTGCCATCTTACCGCCTAATTAATTTTCTTATTCTTTGACCAACTGCTTCATCAAGCAATACTTTAGCACCAAAAAGTCTTTTTGTTCTTTTTGATTTCTTTCTTCTAAGGTGACTTTTCATCCCTTTAGATCTCATTAACTTGCCATTAGCACTTAACTTAAACCTCTTAGCAGCTCCCTTATGTGTTTTCATTTTTGGCATTATAACTCCGTCTATAACCTATTTTGGTGCAATAATCATGCTTATAGTTCTGCCTTCCATTCCTGGAGTCTTATCAATTTCACAGTATTCTTTAAGTTCAGAATACATATTCCTCAATATTTCTACCCCAAGTTCAGGATAAGCATTTTCTCTACCTCTAAGCATCAATGATATTTTTACCTTATTTCCTTCTTTTAAAAATGTTTCTATTTGTTTTCTTTTAGAATCAATATCATGCTGACCAATCCTCATTCTTAATCTCATTTCTTTCAATCCGATCTTAACTTGAGATTTTTTTGCTTGTTTGAGTTTTTTAGCTTGAGAAAACTTAAATTTTCCGTAGTCCAATATTCTACATACTGGAGGACTCTGGTTAGGACCAACTTCAACTAGATCTAGGCCTTGCTCTTTTGCTAAATTTATAGCTTCATTCAAACTTAAAACTGTTGAGTCTGAACTCTGGTCTACAGAGTTTCCTAAAACTATCCTTACTTTATCAGCCCTAATCCTCTGATTAATTCGATAGTCTTTATCAGTATTCTTATTCTTTTGTATTGCAGGTATTGATTCTCCTATACTTGTTAAAATCACTTATTAACTGCGAAATCTTAGCATCTTTTAATCTAAAAGGTCAATCGTAAGTTATGTTAATTTGTCTTTGTAATCAATCGGTGTACAATCTTAGCTTATTCAGATTAAAATATAATACTTTATGTTAAAATTATAAAATAATGGGCAATCAAAGAAAAAATATGTTAATTTACCTTGGTGTAATCAGTGTGGTTATAGCAGGGTTCTTTTTACTTTTTGACAATGGGTTAAATTCTGAAGAAATACCTATGTCATCATTGATTGCTATAACAGAAAATCCTCCAGTAGGTCAAAGAGTAAATATAACTGTAAAAGGAGATGAATTAGAAGTAAAACTAGGCAACGAGAATTATACTTCTAGGAAAGAACCTGGCAGCAGTATCTATCAAATTCTGCAAGAAGCTAAAATAGACCCTGCAAATTATGAAGTGGAAGTTGAAGGTTCGAGTGGATTAGGTGGAATTTTCTCAATACTTCTTAGTTTTCTACCTCTAATACTATTTGGAGGGATATTAATTTTTATGATGAGGCAAGCCCAAGGTGGAGCCAACAATGCAATGGGTTTTGGTAAAAGCAAAGCAAAGAGATTCGTTGGTGCCAAAGCAACTGTCACTTTTGAAGATGTGGCAGGGGTAACCGAAGCTAAACAAGAACTAGAAGAGGTAGTTGAATTTTTGAAGAACCCTGAAAGATTTTTAGCTTTGGGTGCAAGAATTCCAAGAGGAGTACTGTTAGTTGGTCCTCCCGGGACAGGAAAAACTTTACTCGCAAGAGCTGTTGCTGGTGAAGCTGGAGTTCCTTTCTTTTCTATTAGCGGTTCAGAATTTGTTGAAATGTTTGTTGGTGTGGGAGCCTCTAGAGTTAGAGACTTGTTTGATCAAGCAAAGAAGCACTCGCCTTGTATTGTTTTCGTTGATGAGATTGATGCTGTAGGAAGGCATAGAGGTGCGGGTCTTGGGGGTGGACATGATGAAAGAGAGCAAACACTGAATCAGATTTTAGTTGAAATGGATGGTTTTGATACTTCTACAAATGTTATTGTATTAGCATCAACCAATAGGCCAGATATACTTGATCCTGCCCTGCTAAGGCCAGGAAGGTTCGATAGAAGAGTAGTACTAGATAATCCTGACATATCTGGAAGAAAAGCAATACTTGAAGTTCACTCTAAGGGCAAGCCTCTAGAAAAAGAAGTTGAACTAGAAAAAATTGCGAAACAAACCCCAGGTTTTAGTGGGGCCGACTTAGCAAACCTTGTTAATGAAGCAGCAATCTTGGCTGCAAGACGGGGAGCAAAGAAAATAGGTTTAGCATCCCTAGTCGAATCTATAGATAGAGTTATTGCAGGTCCAGCTAGAAAAAGTAAAGTCATCACTGAGGAAGAAAGAGAAATAACTGCTTTTCATGAAGCAGGTCATGCTGTAGTCGCACATAACATACCGGCTGCTGATCCTGTTCATAAAGTTTCGATAATATCAAGAGGTCAGATGGGTGGATACACAAGATATCTTCCAGAAAAAGATAGGTATCTACAGACTAAAGCCCAATTTAAGGCCTATATAGCTGCAGCTATGGGAGGAAGGGTTGCAGAAAAACTAAAATTCGGGGAAATAACAACAGGTGCTAGTAATGATATACAAGTGGCTACCAATATGGCTAAAGAGATGGTCACTACATATGGAATGAGCGAAAAACTTGGTCTAAGGTCATATGGCAGAAAACAGGAAACCGTTTTCTTAGGTAGAGATGGCACTGAACAAAGAGATTACAGCGGTAAAACTGAAGAAGTTATAGATGAGGAAATAAATTTATTACTAATTGAAGGTGAAAAAGAAGCCGAAAAGATTCTGAAAAAAAATTCTGATCAAATGGAAAAACTTGCAAAATATTTACTAGATTATGAAACAATTGATGAAGAAGAATTAATGAAATTACTAGCGGGAGAGGATGTTTCGCCTCCTCTAGTAGGCGAAACTCTTGCTCATTCTGGAGATGAACCTAGTTCGAAGTCTAAAGATAGTAAAATTCCACCATCTGATATAGAGCCTCAAGCAAACTAATGAATAAAATTTCAATTTCTTCTTCTATTCTTGAAGCTAAAGAAAAGGAAGGGATAGGAATAATACCTTTTCTGACATCAGGATATCCATCTGTTAAAGAGAGTGAAGAAATAGTTAAGGCATTGATAAAGGAAGGCTTAGCATCTGCCATAGAAATAGGAATTCCATTCAGCGACCCAATTGCAGAGGGCAAAACAATCCAAAAATCGAGTTCTATTGCTCTAGAAAATGGAGTAGATATAAATACGACACTGAATTCTATTGAAAAAATAAATTCATTTAAAAGTCATAATGTTCCAATTATAACAATGGGTTATTACAATCCAATATTAAAGATGGGATTAAAAAACTTCTTTTCTGCTTCGAGCAATGTAGGTGTAAAGGGAGTTATAGTAGCAGACGTGCCTAATGAAGAACTACAAAAGATGCAAGAAATAGCAAATAACTACAGTATAGATACTATACCTCTGGTTCCTCTTAATGCTAGCCAAGAAAGAGTTAATCATGCGTGTGAAATGGGTCAAGGTTTTATTTATTGCGTAAGTGTATTAGGTGTTACTGGAACAAGAGAGGCTCTATCGAAAGATGTAGAGAAAAAGGTTAATACTGTAAAAGAAAAAACTGACCTCCCAGTGGCAGTAGGTTTTGGAATATCAAGACCTAGCCACATAGAAGAGTTAAAAAAATTTGCTGACGGGGCAGTTATTGGAAGTGCAATAATTGATGTAATAATGGAATCTAAAAAAAATGATAGTGTAGATAGAGTGATAGATTTTATTTCAAAATTATCAAAATGATCTAATATAGTTATACATGAGTGAGATATATAAGAAAAATAGTATTCGAGGAATAAGAGGTGCAACAACCATCGAATCAAATAAATCTGAGTTGATAAAAGATGCAACAAAAGAGTTATTAGCAAAAATGGTTGAAGATAACAATGTTGCTACCGAAGATATAGCTGCAGTATTCTTTACAACAACTGCTGATATATCAGATGAATTTCCAGCCGTAGCAGCAAGAGAAATGGGGTGGGAAACTGTTCCTTTAATTTGCGGGCATGAAATGTCAGTCCCTCATGGCCTTGAGAAGTGTATAAGAATACTTATACTTTGGAACACCGAAGTAAAGCAAAAAAAGATTAGGCACCCCTACCTTAGAAAAGCAAAGTCACTTAGAAAAAGTGATAATGATTTTGAAGCTACATAAAACTTTGAATATATTATAAATCAATATATAGTATTCGAATGAAAAAAATACATGATCTAAATATAGAGAGTTACTCACCTATAACTCCACCTCAAATTTATAGAGATGATATATCAATATCTGATTTCTCTAGAAATGTTGTTGCAGAGTCAAGAGAAATTATATCTAAGATTATAGATGGGCAAGATAAAAGAATTCTTTTAATTACAGGACCATGCTCTATCCATGATGTAGATGCTGGGCTCGAATATGCCAGCAGGCTTACAAAGTTAAGTGAAGAAATAAAAAATTTTTATATTGTAATGAGAGTTTATTTCGAAAAACCTAGAACAACGGTTGGGTGGAAAGGCCTAATAAATGATCCAGACCTTAATAACACATTTAAATTGGATAAGGGGTATAGAAAAGCAAGAACTTTCTTAGACGGAGTAACCTCCATGGGTATGCCAACCGCTACAGAATTTTTAGATCCATTCACCCCTCAATATCTTGCTGACTTTGTTTCATGGGGGGCTATTGGGGCAAGAACAACAGAAAGCCAGACACACAGGCAAATGGCTAGCGGATTAAGTATGCCTATAGGGTTTAAGAATGGAACAGGAGGAAGTATACAAATCGCTGTAGATGCTATGACAGCTGCTAGAGATAAACATGCATTTCTAGGCATAAACGAACAAGGCCAAAGTTGTATAATTCATACTTCAGGAAATAAATATAGCCACCTCATTCTCAGAGGAAGTACTCAAGGCACAAACTTTGATGAAAAAAGTGTCTCAGATGCTTTAAGTTTGGTGGAAAGTCAGGGAATGAATCCGACTGTAGTAGTTGATTGCTCGCATGCTAATTGCGGAAAAGATCATAAGAAAATGAATATTGCTTTTCGAGAATTGATAAGACAAAGGGCTAACAATATCAACCCAGGAGTTGTGGGAATTATGCTAGAAAGCCATATTAACGAAGGTAATCAGAAACTTTCAGATCCAGCAGATCTTCAATATGGAGTATCCATAACTGATCCGTGTATTAATTGGGAAGAAACAGTAGATTTAATTAAAGAAGCTGATCAAGAACTAGAATCATCTTTATAATATAAATTCTGTGAATTCCTTAGAAATCTTTAATAAGCATAAGGAAGCAAAACCCTCTATTGTAACTATAGGTACTTTTGATGGAATTCACGAGGGTCATACATCTCTTCTAACTAATATGATCAATCATAAAAATAACTTAATTCCAATAGTTATATCTTTCAATAAATCACCAAAAGATATAATAAACAAAAATAATTCTAAGATGATTTTCGAATTAAATGAAAAGAAAAAAATAATACAAGAGATAGGGATAGAAAAAATAATTGATATAGATTTTAACCAAGAAATACAAGAATTGAATTGTAAAGATTTCATAGAAATTCTTAAGTATTCATTAAATATGGAGGTTCTAATTTTAGGAGAAGATACATTACTAGGAAAAGACAGAAAAGGATACCAAAATGGATTAATAGAAATATTAAATAGTTTTGGATCTAAACTAATTCCAATTCCAAATAAAAAAGATATAAAAAGCAAGATTTCTAGTAGCCAAATAAAAAAATCTATTTCTGATGGAGATATTGAAAAAGCAAATTTGTTGTTAGGGAGAAAGTTTTTTATAAAAGGGAAAGTTATAGAAGGTGCAAAAATTGGAGCATCGCTTGGATACCCTACTGCAAATATTCAATATAACGATGATTTAGTTATCCCAAAAGATGGAGTATACAAGACAGAAACTCATGTTGATGGAGAGACATATTTATCTGCTACCAGCATAGGGCATAATCCAACATTTAATGGTTCAGAAAAGACTATAGAAACTTTCATAATTGATTTTGAAGAAGATATTTATAATAAGGATATTAAAGTAAGTTTTTTGGAATTCATTAGAGATCAAATAAAATTTAATGATGTTGAATCTTTAAAAAAACGTATGTCTGATGATATAAATTATATAGTCATAGGAAAAGGTTAGGCTATGGATTTTACTAAAGAACTTGATTGGAGAGGTTTAATTTCAGATGAAACTCCAGGGATAAGAGACATCGTTTCATCTGAAAAAATAACTGGATATATTGGATTTGATCCTACATCCAAAAGTCTTCATATTGGAAATCTTTTACCAATAATGAATCTTGTAAGGCTACAAAAATATGGACATAAGCCACTTGCAGTAGTCGGAGGAGGAACAGGACTCATAGGAGATCCAAGTGGGAAATCATCTGAGAGAAACATATTAAGCAAAGAATCCATCCAAGAGAATTTAGATTCTATAAAATCACAATTAGAAAAATTTTTGGATTTTTCTGAAAGCATAAAGAATCCAGCAGTGATTTTAAATAATGCTGAATGGTTAGAAAAAATAAATTACTTGGATTTTCTAAGAGATACTGGAAAGCATTTCACAATAAACTATATGATGAAAAAAGAGTCAGTTAAATCTAGGCTTTCAAGAGATACTGGAATATCATATACAGAGTTTTCTTACATGACTTTGCAAGCTTATGACTATCTTTACTTATACGAAAATTATAATTGCATATTACAAATGGGAGGTAGTGATCAATTAGGAAATATTATTGCAGGAGTTGACCTAATAAATAAAAAAAATCCAGGAAACTCTTCTCCTCTAGCCCATGGAATAGTCTTTCCTCTAATAACTTCTAACTCTGGTGAAAAATTTGGAAAAACTGCAGGAAGTGCCCCTACTTTAGACCCAAAGGAAACTTCTCCTTACAAACTTTATCAATTTTTTATAAATACTACTGATGAAGATGTGATTAACTATATAAAGTATTTTACTGATCTTGGTGAAGCAAACATAAACGATATTTACAATGAATCATTAAATAATCCAAAATCAAGAATAGCTCAAAAAAAACTAGCAGATATAATAGTGGAAACTGTTCACGGGAAAGACGGATTATCTGATGCTTTGCGGATCACGGATTATTTCTTTAAGGAAGAATACAATGAGTTATCTATTTCAGACCTAGAGGATCTTATGGAGAGCTACCCTTCTTCAGAATTATCAATAAAATTACTAAATTCAGAAATATCAATTGGCAAACTTCTTGTTGAAAATAATGTTTTTAAATCTATGGGTGAAATGAGAAGGATGAGCAGCCAAGGTGCACTTTATATAAATGGAGAAAGAGTTACCGAAATTACTAATAATTTTAATGATTCTCACTTGATTCAAGGTAAGATAATGATAATTAAAAAGGGGTCAAAAGAATTTTTTATATTAAAATTCTCTTAAATAACTTCATTAATCGCTTTGGCAATATATTTACAATTTTTGGTAGTTATTCCAGCAATATTTATTCTTCCAGAATTAACTATGTATATTGAATAATTTTTCTTAAGGCTATTAACTTGATCTTTGTTTAAGCCTGTATAACTGAACATACCTTTTTGATTTTCTATGAATGAAAAATCTTTACTACACCTCTCATTATTTAATTCAGTTACTAATAAAGACCTCATATCCTTCACTCTATTCCTTATACCACTTAAATCTTCTTCCCACTTACTCCTCAATGAATTATTACTCAAAATGAACTTAACTATTTCTGAACCATGGGCTGGAGGATTAGAGTAATTTGACCTAGCCGTTTTTTTCATATGACTCAAAACAGGAGTATAATTGTCTTCAAATTTTGAATTATAAATTAAACAGCCAACTCTTTCGCTGTATAAACCAAAATTTTTTGAATAACTAGAACAAATTATTATATTATCTAAATCCCTTATCATTTTTCTTACTCCAGCAGCATCATCATCTAACCCATCTCCTAATCCTTGATACGCAAAATCACAGATAACCAATAAATTATTTTTTTTCGATATTTCAGAAATTTGATCCCACTGATCACCTTTTAAATCTTCTCCTGTTGGATTGTGACAACAACCATGCAATACTAATATATCTCCTTCAGGAATTTCCTTGATTACAGAAATCATATTCTCAAAATCAATTGAATTAGATTCGCTATTAAAATAAGGATAACTAGTAACGTCAAATCCAGATGCTTCAAATATAGGTTTATGATTTGGCCAACTTGGATTACTTATCCAAACTTTTGATTTTGGAGAAAATTGAAACAAAAAGTCAGAACTAAGCCGCAATGCTCCGGTTCCCCCAGGTGTATTGAGCCCAAAACTAGTGTTTTTTATTTCAGGAAATATAGCCTCGCCTGCTATCAATTTAATTGATTCTTCTATAAATTCTTTGTCGCCATCTATAGGTTTATATGTTTTACTAATATTCTGATTTAAAATTTCTTTTTCTGCTTCCAGAACAGAAGGTAAGGTTGGGGTATTTCCATTATCATCCTGATAAACACCAACTGAGAGATTAATCTTTTGAGGATTTAAATCATTCTTAAATTCTTCAGTTAGTCCAAGTATAGGATCTTTTTCTGCTTCATTTATATTATTGAATATCATTCTAAGTATTGTATAACCAATCCAGTAGGAAGTTTAGGGTAAAACAAAGTTGACTTTGGAGGAAGCAACTTACCTCTAGAGACTGTATCAATAAAGTAATTCTTTGATAACGCATTCATGAAAAAGCATAACTGCAAATTATTTGAATCCAATTTTGCCTTCATCTCTTTAGAGTCATGTTCATATTTAATATGATTAATGATCTCTTCTGGCGATAAGATAGATTCTATAGCAGCGTGAAGAGCCTCATAGGTTGAATTAAAACTTTCTTTAAGACGAAGAATTGAAGAATTATCATTATCGACCATTATTATTTTATCTTCATCGTAATAATTAGATTCATAAAAAGAATTTTCCCATGTCGTATTTGAAAATATAAAATATTCATTGAGTTCATTCTTTATTAATTCAAGTTTTTCATAACTTAATCCTGAAAATGCTCTATTATAACCAAGAAGCAAAAGGCCCTCATCATTCATAGAAATCAAATTCATCATTCGGCTTGAATTTTCTTTGTTAATTAGTTCTCTATATTCCAAAGCCGTCTCATACCTGTGGTGCCCATCAGCTATGTATATATTTTCATCCTCAAATAATTTAGTCAGAAAAGATATTTTTTCTGCATCATCTATAATCCACATCTTAAATTCATGCATATTAGGAATAAATCCTTGAAATTCGGGAGGCGAAGAGGTCTCTTCAGCCAAAAAATCAATTAACTTACTATCTTTATCTTCTATGGCACTCATTATTGGGCTAAAATTCGCATTAGTTGCTTTCATTAATTTCAACCTATCGTTTCTTTGTTTTTTTCGTGTTTTTTCATGAGGCAATATGACCTTTTCTTTATAGTCATAAAGATTAACGCTAGAAATTAAAGATCTTCTTTTCCTATTAACACCCTGAATATCAAATGATTCTTCTAATACGAAAAAGCAAGGTCGCTCTATCTGAATTAAGGTTCGATTATTCAACCAATCATTAAACAAATCTGCTGCTCTGGAATATTTATTTTCTTCTCCATTATCCTTATCGTTTATTTTGCCATTCTCAAGTCTAATAACGTTATATTCCGATAAACTATATAAGTAATTTTTTGAATCTTCATCTACAACATCAAATGGCGGACACAGAAAGTCTCCTAATTGATTTTTCATACTCTCATTAAACATGATTCCTCTGAAAGGAAAAACTTTAGCCATTCATTGCCTCTTTCACATTAAGTTATAGGATTATAATATTGTTTTATCATGGAAAATTTTATAGATCCAAAAAATATTAAACAAAAAATTGATGATTTAAGGGAAAAACTAAACTCTTCTAATCATAAATACTATGTTCTTGAGCAACCTGATATCACGGATCAAGAATACGATTCTATGATGAGAGAACTTATAGATCTAGAGCAAGATAATCCTGAATTGATAACTCCAGATTCTCCAACACAAAGAATTGGGTCTAATCCTTCTAGCACTTTTGAGCAAGTAATTCATAAAAATGAAATGCTGAGCCTATCAAATGTTTTTAATTTTAGTGAACTTGTTGAATGGAGAGAAAGATGTGAAAAGCAATCTCATAAAAAAATAAATGAATTTGTGTTGGAAGAAAAGATCGATGGACTTGCAATTTCATTAACTTATGTATCTGGAATATTAACTATAGGCGCAACTAGAGGAAACGGAAAAGAAGGGGAAAATATAACTGAGAATTTAAAAACCATAAAATCTATTCCTATAAAACTTTTAGGAGAAGATTATCCGGAAAATATAGAAATTAGAGGCGAAGTTTTTTTTCCAAAAAGCCAATTCGATGATTTCAATGATGAGAGAGAATCTGAAGGAGAAGGTATATACAGCAACACAAGAAATGCAGCTTCAGGTGCTCTTAGACAAATAGATGCTAGAGAAACTGCTAAAAGACCTTTAGATGCTTTCTTTTATTCTGTTGGAGACGCTCAAGTTGCATCATTAGGAACACAAAAAGAGATTTTAGAAAAATTAAGATTATGGGGGCTAAAAACAAATCCGAATACCTTATTTATAGATAAATTAGATCAGATTGAGCCTATTATTGAAGAAAAAATTCAATCTAGAAGCAATCTTGATTACTCAATAGATGGTTTAGTAATTAAAGTAAATAGTGTTCAGGATCAAATTATATTAGGTAGCACTTCTAAAGATCCCAGATGGGCCACAGCAATTAAATTTCCGTCTACTCAAGTTGTAACTAAATTAAATGACATTAAAGTTAGTCTAGGCAGAACAGGAGTAGTTACACCCTACGCTGTATTAGAACCAGTTAATCTAGAAGGCGTTACAATAAGCTCAGCCTCATTGCATAACTTAGATTATATTAAATCTAAAGATATCAGGGTTGGAGACCTAGTTGTAATTGAAAGAGCGGGAGATGTAATTCCTAAAGTAGTAAAAATTGCAGAAAATAATCAAAGGGCTGCCAACTCATATGAATTTAAAATGCCTAATAATTGCCCAACCTGTAATTCACAATTAGTGAAAAATGAAAATGACCCTTTTACTAGGTGTATAAATTCTGAATGTCCGGATCAAATAAAAAGATTACTAGAGCATTATTGCTCCAAATCTTGTGTCGATATAGAGGGCTTAGGTGAAGGAATAATTAAACAACTATTCGATAACCAAATAATCAAGTCAATTACAGATATATATAAAATCGAGCCTGAAGACTTAGTGAATTTAGAAGGTTTTGCAGAAAAAAGTATTAATAATCTAATAAACTCAATAGAAAAATCAAAATCTCAGCCACTAAGCAGAATAATACATGGACTAGGTATTCCTCATGTAGGTGCAGAAATTTCTGAATTATTAGTAGCAAATTTTGGATCACTAGATTCAATTTTTTCTTCTACACATGAATCTCTTCAAGATATAGATGGAATAGGTCCAAAAATTTCTAATAGTATTTATGATTGGATTAACATTGAAAAAAATAGGGATTTGATAAATGAACTAAAAAATACTGGTTTAAATTTAGAAAATTCTACCCAAGAGAATCGAAACTACACCCTTGCGGGAGAGAATATTTGTATAACAGGACAATTAAAGAATTATAGTCGCCAAGGAATAAAGGATTTGATTAAATCGTTAGGAGGAAAGTTCCAATCATCTGTTACATCTAAAACAAGTTATCTAATTGCCGGAGAAAATGGTGGATCTAAAATTAAAAAAGCAGAAGAACTGAATATAAGAATTATTGAGGAAGAGGAATTCATAAGTATTATCAACCAAAGAGAGGAAAGTCTATGAAAGCAGAAGAATGGCTTATTTTAGGCTTAGGCAACCCAGAGATAAAATACGAACATAATAGGCATAATGTGGGTTATAAATTAGTTGATTATCTATTAGAAAATATTAAAACAGAAAATATTAAAAACAAATATAGTCAGTTAAATAAGGCAACCCTAGAAGACAAATTTATTTATTTCGCAAAGCCATTTTTTTACATAAATGAATCAGGGATTCCAGTAAAAAAATTAATAGACGAATTAAATATAGAAATAAGTAATATATTAATAATTGTGGATGATATGAATCTAGATGTAGGAAATATTAGAATTAGACAAAAGGGTAAAGATGGAGGTCATAACGGATTGAAATCTATTGAATACCATCTTGAAACTCACGAATACCCAAGATTAAGAATTGGAATAGGAAGCCCAAATAGTAAAAAAGATCATATAGATTATGTTTTAGATGATTTTAATTATTCCGAACAAAAAATAATTGAAAAAGTTTTTGCTTCAAGCGAGAAGGCTATATATGAAATTATATTAAATGGGTTCAGTTCAGCAATGGGAAAATTTAACCAATAGTATCAAATTTCGTATATTCCTTTAAAACTTCTGGAACTTCTACCACTCCTTCAGAATTTAAATAGTTTTCTAATATTGCAATTATTATTCTTGGTATTGCCATACCTGAACCATTTAAAGTATGAGGAAATTTAATTTTAGAATCCAAAGGATCTCTGAATCTAGTATTTGTTCTTCTAGCCTGAAAATCAGTACAAGTTGAAATTGATGAAACTTCAAGCCATTCTTCGCAACCAGGCGACCAAACTTCAATATCATAAGTCTTTGCAGACTGAAATCCTAAATCTCCTGAACACAATTCGACTATCCTATAAGTGAATCCTAGTGCCTCACATAGATTGGAAACTTCTTTGATCATCTCATCAAATGCATTTAAAGAATTCTGCGGATTCTCAAATCTATATAATTCTACTTTTTCAAATTGATGTACTCTCTTTATACCTCTTGTATCTCTTCCTGCTGAACTCTTTTCATCTCTAAAACACGGTGTATGGGTAACATATTTTAGCGGTAAATCTTGTTCTATTATTTCATCATAAAAAAGGCTATTAATCGATACTTCACCAGTAGGAATTAGCCATAAATCATTCTTGTAATCTGAAAATAATGTGTCTTCAAATTTAGGGAGGTTCCCAGAACCGGTCATAGTTTTTCTGTTCACTAAGAATGGTGGAGCAATCTCAGTATACTCATTAGTAAACACATGTTCATTAAGCATCCACTGAACTAATGCACGTTGTAACATTGCTCCTTTACCAGAAAGAACATACCATCTTGCGCCAGTCAATTTGGCACCTTTTTCCATATCTATGATTTTAAATTTTTCTCCAAGATCCCAGTGAGGTATAGTTTTATCTCTTTTTTTATCCTGATTAAATACATCTATAACTTTATTATCCTCTTCTGATTTTCCTATAAGAGTTTCATCAAGAGGTAAATTCGGAATACCCAATAAAATATCATTAATCTTATTCTCGGTAGATTTCAATTTTTCACTTTTTTTAGAAAGTTCAAGGCCAAAACTTTTCATCTTTTGAACTAAATCTTTTGAGGGCTTCCCTTTAGACTGACCAATTTCCTTGCTTGCTTTATTCCTAATCGAACTTATTTCTTCTGTTTTTAGTATTAATTGTTTTCTCTCTTGGAAAAGTTTTTCTATTAAATCAAAATCTAAACTTTCCCCCATAGAGGTTAGTTTTTTTTCTACAGATTGCTTATTTTCTATGATGAATCTTATATCTAACATTACTCTAATGATTTAAGTTGCGGAAATAATACTACATCTCTAATAGTAATTTTTTTTGTTATCAACATAACCAACCTATCAATCCCTAGTCCTAGACCTCCTGTAGGAGGCATGCCATGTTCTACTGCGATAAGAAAATCTTCCTCTAGCCTATCTAGTTCGTCATCGTTGAATTTCTTTCTTAAAGACTCTTGTTCTTCAAATCTATTTCTTTGATCAATTGGATCATTCAGTTCAGTAAACGCATTTGCCAACTCAGAACCCATTACGAAAGCTTCAAATCTTTCTACTATGTCACTATCTCTGTCCTTTCTTTTGGCTAACGGTGACATTTCTACAGGATAGTCAGTAAGAAAAGTTGGTTGTATGAGATTAGGTTCGACTTTATCTGATATTACCTTATCTATCATTGTAGCCCATGAAGAGTTGGGTTCTACATGAATACCTAATTTTTTCATTTCATTAGAAAGTTCAGATTCATCCTTGATAGATATAAAATCAATTCCTGAAAAGTCCTTTATTGCTTGTCGTAAATCTAGTCTTTTCCATGGAGGCTTTAAATTTATGACACCAATTTCACCGCCATAATCAATATCAAAAGATTCGTTAACTTCAAAAGCAGCCCCTGAGACTAATTGCTCAACTAATTCCATAATCGCATTGTAATCAACGTATGCTTCATAACTCTCAATAGTTGTAAACTCCGGGTTATGATTATGATCAATCCCTTCATTCCTGAACACTCTCCCAAGCTCATAAACCTTTTCTAGTCCACCAACAATTAATTTCTTTAGATTTAACTCAGTAGCTATTCTAAGATATAAATCTTTATCTAAACTATTATGTTTAGTTGAAAAAGGTCTAGCATTAGCTCCAGCAGGAATATCTACTAAAACAGGTGTTTCAACTTCTATATACCCTTTGTCATTCATAAAATTTCTTATGAAAGATATTATCTGGGCTCTTTTTATAGCCGTATTGAAAGAATCTTCGCTAGAAATAAGATCTAAATATCTTTGCCTATATCGTTTTTCAACATCTTTGAGCCCAGACCATTTATCAGGAAGAGGCCTCATAGCCTTGGAAAGCATAGTTAAGCCAGATGCCTCAATAGAAGGCTCTCCTCTTCTAGTTCTAAATATCTTTCCAAAAAAACCAACAATATCTCCTATATCAATTAGTTTTACAAGTTCAAATTTATCTAACAAGAGATCTGATTTTGCTGCTACCTGTATAACCCCTTCTCTATCCTTAACATCAATGAATATCATCTTTCCTTGACCTCTTATCCCAATAACTCTCCCTGCAACACTTACTCCTTCTAAGTTAGACTCTTCAAGCGATCCCTTTTCAAATTCCTCAAGCGCATTCACTGATTCAATGGACATATGAGTTCTTGGGAATGATTTTGGATATGGATCTAAGCCGGAATCAACTATCTTATCGAGATTATTTTTCCTAGCTAAAAATAATCTATCATCCTCGTTTTTAATTTTTTGGTTATCTTCCATGTCTTTACAATTCTAAATGTCAGAGTATACCTAATTCAATGGATATACAGAATAATTATGAAATTTATAAATACAAAATGTAAAAAATAAGTATCAATTACTCTTGAAATTATATGATCAACAAAATGATAATTAACTAAAATAAATAAATAATGGTGACATGAGGCCTACTACGTCCAAAGTTAAATTGGCTATTATTTCAATGCTAGGTAGGGATTTGGTGAAGGGTTCTAAAGTTTTGGATTTATTTGCTGGTACTGGATCAGTAGGTATTGAGTTATTCAAATTAGGGGCAAAGAAAGTAGTTATGATAGAGCAAAATAATAAACAATGCTCTGAAATAAGAGAAAGAATAAAATCTTTTAACGATAATTCTTTTGAAATAAAAAAAGGTAACGTATTTAGTTTATTACCTAAACTAAATTCTGAATTTGATATAATTTTCGCTGACCCTCCTTATGAAACCAATTATTTTCATAAATTAACAGAGTTAATAGATAGCCCAGAAATTACTTCAGATAGTGCTTTATTTATCTATGAGCATTTCAAGAAGGATCAAACTCCTGATTATTTCGGAAATTTTAAAAAACTTCGGGATAAAACTTACGGGGATTCTAGAATTTCGATTTATAAAAAGGGGGAAGTAACTAAAAATGACTAAGGCAATCTTTCCAGGAACTTTTGACCCAATAACTAAAGGTCATCTAGACATTGTAGAGCGAGGCTCAGAGATTTTCGAACATGTTTATGTATCTGTATACGAATCTAGCGAAAAGAAAACATTATTTAATATTAATGAAAGGGTAGAAATGTTCGAATTATCTACTCAACATTTAGACAACATATCTGTATCTCCTTACAAGGGGCTTACCGTCGACTTTGCAAAAAAAGTAGGAGCAAAAGCAATAATTAGAGGTCTAAGAATAGGGCAAGATTTTGAATATGAAAGAGGGATGGCATTAGTAAATAGAGAAATAAATAATCGAATCGAAACTGTATGTTTAATATCTACGTTACCTAATCAATTTATTAGTTCATCAAGAGTCAAAGAGATAGCTCAACTAGGAGGAGAATTTAATTCATTCGTACCAGAAAAAATTTATCAACAAGCAAAAATTAAACTAAAAGGAGCAAATTAATGAGTATCACAGAAAAGTTGAACAATATAAGTGAATATCTATCTTCTTCTAAGAAAGTGATGGGTAAATCGGTTATAGATGTTGAAAAAATCAAAGAAATGTTAGAAGAAGTTCGAGGAAATCTTCCTAGAGAACTTGAACAATCTGAATTAATAATTTCTCAAAAAGAGTCTATATTGAATGACGCAAGTGAGGAGGCAGAAAAATTAACTGCAGAAACCTCACAACATTGTGAAAATTTGATAGCCCAAGCACAATCTAGGGCTGATGAGATAGTATCTCAAGATGAGATAGTTGCTGTTGCTGAGAAAAGAGCTGATGAGATAGTATCTCAGGCTGAAAAAACAAAAGAGGACACTATGGAAGTGGTTGAGCATAATAAAAATGAAATTATGTCTCGCGCTTCAGCTATGCAGGAAGAGAGCGAGAACTATTCGTCTCAAAGAAGAAAAGACGCTGACCAATATGCGAAAGAAGTCTTATTTTCACTAGAGGAGAGATTATCCTTATCTTTAGCTCAAATCAGAAAAGGTTTAGAAACTATGGAATCAGGAAATAAGACCCCTGAAGAAAAAGTAGCTTAAAATAGTTTAAAAAAAAGAGTATAATTTCACTCAATGAGTGAAACTAATCAAAGTAAAAAAACCCTTCTTCTGTTAGATGGGTTTGCAATGATATTCAGGGTATTCTATTCGAGGCAACCAATGGTATCATCGTCTGGAATTACTACAACTGTAGTTCAAGGCTTTCTTTCAATCCTTTTCAAATTAATAAAAGAGGTGAATCCATCTCATATTATTTTAGCTCTTGATTCTAAAGGTCCGACTTTTAGGCATGAATTATACCCAGAATATAAGGCAGGAAGAGAGCCTGCCCCTCCAGAACTAACTGAACAAATTCCTACTCTCGAAAAGGTCATAGAAGCATTTAACATACCCACGTACTTTGTAGAAAAATATGAGGCTGACGATATTATTGGAACAATTTCTTTAAATGCTTATTCGGAGGGATTTAATACTGTAATTGTTTCAGGAGACAAGGATCTTTTTCAGTTAATTAATGATAAAACTTCGATCTGGTATTCGAGTCCTAATAGATTTTCTTCAGATAGGTTGGTTGACCAAGATACTTATTTGGATGAAAAAGGATTTGAAGGAATTAAACCTAATAATGTTCCTGACCTCAAAGGGTTAGCTGGAGATTCTTCAGACAATATAAAAGGGATTCCAGGGATAGGCCAAAAAGTAGCAAATGCCCTTTTAAATAAGTATGAAAATTTAGAAAAAATATATGAAAATTTAGAAAAAATTCCTGAACTAAGTATTAGAGGTGCAGTTAGAGTTCAAGGATTATTAGAAGATAATAAAAATAAAGCTTTTACTTCTAGAGAAATTGCAACTATAAAAAAAGATGCTCCAATAGATTTAGATTTGAATCAATCAGAATTTTGGAATTTTAATAATAATGAAGTTGTGGATATATTAAAAAACTTAGAATTAATGTCATTGATTAATAGAATCCCTTCTAAGAAAGATTCATCCGAAAATCATAATCTTATACCTAAAATTAAAGGTGAATATAGATGTGCTAATTCAGAGTCAATGATCAACTTAATGATCCAATTAATAAAGAAGGAAGGGGTGTTTAGTTTTGACACAGAGACCTCATCGCTAAGCCCATTTGAATCAGAGTTAGTGGGAATATCAATATCCACCCAACCAGAAACCGGATGGTATATACCCGTAGCTCATGAAGGTGCAGAAAATATATCTGAAAGTGGGCTGCAATTTGTTAAGGATATATTCAAAGATCCTTTCATTGAAAAAATAGCTCATAATGCGAATTTTGATGTTTCAGTATTAATAAATAATAACTTTGAAATTAATAATTTAAATTTTGACACAATGATTGCTGCTAACCTACTAGGCAAAAGATATTTGGGTCTAAAAAATCTTTCTTTAGAAATTTTTAATCAAGAAATGACACCTATAGAAGATCTAATAGGAAAAGGAAAAGATCAAATCTCATTTAAAAATGTACCTTTAGAGAAGGCTGTAGATTATTCATGTGCAGATGCTGATGTAACTTTAAGATTGAAGAAAATATTTGAAAAAGATTTAGATAGATCTGAATTAATGAAAGTTATGAACGAAATTGAGGTTCCTCTAATTCCGGTAATTGTAGATATGGAGAAAACGGGGGTTTCTGTTAATACTAATAAACTCAATAGTCTTTCAAATGATCTAGATAGCAGGATAAATATATTAGAAAAAAATGCCAAAGGCATTTTAGGGCAAAATGAAATAAATTTAAGATCAAGCCAACAATTAGCAAAGGTTCTTATAGATGATTTAGGCGTCCCTAAAACTAAAAAAACAAAAACAGGGTACACAATGGATGCTAACACTCTCGAAGATTTATTAGATAATGAAGATCTAAATGAAGATGCTAGAAATTTAATTAAAATTGTCTTAGAACATAGAGAGTTTAGTAAATTAAAATCAACTTATTCAGATTCTATCCCCACACTAGTTAATAAGAAAACTGAGAGGCTTCATACTTATTTTAATCAGTCTGGAACATCAACTGGAAGACTCTCAAGTAGTGATCCAAACTTGCAAAATATACCTGTAAGAACAGAGATCGGAAATGAAGTAAGAAAAGCATTTGAAGCAAAAGATGGGCACGTTTTAATGTCTGCTGACTATTCTCAAATTGAATTAAAAATTCTTGCTCATCTTTCTGAAGAGCCAGGATTGTTGAAAGCTTTTAGAAATAACGAAGATATCCATGACGCTACTGCAAAAACCATTTACCAAACTGAAAATGTTAATAAAGAACAAAGAAGGATCGCAAAAATTCTTAACTTTGGAGTTATTTACGGATTAAGCCCTCATGGGGTTTCGAGGCAAACTGATTTAACAAGGGCTCAAGGAAAGGAATTTATTAATATCTACTTTGGAAAATACCCTGGAATCAAAAAATATATTGACGATGTTATAGAGTTTGCCAAGAAAAATAAATTTGTAGAAACACTTACAAAAAGGAGAAGGCTGATATCAGAAATAAACTCCCCTAATTTTCAAATAAGGAGTTCTTCAGAAAGAATGGCAATAAACATGCCTATTCAGGGAAGCGCGGCAGATGTAATCAAAATTGCAATGATAAACATAAATAAAAGAATAGAAGAAGAAGAAATACTTTCAAAAATGATCATACAAGTACACGATGAATTGATATTTGAAGTCCCAGAAAAAGAAGTATTGATAATGGAAAATCTTTTAACTGAAATCATGCCAAAAGCACTAGATTTAAAAGTTCCTTTATCAATAGCTATTTCTAATGGCAAAACTTGGGGAGATTTAAAGTAACTATATTATTTTATTCGATGGCTTGAGTTAGATAATTTGTGTATACTCTTGATTCAGACTTAACAAAGATGGAGCGATGGCTGAGTGGTTTAAGGCGGCAGTCTTGAAAACTGTTGTGCGTTAGCGTACCGGGGGTTCGAATCCCTCTCGCTCCGCCATTAAATGTAATATGAAAATTCTATTAACAGGCGGATCAGGGATGGTTGGAAGTTTCTTAACTCCATACTTAAAAGATATTTATGAGTTAAAAATTTTTGATCTAAGAGAACCTAAATATGATGATATAGAATTCATACAGGGTTCTATGGACAATCCTACCGATGTTACTGAGGCTTTAAAAGGAGTTGATTTATTCATAAACCTAACTATGAAAAATCCTCAAGGGGGATCTGAAACAACACAAAATTTAGAAGATATTCAAAATAACTATGATCTAAATACTAAAGGACTTCACACTTTTCTTTATTTGGCTCAAAAAGAGGGAGTTATGCGGGGAATTCATACAAGCACGATGAGTGTTCATTACAGAAAAAGACTTCATTATCCAAGTGAAGAGTTAGTTCCAAAAGATACCCCTTCTGTATACGGATTAACTAAAGGTTTTGGGGAGGAAATTTGTAATTATTTTTGTAGATGGTTCAATATGAATATTGTTTCACTTAGACTAACCGGACCAAGAAGTGACAAAAATTGGAAAAAAGAGATAAAAAATAGAGAGGATAAAAATCCAGATGGCTCAAGACTTTGGATAACACACGAAAAAGATTTAGCAAATGCGTACATTGCCTCAATTGATTTTATTCAAAACGGTCATTCAAGATTTGATCCTATATTTATTGCAGGAGATCCTGAAAATAAAGAACATAATTTATCAAAAGCTTTTCATTTATTACAATGGTCCCCAGAAATGAATCCTGAGGATTACAGATGAAGATAGAAAAAATAAACTCATATTTAGTAAGAAATATGTATGTTGTGGAAGTTATTACAGATAATGGAATAAGCGGAGTAGGCCAAACAGCATGCTGGGCTTATCCTGAAGCCGTTAAATCTGTTGTAGATAAATTCGAGAATGTTCTAATTGGACTCAACCCATTGGATACAGAGCATATAAGTCAGTTATTACTAAGATCCGGCCCTTTTAGAGGGTCCATTCTTTCAGGGGCTATATCAGCCATAGACATTGCATTGTGGGATATAAAAGGCAAAAATCATAATGAGCCAATTTGGAATTTATTAGGAGGAAAGGTTAGAAATAAGGTTAGGCTTCATCTTCTTTTAGGTATAGAGCATGGTAATAGTAAATCGAATAATCAAGGAATTATTGATGCAGCAAAAAAAGCTGTAAAAATGGGTTTTACTGCTTTAAAAATTGATCCCCTCCCTTCTAATTACTTCGATCTTTCCTTAGATAAGCTTATAAAAGAAACGGAGGATATTGTAGCTGCTTTAAGAGAAGGTGCGGGCTCTGAAGTAGATATTATATTAGAAATTCATAGGAAACTAACCCCAATGACATCTATTCATCTTGCTAATGCCGTAAAAAAATTTAATCCTATGTTTTATGAAGACCCAATTCAAATAGATAGCATAATGTCACAAGGAGAAATAGCAAAAAGAGTATCAATACCAGTTGCCAACGGCGAGCGAATGCATTCAATATGGGAATTTAGAGAATTATTAGCACATGGAGGCCCTCAATATGTTAGGCCTGATATAGGGCTAGCAGGAGGATTTACTCAAACAAAAAAAATCGCATCGATCGCTGAGTCTTATCATTCAGCATTAGTTATGCATAATTTCTTAGGGCCAATTCTAACAGCAGCTTCTGTTCATCTCGATATAAATATCCCAAATTTTTTAACTCAAGAATTTACCTTAGGCGATGAGTCTGAAAAACATAATTTTATTGAATCAAGCTTAAAAAGAGATGGTGGGTATATGCTTCTGCCAGAAAAGCCAGGTCTAGGAATCGAAATTAAAAAAGACATAATAAATCAAATTCCTTACGAACCCTTAGATTTAAATGGGCAGGTACCATTTAGGGATGATGGCTCTATTGCTTTTTCGGTTTAAAAAATGAATCAAAATAAAGATTATGATAGAAATGACAGAGTTACCGAAGAAGAGTTAAAGGCTCTGAAATTAAAAGTATCTCCGAGAAGAGGGCTCATAATAATCGGGATCATATTTATAATAATTCTTTGGATATTAATGATAGCATTACTTACAGAATATTTTATTCTGAATTAATAATTACTAATCAACTTCCTCATAGTTTGCAACGTCATCTTCGCTAGACAGATTTCTATCTTTCCAAACTACATTATTAAATAAGAAAGAAAGTACTGAAAATATTCCTAATATTGCTGTTATAGTTGTAACTACTGGAAAAAATATTCCAGGCAATAATCCTTGTCTAGACCTATAACTTGAAATTACCCAAGATAAAGTTAGTGAGCCCCATATCAAGAATGCCATTACCTCTTTAGACCGAGATAATCTTATTTGAAATAAATCTCCGAATATTACCAATACTGGAACTATGCTCATCGCCATGAACAAAATCCAAAGTAAAAAAAATGGTACTAACCTATTGGAAAAAAAAGGGAAAATAGATTTTGATAAACCATCAATTGCTTCCCTCTCAGAAGAGTATGAGAATGTAGAAATTCTATCCGTCCCATCAAATACTTTTAGATTAAAACCTTCTCTGGTTATGCTTCTTCCTAATTCAAAATCATCTAAAATATTATCTTTAATTGATTCGTGTCCACCTATTGAAAAATATGCACCTTTCCTAAATAAAAGGTACTGCCCAAATGCCGAAGAAAAAATTGGATTTTTATTAGAAAATAAAATTGGCAGGCATGAGAAAATAAACCAACCTACTGTAACAGAAATTATTTTATCAACAGAGGTAGAAGTTACTCTTTTTGGAAAAAGTGTTATTAAATCTATATCAGACTCTTCCATTTCTGTAATTGTCTCTTCTATAGTTTTTGACTGTAATTTTGTGTCAGCATCTATAAACAGAAGCATATCGCCTTTAGCAATACTACTTAACTGATGGCAAGCCCAGTTCTTGCCAAGCCAATCCTTTTCGATTGGCATTCCTTTAACAATTTTTATTCTTTTATCTTTCTTAGAAATTTCTTTAGCAATACTAAATGTATAATCAGTAGAATCATCATCTAAAATAATAATTTCTATATTCTTATAACTTTGGTCAATTAATGAATACAGACACCTTCCAATATTGGCTTCTTCATTCCTGGCAGGAATAAGAATTGATACAAGCGCGCTCTGGGTTTTTAAAGAATCAGATATCGATGCTCTTCTGATAAAAAAAAGATTCACTACGGCAAGCAAAGCAACAAGAATAGAAAATGCAAATAAAATATAAAATATAAAAACAGCTAATGTTTCTAAAAATCCACTCAGCATTATACTTTACTCCTTAAAATCCAATCTCTAAAAATTATTCTTTGTCTTAATTCAGACTTATGTTTATACATTACTAATAAGAAATTAATTATCCATAGCAATATTATCTCTAAATTAGGAGAGAATAAAATTACCCATAATAATATTCCTATCCAACCGAAGATAATGGTCCATATATGAACCTTCTGTATAAGATGAGAGAAAGCCATCATAATGCATATAATTGGCCCAATTATGCCAGATGAAATTGCCATCCAAATCCCACAACTCACAGACAGGGACTTACCTCCTCTGAATTTCAAAAAAGGAGAAAATATACTTCCAATAATTGCAGATACAGAAATTAATACTAGAGACCAAGAGTCTACTCCATAATTTAAGGCTAAATAAATTGGCAAGAAAGATTTAAATATATCTAAAAAAATTGCCAATAATCCCAATTTTATACCTGCCAACTTTAAGGTATTAGTTCCTCCAGGATTTTTATCTCCTACTGACCTGATATCTTGATTTGTGGATAGGTAACCAATAATAAGAGCCCAAGGAATACTCGCAGAAAAGAAACATAGTATTACCCAATAAACGATATTCATAAAATAAACCTCTTAGAGATTCACATTAATTTAAGGTATAAAAAAGTACAAGTTTAGGTTCTATTAACCTAAATAAGTAGTGAAAGAATTAAGACCGAATTCATATATAACCCATGCCCTAACAATGAAGAAAAGGGTAATTAGAAAGATTATTCCAAATAATGAAGCAATAAAACTTGCCCCCATTAGCAACAACCAAGGATTTATAGATAGTGTCTTTGTTTCTGAATTGTCCATACATCCTATGATATCATTCATTTACTATGAATGATATTGCTACAGAAACTTTAAATAAGATTTTTTCAATTCTAGCTATTACATCTATAGGTGTATCTGTAGTTATTCTCCAAAGTTATATATTTGCTAAAATTTTTCCTACAAAATTAAGTCTGGCTAAAAATTTTAATAAACTAATTTATGACAATTCAACAGCTTTATCTTGGGCTGTAGCAACATTAGCAACATTGGGGAGCCTGTTTTATTCAGAAGTTTCAGGATTTGTTCCATGCACTCTTTGTTGGTATGAAAGAATTGCGATGTACCCTCTTGTTTTAATACTTGGAATAGGAATACTGAAGAAGAACAAAGAAATATGGATTTATGGGTTACCTTTCTCATTAATTGGACTGCTAATATCTATATATCACTATCAACTTCAGATTTTTCCAAATCAAAAATCTGTATCTTGTACTACCGAGGCTAGTTGTTCTGGGTCGTGGATTATGGAATTCGGTTTCGTTACTATGCCTTTCATGGCTTTATCAACATTTTTACTTATTTCTGTATTACTATTAATACCTAATATAAATAATCTAAGGAAAAGTATATGAGTTCGAAGAGAAGGACAGAAACAAAGAGAGGTAATTTAACTCCTATAATTGTTGGTTCAGTAGTAGCCATTATAATAATTTTCTTTATTGCCGTATTTGCATTACAGCCATCAGCAGAGAAGAACTTTTTTGGGGGTGAAATAAATGTAGAAGGGGACTCTTTGCCAGGCCTATCTCTTGATTTTAATCGAGACTGCGTACTTTTCGAAAATTTCAATTATTGTCAGCAATTAGAACCTGCAGCAAACTTTGACGCCCCAATAATTTCAGGCACTGATATTAATGGAAATCAAATTTCTACAGACTCTAATGATCCTAGAATTATATTGTTTCTTGCTCATTGGTGTCCTCATTGTCAGCAAGAGGTAAAAACTATTCAAAAATGGATAAATGAAAATGGAAATCCTGATCCAATAAAAATTTATGCTGTCTTAACTTCTATCAACTCTAGCCAACCTAATTATCCTCCAGACAAATGGTTGGAATCTGAAAATTGGTCATTACCTACTTTCATAGATAATGATCAAGATGGAGTTGCCAAGCATTTTGGTATTAGAGGATTTCCGTTCTGGGTAATCGTTGATCATCATGGAAAAATAATCACAAGGTTAAGTGGATCTTATACAGAAGAACAATTCGAAATTATATTAGCAAATACACTGCAGCATGATAAAAAAAATTGAAAGAAAAAGATTTAATAGAATTAGTAAAAAAAATAATATCTGAGTCCGGTGATAACCCAAAAAGAGACGGCCTTCATGGAACCCCAGAAAGGGTAGCAAAATTATACAAAGATCTGCTTTCCGGATATTCAATGAAAATAGAAGGAATTGTTAAAAATTCTCTTTTTAGTACCACCTTAGACGATATGATAGTAATTAAGGATATAGAATTCCATAGTCTATGTGAGCATGACTTAACCCCATTTTTTGGAACAGTAAATGTAGGGTATATTCCTGCAGGAAAAATAATTGGACTTTCCAAAATTCCAAAAATCATTGAAGTTTTTTCAAAAAGACTTCAAGTTCAAGAAAACTTAACTAACGAAATTTCCTCGGCTCTAGATTCGGCAATCTCACCTCATGGATTAGGAGTAGTAATAGAAGCAAAGCATACTTGCTCAATAATAAGGGGTGATAATTTCTCTAGTTCTAATCTCACAACTAGTTCGATGCACGGCTCATTTAGAAATAATTTGAACACTAGGCAAGAGTTTCTTTCACATATACAGAACAATAACTAAATGGAAGATTCGATAATAATAAGAAATATTGAGGTTTCCTGTTTAATTGGAATAAATCAGGAAGAAAAAATAAATCCTCAGCCGATTATAATCAATTTAAAATTATTTACTTCATTTACAAAAGCATCGCAAAGTGACCAAATAGAAGACACTGTCAATTATTCGGTATTAGTTAAATCTGTAAAAGAATTTACTAGTAAATCTAGATTCAATCTTTTAGAAACTATGGGTGAAAAATTATCTGAAAAAATTCTTGAAGATAAAAAAATAAAAGAAGTTGAAATAGAAGTAATAAAACCTAATGCACTAACGTCAGAAAGAGTATCAATCATTATAAAAAGGAGTAATTAATGACGCCCCTGCCGTTATTGGAGCACAGAGGGCACTCGGTTCTAAGGATAGTTAAAACGAATAAGGTTGCAGATTATCTTTTATAGGCTATCCTGATTTTAGAAAAATAATTAAAATCAAGTAATGTTATCTATAGGGTGTTTAAGAGAGAATAATGATGATGATTTCAGAGTATCCTTATCTCCGGAAACATCAAAAAAATTAATTAAAAAAAATATCAAAGTCTTTGTTCAAGAAAATTGCGGATTGAAATCTGGATTTAATAATAAAGATTATGAAAATGTTGGCGTAAAAATATTGAAATCATCAGAATCTGTAATTGAAAATTCTGATATTATAATATCTGTAAACCCATTAGATATAGAATATGAAAAGATTTCAAAAAATACGAAATCAAAAATTTTCATAGGGAACTTCAATTTTAATAATTCTATTCCAGATAGTCGATTCACATTTCTAGCCCTAGAAAGAATTCCAAGAATTGCGAGAGCTCAATCTATGGATATATTATCTTCTCAAGCATCAATTGCTGGCTATCAATCCTCGCTGCTTGCTGCAAATCATCTAAAAAAATATTTTCCTATGTTGATTACTGCTGCCGGGACAATATCACCAGCAAAAATCTTGGTAATAGGTGCAGGAGTAGCTGGATTACAAGCAATAGCAACGTGCAATAGATTAGGAGCTAGAGTAACTGGATTTGATATTAGAGAATCTACTAAAGAGCAAGTGGAAAGTGTTGGCGGAAAATTCTTAGAATTAAATTATGAGTATGATGACTCTGATAAACAAGGTTATGCAAAAGAGCAAAGTTTAGATAAACAAGAAAAACAAAATGAGATGCTATCAAAATATATTCAAAGCTCAGATTGTGTAATTACAACAGCATCAATTCCTGGAAAAAAGGCTCCTCTGATAATTACCAAAAAAAATGTTGAAAATATGAATTTTGGAAGTGTAATTATTGACTTAGCAGGAGAGTCTGGAGGCAATTGTGAAATAGGTGATTATGGCGAAGTAACTAACTTTTCAGGGGTAATAATCGATAAACCCAAAAACATAACTAATTTAGTTTCTGAACATTCAAGTTTAGTTTTTTCAAGAAATGTAGAAGCTTATTTAAATTTAATTATTGATGAGAATAAAATTAATTTAGATCCTAATGATGAAATAATTAAATCTACCAATCTTAATTTGGAGGCTAAAATTGAATGATGAATTGTATTTAATTTTGATTTTCATAATGGCAATGCTACTAGGATATGAATTGATAAAAAAAATTCCACCAACATTACATACCCCTTTAATGTCTGGCACAAATGCAATTTCAGGAATTGTAATTATTGGGTCAATATTAGTTATTACATCTGCATCCAGCCTAACAGTAAATATACTGGGTTTTATATCTCTAGTTTTAAGTAGCATAAATGTTTTTGGTGGCTTCACGGTAACCGACCGAATGTTAGAAATGTTTAAGAAACCTAAAAAAAGGGATAAGGATTAAATGGATTCAATTCATATAATTTTATACTTTATTTCTTCAATTTTATTTATATTAGGAATAAAAATGTTGAGTAGTCCATTAATCGCAAGAAGAGGAAATATAATTTCTTTCCTTGGAATGATAATAGCAATTATAACTACCCTCTCATATGTTGAATATGAAATTAGCTCTATTATCTATATCTTTTCTGGGATAACTACAGGTGGGATTTTAGGGTTAATATTTGCCAAGAAAGTACAAATGACTTCCATGCCACAAATGGTTGCTATTTTTAATGGGTTAGGAGGATTAGCATCATCTTTAATTGCATTTTCAGAAATTATTAAAGTTAATAACACAATTTCATTTAACCTTATATCTGTAAGCATTTTAATGAGCATACTGATTGGATCTGTAACCTTTTCAGGAAGTATTACTGGATTCTTAAAATTACAATCTCTTATTACAGGAAAACCCATACTAATTCCATTAAGAAATTATTTTAATCTTTTAATATTATTGTCTGCAATTGGATTGATGATTGTTTCAGTTCTTTATTCAGGCAATACATTAATATTTTATACTTTGTTAGGTGTATGTCTTCTGCTTGGCATCCTAATTGTGTTGCCAATTGGGGGAGCTGATATGCCTGTAGTGATAGCTTTATTGAATTCCTATTCCGGAATTGTTGCAGCGTTCACTGGATTCATTTTTAGTAATGTCGCTTTAATAATTAGTGGATCTTTAATTGGTGCTTCAGGATTGATACTTACAAGAATAATGACAAAGGCAATGAATAGATCGCTTGTAAATGTTGTTCTAGGTGGATTTGGAGCTACTGCTACTAATATTGACTCAGAAGCATCTGATAAAAATTATAAATCTGGATCTAGTGATGATATTGCATCACTTTTAGAATATTCTGAAAATATTATTATTATTCCTGGATATGGACTTGCGGTTGCACAAGCTCAACATTCATTAAAAGAGTTATTAGACGTTCTTGAAAATCAACAAAAAAATGTCCTTTTTGCTATTCATCCTGTTGCAGGGAGAATGCCTGGGCACATGAATGTTCTTTTAGCTGAAGCAAATATTGACTATGAACTTTTATTAGATCTTGATCAAGTAAATGAAAAATTTTCACAGACTGATGTATCAATAGTAATTGGTGCAAATGATGTGGTTAACCCTGCAGCCAAATTAGATAAAAATAGCCCAATATATGGCATGCCAATTCTTGAAATAGAAAAGTCTAAATCAATAGTTGTTTTAAAAAGATCAATGAATCCAGGTTTTGCAGGTTTAGACAATAATATTTTTTATAATGAAAAAACCTTAATGTTATTTGGAGACGCAAAAGATTCTATAGATTCATTAAATAAATCATTTAAAGAATTGAATTAATGGCGCCCCTGCCGTGATTCGAACACGGGACACCCGGTTTAGGAAACCGGTGCTCTATCCTCTGAGCTACAGGGGCATGATTTAGTATTCTATCGAATTTTATCTTTATCAGTATTTATTTCTATAGTAAAAAGAAAAAATTCTATCTTATAATTATATTTATGAAAAAGATTAATTTTATGGACACTTCTTTTCGTGATGGTTTTCAGTCATGTTACGGGGCAAGAGTTAAAACAGAAGATTTTATACCAATATTAAAGGCTGCAGTTGAAGCCGGTAATAACAATTTTGAAATTGGCGGAGGAGCAAGATTCCAAAGTCTTTATTTTTATTGCCAAGAAGATGCCTTTGATATGATGGATAAATCTAGAGAAATTGTCGGAAAAGATATCAATTTGCAAACCCTAGCAAGAGGTGCAAATGTTGTAGGGTTAGAATCTCAATCAAGGGATATAATTGATCTTCATGCAAAATTATTTAAAAAGCATGGCATTACCACTATAAGGAATTTTGATGCTCTTATGGATATTAGAAATTTATCTTATTCAGGAGAGTGTATAACTAATGCAGGTCTAAATCATCAGATTGTTATTGCTCTTATGGGACTACCTCCAAGTTTAAATGAGAAATACTTTCATTCTGCAGATTTCTATACTGATAAATTAAAAGAAATATTAAAAGCCGATATTCCGTTTGATAGTTTAGCGTTTAAGGACGCATCTGGAACAACACCCCCATCCATAGTTTATGATTCTGTGAAAAATGCCAGAAAATTATTACCCAAAGACACAACGATTCAATTCCATACACATGACACAGCCGGCATGGCTATATCAAGTAATATGGCAGCGATAGAAGCTGGAGCAGATATTATAGATTTAGCAATGTCACCAGTAAGTGGAGGAACTTCACAAACCGATATCTTGTCAATGTGGCAGGCATTGAGAGGCACGGAATATACCTTGGATATAGATGAAGAAAAGATACTAGAAGTAGAAAAATCTTTTATAGAACAAATGGAAAAATATTATCTTCCTCCAGAAGCAACTGCAGTTAATCCTGTAATTCCTTTTTCACCAATGCCAGGAGGAGCTCTCACTGCAAATACACAAATGATGCGAGATAACGGAACTCTAGATCTCTTTGTAAAAGTGATCGAGAATATGAGAGAAGTTGTAGCAAAAGGTGGCTTTGGAACTTCTGTTACTCCTGTTTCACAATTTTATTTTCAACAAGCGTTTATGAATACTGTTCAAGAAAAATGGTCAAAAATTTCTGAAAATTATGGAAAAATGATTCTTGGTTATTTTGGTAAAACTCCTACAGATCCTGACTCTGAAATCATGAAAATTGCATCAGATCAACTATCTTTAAAACCTACCAATGAAGATGTCCACGACCTAAATGATGCAAATCCTAATTTAGGCATTGAATACAACAAGAAATTGCTCAAGGAAAAGAACATAAAAATCACAGATGAGAATATTTTCATATCTGCTACTTGTGGAGAAAAAGGAATGACTTTCTTAGAAGGAAATGGCCAACTAGGTGTGAGATACGTAAATGATATGGAAGAAACTATAGTTGATACAAATTCTTCAGAAACTGAGAATCTTGGTAAAAATGCTTATAAAAAAACTCTATCCGTTGATGGAAATATATACGAAGTTACAATTGACCCGAAAGAATAATATTAAAATATAGACCCTAAAATAGGTGCAAATAAACTCATAATAAGCATTAAAACTAGAATAAGGGTTAAAAACCTTTTGGTCATTTCAAAAAGCCTCTTCCTAATCTGTTGCTTAATTTGTTGCTTTATTTGCTCTCTATCTAATTCTTCTTGATTCATAAACTTATTCTACACTCTATCTAATTTATGCCTTATATGATGTAAATCTTAATTTTGTATAAACTATACAAATGAGGGTTACGCTTAAATATTTAATTGTAGTTCTTGTAGTATTATTATTCATTCCAGAATTTTCAGTGCAAGCTCATCAATTTGAAATAAAAGATGATAGAGTTCAATTCTTTGATAGGCCTACTCTAGACGGAAGGATGGTATTTTCTGTCAAACTAAAAGACAAGTCTAATCATGATCTTTGGATAATGGATGCAGACGGAAGTAATATACGTCACCTCACTGATACAGATTATAACGAAATCGATCCTACCATATCGCCAGATGGACGACAGGTTGCCTTTGCACATGATAAAGATGGAGGGTGGAGAATAAGTATAATGGATATAGATAATCCCGGGCCCAAAGACCCATGGCCAATTACATTTTACGATCACCAAAGACATCCAGACTGGGGAGACAATGGCTTGATTGCCTTTCAGTCAAACCAAGAAGGAAAGTGGAGTATATGGTCAAAAGATCCATTTATGAAAGGCGATCTTTACGGGAAAGACCTTAAGGAAGAGTCTAATATTAAAGTATGGGATGGAAAAGAAGTGGATAATGATGTGAAAAAGCCCTCCTACAGTAAAGACGGAAAGTATTTAGCTTTTGCTACAAATAGAGATGGCCCATTTGGAGATACAAACAAAATAAACCGAATATGGGTCTTGGATAGGCAAAAAGGTCTATCAAAGGAAATACCTCGTTCGATGGTGAAGCAAGGCGATGATCCTGAATTTTATAAAGGAAGAAATTGGTATCCAAATGCAAATGGTCAACCTGTAATTGCGTTCGTACAAATAAAGGATAAAAGGCCAACAATAAGATGGACAAACATAGATGGGTCAGGAGGTGGAAGACTTACTGATAAGATGCCTGGTAATGTCTCAGCAAAAAACCCTAAGTTTGGTCCCGAAAGATCACAAGAAGTATTGGCTTTCTTAACTGAGAAAAGTCCTAATGCTGGATGGAAAATTGCAGTAATGGACATTCACAGAGGACAAGACATGCCTCCTTTTATTGTTACTCCTCCCTCAATGGGTGCATCTATAAGTTCTTTCGATTGGGGACCTCATCCTAAAAATAATACTAGGTCACAATCGCAAGGCACCAAGATTAATCCAGGAGGCACTAATAATAATATGGATGATTTTGATGAGAAAATGAGAAAAAAACAAGTTGAGTTTGAAAATGAGATGAGAGAATTAGAAAATGAGCAAAGAATTAGAAGGAACCAAATGGAAGATGAGATGAGAAGGAATCAAGACTTATCTAGAGAAGAAGAGGAAAGGCTAAGAATGGAAGCTGATAGAGAAATGGAAAGAGAAAGAGAAGAGATGAATAGGAGAATACTTGAACAGGAAATGGAACTCGAAAGAGAAAGACTAAGGATGAATCAGGAGATGATGGATGAGCAAATGAGAATGGAACAGGAAAGAATGGAACAGCAGAGAGAGATGATGAAAAATATGGATGGTGCTGGAGGTCGTGACGATTTCTTTC
>VFGU01000011.1 GCA_009392285.1 SAR202 cluster bacterium
GCTGAAGAACCAAAAGCAAGTGTTGATTTGAGTGGTGCTGCAAAGGATATTTTAGATTCTGTTAAATCAATGAGTGTTTTAGAATTATCAGAGTTGGTTAAAGCATTACAGGATGAGTTTGGCGTTGTTGCAGCAGCCCCTGCAGCAGCAGCCCCTGCAGCAGCATCCGGAGATGGTGGCGGATCTGAAGGATCTTCTGATGAAGATACGGCTACTATAACCTTAGAGTCATTTGGTGATAATAAGATTGCAGTTATTAAAGTTGTAAGAACTTTGACAAGTCTTGGCCTAAAGGAAGCTAAGGATCTAGTTGAAGGTGCTCCTTCTCCTGTTAAAGAAGGTGTCCCTAAAGCCGAAGCTGAAGAAGGAAAGAAACAATTGGAAGAAGCAGGAGCAAAAGTTTCTATTGCTTAAAGAATAATTATAAGAGAGAGAGGTACTTATCTCTCTCTCTTAGATTAACTACTAATCCTGTTTGCCTTTAGTGTTTTTTTCTTGGCCATCCTTATCCTTATCCTTATCTTTAGCGCTAGGCCTTTCCCCGTGCCAAGTGTTATATTCAAAAGAATTCTTAAATTCTTTCACCGAACCACATTTTTTACATGTACCTGAACTTACTGGTCCATTAGGAGGATCAATAATCCAATGGCAATTTTCATCTTTTTCAGAGCATTTTACCGATTTTTCACTAGCTTTAGCCAAAATTCCCCCTTATTTGCGTAAATAATAAATTTATCATCAATTAGATTTATATGCATTTAATATTAATAAATAAATTTCTAATTTTTGATCTATATTCTATTTTTATATGATATTATTTGTTAGTTGATATTTATCATTAATAAGAAAGGTATGGAGTGATGGCAGCAAGTAAAAAGAAGATATCAAAGAAGCCGATCAAGAAATCAACTAATACTCCCAAGAAAAAATCAACTACTAATAAGAAGCAAAGTCCTGTTGTAATAACTTCTTCCAAGGTGGTTAAGATATACAAAAGTACAAATGTCGAAGTAACCGCATTAGACGGAGTAGATATAAGTATTAAAGAAGGTGAAATGGTTGCAATTATGGGGCCTAGTGGATGCGGAAAAACAACCCTATTAAATTGCCTTTCTGGCTTAGATTCAATTAACTCAGGAAGTATTAAATTGCAGAATATGGAACTTGAAAGTCTCTCTGACGATAAATTAAGTGAATTTAGAGCCAAGAACATGGGATTTGTTTTTCAGTCTTATAACTTACTACCTGTTCTAACTACTGTAGAAAATGTAGAACTCCCATTGTTGGTTTCTGGAACTTCAGCTAAAGAGGCAAGAAAGAAATCAGAAGCAAAACTTGATGATGTAGGACTTCTCGAGTGGAGTCAACATCTGCCTGGTGAACTCTCAGGAGGACAGAGACAGAGAGTCACTCTTGCAAGAGCATTGGTGAATGAGCCAGCTATAGTATGGGCTGATGAGCCAACTGGTAATTTAGATAGTACTAATGAAGTAGAGATTATGGATCTACTTACTGACTTAAATAAGAAGAATAATCAGACTTTTGTAATTGTCACTCACTCTAATTACGTTGGAGGGAGAGCTAATAGAATAATTAAAATGAAAGACGGGAAAGTGGTGAAGTAAAGTGGAAGAGAAAGTATTTGGAATACCTGCAAACACTCTGGCCATTTCCATGGTTTCAATTTTAATTGTTGTAGCAATTGTGATATTTTTTGGAGCCTTTAGGAGATTTATTCTCGTTAAAATGGGAACAAGAAATATTCCAAGAAGAAAAGGGCAAAGTTCATTGATAGTAATGGGTCTTATGCTTAGTTCAATTATTATAGCCGTGTCTTTGGGGATAGGTGATACGGTAAGATATTCTGTTCGTTCTGTGGTATTTGATTCTTCTGGAAATGCAGATGAAATAATTAGTGGACCTGGAAGGCAACTTTTTGGTATTGAGTATTTTGAATACTCTGAATTTGAGAATGTAGAAAAATTAGTTTCCAATAATTCTAATATTGATGGTATTTTGCCATATATTGAAATTGACCTGCCTGCTGAAAATGATAAATCTGGAATTGCTGAGAGTAGAGTTCAAATAAGAGGAGTGGATGGAAAGTATTCAGATAATTTTGATGATATTAAAAATTTGAATGATAAATTAATGTCTTTCAATTCACTTAATTCAGGTCAAGTTTATATAAATGCCGCTTTGGGGGACGTCCTTGATTTAAATAAAGGAGACACTATAGGTATTTACTTAAATCTTGTTAAAGAAGAATTTGTAGTTTTAGATGTATTAAAAAGTAGAGGTATTGCAGGAGCTAATGTAACTCCTACAATTTTATTTGAACTAAAAACTTTGCAAAAATTATTGGGCAAAGATGGAATGATTACTAACATTGCAATTTCTAATAAAGGAGATGGGGCTAAATCTTTGGAATTATCTGATGATGTTACAAAATTTTTAAGATCTAATCTTACTAATAATCAGGTAGCAAAGAATTTCTTTGATGTTCTCTCTGGCAATGGAATCCCGGCCTTAATTAAAGAAGAAGCAGTGGCCATTGAAGAAAGAGATAAAGAGACTTCTGAAGAATTAAGCAGAATTGCAAGTGATTTAGAGAATAGTAAGTTTAATGTAGATTTTATAACTAGTATTAGTGATTACCAACTTCAATTAATCATTCTGGGTGCTTTAGATAAGGCAGGTCTTCAGGAAGATGCTGGTAAGTTATTAATGATGTCTGGTGATTTAACAACTTTGAGAGTTGATGATTCAAAAAATAATGGTGTTAAATTAGCAGAAACAGTTGCTACGGGTGTAACTACTATTTTCTCAATATTTGGTTCATTTTCTATAATGGTTGGAATGCTACTTATATTTTTAGTATTTGTGTTATTGGCTGCAGCTAGATCAACTGAATTAGGAATGGCAAGAGCAGTTGGGTTGAAAAGAAGAGATCTTGTTCAGTTATTTACATTTGAGGGAACTGTATATTCATTTCTTGCTGCAATGGCTGGAACTTCTATTGGAATAGGATTGAGTTTTGGCCTTGTTTACGTCCTTCAAGATTTAATAGATGCAGGTACATTTGTTATCAAACCATACTTTTCTTTGACCTCTGCTTTAATTGCTTTTTCTGCAGGCCTTATATTGACATTTATTACAGTTTTTATTTCTGCTTATAGAGCAAGTAATTTAAATATAGTTGTTGCTATAAGGGGGCTTAAAGAAGAATTTGTTAAGAAGGCGCCAGAGGCTTTTCGTACTAAGGTTATAAATCTTGTATGGGACTTATTATTTCCAATTAAACAGATTTTAAGATTTATAACAGGAAAAGGTGGAAGATTAAGAAACATACTTTTGTTAATCGCGTTCCCTGTCACTTGGCCAGTAAATATATTAATTTCATTATTTAAATTGTTTGGGAAGCACTCATACGCCTTATTAGGGGCATTCTCTTTATTGTTAATATTTTTAGCTTTTCAAACTGAGACATTCGCAAATCTAAGCCTAGGTATTACTGGAGGAGTCCTATCATTAGCGCTATTTATAAGATTTATTATTTCTAAGGCAATAAAAGATAATGAGACAGTTAATCAAATCGCTGGGACTCTAGAAGGTGGTATGGTTCTTTTAGTAAATAACCTCCCTTTTGATTTTTTTGACTCTATTACAGCTGAATGGACACAGCCTGGTCCATGGTTTTGGCCTCTTGGAGGCGGAATCAATACTGCAGCGGCAGTATGGTTAGTAATGAGCAATACTCCGCTGTTAATATTTGTTCTGAATCTAATTCTATCCAGATTCTCTGGACTTAAAGCAGTTACTAAAACTGCAATAAGTTATCCTATGGCTTCAAAATTTAGAACTGGATTAACTGTAGCCATGTTTTCTTTAATTATTTATACATTAATGATTTTTTCAGTACTGAATGGAATTAACGATATTTCTACAGAGCAACCTGACAGAATAACAGGTGGTTATGATATCAAAGGAACGATTAGTCCTGAAAAAGCTATTCAAGGTGATATAAGAGACTCTTTGAATATGGATGATTTCTCAGTTGTTACTGGATCTTCAAGTATAAGTGTTGAGGTGAAGGAAATTGATGGAGAAAACAAGACTTTTAAGAGTTCACGATTGGTTTCTTTAGGGGATGATTTTATTAACACTAATAAATGGCAACTTTCTTATTTTGATCCAAAATATGGATCTAATGATCGAGAAATCTGGAACTCATTAAGTAGTGATCCTAATTTAGTTTTAGCAAGTGGATCAATTATAGAATCTGGGGATCCATTTGGCCCCCCAGATAGGGGATTTAAAACTTCAATGATTGTGCCAGGTGACCTTAAAGAAATCCAATCTATAAACATAGAGATGAAGAAAAGAAGAAGTTCTGAAACTGGCTCTTCTCTTATTATTATAGGTGTAATTGAGAATTTAGCTGGTGGTACTGGTTTTGGAGGAGGAGGGTCTACCTTTTATTCTTCTAATAATTTAGTTTCTACAATCGCTGGAGAAGATGTGCCTAATGACACCTATTATTTCTCACTTAAGAATAAAGAGAATGCATCAGAATATTCTCAGAAATTGGAGAAAATATTTATAGCTAATGGAATGAATGCTGAGAGTTTGTTAGATAATATTGAAGAGGAAAGAGAAACATCCAATGCTTTTAATAAACTTTTTCAAGGATTTAGCGGGCTTGGCTTGGTTGTAGGTGTTGCCGCTATAGGAGTTTTATCTGTAAGGGCAGTAGTAGAAAGAAGACAATCTGTGGGAGTTCTTAGAGCTATAGGGTTCAGATCAAGCATGATAAGAACTCAATTTCTTATAGAATCTTCATTTATCACTCTTATTGGGATTGTAATAGGAATATTTTTAGGGGTTATGCAGTCTTATCTTATCTTTAGGGAAATTTCTAAAGAATTAGAAGGGGCAAGTTTTTCTGTTCCAGTGGGAGAGGTTGGAATATTAATCCTTATAACAGTCATTGCATCAATTTTAGCAAGTGTTATTCCTGCGAATGAAGCTAGTAAAATTTATCCTGCAGAAGCACTAAGGTACGAGTAGTTGAGTAGAAGTATCAATATAAAATTTGATAATTCATCTTTTGAAGGAGTTCTTAATGACTCCAACACATCTAATTTAATTTGGGACTCATTGCCTATTAATAGTTCTGTGAGCACATGGGGAGATGAAATTTATTTCTCTATACCTGTGTCTGACAATGAAGATAATTCTAAAGAGGTAGTTGAATTAGGTGACCTAGGATATTGGCCTCCTGGAAATGCATTCTGCATTTTTTTTGGCCTTACTCCGGCTAGTAGCGAAGGAGAAATAAGACCTGCTAGCCCTGTTAATATACTGGGAAAGATTATTGGCGAATTAGATTCCTTAAAACAGGTAAAGCCTGGAGAAAGTGTAATTATATCTAGGAAAGATTAGTATTTTTTCAGATAAAATAAGCCTACTGGCCAATAAAATTTAAAATCGTCATTTATTTTTTCTATACCAAAAAATTCCTTTATTTTATTATTAGCCTCACCATATTCGTTCCTTATTATTTTCTTATCTGATGAGATAGTTCCAGATCTCTCCATCCAATCTTCAAGTTCCATATTTACTCTGGTTTGATGAGTTTCATGAAGATCAAGCCCCGAGTCTTCAAAAAAATTCCTCCATTCCATTAAGGAATAATTTTTAATGTGACTTTTATCCCTAATTAATTCTATTTTTTGGTGCCAATTATTTAATTCTTTTTGATCAGAAGTTATCGTATCTATTATATAAATTGAACCGTCATTTTTTATGACTCTAGAGATTTCATTTAATGCTTTTTTTATATCTTTAAAGTGGTGAGCAGATGTTCGGCATGTAATCAAGTCAAATGACTCATCTTCATAATCCAATTCTTCTGCATAGCCAATTTTAAAGTTAACATTTTTTATGCCTCTTTCTTTTTTAATTCTTTTGGCTTCATTTAGCATACCTGTTGATATATCTATCGCATCAACATTTGAACAATTTTTTGATATTTCAAATGCGGTAAAACCTGACCCCGTACCTATATCTAAACCTTTTGAAAATTTTTTACCTTTTATTAATTTAGATAGGAGTTCTAAGCTAAGCCCCAAAGAAAAAGTTGGGCTGTTCGCATAATATTTTGCTTGTCTATCAAATTGTTCTTTAGGGTCCATGATTATTAGTATATATTAATATGTATGGTCAATAATTTTATATTCGTATTTATTGGAGGTGCTTTAGGAGCATCACTAAGATATTTATTTTCTTTATTGATACCTAAAATAGGTGTATTCCCTATATCTACTTTAGTAGTAAATATTTTAGGTTCATTTTTCTTTGGATTTATTCTTAACTTTTCAAATTATAGGAGTGATAGTTGGACTCATTATTTGTTGCTTGTCGGAATTGCAGGCGCATTTACTACTTTTTCAACTTTTTCTTTTGAGACAGTGCAGATGTTCAAACAAGATGAATATATGTTTGCGATATTAAACATATTTTTAAACAATGTGGTATGTATTGCATCTATATTTTTAGGCATGAAATTGGCTGAGTCATTTTAGTATCTTATGGAAAATATGAATTTTATTTATAACGAAAATTTATGGACTGTCGGTCATTTTATAATGTGGCTGGTAATTGGCAGGTTATTTTTAAAGAACTGGTTTATATTTATTTTATTATCTGTCGGCTGGGAGGTAATTGAATATTTGATTCCTTATGATATTGCGAAGGAGTCTTGGGGCAACAAAGTTTCTGACCTCATTACAAATACTGTAGGATTTTATATAGGAAATAAATTAAGAAACTATAATTTCCCTTCAAGAAAATAAAATATGAGAATAAATTAATATGAGTAAGAATGTTTTAGTTACTGGTTCGTCAGGATTGATAGGTGGGATAATACTAAAGTACAATTCTGACAATAACCTTTTTGGGTTAGATATTGTGCCCTCTGAATATCCAAATCATGAAATATCAGATATTTCAGATTCGAAAAAATTAGCAGATATATTTTCAAAAAATAATATTGATGTTGTAGTACACCTAGCAGGAAAAACATCGGTTGCAGGGACTTGGGATAACTTAATTGGTAATAATTTTGACGGAACCGCCAATGTCTTTGAGGCATCAAAGAATTCTGAAGTTAAGAAAGTTATTTTTGCAAGTTCAAATCATGCTGTCGGTTTATTTGAAAATGATGATCCATACAAACAAATTATTTCTGGTAATTATCAAGATATTAAAAATTATGAACTTATAAAATCCAATTGTGAAATAAGGCCTGATAGTCTTTATGGAGTTAGTAAAGCCTTCGGTGAAAATATAGGAAGGTATTATTATGAGACCTTTGGCATCAAGGTTGCATGTTTAAGGATAGGATCTGTAAGGCCAGTGGATACGCCTGTTGAAGGTAATTCAAATAGATTCTTCTCTACATGGTGTAGCCATAAAGATATCTCTGGGTTAATTGAGGCTTGTATAAATTCTGAGAAGATTGGATTTAATATTTTTTATGGTGTTTCAGATAACAAGTGGAAAATTTGGGATATCTCTAATCAAAAGAAAATATTAAATTTTCATCCTCAGTCTGATGCTGAAATCTTTAGAACAGAATAGTAATATGATTTTTAAAAATCAGGCTTCATATCAACAATTAGTGTGCCTATAGGTCTGCGATCATCGCAATACCACAGAACATTATCCTTTATAGTCATTCCATGCACTTCCACTGTTTCAGGGACTCTAAAGACATCATAAATCCTTGAATCCGAAAGTCTTATTCGGCTTACAATTCCCATTGCAGTATCTGCTGCCCATATAGTGCCTTCCTCTTCTGCCCATGCAATTCCATGAACCCTAAAACCCGGAACTTTAGTTCTATTAAGTTCAACCCAATTTTTAGGATCCATTTCATGAATATACTGAGAAGGGGGGGATGCGATATATAGTTTTCCATCTTTCCATTCAAGGCCATGATCACCAGTTTTTTCAGAGCCATCAATTAATTCTCTAGTTGCATTAATTCCAGCCCCTGGAGAGTCATATATTTCAAGAGTCTTTCCAGAATCTTTGTTAATTTTATAAATCTTGCAATTATAAGTTGAGGCAATCCATATATTTCCTTCATCATCTATAGTAATTCCAGATGACCTATCGGTATCAGTGTGAATTTCTTTTAATATTTTGCCGTTAGACCAATCAAGTAAATGAATTCTTGAATCGTCTTGATCTATTACCCAAAGACCTTCTTTGGATGCCTGTAATCCATTTGGCTTAGGGCCAGGGGATACCATCATTTGAATGGGACTTGCTATCTTATTAGTCATAAGTGACCTCCATTTTTACCAAAACCAAAATATATAAAATTTTGACTACTAACTATACGTTTTTTATTTTATGCGCATTCGCTTTGGTTGCCGTCAGATCTTTTTCTAAAATTAATATCTATTGGATCTCCAGAATTTACAGAACTTAATCTAATCTTTGTCTCTTCCCACATATGATTCCATTCTACTGGATCTCTAAGTTCTGATGAGCTATCTCTTCTGCTTCTAGCAACAAAACCTGGGAACGCTTCTCTGCCGGTATTTTGACCAACAGGATTATATCTTAAATCAAAACTCCACCGAATATTCTCACTAATATTAGGTAAAGACCCATGAACTGTTCTTTTATTTAGAACAACTAGATCGCCTCTGTTTAGTGGAACTGGCACTGCGCCTTCTTCATCAAAAAGGTGAGTAGGTATCTGCATTACTCCTTTTGCGCCAAAGTCACCACAGTGTGTCAATAATCCGCCTTTATGGCTGCCTGGAATTACTTTTAATGGGCCTGACTCTACAGGTGCATCTAGCAACGGGAACCATACGGTTAGCATATTAGTTTCATCTGCCTCATCATTAACAACTCCTTGATCTTGATGCCATGGTGTTGCACCAACAGAGACTTTCAAATTATCCGTCTTTGGTAAAAGTTTTTCAGGTGGTTTTATTCTTACGTGTTGAACTGGATTGGAATATATCTCAGATCCAATAATTGATTCAACTACATCTAATATATCCTCATCAACAAAGGCATTAAATACAGAAGGGCCAAACCAACCCTTAGATTCCATTGTTACCGCAGCAGGCGCAGGTAATGAAAAATCAAAATAGAGTGCATGAGACTCCCCTGTTTCTTGCATAACTTTAGTTAATTTTTCAGCAAATGATGAGTTTTCAAATTTAGATGATATTCTTTCTTCTTCATACAAATCATCTATCAAATTATCTAAAACACCATGATATTCTTGTATTATTGGGTCTAATACTTTAACAGGGTCAAATACTTTTTCTAGAGGAAGAAATCCAAATTCATCAAAATAATCCAATTGCTCTTTATTTAATAAAGCCATAAACAAATATTATTTTAAATAAGTTTTAGAATCAAAAAAACTTATTTTATAATTATTTAGTCCGCCTTTTGGCCACCACGGTACCATCTTCGTCTAGTTAATGGATCTTCAGGATCAACCCTGAATTTTTCAATTTCATCCCATTTCAAATCAAACCCAATCCCAGGCTTGTTATTTGGATACATAAAACCTTCTCTGACATCAAGAGCTGGCGTAATAATCTTCTCGAAAACTGGAAACCAAGTATGTATACACTCTTGGCGGTATAAATTTGGTATAGCCATACAAGCTTGAAAGCCCGCTGCTATTGCAATTGGGCCCAAAGCATCATGAGGACTTACCCTTGTGTAATAGACTTCTGCCATAGATGCAATTCGTCTTAATTCACTTATTCCTCCACACCAAGCTACATCAGGCATTACATAATCAACAAGACCATTTTCTAATATTGTGTTGTAATCCCACCTAGTAAAATGCCTTTCACCTACACACAATGGAACATCGGTATTATTTCTAACTTGCTCTAAAGCTTGATGATTTGCTGCATGACATGGCTCTTCAAACCAAACAAGATTAAGGTGGCTAATGGAATTAGCCGCACGGATTGCTGATGCAACATCAAATCTTCCGTGAGCATCCACTAATACTTCAAAATCATTCCCTACTGTTTCTCTAAGGGCCTCCATCCAATCAATAGATTTTTTTAAAGATTTATCATTTAAATGCTCTAAAGAGTTTGTTCCAGAATATTCAGGAGATTCAAGTTTATAATCATGAGGAAATGGATCTGTTTTAATTGCTTCAAAACCATCTTTCATTGTTAATTTTGCAGCCTCAACCATATCATCAATAGAAGGGGTTGTGCTTTGAGGCATCCCATCAATCAAAAAGCCCGATTGAGTAGGTGTCTGATCTTGAACATGAGTATAAAGAGGAACCTTATCTCTTACCTTTCCTCCAAGGAGTTCAAATATTGGAACCCCAAGAACTTTTCCTTTTATGTCCCATAATGCAATATCTACTCCACTTATTAATTGAGAAATAAAGCCTCTACTATTGCTTGAGCTATATGCATGGAATATTCTCTGCCATATTTCCTCAATTTTGAATGGATCTTCTCCGATTATTAAAGGCTTGACTATCGATTCTATGCCAGTTATTAAAGCAGGATTTGTTCCATAATTTGTACATTCGCCAATCCCATAGGTTCCTTCATCTGTTAAAACTTGAACAAATAACCAACAGTGACCTTCCATAGGCATTAATAGATGTGTTTTTACATCAGTAATCTTCATTTATTCTTGTGCTTTCTAACTTTTCTTTTATAAAACTCAGAATATAAAAGTTTACAATCTTTGACTACTATCAATTAATTTTTTACAGTCGATTAAATGGATAATAATTTTCTAAATGATCTAAAAAAATCTCTTCCTGACCTTAAGTCTGATCAATACTGCGATAAATTGAGCGGTCAAGTAGATATTTTTAGAGATAAATGGGGGATACCTCATATTAAAACCGAAGATGAATTTGATGCCTTTTTTACTCAAGGTTTTGTAACAGCTCAAGACAGACTTTGGCATATGGACTTTGATCGCCAAAGGGCGCTAGGAAAATCTTCTAAGTTATTAGGCAAAGAGTCTGTTAGTGATGATGTTTTGATGATAAAAATGGGAGTTGAAGAAGCTTCAAAGGCAGATTTTGAAGTATCCTCAAAAGAATCAAAAAGGATGCTCGAATTTTATGCTGCAGGGGTAAATGCATTTATTGAATCAACAGATAATCTCCCCATTGAATATAAGATTTTAAATATCTATCCTGAACCTTGGGAGCCATGGCATAGTTTCGCTGTATATAAGGTAAGAAATATGTTGATGGGTACATTTGAAATGAAATTACTTAAGACTCAGATGCACCAGCATTTAGATAAAGATATTTTTCAAAAACTCTGGAAAAATATACCAGCAGATTCTTTACTTACAGTTCCTCCAAATAAGTTATTAGAAGAAAATTTTGAAATTAGCATTGAATCTTTGTCTGAATCCGTGGAGTTATTAAATTATCTAAATGAGACTGATGTTGGAAGCAATGCTTGGGTAATCTCTGGGGATAAAACTAAATCCGGATTACCTCTTGTTGCTGGAGATTCTCATCGCGCTCTTGATACGCCAAGTGTTTACTATCAGGTTCATATTAGTTGCAATGAATTTTCGGTAAGTGGATATTCTGTGCCAGGAGTTCCTGGGGCTCCTCATTTCAGTCATACTGAGCATGTTGCTTTTGGAATGACTCATGGAAATGCAGACTATCAGGATCTTTTTGTAGAAAAATTTAGAACAACCAGTGGGGGTGTTGAATATTTTGCCGACGGTAAATGGATCAGCGCTGAGGTCATTAAAAAGAAAATAGAAGTTCGAGAAAACTCAGATTTTCAAGTTGATGTTATAAAAACTAGGAATGGTTATATGATTTCAGAAAATATTGATTCTGGATATGGAATAGTTTTTTCTCATACTGGTACTAATTCAGGAACCAAGTGGGCCGATTGTCTGTACTCAATATTGAGAGTTAAAAATTCTGAAGAATTGATATCTTCATTAGAAGAATGGACAGAGCCAGTGAACAATTTTGTGTATGCTGATACATCCGGTTCTTTTGGGTATAAGCTCAGAGGAAAGATCCCTATAAGAGATAATGCCAATCATATTGGTCTAGTAAAAGGATGGGAAGAGAAATATAGATGGGAAGGTTTGGTGCCATTTGAAGAGATGCCAAAATCAAGCAGCCCTGATACAGGATTTGTTGTTACCTGCAACCAAAGGGTTGTTTCTCCGGAGTACCCTTACTACATAGGCAATGATTTTTCACCTGAATATAGAGCCTCTAGAATCGTCTCTAGAATAAATGATTTGGGCATTAACTCGGCTGATGTGGAAGATATGTCGTCTATCCATTCAGATAGGATCAGTATTCCTGCAGAAATAATTTTTAAAAAGTTAGAATCTTTAAAACTTATTGATATGTTGCCAGACAAAATAAGAGATATCGTAAAGTCTTGGAATTATGAGATGAGGCCAAATTCTATAGCCGCAACTTTTTATTCAGATATTAAAGAACGGCTTATAAGTCAGGTTGTTAAGATTACTATAGGAGATAGTTTCTATAATGATATTTTACCTAAGAATTCAAGATCAAAAAGAACAATATTAAACCAAATATTTTATAGATTAGTTAATCAGTTAAAGGGATCTGATGTTTATATTCCAGAAGAAAAAATTGAAGAAATATTAAGGAACATAATAGATGTCCTTGCGAAGAAATATAGCGATAAAGAAGACCTAATAAATTTTATGTGGGGCAAAGTGCACAAGACTAGTCCAGTCCACCCTCTATCAAAAGTTTTTCCAGATTATGCAAAATATTTAAACCCCCCATCAGTTTCTTTTGGAGGAGATTCTGATACTCCTCAGCAAGGAGGGTATATAGAAAATCTTGAAGTTAATTCAATTTCTGTAAACAGATATATTCATGATGTATCCGATTGGAATAATTCTAGGTGGATAGTCCCATTGGGGTCTTCCGGGCACCCAGGAAGTAAACATTATTCTGATCAGAGCCAATATTGGGCTGAAGTCAAGACAATACCGCAATTGTGGGACTGGAATGAAATTGAAAAATCCTGCGAATCTAAACAAAGGTTGTTTCCTATAAAATAAAAAGGTCAGCATTTATCTATTGGATTTTTTTGTTCATTCCCATTGATGCATTTATAACACCTAACCATCTTATGACTTAAGCTTTTATTTCTGCCAATAAATTCATCGCAAGAAATGCAGAATCTGTTATCTGTTTTAAAAGTGCCTATATTATTTAGATATTCCTTATGTTGCTTTAGATCTTCTCTTATAGTTCTTGATAGACAAATAATACATAACCTATATTGACCGAAATAAGAGTTAATTAAGTAGTTACTATTAATGGTATTTTGGCAATAAAGACAAGTCATAGGACAAAGTATTTTAGAGGGATAAAGAACTTTAAGAAATGACTTAATGTCATTTTATTTATGGAGCAAAAAAGAGACTATGAATTAATTAGGATAATTTCAAGAACTAACAAAATGCCTAATTGACATTATTCTTTTATATAACTAGATTGATAAAGAGTTAATATTATTTTTTACTAGGAGATTGTTATGTTATCAAAAAGACTTGTTGGATTTTTTATGTTTTTAGGACCCATTTTGGCGGTAATTATGATCATTATAGAGGAAGGCTTTATGTCTTCAGGCTCCACTTTTGCGGAACAACTTAAGGGAATGTCTGATAATTATACATTAGCGACCATAACTACAGTAGGATTATCAATTGCTATGTTGACTATTTTTATTGGACTTTATGGTCTAGCTCGTTCTATGCAAGGAGAAAACAAACCCGGTTCTGATCTTGCTGGGTTGGCGGCAATTTTTGCTTTATTGATAGCAGGAATTTTTATGGTGTCTTTAGGTATTCAATTGATTGCAACAGAAAGGGAGAGTGAGTTTATTAAAGAAGGGGGTGATGCACTAGGTGCGTTTGCAATAAGTGAAGCTATTGTGCGAAGCATATTTGTTTTTGATGGTTTAGTTATGTTGTTTTTGGGTTCGGCAATTTTAATACAAAAAAATATGAGCCGGATAGTTGGAGGACTATTCACATTGTTTGGAGTATGTGTTTTATTAGCAGTATTCTCAGCAGGAGACAACTGGGCTGGAATGCTTTGGTTTGTTGGTTTCTTAGGCTTTCCTATAATTACGTCCGCTACTGGTTTTATTACATTAATGCAAGACAGGAAAAGCAATTAGGCTATAGAAAATCTTAGATCATTTTCCTTATGTGATGATTGCTATTTGATTAAAACAAATCATATGTTGTCATTTCATAACTTTGAATGACATTGCCTTTAAAAATTTTATTAATATCCTTAATTGCTCCTAGAAAGTTATTTTCAGAACTTATATTTAAAGCCTCATGAACAAGAATTAGGTTTTTAACTTTCGCATTTCTTGCAAGTTCTCCTGCATCCAAATGCCCCATCATAAAATCTGCCTCAGGTGTTCCCTGGATTTGTTCCTGAAGAGCAATACACAAACACACTAAATAATCTGCTTGATAAGATAATTTTTCCACTGATTCACATGGTCTTGTATCGCCTGTAAAAACGATACTTTTTCCACCTATTTCCAATCTATAAGCAAGGGAATCTAGAAATGGTTGAACATGCTCAGCTAGAGCAGATTTGACTGACCAATACCTTCTTTTCACTATATCTCCAGGACTAATATCATTTGGTTTAAATGAAGGAAGTTTTCGAGGTAATTTTCCTCCTCTTCTCTGATAAGAATTTAAACTCAAAGGGTGTTTAGTTCTTGCAATTAGGTCATGGGCAAACGCCCCATCTTCCAAGCCAATAAGTTTATTTGTCAACTTAACTGTCGGGGGAGGGCCGAAAATTTCCAATTCCTCTTCCTCTCCAAGGCTTGTTTCCCATCTTGTTAGCAGAAAAGTAGGGTAGTCTAAATCGTGATCTGAGTGGTGATGTGTAAAAAAAAGAGAGTTTACTTTCCTTGGGTCTATATCCATTTGTATCATTTTATATGTTGATGCAGGTCCACAATCAAACATTAATAGTTCGTTTTCTGACTCAACTATAAACCCGGAACCCCACCTTTCCTTGTTAGGTTGTGGAGTGCCTGACCCAAGAACATGTAACTTTAATTCGTCCATTTGCTATTTAAGTTTTCCATCTATGTAACCAAACCAATCATTTTTTTCTTATAAAAAGCTCCTGATATTTTTTAAAATAAACAGGATTAATTATAAACTTCAATTATATAAACCTAAAGGATTTTATGGATGGAGTGAAATTAGAACTGTTCCTCAGTAAGCGAAAAATTAGAAGAACTTTAAAAACTATGAATGTGCCAATTCTTAAGTATATTCTAATAATGATATTAGTAATTCTTGTTATTGGGTGTAACGAAAAAGTTTACACTATAGATGACCTGAGAGATATTGGTTTCGAGGATATTGGAGATCAGGGTATTGTTGAGACTGATAGATTTGTTGGTACTTATGAATACGTCATTTCTGAAGGCAATGCTATGGAACTAACAAGAAGATATCCTGTTCGTTTAGAAGTCATTGCTACTAAATTTGAAGACACTAAGACTGCCAATGAATATAAAGAAACTATGGAAGAAAACCCAACGGAGTTTTTCGGAAGATATCACAAGTGCTTTATAAATAATTTATATATAGGAATAAAGAAAGACTCTAATTACAGCAACTACCAGAGAATCTGTAATTATATTGTGATAGACCTAAAATAAAAGGTGTTTTAGGATAAATAAGCAGGTACAAAAATTAAAACTATTGATAAATTTAGATTATGAAAAGACTAGAAAATCAAGTGGCTATTGTTGCAGGTGGTTCAGGAGGTATTGGGTCAGAAATAGTTAATCAATTATTGAGTGAAGGATCAAAAGTAGTTTCTGTAGATATAACTGAGCCAAAAAAAAATATTTCAAACAACAATTTACTATTTAAAAAATTTGATTCAACAGATATAAATTCTTGGAAAAAAATAGTAAAAATTACCTTGAAAAATTTTAAAAAAATAAACTTTTTAATTAATTGTTTTGGAACTAATTTCAGAAAAGAGTTTGATGACCAATCATTAGACGAATGGCAAAAAATAATTGATGTAAATTTGACTGGTGTTTTTTTAGGAATTAAGTCTGTTGTTCCTTTCATGAAAAAAGAAAAAATAGGTTCAATTATAAATTTTGGATCTATTGTTACATTGAGAGGAGGAGTTAATGGGCCAGCATATCAAGCAAGCAAGACTGGTTTGATTGGCTTAACTAGAAGCACCGCATTGGCTTATGCTTCTGACAATATAAGGTGTAATATGATTTGCCCTGGACATGTTGACACAGACTTTATTAGAGAAAATAATCTTCATAGCCCCAATGATTGGTCGACATCAATAAAAAATCCCTTAAATTATGAAAAAAGAAAAAAAGGAATCCCTTTAAATGATTTTCAAGAGGCGCAGGATATAGCCAATTTGGCTATTTTTTTATGTTCCAATGAATCAAAGATGATAACAGGAACAATAATCCCAGTTGATGGTGGGTCAACAATATAGCAAATTAACTTGGGTATTTTAAACCTAAAATCAATGGTTCCCGAGATAGGATTCGAACCTATGACCCGCTGATTAACAGATATGACAAAAGTGTCTTTTGTTGTTTATTAATGTTCACATTTTCAAAAAATAAATAAAAATTAGTCCATGTTTGTGTTTTTATATGTTTAGAAATATTTCTGCATAGTGTGGTTGATAGTGTGGTCAGAATTTGCATGAGAAAATCTTTTTGTTAAATTGGATTTATGAAAATTACAAGTATCAAGCCTTATGCGGCACAATTTATTTCAACATCTAGATCATCACATTCACATCCTAAAAAATGGGTTTTTATTAAAATTGAAACCGATGAAGGTATTTATGGATGGGGCGAAATAGGTACAGGTTCTTCTGTAAGTGAAAATCTAATGAACACGGCAGTTAAGGAAGTTTCTGAATTATTTATAGGAGAAAATCCTATGGATATCGAACGATTATGGCATAAGCTTTTCAGGAAGTTTTCATATATGGGTTCTAGAGGATTTACGACTTCACTTATTGCTGGTTTTGATATCGCACTTTGGGACATTAAAGGAAAATTTAGCAATATGCCAATATATGATTTATTGGGTGGAAGATTTAGAGACCCTGTCAGACTCTATTGTAATTCGTGGTTCGATGGTTGCGATACTCCAGAAGAATACGCAAAAGCAGCAGAAAATAACCTTATTAAAAAAGGTTACAGTGCTTGCAAATTAGATCCATTTCTTGAGATGGCCCCCTACCATACGATGTATCAAGATGGATTTATTTCGCAAGAGGGAGAAGAAGAGGGTTATGATATTGTAGCTGCTGTTAGAGATGTAGTGGGCCCAAAATTTGAAATCTTAATTGATGCTCATGGTCATTACAACGTGCCAAATGCAATACGTTTAGCAAACAACTTATACGATAGATATAAAATAGGATGGTTTGAAGAACCTCTTCCGCCAGAAAGTATTAAGGGTCTAAAGCAAGTAAAAGAAAATACTGACGCACCAATATGTGTCGGAGAACGCCTATACACCAGATACGATTTTTTACCTGTACTTGAAGAAGGGCTAGCAGATTATATAATGCCTGACACAGTATGGACGGGTGGGATTTCTGAAACAATTAAGATTGCAAATATGGCAGAAACATTTAATATTCCAACTTCCCCTCATGTTATTCCTGGAGGTCCAATAGAATTAATTTCTGCTGCGCATGTTGTAAGTTCAATTCCAAATTTTTATAGGCTGGAACATTCTTTATCTCTTATACCAGTTCACAATAGTTATTTAAAAGAACCTTATAAAATTAAAAATGGTGAACTTTATTTAAATGATAAGCCTGGACTTGGTTTTGAGCTTAATGAACAAAAATTGGAAAAACTTTTCTAGTTTAAAACATTGGCTCCCGAGATAGGATTCGAAC
>VFGU01000012.1 GCA_009392285.1 SAR202 cluster bacterium
GAATTGATTGGGGTAGCCAACAATTAAAAAATAGAAAAGTTCGTAATGACCTAAAGCCTCAAGATGGAATTCCTGAAGACACTATACTCTGGGCTCATTTACAATCTTTAAGTGGGGGGGCTTGGAATGGTTGTGTTTATGATTACGAACTAATAAAGAAAAATTCCTCAATTTAGTGGCGACCCCGAGCAGACTCGAACTGCCGATCTCCTCCTTGACAGGGAGGCGTGTTAAACCACTACACCACGGGGCCGTTTTATAATAAAAGAAATATTAGCGTTCAAAGTAAGGTAAGGTCAAGAAAAATTAAAACTTTGAAGCGACTCCATTGAATCCTACCTCATGGGTGCCATCAGAAAATATAGTTAATGGAGTCATTCGATTTCCTTTGCAAACTTTTTCAACACTAGTCCAAAACTCAGGATCAACTAATAAATTGATATTTTGAAATTCTTCCCCAATATCATCTAGCTCATTTATCAACATTTTAGAGTATTCGCATTCTGGGTGAGTAAAAACTGTTATCAAACTACCTTCTTAACACAATTTCTTTAGAGTTACAGATCAATACTATATAGATATGATTTAAAAAATAATACAAAAATAATTAACTTTTATTACTTTTTTTGATTCTTTTGTCCATATTTTTAAAAAAAGGTTGACAAATTGCCTATTATGTGGAAAATATTGTGGTTGCTTAATTTTCTTAAATTTCGGGGTTTTCCCTGAACTTCAAAAAGGTAATTAAAAAAAGTTGCAAACACTTAAAATATAATAAATGTTTTTAAACCTCGAATTATTTCGGGGTTTTTTGCGTTTAATTTGGTCAGAAAAGGAGAGCTGTAATGGTTCTAAGCATTCCTAACAATAGCAATGAAAGTTCGCTAAAAAACTTTGGCATTATTGATGAATCAAATTTTGATGCACCTGACCTAGTTCATATCCAAAAAGAAAGTTATGACTGGCTACTTGATGAAGGTATAAGAGAACTATTTAAAGAGATATCACCTATTAATGACTCTAGTGGTGACAGGTTTGAGGTAAGATTTATAGATCACGAAATTAGAGAACCTATAAGATCAGAAGAAGAATGCAGGAAAGAAGAAATAACTTACTCTGCTCCGCTATATGTGACCGTTGAACTGAAGATAATTTCATCTGGTGAAGTAAAACAACAAGTGCTGTTCATGGGTGATATTCCAAAGATGACGAAATATGGAACTTTTATTATAAATGGCGCAGAAAGAGTTATAGTTTCTCAGCTGGTTAGGTCTCCAGGGGCATACTTTCAGTCAAATCCTGATCCTGCTTCAGGCCGAACTTTATGTGACGCAAAACTTATTCCATATCGTGGTGCTTGGATAGAAATAGAAACCTCTAACAGGAACTTGATTACGGTGAAAATTGATCGTAAAAGAAAATCTCCCGTTACAACATTTCTAAGATGTATTGGTATAGAAACAGACGAAGAGATCCTTAATATTTTTAAGGATGTTGATAACTCTGAATATCAATTTATAAAAACTACCCTTGAAAGAGATAGTGCTGTAAAAACCAGAGATGAAGCATTAATTGAATTTTATAAAAGAATAAGGCCAGGTGAACCTCCAAACCTTAATAATGCAGACAAATTAGTAGAAGAACTTTTTTTTAATGAAAGAAAATATGACCTAGGCAGAGTAGGAAGGTACAAGTTAAACAAAAAGTTAAATTCAAATGCACCTTTATCAGAAAAAATAATAACCAGAGATGATTTGGTTGCAACTATGAAACATCTAATAAGAATTAATAATAACGAAATTTCAGCAGATGATATTGATCATCTCGGAAATAGAAGAGTTAGAGGAGTAGGAGAATTAATTCAAAATCAAATTAGAGTTGGCCTTCTTAGAATGGAAAGAGTAATTAAAGAAAGAATGACAACTCAAATGGACCCTGAGGTTACTACACCGGCTGCGCTAGTAAACATCAGGCCAATTGTTGCATCATTAAGGGAATTTTTTGGTGGCTCTCAGTTATCCCAATTTATGGATCAGACTAACCCTCTTTCTGAACTTACACACAAAAGAAGATTGTCTGCACTAGGGCCGGGAGGACTTTCAAGAGAAAGGGCAGGATTTGATGTAAGAGATGTACACCATAGTCATTACGGCAGAATCTGTCCCATTGAAACACCAGAAGGGCCAAACATTGGTTTGTTGGGGTCATTGGCTGTTTATGGAAAAACTAATAATTATGGCTTTATTGAAACTCCATACAGAAGAGTATTTAATTATATAAGTTCGAACGATGCCGACATAGTTTCAAGAACAGTTACAGAGGATGTTAAAAGCGGCAAAAAGATAGTAGTTAAAAAAGGGCAAATTGTAAAAAAAGAGGACTTTGAGAAAATAAAATCTCTTGAGCCTTTTAACATAAATGTTACTCCTTATATTACTTCCAAACCTCAAGATGTTGAGTTTATGTCTGCTGATGAAGAAGAGGATAAGGTGATTGGTCAATCTACAACTCAAATTGATCAAAAAGGTCAAATTGTTTCTGATACGGTTGACGTAAGGGAAGGAGAAGACGTAAAAAAAATTAGTCCAGAAAATCTGAGTCATTTAGACGTGTCTCCTCTTCAAATAGTTAGTGTGTCAACATCCTTAATTCCATTCTTAGAACATGATGATGCGAATAGGGCTCTAATGGGGTCAAATATGCAAAGGCAGGCAGTTCCTCTATTGTTACCTGAATCACCTCTGGTAGGAACTGGTATGGAGCAAAGAGTTGCTCAAGAAAGTGGCCAAGTAATTGTTTCTAACCACAATGGAATTGTTTATTCTTCCACAAGCACTGAAATCCAGATTATGGACGAAGAAGATGAAATTCATACTTATGATCTAAGAAGATTTGTGAGATCTAATCAAGGTACATGCATTAACCATATTCCTATAGTTAGCAAAGGCCAAAAAATAAAAATAGGGCAACCTCTTGCTGATAGTTCTTCAACAGATGGCGGTGAATTGGCTTTAGGACAAAATTTGACGGTGGCATTTATGAGTTGGGGAGGATACAACTATGAAGATGCGATTATACTTAATCAAAATTTAGTTAAAGATGATAAATTTACATCTGTTCATATTGAAAAATTTGAAGTTGAGGCTAGAGAAACCAAACTAGGCGACGAAGATATAACTAGAGACATACCTAATGTTGGAGAAGACACTCTTTTGAATTTAGACGAGGATGGAATAATTCAAGTAGGAGCGAGTGTAAAACCAGGTGACATTCTAGTAGGAAAAATAACACCAAAGGGTGAAACAGAGTTAACATCCGAAGAAAAACTATTAAGGGCTATTTTTGGAGAAAAGGCTAGAGATGTTAAAGACTCTTCTCTGAGAGTTCCTCATGGCCAATATGGAAAAGTAATTAATGTAAGAAGAATTTCTAGAAAAGACCTAAAACCAAGGAGAAAGGGTGGAATTACCCTGTCTGCTGGAGTTCAAGACCTTGTTAGAGTATGGATAGCCGAAAAAAGGAAAGTCACTGAAGGCGATAAATTAGCTGGAAGGCATGGTAATAAAGGAGTGATTTCAAAAATACTTCCTCAAGAAGATATGCCTTGTTTGCCTGACGGTACACCCGTAGACATAATTCTTAACCCAATTGGCGTACCCTCAAGAATGAACTTAGGACAGATACTAGAAACTCATTTAGGAAGGGCTGCTGACCTTCTAGGGTTTAAAGCAAGAACTCCTGTATTCTCAGGAGCAGACGCTGTAACCGTAGAAGATATGCTAGCAAGAGCATGGTTTGTATCTGAATCTAACGCTTTTAATAAAGTTGATTTAGACGATGAATCAATTAATTGGGATAAAGTCAATGAATGGATAAAAGATAGCGGGTTCAAAGCAGATAAGGTTTTTTCTGACAGCGCGTCTAACAAAGGTTATGCATCCAAGGCATGTTTATCTATTTGGTTAAAAAATGAAGCAGGAGTGGATATAAGCAATATAAAGGATTCAGAACTTATGCAATGTGCACTGGATGTTCAAATTAACCAAGGTCTATCCGCACCATTGTTTGGTAAAACAGTGCTTAGAGATGGAAAAACTGGAGAATACTTTGATCAGCCAGTTACTGTCGGAAATATGTATATCTTAAAACTTATACACCTTGTTGAAGACAAAATTCACGCAAGGTCGACAGGCCCGTACTCTTTAATAACTCAACAGCCATTAGGGGGCAAGGCGCAATTTGGTGGTCAAAGATTTGGGGAGATGGAAGTTTGGGCTTTGGAGGCTTATAGCGCTGCCCACACCTTGCAAGAGATGTTAACTGTAAAGTCTGATGATGTTATTGGGAGAGTTAAAACGTATGAAGCAATTGTTAAGGGAGAGCCTGTTACACAACCGGGGATACCAGAATCATTTCAGGTTCTTCTCAAAGAACTTCAAGGGCTTGGGCTCTCAATTGAACTAATCTCTGAAAACTCTGTTAGTGGTAATTTAGGTCAAGAAGACAAAGATACTATTGGCGATAATTTTGAAAGTTATGAACTTCCAGATGAATTAACAACAGACATCGCTTTTCCTGAGCCTGCAGAAGATACGCTTGAAGATCTTACAAAACAACTTATTGATGGCCAAGACAATAGCGGTCAAGAAATCTCAGAAGAATCTTTAGAAAGTTTGATGGATGCTGTTGCAGAAGAAGAAGTGGATGATTCAGAGAAGGAGGAAGAATAATGACAACAAGTGGAACTGAATTTGACGCAATAAGAATATCTTTAGCATCTCCTGACCAGATAAAAGCATGGTCATATGGTGAGGTGACCAAACCAGAAACAATTAATTACAGGACATTAAGACCTGAAAAAGATGGTCTATTTTGTGAAAGGATTTTTGGACCCATAAAAGACTGGGACTGTGGTTGTGGAAAATACAAGAATATTAGATATAAAGGTGTGATATGTGATAGATGCGGAGTTGAGGTGACAAGGGCTAAAGTTAGGCGAGAAAGAATGGGTCACATATCATTAGCTGCACCAGTTGCTCACATATGGTTTTCAAAAGGAACACCTTCAAGGCTAGGGGTGTTGCTGGACATATCACCAAGAAATCTAGAAAGAATATTGTACTTTTCTCAGTACATCATTACTTCAATTGATGAAGATACAAGATCAGAGGCTCGCCAAAATTTTGGAGATGACCTAGCTAAACTTCAAAAAGCACAAAATAATAAGTCTAAAGAACTTGCTCCAGAAGAATTAGAAAGTGCAATAGATAAACTTAATACAATAATCCAAGATCTAGATGACCTGAAAGAGGGCGACCTTCTCAATGAGTTGCTTTACAGAGATTATAAGGATAAATATGGTCCTGTTTTTAATGCGGAAATGGGTGCGGATGCAATTTTAAAATTACTACAAAAAATTGATCTTGAAAAAATTAGTAATGACCTAAAAGAAGAGATAGGGATAACGTCTGGCCAAAAAAGAAAAAAATCATTGAAGAGATTAAGAATAGTAGAAGCTTTTAGAAAAAGTGGAAACAAACCTGAGTGGATGATACTTAATGTTCTGCCCGTTTTGCCGCCTGATTTGCACCCAATGGTTCAACTCGATGGAGGAAGGTTTGCCACTAGCGATTTAAATGATCTTTATAGAAGAGTAATAAATAGAAATAATAGGCTTAAACATCTACTTGACTTGGAGGCTCCAGAAATTATTGTAAGAAATGAAAAGAGAATGCTCCAAGAAGCAGTAGACGCTCTTATAGATAATGGGAGAAGGGGAAGAGCCATACAAGGCAGTCATAATCATGTCTTAAAATCGTTGACCGATTTGTTGAGAGGAAAGCAAGGAAGATTTAGACAAAACCTACTTGGAAAAAGAGTGGATTATAGCGGAAGATCTGTGATTGTTGTTGGACCAAATTTAAAACTAAACGAATGTGGCCTTCCTAGGAAAATGGCACTTGAACTATTTAAGCCATTAGTTATGAATGCGCTTGTAATCCAGGGGTACGCTCACAACATAAAAAGTGCTAAGAGAAAGGCTGAGTCAGGAGATGATGAGGTTTGGGATATACTTCAAGAGGTAATAAAAGACCATCCTGTTCTTTTAAACAGAGCCCCAACTTTGCATAGGCTTGGAATACAAGCCTTTCAGCCGGTATTAGTAGAAGGAAGCGCAATAAGGTTGCACCCTCTCGTTTGTCCAGCTTTTAATGCTGACTTTGACGGAGATCAGATGGCCGTTCATGTGCCTCTTTCAGAAGAATCTATTCAAGAATGCAGAAGTTTGATGATGAGTTCTGAAAATATGCTAAGTCCAGGATCTGGAACACCAATAGTAGCGCCTACTTTAGACCTAGTTCTTGGAAATTATTATTTAACCGAATTAGAAGAATCCGAAGAAAAGGAGCCTAAAAAATACAATTCTATTGAGGATGTTATTTTCTCATATAACGTAGGAATGACCCCTTTGAGAGAAAAAATTGAAGTTCTTGAGTTAAGTCAAAATAATGAACCCTTTTATACTACTGCGGGGAGAATTATTTTCAACGAGATACTTCCAGATTCGTTTGAATTTATAAATGAAACTATCAATAAAAAGCTACTGCAAGAAATAGTTGTAAGGTGCCATGAAAATGAAAATAATAAGGTAACCAGCGATTTGCTAGACGGGTTAAAAAACCTAGGATTTAAATATTCCACTAAATCTGGAACTACTATAGCGATAAAAGATATGGTTGTGCCTAAAGTTAAAAGTTCTTTGCTAAAAAATGCGGATAGTAAAATCTCAAAACTTGATGAACTTTATACTCACGGATTAATAAATGACGAAAACGAGAGATACCAAAAAACTGTTGACGTTTGGACGGAAACCAATGAAAAGTTAACTCAAGCTGTTAAAGAAACTCTACCTTATTTTGGTGGTGTTTATGCAATGTCTGAGTCAGGTGCAAAAGGTAATATTGAGCAAATAAGACAAATGGCCGGTATGAGAGGTCTTATGTCAGACCCGAAAGGGAGAATTATTGAATTGCCTATAAGATCGAGTTTTGTTGAAGGTCTATCAGTGCTGGAATATTTTATTTCTACTCATGGAGCAAGAAAAGGTTTGGCTGATACTGCACTAAGAACAGCCGACTCAGGATATTTAACAAGAAGGTTGGCAGACGTGGCTCAAGATCTCATAATTTCATCGGTAGATGATAAAACTGATGAAGGAATTTTAGTTAGAGATTCTGAAGAAAATAGCATCCAAGCTAGAATATCTGAAAGGATAGTTGGGAGATATCCATTTGAAGACATTAAAGATCCCAAGACAAATGAAGTTATCGCTGATTCTAACACTTTAATTACTGTAGAACTGGCTAATAAAATTCAGGATAGCGGGGTTAAGGAAGCATTAGTTTATTCTCCTCTAGGGTGTAAATCAAAATATGGAATTTCACAAAAGAGTTATGGAGTTTCTATGGCATCTGGTCGCCCAGTTTTATTAGGTGAGGCAGTTGGAATTATTGCTGCCCAATCAATTGGAGAGCCAGGAACACAGTTAACTATGAGAACCTTTCATACTGGAGGGGTTGCTGGTCTTGATATTACTAGCGGATTACCGAGAGTTGTTGAGTTATTTGAAGCTAGAACCCCTAAAGGTGTTTCAATTCTTTCTGAAATAGATGGCAAAACTGAACTAACGGTAGGGTCACAAGGAAGAACTATTAAGGTTAGCAATAAGATCCAGAAAGAGTTCGAGTATAAACTTCCTACAAAATCGAAATCCAAGATCAAGTCAGGTGACTGGGTAGAAGTAGGAGATATATTATCAACAGATGATTCAATAGTTTCTGAAACCCCCGGCTTGGCAAAAGTGATGAAAAGTTCTATAAAAATAAGTTGGGAAGAAAGCGATGAAAGAGAATACCTAATTCCGGCAGCATCACAAATTTTAGTTAGAGATGGCGAGGAAGTAAGTGCAGGACAAGCATTAACTGCTGGCCCAAAAAGTCCTCATGACATCCTGAGAATAATGGGTCAACAAGAATGTCAAAGATACTTGATAGATGAGGTTCAAGCGGTTTACAGATCCCAAGGTGTTTCCATTCACGATAAACATATAGAGTTAATAGTGAGACAAATGTTGAGAAAAGTTAAGATAGAAACAACTGGTGATAGTGCAGAATTTCTACCCAATGAGTTGGAGGACAGAATAAAGTTTGAAGAAGTTGTCGAACAAATGAAATCTGAAGGCAAAACTCCTCCTACCGCTAGCAAGGTACTGCTTGGGGTTACTAGATCTTCTTTAAAAACAGACAGTTTCTTAGCCGCTGCTTCATTCCAAGAAACAGCAAGAGTATTAACAGAGGCTGCTGTTGGAGGCTCTGTAGATAACTTAAGAGGCCTTAAAGAAAATGTAATTATTGGAAGGTTAATCCCAGCTAGGCTTGATAAGTCTGAAGAGGGTTACGATAAATTAGGATTCAAGAATCTTTCTAAGAATATTTTTGCTAACAACGAAGAAATGAATGTTGATTCAGATGATTCAGAAACATCTTCTGAAGACTCTGAAGGCGCTACAGTTGATATCAGTGAAAATTCAGAGGACAATAGAGAATAATAACCCTTATTAATAATAAGGGCGATTAGCTCAGTTGGTTAGAGTGCAGCGTTGACATCGCTGAGGTCGTAGGTTCGAATCCTTCATCGCCCACCATAATATATGCGTATACATAACGAAGATACAATAGAAGATATCAGATACAAAATAAGGCACTCGGCTGCACACATAATGGCAGAAGCTGTAATTAATTTATTTCCAGGAACAAAAATTGGAATGGGGCCTCCTACTGAAAATGGGTTCTACTATGACTTCGATTGTCCTAAAGCACTTTCACAGGAAGATTTAAAAATTATTGAGAAAGAAATGAGAAAGATAATTAAGTTAAAAACAAAATTTTCTGGAATAGTTGTATCTAGAAAAGAAGCGATAAAAAGATTTGAAGGTCAAGATTATAAAATAGAAATAATTAATGGAATCCCTGAAGATGAAAAGATTAGTATTTGGAGCCACGAAAGCTGGGAAGATATTTGCAGAGGAGGGCATGTAGAAAGCACGAAAGATATTCCTGCATTTAAACTTTTAGATGTTGCTGGAGCATATTGGAAAGGGGATGAAAAAAACCCTATGCTTCAAAGAGTATATGGAACAGCATGGGAGTCAAAAGATGCTCTGAAAGAATATCTTAATAAATTAGAACTTGCTGCTAAAAGGGATCACAGAAAATTAGGTGTATCGCTAGACTTATTCCATTTTGATCAGTTTGCTCCAGCAATGCCATTCTTTTTGCCAAAGGGAGCATTCCTTCTTAATAAATTAATAGACTATATGAGAGATAAGTATGAAATTCATGGATACCAAGAAGTTGTAACTCCACAAATTTTTAGTTCAAAACTTTGGGATATGTCTGGCCACTCAGAACATTTCAAGGAAAATATGTTTTTTACAGAAAGTGAAAATAATAATATGGGAATTAAGCCCATGAACTGCCCATCTCACTACCTTTTATTTAGGTCTCAACTACATTCTTATAGAGACCTTCCTATAAGGTATGCGGACTTTGGAAGACTTCATAGAAATGAAAGGTCGGGTGTTTCTCATGGACTAACAAGAGTTAAATCCTTTTCACAAGATGATTCTCATATTTTTTGTAGTTTTAATCAAATAGAAGAAGAGGTCTCATCTTTTCTAAAATTTTTAGAAGAAGTATATGCTGATTTTGGATTCGAAAATCCTACATATAACTTATCTCTTAGGCCAAAAAATAGGTCGGGTTCTGATGAAATTTGGGACAAATCAGAAAAAATAATGAATGATATTTTAAGTTCTTCGGGTATGAACTACTCAATTCAACAAGGAGAAGGGGCATTCTATGGCCCAAAAATTGATGTAACTATTCCAGATGCTTTGGATAGAGAATGGCAGCTTGGCACTGTCCAATTAGATTTTTTTGCGGCAAGTAAATTTGGGCTAAATTATATTGCAGATGATGGATCAAAAGAGGAACCAGTAGTTATCCATAGAGCCATTTTTGGCTCTCTTGAAAGATTTTTAGGGGTACTAATTGAGCACTATGGTGGACAATTTCCTTTTTGGCTTAGCCCTGATCAATTTTCAATAATTCCTATCTCTGAAAACCATTTTAAATATAGCCTAAATTTACAATCAAAACTAAACGAATTAAAAATGAGAGGCAAGACTGACATATCCAATGACAGGTTTAATAACAAGATTAGAAAAGCCCAGATTAACAAAACGCCCTTAATGATAATAATTGGCGACAAGGAGATTGAGTCTAATAATTTCACAGTAAGGCTTAGGGATGGCTCAAATATAACTGAACTAGAGCTGCAAAACTTTAAAATTTTATCTGAATGTACAGACAAAATAAACGATGATCAGGACCTCTCAAAATTATTAAAATATGGTAAAGTTTAAATATGGCTGAGGATTCAATAAAAATACATAGGGGTCTCGTAGGAGTTTATTTCGACAGAACAAAAACTACGTTTATAAATGGAAAAGAGGGAATTTTAGAATACTGTGGCTACAGTATTCATGACTTAGCGGAAAATTCTACTTTTGAAGAAACTTCATATTTATTGCTCAATGGTAAACTTCCAAATCAGTCAGAACTCGAGCAATTTAACAATAATTTAGTTGATGCTAGGCCTATTCCTTCTGAAATTTTGGACATAATAAGATCAATAAAAGATGCTCACCCAATGGATGTCTTAAGGACTGCTGTTTCTGCTTTATCTGCATTTGATGATGATACAGAGGATAAGAGTTATGAAGCAACCATGAGAAAGGGTATAAGATTAACTTCTCAAGTGCCTACAATAGTTATGGCGCACAATGCTATCAGGAATAACAAGGAGCCAATTGAGCCAAGCAAAACACTTTCACATGCTGCTAATTTCCTTTATATGCTAAACGGAGAAACGCCTTCTGAAAGTGCTTCGAAATTAATGGATAAAGACTTTATTGTGCATGCAGATCATGGTTCTAATGCATCAGCTTTTGCTGCAAGAGTAAGTGCAGGAACACAAGCAGACCTGCACAGCGCAGTAACTGCTGGAATTGCTGTTTTATCAGGACCTTCTCATGGTGGAGCAGCTGAAAATGTAATGAAAATGGTTAAAGAAGTTGGGTCAGCCGACAAGGCAAAAGATTATGTAACTAATCTCTTAAGAAATAAAGAAAGGGTGATGGGGTTTGGTCATAGAGTTTATAAATCTCAAGACCCTAGAGCTGGTCACTTGAGAGAAGGAGTAGAGCAACTTAGCCACGAAAAAGGTGAGCCTGAATGGTATGAAATACTGGTGGCAGTTATGGATGCTATGAAACCCTACCAAAGAAGAGGAATTAACGTTAACGTAGACTTTTTTGCGGGTGTAATTTATCACCTTCTTGGGATACCTACTGATTTATTTGTACCTATTTTTGCAGTCGGTCGTATACCAGGGTGGACTATTCAAGTTTTAGAGCAATATGAGCACAATATATTAATAAGACCTTTGCTAGAATATACAGGTGAGCATCAACAGAAATATATCCCAATCGAAGAAAGATAATAAAAATATTCTAAGAGAAATATTTCAAGATTCTGCTGAGATTGACTATTCTACTTTTATAAATTTTGCTCTATATAACAAAGACTACGGATTCTATTCTAATAAAAAAAGAATGTTGATGGCAGACTTTATAACTAGCCCATTAACTCATAAAAGTTTCGGAATAATGGTAGCCAAACAAATTGCTCAAATATGGGATTATTACAAAAACCCAAAACATTTTTCAGTAATTGAGCTTGGAGGAAGCACAGGAAAACTAAAAGATGACATTGTTTCATATATAAAAAAATATAATAGAAAATTTTATCGCTCTTTAATTTACTTGAACATAGACGCAACAAACAATGACTCCCTATTAGACATAGACTTTAATTCAAAATATGGATGCATTATTTCAAATGAATTTTTTGATGCACTACCTTTTGATAGATTCCAAAAAAGGGGGGGAAGTTTAAAAGAAATATTTATTAAGAAAAATGAGAAAAATGACCTTGTGGAAGTATTAAGAGATAGCAACAAAACAAATATTCTAGAACAAAAAATTATTGCAAAAATCCCAGAAGAATCAAGAATAGAAATCACAAATAACTTAAAAGAGATATGCAACAAATTGTCTTCATTTTTAGATCATTGCGTTATGCTAACTATAGATTATGGCTTTGAAGATTTAGATCATTTGTTAATTAATAATCCCAATGGGCTCGTTAGATGCTTCGCGGGCCACAATATGGATAAAGACATTTTAAGTAACATTGGGAACAAAGATATTACTTGTGATGTTAACTTCCATTTTCTAGATCATTATTTAGAATCGGCAGGATTTAAAAAAATAGGATTTTGTTTACAAGAAAAGTTTCTCCAAAACATGGGAATAGCAAACTATTTTAATTCCACAAAAAATCCTATAGAAAAACAACAAATAGTATCGCTAATGAACCCAGATGGTCTAGGAGGGTTTAAAGTGTATTTTCATGAATTATGCTCAAAAAACTTTGATCCACAAGGTCTGAATCAATAAAATTTTCCGTCTGACTTAGCTTCAGTTGTAGATGAAGAGTCATTAATTTTTTTTATTGATGTCTGGAATGCTGATTTCATTAATGCAACATCTGAGGCTATAGGCATCCACAAGAATCCTTGCTCAATTCTTCGAGAAATTTCCTCAGGAGTGCCACAATGTATTCCTGTAGGAATTCCATGCTTCTTGCCGGCCTCCAAAACCTTATTTACTGCAGCAACGTGCTTTGGGTGTTGATTATCCATGCCTAAAGGGACTCCAAGTGTCGCTGCTAAATCATTTGGGCCTATAAAAACTACATCAACCCCAGGGACTTCCATGATACTATCAATTTTATTGACCGCCTCGATATCTTCAATCATTAATACTACACAAATCTCTTCATTGGCGTGCTGCATATAATCCGGATAAACTGCATTTGGTCTTGTTGCTCCAATGCCTCTTGTACCAAGAGGAGGATACCTACATGCATCTATCGCTCTTTTTGCTTCTTCAGCATTTTTCACATCAGGCACAACAACTCCCAATGCGCCAGAATCCACAACTCTTTTTATAATTAGTGGATCACTGCCCGCAACTCTTACAAATACAGGAATTTCGGTGTGTTCGACAGCCCTAAAACAATGGACCAAATCTCCTAAATCAATTGAACTGTGCTCACACTCAATATTTATCCAATCCACTCCTGTTGTCGCTAGTGTTTCACACACCAAAGGGTTTCCACTTGAAACCCATGTGCCTATAGATGGTATTCCTTTTTTTATTTTTGCTTTTGCTATATTTTTCTTCATTTTTTAATTATTTTTGTGAATAGTTGTATTATGTATCAAGTTTAGAAAAGAAAACAATAGAATACTCTAACAATCAGCTTTAAGGAAGTTATGGGAAGATTTAATAAACTGGAAACACTAAATTACATTAAAAAGGCAAAAGTTGTCCCTGTTTTTTATGACGCTAGTCTAGAAGTGACCATAGAGGTTGCCTCGGCTTGCTACAGAGGCGGAATAAAAATTTTGGAATTCACAAATAGAGGTGATCTGGCATGGGAGGTATTTAAAGAATTAGAAAAATATTGCAAAGAAAATTTACCTGAAATGGTTTTAGGCGCAGGTTCAATTTCTGATTCAACAATGGCAGATATGTATATTTCTATGGGTGCTAATTTTATTGTTGGACCTTTAACAAACCAAAATGTAGCGATTTCTTGTAATAGAAAAAAAATACCATACATGCCTGGATGCCTAACTCCCACAGAAATATCAAATGCTGAAGAATTAGGTTGTGATGTTGTTAAAGTTTTTCCTGCTGACTCTTTAGGTGGGCCGTCATTTGTTAAATCCATTTTAGCTCCAATGCCTTGGTCATTGATTATGCCAACAGGAGGGGTTGATATGGATCCTGCAGGATTAAAAGAATGGTTTGATTCTGGTGTATTTTCGGTAGGGATGGGATCAAAACTTTTTACTAAGGAGATAATGCAAAATAAAGATTGGGCGTTACTCGAAAAACAATGTAAAGAATTAAGTAAAATATTAAAGGACATCAGTTAAGGAGGGATTTATGAAAAATGTTGCAACTTTAGGAGAGATACTTGTAAGGCTCGCTACTCCAAAAAAGGAAAGGTTTGTTCAATCAAACAATTTTGACATTGATTATGGAGGAGGAGAATATAATGTTGCTGTTTCGTTAGCTCAGTTTGGGGTCCCAACAAAATTTATTACTGCTTTGCCTGAAAATCCTATTGGAGATGTTGCAATAAATAGAATAAGAAGTTTTGGAATTGACACCTCCAGCATAATCAGGCAAGGCTCTAGAATTGGTCTTTATTACTTGGAACATGGGGCAGCCATGAGGCCATCAAAAGTAGTTTATGATAGAGCTAAAAGTTCTATAAGTGAAGTAGAATTAGGAGATTTTGATTGGGAGAAAATTTTTAAAGGAGTAGGTTGGTTTCACTTCACAGGGATAACACCAGCGCTATCAAAAAAAGCTGCAGATGTCACATTAGAAGCTGCAAAAGCTGCAAAAAGTCTTGGGTTAAAAGTGAGTGCAGATATGAATTATAGAAAAAACCTATGGTCACCCCAGGAAGCACAAAAAATCATGAAACCTTTGATGGATTATGTGGATATAGCTATAGGGAATGAAGAAGATGCAGAAAAATGCTTAGGGGTTTCGGCTGAAAATCAAGATGTGACGTCAGGAGAACTAAATCCAGACGCCTATAAAGGTGTTATAAATAAACTTTTTACTGAGTTCGGTTTTGAAAAGATTGGAATAACCCTTAGAGAAAGTTTGTCAGCAAGTGATAACAATTGGTCTGCAGTATATTCTGAGGGTGGCGAAATGTATGTAGGACAAAAATATTCTGTCCATATGGTTGACAGGGTCGGTGGCGGAGATGCTTTTTCTGCTGGAATTATCTATGGAAATCTTCAAGAAATGCCTGCAAAAGAAACTCTTAAGTTTGCTGTTGCCTCATCAGCATTAGCACACACAATTCATGGGGATTTAAATTTAGTTTCTCTAGACGAGGTTAATGCTGTGGCAAAAGGTGATACTAGCGGGAGAGTTCAGAGATAAAAGGATTTTGTCTAACAAAAGTTACTCTCAGCCTCTTTTTATTTGTTTCTTTTTTCGGAACAATTTATGCGGATGAGCAGGGTCAAAATAACAATCAGATGGATATATCTGGAGATAAATATGATCTTAGGGTTGGGCACACGGCAAACCCAAAAGTAGGATATCTAGACCTAACATTTCAAATTAATAGCAAGGCAAAAGAAACTCAAAAAAACAATTACAAAATATCGGTAATTGCAGAAAAAGGAGAAGAAAAATTTAAAACATTTGCGCTAAATACTTCCGACTACCCTGATATATATAAATGTGTGTTTGATTTAGAAAGAAGTGGCAATTGGATTTTCAAAACTAACATTTCTAATAATAATATTGAGGAAAATATTGAATTTTCCATTTACATTGAGGATAGGAATAGGGAGACGAGTCCATTTTCACCATCATTTTATTTATTTGCAATAATTTTCCTAATTATATTTTTAGCTCCGTTGTATATTTTTAGAAAAGCTATATTCTATAACTTAAAGTAAAATTATAGGGGGGTTATGCCTGGATTTAGAGTTGCCTTAGTAGGAGTGGGACAGCGAGGACTGCAACACCTTAAGGCTTTATGCGACTTACAAGAAGAAGAGTTAATAACAATAGAGGCTTTGGTCGATCCATTTAGCGAAAATTTAACCTCTGAGAAAATTAACAAATATGTGCCAAAATACAACGATTCTAATATCAAATTGTTTACTGACTATGAAAAATTCCTGGATGAATGTGAAGTTGATGGAATATGGTTTGTGATTCCACCAAATCAGCATACAAATCAAATAGAAAGAGCAGCACAAAAGGGAATTGCCATTTTTGCTGAAAAGCCTCAAAGCCTGTTTTTAGACGAAATTTTTCCAATGAATGATGCTATAGAAAAATACAATGTTCCTTCGATTTGTGGATTCCAAATGGAGTATGATTCCTGGTATACAAAAATCAGAGAGTATCTTAATGATAAGTGGGTGGCTTCTATGACGATGATTAATTGTGGGGCTGTTGAAACTCATGGTGTAAAACATACGATGATTAAGAAAGATCAGGGACCTGAAAATCGCATATGGACAGCAGATAGAAAATGGTCAGGAACTTCTATGGTTGAGGCAGGAATACATCAGACCGACCTGATGAGATATTGGTCAAACGATGATATTAGTTGGGTACAATCTTCATACGTAGAAAGACCCTCAAAGGCAATTAATGAAGAAGGTGATAATCCCATCGCTTATCACGTAACCTATGGATTCAAAAAAGGGGGAACAGGAACCTTAATTTTAACTAAACCGGCAGGGGTGTTTTATATGGAAAGGTATGACTATATTTTGACTGCAAAATCAATGATTAAATTTGAGGACAACTTAATAGCCTATGGGGTAGAAGAAGACAACTACTCTATTGAAAAAGGCAGAAAACATTTTCAAACTAAAGATGTTTACAAAGAAAATGAAACGAGCAAAATTTTGGCAAAAGGTCCCCACAAAGACGCGATGGGACAACATAATACAAAATTAATTTCTGAAAATTTTGTAAGGTCAATAATATTAAATAAACCTGAATTAAGAAAAAACTCATTTAAAAGTTCCATAAATTCATTATCGGCTGTACTAGCAGCGAACGTCTCTTCTTCTATAGGAGGGCAAAAAATTGATATTGATGAATTTGAATCATCTGCTAAATTTTCTCAATTTAGGGCAAAACCCAATCAATAGAAGATGAAAATAAAGTCAGTTAAATTATGCTCTTTTCCCGTTAGAGGAGGGACTGAATGGACAACTCTTGAAATTCATTCCGATTCGGGTTTTTCAGGTTTTTCTGAACTTACGATGTCAAATTATTCTCTAAAAAACAACCTTTTAAACTTATTGAGTGACTTGTTAAAAAAAATTCAAGGCAAGGATTTAATTAATGACGAACAAATTAAAAAATTATTAAACACCGACAAAGAAAATTATGATCTTGCTTTAGCAACTTCTATTAGTGGAATAAGATCTGCCTGCTCAGATATATTTGCAAAGGAAAGTTCAAAACCATTAAAAGAATATCTACAATCCAAATATTCATTAAAAAGCACCTTATTAAGTTTCGTTAGCCTATACGCTAATATTAATAGGTCGCTTCTTCCAGATGATGATGGCCCCATAAATAGAAGCCCAGAATCCTTTTCAAAGATGGCAAAAAGGGCTCTTGACGACGGATTTTCAAATATTAAGTGTGCTCCTTTTGATAACTATCCTAACAAATACTATAGAGACAATAGGTTTATTGAGGAAGGTTTAGCAAGAATAAAGGAAATAAAAAAATTATTAACTAAAGATAAAAATCTATTCGTCGATTGTCATTCAAAATTTGATGAAAAGAGTTCCTTAATTGTTGAGGAGGAATTATTCAAATTGGGCATAAGTTGGTTCGAGGAACCAATGAACCCTAAAACATTCCCTCAAGAATTAAAGGAAATAAAAAAAAGAATTAAAGGAAACCTTGTAGGTGGTGAAGAATTTTATGGCATGGAAAGATTTTCAGAATTATTAAAATCAAAAACGCTAGATATATTGATGCCAGATGTAAAATACTGCGGAGGAATAGAAGAGGCCGTAAAGATCGGGATGAGTTTAGATAAAATTTCAAATGGATCTTTCTCAATACATTGTCCTTCTGGTCCTATATCTTTACTAGGGAGCGCTCATGTCACATCTGCGCTTAACTCTGAACTGCCCCTAGAGCATGCAGTATATGAAATTTCAGACAGATCGGACCACCTGCACCCTCCAGAAAAAATAAAACAAGGTAAATTATTTTTCCCTAGAGGAAACGGACTTGGAGCAAAACCAAATTATAAAAAAAATCATGAAGTTCTCATGGAAATGAACTTGTGATTATGGAGAAAAACAAGCCTAGGTGGGTAAGCAAAAGAAGGCTGATTAGTTTGCTTAATGACAGTGAACTCAAACAAAATATTATTTCAATAGAGGCAATTAAATCTGAAAAAATCAAGGGAGTTAGGGGGCTGGGATCTTTTGGGGACGTGAATAAAAAAGTTGTGATTGTGGAATCAAAAGATTTCTCATTATTTATAGGGCTTCCCTTTCCTTTTAAAGAAAAAAGTTTTGATTCTATCAAAGATCTTTTAGAAATTTTAAACAAAGACATTACTGTAGGGGTTCTATTTTTTGAGTTGGGATCATGGGTCTCTGGAATTGTGAGATACAAAAAAGTCTTGATATCAAAAAGAGGCTCTCGATACATTAGAGGAAAGCACAAGACTGGGGGGCAATCTCAAAGAAGGTTCGACAGAAACAGAGAAAAATGGATTGAGGGATTGAGCAAAAAAGTTTACGAGGATATAAAGAAATACATTTTGCCTGAACAAAGTAATATTGATTATTTTGTTATTCTTGGAGAACAAAACAGGTTAAATGAATTTCTTAAAATCACAGACCTAAGCAAAGTCTTAAAAACAAAAATTATATTAAAAAAGTCTAGTATGAAAAACTACAACTCTAAAACAATTCTGAAAGCCTCTTCAAATTTATGGTCTTCAAAAATATATTTAGATAATAAAAATGCTATAGTAGAAAAAATATAATTAATTATGAGCAATTTAGAGAGAGTAACATATTTTAACGGGAACTATGTTCCTGAAAGTGAAGTGAAGGTTCATTTTAGAGACCGAAGTTTTAAATATGGTGACGGCGTTTTTGATATGACAAGAACTTTTGGTCACAAAATATTTAAAATTGAAGAGCATGTGGAGAGGCTGTATAAATCATTAAACTATATGGATATCAAGATTGACATCTCAAAAAATGAAATGGTTGATATATCAAAAGCAGTTTTAGAAAAAAATTTGCATTTGCTGGGCCCCAACGAAGACTATTGGGTTGGTCAAAGAATTTCGAGGGGAGTAGACAGAGTTGGAGGTGAGCAGTGGGATCTAGACGGGGGGCCAACAGTTATTGTTGAGTGCGCCCCTCTTCCATTAAAACCAAGAGCATCATTATATGAAACTGGAATAAAAGTATGGACCCCTTCCACAAGAAGAACGCCTTTTCAGAGCATGAGCCCAAGAGCGAAAACCCATAACTATATTAATTTAATTTTAGGGGATAATGAGGTCAAGCGAATAGACAAAGATGCATGGGCAATTCTTTTAGATCTTAATGGCAATATAACGGAGGGAATGGGAAGTAACATATTTACTGTTGTTGGAGAAACTGTTTATACACCTAAATCTCAGCATGTCTTGGGGGGCATTAGCAGAGAAACGGTAATTGAGCAGGCAGGAAAAATTGGTATAAACGTCATAGAAAAGGATATTGAAGTCTACGAGGCGATAAATTCTGACGAAGTATTTTTAACTTCCACAAGTCTTTGTATTTGCCCTGTCACTTTTTTTAACGGCAAGAAGGTAGGCAATGAAACATATGGGCCTATTACAAAAAGACTAATTGAATCCTACAAGGATCTCGTTTCTTATGACTTTGTTAACCAATATTTATTACAACTGGATTAGCGATGGACCAAAATTAAATCGTCGGGAGAAAGAAAAAATTTAACTACGCGCGCTGCTGCCTTAGATATTTTACTTTCAATATTTTGGGGAGGGCACCCCACTGCCTTAAAAGCAGCTTTACCCTATGCTCCACCAATAAGGCAGGGATGGATGCGATTTTTGTTAAGCGGCATCATAATTTTTATATGGGCAAGATACAATAATATTTCTTTAAGGGTTGAAAGGTCAGAAGTTGCTCCTCTTTTTAAGTTAGGGCTACTGTTTAGTGTCCAACTCCTCTTCTTAAACTACGGAATTAGCAAAACAACAGTTGCATCTAGCATAATTTTAAACAGCACTTACCCAATATGGGTAATCATATTAAGCCCAATATTTATCAAAGGCGACAGGTTCACGCTTTTAAAATTTGCAGGAGTTATAGTTGCGTATTGCGGAATAATAGTTACATATTTTGACTCACTAGGTAACAGTAGCTATCTACTAGGAAATTCATTTTGTCTTGTTTCTGGGTTTTTACTAGGAGTCCGAACAATATATTTAGCAAAAAATAGTGAGTCCATAACGCCAATGAAACTACTAATGTCACAGGCTGTATTTGGGACTCTTATATTTTTAACCTTGAGTTTGCTAATTGAGACAGACCCTTACAAGTTTTCAATGATTTTAATTTGGTCAATCATATATCAAGGAGCCATAGTCGCGGGGTTTAATTTTATTGCCAATATATGGTTACTTAAAAACTACAAACCCTCCCAAGTTACAGTAATACATTTGTCTCAACCTATCTTTGGGATTGTTATTGGCTGGGTGGTATTAAATGAACCCATTGGCTGGGTGGTAATATTAGGTTCGCTGCTGGTTATATCAGGTTCGCTGCTGGTAAGAAAAAACTCAAAAAATATTTAAATAAAAAAATATTCATTTTTAAGCAAGATTTGTGCTAAAATCAACATTTGAAAAATTTACATACAAAGATTTGCTTTAGGAGGCATAAAAATGGCAGTAAAAATGAAGCCACTTGGTGATAGGGTTGTAATAGAACCTTCAGAGGATGACGCTGAAAAAAGCGCTGGTGGAATTTATATTCCTGACACAGCTAAAGAAAAGCCACAAAAAGGCAAAGTTGTTGCTGTTGGGCCAGGAAGGGTTAACGACGACGGAAAAACACTAGCAATGCCGGTTAAGGTTGGCGACATTGTTGTTTATTCAAAATATGCTGGCACAGAATACAGTGAAAATGGAACTGAATATTTAATAGTAAAAGAGTCAGATATTCTGGCGATAGTTTAAATTAATTTAGGAGGAAAACGATATGGCAAAAGATTTAAGATTTGGGTCTGAGGGGAGAGCTAAACTAAAAGTTGGGATAGATACTCTGGCAGACACGGTTAAGGTAACCTTAGGACCTAAAGGAAGAAACGTAATATTAGACAAAAAATTTGGGCCGCCGCAAGTTTGTTCTGACGGAGTAACGATTGCCAAAGAGATAGATCTAGAGGACCCGTTTGAAAATATGGGTGCGCAATTAATAAAAGAGGCATCAAAAAAGACTAATGACGATGCGGGAGACGGAACAACAACTTCAACTGTTTTGTCTCAGGCTATCGTAGCAGAAGGCTTCAAAAATGTAGCTGCTGGGGCGGACCCAATGGCTATTAAAAAAGGACTAGAGGTTGCGCTAGAATCAGTAAAAAAATCTATTTCAAAACTTGCTACTCCAGTAGAAGGGAAGGATCAAATAGCTCAGGTTGCTACCCTTTCTGCCCATGATGAAGAAATGGGAGGATTGATCGCAAATGTGATGGAAAAGACAGGAAAAGACGGGGTAATTACTGTTGATGAAGGGAAGGGCCTCGAGTACGAAACTGACTATGTTGAGGGGATGCAAATTGATAGGGGGTATATTTCTCCATACTTTGTAACCAATGCCGACAAAATGGAGGCAATCCTTGAAGATGCTCATGTTTTAGTTACAGACAAAAAGATTTCGGCTGTCTCAGACTTGCTTCCGTTGCTGGAAAAAGTGCTAAAAGACTCGACAAAAAACATTGTTGTTATTGCCGAGGATGTAGAAGGTGAGGCCTTGGCGACTCTTGTTGTTAACAGAATGAGAGGAACTTTGAATGCGCTTGCCATTAAAGCCCCAGGCTTTGGTGACAGAAGAAAAGAGATGTTGCAGGATATAGCAATTTTAACTGGTGCAAGGGTCATAACAGAGGATGTTGGGCTAACCCTTGAGGGTGCTGAAATTAGTGACTTAGGAAAAATCGGAAGAATTGTTTCCAGAAAAGACGACACGACCTTTGTTGGGGGAAAGGGAGATAAAGGAGAGATTCACGGTCGAATTGAGCAAATTAAAGCACAAATAGAAGAGACAACCTCTGACTATGATAGGGAGAAACTTCAGGAAAGAATGGCAAAACTATCGGGTGGGGTTGCTGTAATAAAAGTTGGTGCTGCCACAGAGATAGAGTTAAAAGAGAAAAAACAAAGGCTTGAAGATGCACTTTCTGCTACAAGAGCCGCCGTTGAAGAAGGAATAGTTCCCGGAGGAGGAACTGTCCTAATTAGGTCGGCAGACGCTCTTTCAAAACTTAAGGCAGACGCTGAACATAAGACAGGGATAAACATTTTGAAGTGTGCCCTTGAAGAGCCTGTGAGAGTAATTGCTGATAACTCCGGAGCCGAAGGGGCGGTTGTTCTTTCGGGAGTACTAGAGGGAGAAGGAAACCACGGCTATGACGCTGCAACCAATAAGTTTGGCGATATGCTTAAAATGGGGATTGTAGATCCGGCCAAGGTAACAAGAGCTGCAGTTGAAAATGCAGTCTCTGTTGGAGGAATGATTCTCACAACTGAATCTATGATGACTGATATTCAGGAACCTGCTGCTGCTGCTGCTCCACCTATGCCAGGTGGCGGTATGGACGGCATGGGAATGATGTAGTCACTTAAACAGAATAATTAAAAAGGGCTGGATTATTCCCGCCCTTTTTATTTTTTGTCTTCTTTTTTGAGGCCCTCGTATAAATTAACCATCCCGTCCATCCATGCCTTTTGAACTTGAGGTTCCCACGACGGATCAAAATCAGGATATTTTTCTAAGATTTTAGAAATAACAGTCTCACTTATCCCAAGCTCTTCGGGTCTAGGGGAATTGCTTTGCTTAGGCGGAGCAACTTTCTCGGGCCTCTTTCCATTAGAAAGTCCGTGCCTTCTGGCAAGAATGTAGGCAGACAACTCTATACCTGCGTCTTGGCAAGCTTGAATAAAGAAGAGCTGGCACTTACTCAAAACCCCCTCATTAATTCCAAAAGATCTGAATGCTTCATTAAACTGAGACCGTGTAGCCCTTTTTAGGTCAACCTCAAATATTGGCTTATACTTATCTTTTAAAATTATTCTAAGGTGATTTCGTCTTTCAGACCCAACAGAAGCCACAAGCTCTTCAAGGGCTCTTACTGGGGTGCCCTCTTCGTTGATAAGGTCAAGGTTTTTCAGGGCGGTCATCAGTTGCTGCCCAGACGTGCCGGAATATCTTTGCCCCCATACGCTTCTATCTATCCTCGCCGGTATTCCCTCGCTCAGTAGTTCCAAAAAATTTCGGAATGTCCTATAAGAAACATAGGGCAGGCCAACTTTACCTAATTTTCTCTGCATTTCAAATATAAATCTTTATTAATTATGTATATCAATTCTACCACTCATTCCAAAAATAATCATTTTTAGAATGCACAAATTTCCCAACAGGACAATATTTGAAACTACTTTTCGGAATGTTCAAAATTATGAATATAAATCAGAATATTTAGGAGGTTATATTGAAAATAAAGATATTAAACATTGAATTCGATGCTGAGTCCACGGCAAAACTTGAATCAAGAAAGGAAACTAAAAGGTGGTCCAAGTTTTCTAACCAGTTTATTCCTGTTGTAGACAAGATTTCGAGTAAAAAATACAAACTTGTCTCAGGTGCTGAAAAAATACACCTCGCCACCGAAAAAGGCGAAGAGTCTGTTGAGTGTAATCTAACAGACGACCTCACCTCAGAGCAAAAAGGGGCCCTTGATCTTAGGCTTTTATACCAAAGTTCAGACATATGTCCCATTAATTTAGGGGAGGAGTTTCTTTCTTTTAGAGAAAAATTCTCTGTCACCCAACAAGAATTAGCAAAAAAGACTGGAATAACCCCTGGAACAATACATCACTATGAAAGTTTAATAAAAACATTAGTGCCCTCATTAAAAGAGCATGTCAAACAGAAAAACTTAACCTTTAAGGAAGCAAGAAGCATAGCGGACATAGAGGATCATGAAAAACAATTTGAACTTGCAAAGCCATTCCTAGAAGGAATATTAAGTTCGGTGCATGTTGAAAAAATTGTTTCTCTAGCAAAAAAACACCCCAAAGTGGAGGTAAAAACAATTATTGAAAGTGTCACCAAGGGTAAGCCTATTGTTGAAAAAGTGATTGCAGAGACAGCAGAGGAAGATGCGACACAGGAAAATTCTATAGACTTCACTACAATCGAGTCTAGAATCCTAGATTTATCCACCGAAATAGACCTAATCCAATCAGAAGAAATCCCAGAGTTTAAAAGGCTTAAACTGATAAGTTCTTTAAGGATTTTGCAGGGCAGAGCCCAATTAGCGCTTACTTCGTTAAACACAAAAGCCAGTGGGTTCAGCCTATTAGGAGAAGACATAAAAAAAAGAAGTTCAGGGAAAATAAAATAGGGCTTTGAAAAAAACAGTTAAGTACAGTTTTTGTTTTGGAATACTATTTTCGGCAATGTATTCTATTTCGGGCACGATAATCTGTAGATTCATGCTTACTTGTTCAATTGATTGGAAAAGCTATATTATCGGATCAGTAATTATTACCGCCCTGGTGGTTTTGGTTGCTTTTTTAATATCCGCTGTGATTAGGTATTTATACAACATAACAAAAGTTTAGTTTGGGAGAGAGATGTCTGAAAACAATTTCGATGTAACGGTTTTAGGGGGAGGACCAGGAGGCTATGTCGCTGCGATAAGGGCAGCCCAGCTGGGGCTGAAGACAGCACTGGTTGAAAAAGACGACGGCTCAGGTATAGCCGGCCTTGGTGGAGTTTGTCTAAATTGGGGGTGCATTCCCAGCAAGTCTTTGCTAAAAAATGCTGAACTAGTTAACCAAGTTAATGATTCAGAAAAATGGGGGATTTCTTTTGACAATGTTACCTTTGATTTTCCAAAAGCCATTGCAAGAAGCAGAGATGTATCTAAACAATTAACTCAAGGAATCGAATACCTAATTAAGAAAAACAAGATACAACTGTATAAAGATGAGGGGCTTCTTGAAAGTGGAACCGAAATCTCCCTCAAGTCGAGCGGCGACAGAGTTTCTTCTAAAAACATCATATTGGCGACCGGGGCGAGGCCCAGAAGTCTGCCTAATCTTGAAATAGACCAAAAGACAATAATAACCAGTCGAGAAGCTTTGGAATTAGACGCCCTTCCAAAAGGAATTGGGATTGTTGGTGCGGGAGCAATAGGGGTTGAATTTGCCTACCTGTTTAACGCATATGGAGTGGAGGTGACAATTTTTGAGGTGCAGGACCACCTTGTGCCAAACGAAGATGTCTCTATTTCAGAGGAACTTGAGCGAGTTTTTAAGTCAAGAGGAATAGGGTTTGAGTTGGGGGCAAAGGTCTCAAAAACAGAAGTTGATGGGGGCGGGGTTAAGGTGGAATATGAGGTAAACGGAGAACAAAAAAGCTATTCCGCAGAAAAGATTTTGCTGGCGGTTGGGGTTCAGGCAAACACCGACAACCTAGGCCTTGAAAACGCAAACATAGAACTAGACAACGGTTTTATAAAAATAAACGAGTCTATGCAAACATCGGCCCCTAATATTTTTGCGGTGGGAGATGTAACAGGAAAGTTGATGCTGGCCCATGTTGCATCCACCCAAGGTGTAATAGCTGCGGAAACAATAGGTGGCACAGAAAGTTCCCCTATAAACTACACTGACATGCCAAGGTGCACATACTGCCAACCCCAAATAGCCAGCATAGGTTTAACTGAAAGGCAGGCGAAAGAAGAGGGGCATAACATAAAAACATCCCAATTCCCTTTCAAGGCGGTTGGGAAGGCCATATCAATTGGTGACTCCGAAGGATTTGTAAAAATGATAGCAGATCAGGATAGCGGAGAACTATTGGGAGCCCACATGATTGGGCCGGAGGTAACAGAAATGATAGCCGAAGTAGGGTTATTAAAATACTTAGAAGGCACAGACATAGAGATTGCTGAACTGACCCACGCACACCCAACCCTATCAGAGGCAATTAAAGAGGCTGCGCTGTCACTAAACAACGGAGCAATACACATGTGATTGCTCAGATCAGTTTATTTTCTTTATGGTCATACTTAAAAATAGAGTAATTGTTGTATCCCTCGGATTCCAGTTTTTCAACCCCACCCTCATTCCTGTCAAAAACAGATATAGTCTGTAACACCTTGCAGCCAACTTTTTCAACCTCCTTGATAGAGCTAATAATACTGTTTCCGCTAGTTACAGTGTCATCAACAATCGCAACCTTGCTCTCTTCTCCAACAGAACCTTCTATAACATTTGCAAGGCCATGCTCCTTTACAGAAGGCCTAATATAAAAACCTTTTAAACTTCTCCCAAAAAGAATGCTTGAAATAGCGATAGTTGAAGAGATAATTGGAATTGCAGCAGTAGCCGGCCCCCCAATCGAATCCACCTCCTTAGTTAAGTTACTCAGAATTATTTTTGAGATCAATTCTGCCCCAACTGGGTCCAAAGTGAGAAGCCTCCCGTCAATATAAAAATTGCTTTGAGCTCCGGAAGCCAATGTGAAACTCCCCGTCCTAAAAACTTTCAACTCGTCTATCCTAGCCCTAAGGCTTTCTTTTAAATCACTCATCCGTAAACTTTGTTTTTTATAATATAGTCGAAAACTTTTGGGGGCACAAAGCGTCCCCAATCTTTTTCCATTTTAATGTTCTCTCTTATAGTAGAACTTGAAACATCCATTTTATCAACATCGATCCAACTAAAATCTTTATTCAAATCTTTGCCTCCAATAAAATTTCTTGGCGCAACCAAGACTTTGACCTTTGACAACAACTCACCACTGTCCTTCCATTCTCGTATTTGGGTTGCGCTATCCTCTCCAACAATTAAATGCACCAAACTCCCCTCTTGGCTCTCCGCAATTATATCATTTACTGTGTCAATCGAGCGGCTCACCCCACCCCTTTCGATATCAGCACTAGAAACCTCCAAAAAATTGCACCCTTCAATGGCTAGTTTGCACATTTTTATTCTTTGGGTTGGCTTAGCTTTGGGGTTAGACTTTTGCTCCCAGGTTAAATTTAAAGGAGAAATAACAACCTTGTCTAAAGAGTATTGGTGGTGTGCCTCTTTGGCTATTTTTATGTGACCTAGATGTATTGGGTCAAAGCTTCCCCCAAATATTCCTATCTTCATTTAAATTCCATTTCAACCTCACCAAATTTAATTATTGATCCCTTTGTCACCCCAGCGTCCTCAAAAGCTTTTAGGTAGCCCGATTTATTCAAAAGGTTATGGAACTGAAGTTGAGCCTCTGGCTTACTTAGGTTGCTTCCTTTAGCGATCCTTACTAATTTATTATCAAATATCTCCACCACACCTCCAGAATAAGAAAAATTGGGTCTCTCAAAACCTTTTATTATGGGCGGCTCATGAATAAATACCTCTTGCACGGAAGGCGCAGTTTCTTTGGGCGGCTCCTTAGTTAGTTTTGCTATCAAACTTTTCAGTTTACCAACATCAATTTTCCCATCTATAACACAAAAGACCCTGTCCTGTTCAATGTCTAAAATTGGCTCTTTTGTAGTTTCTTCAAACCTATTAAGAATTAATATTTTTGCACACGAGGCAGGTGTTTTGCCAGTTATATTTTGCATCATCTGTTCATATACCTCTTTTGTGTTGTCATTATGGTTTATTGTCACTACTAACACCTTGATGTCAGCCAATAGGTGGGCGTATTTTGAAGCTTTTTTATAATTAATGAAGTCAGGGATCTCAATTATCTTAATATTTTCAATGTCACTTTTTATTTCCGCTATGTTTGGTGTTGTTGTTGTAAATGAATAATCTGCCTCTTTTGCAGCCATATTTGTTAATTTGTTGAGAATGTAAGTTTTTCCTGAGTTAGACAAACCAAAAAGAGCCACTTCTGGTAAGTCTTTTATTTCCAACTCAACACCTACCCTAACCCCACCACCTCCAGACTCTGCTAATAAAGGTTCTTGGTTAGTGGAATTTTTAAAGGTTCTATTTCCTCTCCCACCATCTCCTCCTCTCAATAAAGTTACATATTTGTTATTTATTACTACAGTTTCTTTCCCAGAAACTTTTATCAGGGTGTTAACTGGCACATCTATTATTAAATCTTCTCCCTTTTTTCCATTTTTTTTTGACTTACCCCCGTTTCCACCATCTCCAGACTTTAAAACCTGGTCTTCCTCGAAAGATCTTAAATCCCAAATATTCCTATTTGGCCTAAATACAATGTCTCCCCCGTTTCCACCATCTCCTCCATCTGGTCCTCCCCTAGGCGCAAACTTTTCTTTTCTGAAAGAAACCCAACCATCTCCTCCATCTCCAGTTATTAATATTAATTTAACTTTTGTTTTCATTTTTATAATAAAAATAATAAATATGTTACTTATGTTAACTGTGTTATTTATAATTAAAAAATTTTTTAATTATTCACAAATAATTTATTGGACTGTTAAAAATATCTAAAAAAATTAATACACTTTTTGTTTTTGGGAGAATATAACAAACAAATAACAATAAATAACAAGTATGATGTTAAAAGATTTTAAGTGAGTTCCTTATTTTTTGTAGGTTGTAGCGTAAATCAAAGTCAGAGTCTATAGACCCTTCCACAAACCTCACCGCGCTAAGGACAGTGGCATGATTTTTGTTACCAAGCAGGTTGCCAGATGCGGCCAGAGTTAAGTTGAGGTCTTTATTCAAAATAAAGCTAGAAATTCTTCTGGCATAAACAATTTGTGCGCTCCTGCTGTTGCTTTTTATTTCTTCTTCAGACACTCCTAGGTGAGTCGCTACCTCCTTTAGGACCTCGGAGGGCATAGGCTTGTTGTTAATCTTTATGTCGTCAAAACCTATAATCATGGATTTGGCGCTATCTAGGCTAATTTCCTCTTCTTTTAGTTGAGACATAGCCTTTAGCCGATTTAAGATAGACTCAATTTGCCTTATATTAACTTGGCAGAGTTGCGCCACATAATCTATGATTTCACTGTTAATTTTTAAGTTTAGTCTCTCCGCTTTAAACTCAATAATTGCAACCTTTGTTTCATAGTCTGGGGGCTGGATGTCAACAACTAAGCCTGACTGAAAACGGCTAGTTAGCCTAGCCTCTACTTCAACTAATCTTGAAGGGTCGTCGCCAGCAAGAATAATTTTTTTATTTTCTAAATAAAGATCATTAAAGGTGTGGAAGAAGCCCTCCTGGGTCTGCGCCTTTCCACTTAAAAACTGAATATCGTCAACGATTAGAGCGTCACAAGAGCGGTATTCAGACCTAAAAAACTCTGTCTTCTTTTCTTTTATCGCTTTAATAAATTCATTTGTAAACCTCTCTGAAGTAACATATTTTACTTTTAGGCCCTGCTTTTGAAGAGAGTTGTGAATAGATAAGAGTAGGTGTGTCTTTCCGAGCCCTACATTTGAATAAACATACAAAGGGTTAAAGTCAGGCTCCGAAAAGTCTGAGAATTGTTTTGAGGCAGCAAAGGCTAATTCGTTGGACGGGCCCACAATAAAAGAGTCAAAGGTGTATTCTTTGTTTTTTGGCTTTGGTCCGGTATTAGTTTTTATTTTTGTAGCGTGGCGATTTGTTATTGTGACCTTTATATTAGACCCAGAAGATTCTTCCACAGCCCTTTTTATGTCAGGCATTAGCCTTTCATTAAGCATTTTTAATGCGAAGGGGCTGTCAACGCTTAGGGTTAATAATCCCTCATGGTATGAGACGGGCTCGATTGGCAAGATCCACATTTTAAAATTGATTGAGTTTACCTCTTCTTCAAGGATCCTCAAAGACTCTGACCATAAACTTTTTATATCCAATTATCTTTCCCTCTTATCCCTAAAATTTGACAAAAAAATACTACGGATCAAATATTTGATTTCAAAATTTAGAGGCCCAAAATTATAAAGCCATTGCTGTAAAATATTATGAAAAATATTTATACAATCGATTAGACAAACATATCATACGGCAAGGCACATATGGCAATACCTTTCCTCGCGAAATATCCTAATAATTTTGTGAAATTTCTAAAAAAGCTGTTCTTTTTTTCACAGGCTAGTTTAAAAGAACATTTGTTCTTTATGTTGTACCATTAAAATTATGAAAATTGTTTTTTTTGGTACAGATGATAACTCGCTGGTTGTCTTAAAAGGACTTCTTCTGGGTGGCCATGAAATAAAAATGGTTGTGACTTCTCAGGATTACCTGAAAGCTAGGAGTAAGAAAAAATACGCTTCTCCGGTTAATGAGTATTGTGTTGAAAATAAAGTTCCTAGTTCAGTCGGCTTGTCGTCAAAGAACTTGGAAGGCGTTGATGTGATCGTTGTAGCTTCATATGGCAAAATCATTTCAGAAAGTTTATTCAAAGCAGTTCCTTATGGTGCCTTAAATATCCACCCTTCCTTGCTCCCAAGTTACAGGGGCCCCTCTCCGGTCAGAACTGCACTATTAAACCAGGATAAAGAAACAGGGGTTTCTATAATTTCTCTTAACTCTAAAATGGATTCCGGGCCAATAATTAAACAAGAAAAGGTTGTTATCAAAGATGGGGACTCTTTAGAGTCACTGACGCATAAACTGTTTTCAAGGGGGCTTGAAAACTTGCTAGATATTTTGTCCAACCCCCAGGTCATAAAAAGTGCAAGGGCGCAAGAAGAAGCTAGGGCTACATATACCAACAAATTCTTAAAGGAGGACGGGATTATTGATTGGAAGCAGCCAGGAAAATCAATAATTTCTAAGATAAAGGCTATGGGCAAGTCTCCCGGCGCACACACAACAGTGGGGGGTAAAAAGTTTATAATTTATCAGGCAGTCTTAGGCGAGAAAGCAACAGGCCTAGAGCCAGGGCGAACAGGAATATCGATATTTAAGGGAACAAAAACCCCTTTTATTCAATCAAAAGACCACCAAGTGCTAATAATGTCTTTAAAGCCAGAGAATAAGAAGGAAATTACTGGCACTGACCTTATAAACGGTTACCCTGAGCTATTCAATAAGGACTAAGATGAGGGCTCTATGACGGTGATTTCTCTTCTAGCAAGGTGGCCTCGAATTGTTGGCATATTTTCTTTCCACCAATCGCTTCCGTAAAAAGCATCCTCTTTGGTTTTTATGTCCTCTAGGTTTTCGTATGTTCTTATCCATATAAACCTTTCCTTTTCTTCGTCCATCCAGGCAGATTGTATGCCCATCCCAAACTCGAGGGTTTTAGGTGCGATAACCTCATGAAACAACTTCAACCAACTCTCCGCCATGCCCTTATTAATTGTGTATATTCTTAATTGTCCAACCATAGATTTACCTTTACTGTGTTTTCTGTAATTATAGTAAATATCTTTACATAAAAGAACAGCAAGCAGAAGGCAACATGAAAATAGAAAAGGTTGAGTTAAGAGAGTTAAGCGGAACCCTTAAGACAGAAAATATTTTTTGGGAAGAAAGGCTGGTAAGGCCGATAGACATTTACCCTGACTATAGGGCTGAAGAATTCAACGAAACAAAATTTGGGAGAACACAAGAGGGGCACGAATATCCTATTTCAGCAGTATTTATTGAAATCAAGACCGATGAAGGGGTTACGGGAATAGGAGGGCCAATAGACATGGCCCAAGCATACTTAATAAAAGAGCAAATTTCTCACTTATTAATAGGAAAAGATCCTCTTGCAATTGAGTTGCTGTGGGACCAAATGCATAGGTTTCAGGTCCATGGAAGGCAGGGGACGCCAATGCTTGCTTTAAGTGCAATTGATTGCGCATTGTGGGACCTAAAAGGAAAATATTACGACACCCCGGTTTACAAACTTATTGGTGGGCCAACAAGAGAAGAGGTTCCTGCATATGCAAGCATGCTGGGCTTTAGTGTTGAGGACTTAGGTCTAGTAAAAGAGAGAGCACAACAGTTTAAGGAAATGGGTTACGTTGCCCAAAAATGGTTTTTTCGGCACGGCCCAATGAGCGGGTACGAGGGGATAAAAAAGAATGTTTCAATGGTCAAAACTCTTCGCGAAACTTTGGGTGAAGAATATGATATTATGCTTGATTGTTGGCAAAGTTGGGATCTTAATTATGCAGTAAAAATGATTTCTCGTATCGAAGAATATGAACCACGCTGGCTTGAGGAGGTTGCTATGCCAGACAGAATAGACACATACAGACAGGTTAGGGAAAGCACCTCAATACCCATTTCTGGAGCAGAGCATGAATATACAAGATGGGGCTTTAAAAGGTTTGTTGATGAAGAGGCCCTAGACATATTGCAGCCAGATATTTATTGGGCTGGCGGATTAAGCGAAACAATTAAAATAGCAAACTATGCCACAGTTCATGATCTAATAACAATACCTCATGGTCACTCTTCTAGGGCAGGGATCAATTTCACATTGACCCAATCTCCGGTTCACACGCCCTATCAGGAATTTTTAATTAAATGGAATGCTATTCATCAGTTTTTTTTAAAAACCCCAATCAACCCTATTAATGGCATGATCGGAATACCTAGTGAGCCCGGCTTAGGGATGGAAATTGATAGTTCTAAAATAGAGTCTGAAAAGGTTATTAAATAACCGAACTAGATCTTCGTCGCCTTCTGAATTTCTTTTTCGTCGGCACCAGATTATTAGAGCTTCCTTGCTCTCTTTTAGGAAAGTTAAACAGTGAGTCGTCTTTTGTCTCCTTAACTTTCTTACCAGCAAGTTTTTTGATTTTGGCGACTCTGTTTTTAGGCTTTATCTTAGACTCTTTGTTAAGATATTGCCCCGTAAAAGAATTATTAACTGCAGCTATATTTTCAGGAGAACCCTCTGCGATTAGTTCGCCTCCACTATCCCCTGCCCCAGGGCCAAGATCAACTATCCAGTCCGCATTTTTAATAACGTCTAGGTGGTGTTCTATTAAAACAACGCTGTTTCCGGCATCCACCAGCCTATGTAGTATTTTTATGAGCGAATTGCAATCTTCAAACGAGAGTCCCGTAGTAGGCTCATCCAAAATAAATAGTGTTTTTCCTGTGGCCCTCTTTGAAAGGTAAGTAGAAAGCTTGACCCTTTGGGCCTCCCCTCCGCTTAGAGTTGTTGCAGGCTGGCCCAATTTTATATATCCAAGCCCAACGTCGTTTAATGTTTCAAGTTTTTTGCTAATCGACGGATAAGGCGAAAATATTTTTAAGGCCTCTGCCACTGTTAGGTCGAGTATTTCAGAGATTGAAAGCCCCTTGAACTTTATTTTTAGCGCCTCTTGGTTATATCTTCTTCCTTTGCAGTCTTCACAAGGAACGCTTACATCTGGAAGAAACTGCATTTGTATTTCGTTGTAACCGGCGCCCTCGCAGTTTTCGCATCTTCCACCCTTGACATTAAAAGAAAATCGCCCCGCCTTATATCCTTTAGCTCTGGACTCTGGAACTGAAGCAAAAAGTTCCCTAATTGGCCCAAATAGTCCTGTGTATGTTGCTGGATTTGATCTTGGGGTTCTCCCTATGGGGCTCTGATCAATATTGATCACCTTATCTAGGTTCTCGGTTCCCATGATCCCTCTATGTTTTCCTGGCATTTCTCTAGAACTATGAAAGTGTTTGTACAAAGATTTGTACAATATTTCATTTACTAGAGTGCTTTTTCCAGACCCAGAAGCACCAGTCACACACACTAACAATTGCAAAGGAACGGAAATATCTAAGTCTTTAAGGTTGTTTTCCTCAGCCCCAATAATTCTCAACTCCTTGCCTTTCTGCTTGGGCCTTCTTTTTTTAGGAATTTGGATATTTTTTCTTCCTGATAAGTATTCACCGGTTAATGATTTATTCGAGTTAATAATATTTTTTATTGGTCCCTGAGCAGTTACACTACCTCCTAGGTTTCCTGCTCTTGGGCCAAGGTCAACAATGTGATCGGCAGCGCGCATTATAGATTCGTCATGCTCAACAACCAAAACGGTATTTCCCAAATTTTTTAACTCTATCAAAGTGTTGATTAGCCTGTCATTATCTATCGGGTGAAGGCCTATAGATGGCTCGTCGCAAACGTACATAACGCCAGTAAGCCCCGAACCAATTTGAGACGCAAGCCGTATTCTCTGGCCCTCCCCCCCGCTTAGCGTTGAAGTAGGCCTGTTTAAAGAAATATAGCCAAGCCCAACCTTGTCCAAAAACTTAAGCCTTGAAGAAATTTCTTTAAATATTTGCGAGCCAATTTTTAATTCGGAACTACTCAGTAAGCCCGGCTCCTTTGAGTTTTTTTCTTGAGACTTAGATATCCATTGGTAGCAATCTTTTACCGAAAGATCAGATATTTCGAAAATGTTGCTATTTAGTATTTTAACCGACAGAGCGTCTTTTTTGAGCCTCTGGCCTTTGCATTCTGAGCACCTTTTTTGAGTCATAAATGTTTGCAAAGAGTCTCGGACAGCACCAGACTCCGAGGAATGAAACCTTTTTTCAAGTATATTTACTATTCCCGTGAATTTTGTTCTCCAAATCCTTTCTCCTCCTCTTTTTGAAGAGTACTTTACAGGATAAACATCCTTTTTTGACCCATATAAAAGTAGTTTTAAAATATCTTGGCTCAAATCTTTAACCTTCTCTTCTAAAGAAAACCCGTGAACTTCGGAAAGAGTTCTAATGAAATTATATTCCCAAGCTAGAGAGCCGTTTTTTAGTGTCCACGGGACAATAGCCCCGTCAATCAACTTTTTCTCAGGGTTAGGGATAATTAGTTCGGGCTCAATTTGTAATTTATATCCTAGACCAGAGCAAGACTTACAGGCACCATAAGGTGTATTGAATGAAAAATTTCTTGGCTCTAACTCCTCTATGCTGATGTCACAATTAGCACAAGACAGGTTTTCTGAAACTATAATATCTTCCTCAGAAGAGCTTGCTATGATTAGCCTGCCTTCTCCGAGCGACAGACAGGCTTCTACAGACTCATTAAGCCTCGATGCATCCATGCTCTTTTTTATGATAAGCCTGTCTACAACTACCTCTATGTTGTGCCACTTATTTTTATCTAACCTAATTTCCTCTTCAACCTCAAAAATATTTCCGTCTACTCTTGCCCTGATATAACCATCTCGTCTTATTTTTGAAATAATATTTTTGTGTTCACCCTTCATGTGTTTAATTATTGGCGCCAACAACATAATCCTTTTGTTTTCCCCCAATTTGAGTATTCTTTCTGAGATTTCTTCAATAGATTGTTTGGATACTAGTTCTCCGCACGAGGGGCAATGAGGTCTTCCTATTCTCGAAAAGAGAAGCCTTAAATAATCATATATTTCTGTCACAGTTCCGACAGTAGATCTTGGATTTTTTGAGACTCCTTTTTGATCAATTGATATTGCTGGACTAAGCCCCTCAATAGAGTCAACATCTGGCTTTTCCATTCTCCCTAAAAATTGGCGAGCATAAGCAGAGAGAGACTCCATGTACCGTCTTTGACCCTCTGCAAATATTGTGTTGAACGCAAGAGAACTTTTTCCTGAGCCTGAAACACCAGTTATAACAACAAATTTGTCCCTGGGGATGTCTATGCTTATATTTTTTAGGTTGTTCTCTCTAGCACCTTTAACTTTAATTTTTTTTGAAATTGGCATTATAAATCACTAAATTTAACTGTTTTTAATTGTACACCTATTATGTCTCTAATTGAGTTCTGAATTAGTTTTCTGCAATTACTTATTTCTTTTTCTGACAGATTAAGGCTTATTAAATCTTTATAATTTTTTCTCGCTATTGTCCTGAGTATTAACTGTTGTCCTACGGTAACCTTAACGCTTTGATCGAGAAGCCTTTTAGATTCAAAGCATGTCGTACAGTAAAATCCTCCAACATTTGAAGAGAAGTAGTGATCAGACCTCTCAAGCTCTTTGTCGCAATTTGTGCAATCAAAAATACTAATCCCAAACCCCTGATGTTTTAATAGTTCAAACTCGAAGATTAAGATGTCCAGGGTGGGTATTTTCGAGTTATGGATGTTTCTGAGGGTATTAATTAGTAAGCTTAGTATGGAAGAGTTGTCATCATTTTCAGAAAACAAAGACTCTGCCAGTTCCATCATATATTGGGCCTTTAAGATTAAATTGTATTCTTTTTTAATTTCTAGAAATGAATGAATTGATTCAACTTGAGAGACTGAATTTAAAGATTTGCTGGGCCTATAATATAAAGCCACATAATTTAAAGGCTCTATGTGCCCAGACAACTTTGAACTTGGTTTTTTCGCACCTCTAGCAATGAATTTCATAATGCCATCGTCTGATATTAAAGTAAAAATGCGATCAGACTCCTTATAATTTGTGCACCTAGTTATAATGCCTTTTAGGTGCTTATTAGGTGTTTTCATTAATCAATAGATGTTCTGTTTTGAAAAGCATTAGACAGAGTATTAAAGTCAGAATACTCGAGGTCTGTTCCAGAAGCCAAACCCCTAGCAAGCCTAGTAAGTTTAATATTTTTATAGTTTTCGGAAATAATTTTATTTAAATACATGCCAGTCGCTTCCCCTTCTAAGGTAGGGTTTGTCGCCAAAATTATTTCTTTTGTTTCACCCCTGTTTAGCCTCTTCATTAGTTCTTCAACCTTTAGTTTTTCGGGGCCAATTCCGTTCATAGGAGATATTGCGCCATGCAGTACGTGGAACGAGCCTTTGTGAATTCCTGACATTTCTATTGTAATTGCATCAATTACGTTTTCCACAACACATATTTGCTCAGATTCTTTTTCATAACAGTAGCCACAGTTTTCAGAATCTTTGTCGCTAGTAATAAAACAACAAGTTTTGCAGTAACCAAGGTTTTCTTTAACTTCCTTTAAGGCCTCTGCCAACTTTAGTGTCTCTTCTTTGTTTTGAGATAAGACAAAATAAGATAATCTTTGCGCAGTTTTGGGTCCTATGCCTGGAAGAGAGGAAAAAGCGATTATTAGTTTTTGAACTTCTACTGGAAGAGAGTTTTTACCAGAAGTCATCTCTTAAAATAAGCCAGGGATTTTTATTCCGCCCGTAACCTTCTTCATCTTTTTCTGTGCAACTTTGTCAGCTTTATTTGTGGCATCATTTACAGCATCTTTAATAAATTTTTCTAACAACGACTTATCTTTTTGCTCAAAAATTTTTTCAGAGACTGTTACCTCTTGAATGGTCTTGCCTCCAACCATCTTGATTGATATTCCACCAGATGACCCTTCAGTTTCCATTTTAGCAATTTCTTCTTGAGCCTCTTTCATTTTTTCTTGCATTTTTTTTGCCTGCTTCATCATTGCATTGTTAAACATTTTAGTTTCCTTTTACTTGTTTTTAATTTTCGCACCCATAGAAATAGCATGCTGCACAACAGGTGTCTTGATTAAAGGGTTTTGTTCATTTTTATCCCCATTAACATTATCTTCAATAAAGATTTCAAGGTCTTTTTTGAAGAAGTTATTTATGGCGCTTTGGACTTTTTCTTTAACTTTCCCATTTTTTATTTCATTTAAGAAATTTTGTTTCATAGTATTGCTTTTAAAGGTAAGAAAAATCTTGTCTCCATTAACTTCTGGCAATACAGACTTTAACAGCCCCCCTAAGAAGTATTTGTCTCCTTTTTCTCGCCTCAATGCCGAGCACACATTGTCCCATTCCTCTTTTAATAAAGACTTTTCGGGTGCCACATTTTCTTGAACCACTGGCTCTGAAGGCGCAGACTTTTCGGGTGCCACATTTTCTTGAACCACTGGCTCTGAAGGCGCAGACTTTTCGGGTGCCACATTTTCTTGAACCACTGGCTCTGAAGGCGCAGACTTTTCGATTAAACAGGCATCAAGTATTGCAATCTCTAAGCTTATAGGCGGGTGTTCATTGGAAGGAATATCAGAATTTAAAATAACAGATGTCACTGCGCCAAGAGTCTCTAGGGAGTATTTTTTTGACAGTCCCGAATATTTGCTGATTGTGTGCTCTGTTTCTTCAAGTAAAGCAGACAGGCCATTTTTTGTATATATAAGACCTCTAAGATCTTTTAGTAATCTGTCTTTTATCATTTTAGGGTCAATGCCGTTATTAACCTCACTTTGAATAAGTGCCAAAACCTTGTCAGTTTCTTTTTCCAGTACCAGAGAGAGAATTTCTAATGAAGCAGAATGGGCCCCCATTCCTAAAAATTTCAGCAAGTGCTCTTCGTTTATATCCTCGTCGCCAATAGATGAAATTTGCTGTAAAAGATTTTCGGCATCCCTCAAACTTCCTGATGAATTGACAGATATAAGGTCTAGTGCAGAATTATCAATTTTGATTTTTTCTTCTTTAGCAATAACAGACAAGTGATTTGAAATTTCTCTGTGATTTATTCTCTTAAAATCAAACCTCTGGCACCTGGAAATTATTGTTAGAGGCAATGAGTCTGCTTCTGTTGTTGCAAGTATAATCACCACATTTTGCGGGGGCTCTTCTAGCAACTTTAGAAAAGCTTGTTGTGCTGCACCCGTAAGACCATGAGCTTCGTCAATTATATAAACTTTTTTTGAACCCATGTTCGGGGCATACATTGCTTTATCTTTAATATCTCTTATGTTGTCTATAGTTCTATTTGAGGCAGCATCAATTTCAATTAAATCAATCATTTTACCCGCATTAATAGATGTGCAAACTTCACAAAATTCTCTTTTTCCAGGCTCCTGCATAGTGCAATTAGGAGATTCGGGGCAGTTTAATGCTTTAGCCAATACTCTTGCGGTTGTAGTTTTGCCCACGCCTCTAGGCCCCGCAAAAAGGTACGCATGGCTTGTTCTAGATTGGTCAATGGAGTTTTTAAGGGTCTGTGTTATGTGCCCTTGGTCAACAATTTCACTAAATGTTAAAGGCCTCCATTTTTGATATAAAACTCTATTATCCATTATCTGCTTTCTAATGATAGTTTAGCCTTTATGTGATCTAATTTTAAGTGCTTAATAATTTCAACAGTTTTTATAAACATTTTTTGTCTCATTTTTTTATTTTTATGGTCATACCCGAGAAGATGTAAAACTCCATGAGCAAGAATAATATTTAATTCTAATTGAATCCCAGTTTTAAAGGTTTTTGCCTGATCTTTTATTTTAGGGAAAGATATGAATATATCTCCTAAGTGCTTGAGGTTTTGGTAATTATCAAAATTTTTATCGGTTAGTTTTCCCTCTTTCCAATTGCTGTTAAATGGAAATGCTAAAACATCAGTTGTCTCGTTTTTACCTAAAAAACTGCCGTTGAGTTCTTTTAGTTTTTCATTAGATGTTATTGATAAAGAAACCGATTCATCAAAATTATTTAAAGCCCCACACTTAACAGAAGATATTATGCAGTCCTTCATACTTCTTTTGCTGACTCTTTTTTTAAAATCTGAGTCGATATCAATTAAAATCTTGCTCATTGCTTTAAGCCAACTATTAAATTCGCCTCTTCTTTAATTATTTTGTATTTTGAGGTTAGCAACATCATTTGCTTATTGTATTCTGATATTTCATTAAGTTCGTCAAGGCATTGCCTAATATAAAAATTTATTTCTTTTCTATCGAACCTTTTAACCTCCAAGTATGTTATGAAGTTTATTAAATTAGGTATTACAATTTCAGATAGCGTTGTTTTTATTGAGTGGTTTTTGATCGAATAGGACAGCATCTCGGTTTCAAGCAATACTTCTTTTGCTTCTTGTATGTAACTATCAAGTCTTTTAGAATTTACTTCATTCATAATATAGAAATTGTTTAAGGGGTATTTTACATGAAAAGAGTAGGTTTTATTTTTAAGATAAAAGAGGCCAAGATTGATGAGTACAAAAAACATCATAGGGCAGTTTGGCCTGAGATGCTAGAGGCACTAAGGAAAAATGGATGGAGAAATTATTCCATCTTTTTAAAGCCAGACGGAACCTTGTTCGGGTATTTTGAGGCCACCACAAGTTTTCAAGATTCGCTTGAAGGTATGGCAAAAGAAGAAATCAATTCAAAGTGGCAGGAATTTATGAAACCCTACTTTGAAGATATTAATGAAAATAGACCAGATGAGTCTATGATGGAATTAGAAGAAGTTTTTCATACTGACTAACAAATCAGGCAATATCAATATTCTTTACTTCAAGAGCATTTGTTTGGATAAATCTTCTTCTTGGTGCGACATCATCACCCATTAACTTTCTAAACAATTCATCTGCGGCAGTTGCATCTTCAGCTGTAACTTGGAGAAGGACTCTATTTTCAGGATCCATTGTTGTTTCCCATAGTTGGTCTGCATTCATTTCTCCAAGACCCTTATATCTTTGGATACTCACACCGGTATTGTCAGCATTAGATTCTAGTAAATAAGGAATGTCTCTCCAGGAAGCCTTTGACGAGATACTTTCATCTCCCTTAAATATATCGAAACTTTCTTCGTTTATATATTTTCCTAACTCGCTATATAAAATTTTGAGCCTATTAAGTGTTGGGTGCTCAAAAATATTTTTTGTAACCTCAAACCCTTCTACATTGTGGGTGATTTCAGGGATGTCTTCTTCAACAACGAGATTATTTTCAGGTTCGCCTTCAGTTTCTTCTGGATCAACTTCTATAAGATCATCAAAAGAGGCCTGAGGGTCTTCTGGAGGCAGACCTTCATTTTTTGGTTGATCAAAACTTAATTCGCTTAGTTCAGAGTCAGTAATTAGTTTTTCAATAACAGGAGAAGGTATATCTAATGATTCAAGCCCCTTGTAACTCTCTATATAATCTCTAATATTTGAAGCCAAAATACCTAGTTCTGCTTTTTCTAGTTTTATGTTCTTGTCTTTGGTGCCAACAATCTTTAACTTCCCGTACACCTTCTCTGCCATCCACCCATCCTTTTCTGATTCTGAGTAAAGCCATTGAGAAGATTTTCCTTTTACTCCCTTATACAAAGGTGGTTGAGCAATAAATAGATTTCCATCGCCAATTAGTTGCGGCATATTTCTATAAAAGAATGTCAAAAGCAAGGTTCTAATATGTGCACCGTCAACATCAGCATCTGTCATTATTACTATTTTATGGTACCTAAGCTTTGAAGCATCATAGTCTTCCAGCCCTATTCCAGTTCCAGTGGCTGTGATTAATGCAGCAATTTCAGCATGACCAAGCATTTTGTCAGGCCTTGCTTTTTCAACGTTTAATATTTTTCCTCTTAGAGGTAAAATTGCCTGAAAATTTCTATCTCTTCCCTGTTTAGCAGAGCCCCCAGCAGAGTCACCCTCTACTAGGAAAAGTTCACTTTTTGCGGGATCTTTTTCAGTGCAGTCAGCCAGTTTTCCTGGCAAAGCCCCACCTTCCATGGCATTTTTTCTGATAACCATATCCCTGGCCTTCTTTGCGGCTTCTCTTGCTCTTGCAGCAGTTGCGGCTTTTTCTAAAATAGATTTTGCATCATTCGGGTTGTCTTCTAAGTATTCTGACAGTTGCTGGGTCATAAGTGAAGTTACAGCCGATTCTATTTCAGGGTTTCCAAGTTTTGCTTTAGTCTGGCCTTCGAATTGGGGCTCTCCTAATTTTACGCTTATCACCGCCATTAAACCTTCCCTGACATCTTCTCCAGAAACGTCTTTAAGGTCGTCTTTTAAAAGACCATTTTTCTTACCATAATTATTTATTGCTCTTGTTAAAGACCTTCTAAAACCAGTTAAATGAGTTCCTCCTTCAGGAGTAACTATGCAGTTAGCAAAAGATAGAACATTTTCTTGAAAAGTTTCATTATATTGAAAAGCTATATCAACAATAACGGGAGTGTCCACCTTCGATTTTGAGTCGTCAGGTGAGAGAGTTCCATTTATTGCAGCAATATTTTGATGAATAGGAGCTCTTGAACGATTAAGGCTCCTTACATAACTTTCAACCCCGCCAGTGAACCTGAAGGTGGTTGAATTGTTTGGCCAAATACTTGAGTGAAAATTGCTTTTAAACCTGATTGTAAGATTCGGGTTGAGGTAAGCCATTTGCCTGAACCTGTCAGTTATTTTTTTATAATCATAATCTACATTTTTGAAAATTTCTTTATCTGGCAAAAAGGTGATTGAGGTCCCGGTCTCATTTTTTATAGCTGCATCAAGAGGGGATTTTTCAATTTCAGTTACAATTTTTCCTCTTGAATATTCTTGCTTGTGCAAGAAGCCATCTCTTTTTACAGAAACCGAAAGGTGCTCTGATAGAGCATTAACTACAGAGGCACCAACCCCATGAAGTCCTCCTGAAACTTGATATGATTTACTTTCAAATTTTCCACCGGCGTGAAGAGTTGTCATCACTATTTCTAATGCCGATTTCCCGGTCCCCTTTTTTACATCTACAGGGATACCTCTGCCGTTGTCTGTTACAGTTACAGATCCGTCCTCGTTTAATAATATTTCGACGGTATCACAAAATCCTGCCATAGACTCATCAACACTATTGTCTACAATTTCGTGGATTAAGTGCTGAACTCCCTCCATCCCAGTGGTACCAATGTACATACCAGGTCTTTTTCGGACTGCTTCAAGACCTTTTAATACTGTTATTTCTTCTGAAGTATATTTTGTGTTTGCCATGATATTAATTTGCTTAGGCCAAATTAGTTAAATATTCATTATTTATTATATAATTATCCCAACTACAAATCCTTTAAAACTGCAGAAAAAATAATAGAAAATGATTAGCAAAGATAAACAGTTATTAATGTTAACCCGCATGATGAGAATTCGTTTATTTGAATCTGCCTTAATAGAGTGCCAAAAGTTAGGAGAAATTGTAGGCAGCCTTCATACTTATATTGGAGAAGAAGCAGTAGCGGTAGGTGCTTGCGTAGCACTGAACGATGATGATTATATTGCCGGAAACCATCGCTCTCATGGGCACCCTATAGCTAAAGGCGGAGATATTAATAAGGCTATGGCGGAAATATTTGGTAAGCGAGATGGTTATTGCAAGGGAAAAGGAGGATCAATGCACTTGGCTGATTTTTCTATAGGCATACTTGGAGAGTCAGGGATAGTTGCCTCTTCAGTCCCAGTTGCAACAGGCGCAGCTTTAGCCTCAAAATTAAAGAACGAAGATTTTATATCTTTAGTTTTTTTTGGAGATGGTGCTTCAAATCAAGGCGCCTGCCACGAATCTATGAATCTGGCTGCCTTATGGAAACTTCCAGTAATATTTGTTTGTGAAAATAATCAGTTTGCCGTTACTACCTCATATAAAGATTCTGTTTCAGTAGATCATATATCTGATAGAGCATCTGCATATGGAATTCCAGGGGTGTTAGTAGATGGGCAAGATGCTCTGGCAATGTATGAGGCTACAAGTGAGGCAGTTAATAGGGCGCGAAGTGGTCAGGGCCCAACTCTTATTGAAGGATTAACTTATAGATATGAAGATCATTCTTTGGGGTTAGCTTCAGTTCGTAGGGATCAGTCATATCGAAGCGATGAAGAAGTTGAAAAATGGAGAAAAAGAGATCCCATTGAAGTATTAAAGAGCAATATGATGAAGCAAAATATAATTACACAAAAAGAATTTGACGAGATTGAAGAAAAAGAAAAGATCTCTGTAGAAAAAGCAGTTGATTTTGCAAGGAAAAGCCCTTTCCCTGAACCTAAAGAATTGTACGATGACCTCTTCACTGATCCAATAGAATATGCATAAATGGAGCAAATAAATTGAAAAATATTATGTATGTAGAAGCCCTCAATGAAGCCATTTTTGAAGAAATGGAAAGAGATGGTTCGGTTTACTATATGGGCGAAGATGTAAGAGCTTCAATTTATGGGGCTTCAAAAGGACTTTTTGCTGCATATGGAGAAAACAGGGTTCTAGATACTCCTTTATCGGAAAATGGTTTTATTGGCGCAGCAGTAGGCTCAAGTTTAGTTGGGATGAGACCAATTGTAGAAACTTTAACTAGTTTTATGTGGGTTGCAATGGACCAATTAATCAGCCAGTTGGCGAAAATGAAGTACATGTTTGGAGGCCAAGCATCCTTGCCTGTAACAATTAGAGCAGTAATGTATTATAACGGTGGAGCTGCAGCCCACCATTCTGACAGAAGTTACCCAATGTTTATGAACATGCCTGGAATAAAAGTAATTGTGCCCACTTTTCCTGAAGATGCAAAAGGCTTAATGAAAACTGCTGTAAGAGACAATGACCCTTGTATTATTTTTGAAGATGGAAATCTTGGAGGAATAAAGGGAGACGTTCCAGATGATAAGGATGAAGAGTTTTTAATCCCGTTCGGAAAAGGTAAATTATTGAGGGAAGGAACAGATTGTACTGTTGTTGGAATAGCTGGAGGAAATATTCATGCAATAAATGCTGCAGAAAAACTGGAAAAAGATGGTATATCTGTTGAGGTAATAGATCCAAGAACACTTGTCCCGCTAGATAAAGAAATAATTTTAAAATCTGTAGAAAAAACTGGAAGATTAGTTGTTGTAGATCCGGCTCATAAAGTCTGTAGTGCTGCCAGCGAAATAATTTCAGTTGTTACTGAACAAGGTTTCTGGAACTTACAAGCTCCGCCGGCTAAAGTTGCAGCCGAACAAGTTCATATACCTTTTACTCAAGCTTTAGAGCCACTTATATTTCCAACAGAAGAAAAAATAATGAATGCCGTGAAAGGCACTCTTGAATAGAGGTACTCATGGCTACTAATGTATATCTTCCACAATGGGGCATGGGCATGAATGATGCAACAATTATAAAGTGGCTGATAAAAGAAGGTGACCTAGTTAAAAAGGGCGATCAATTAGTAGAAGTAGAATCATCTAAGGTTAATGCAGAGATAGAAAGCCCAGAATCTGGAACAATCGGTAAAATATTCTATGAAGAAGGCCAAGTAGCAAAGGTTGGAGAAATTTTAGCAATCATTCTTGGCGAAGGTGAGTCTTTGCCACAAGAAGCAAATACTGAATCTGCCAAACAAGAAATTTCTGAAACTAGTGAACCAAAAGCAACAAAAAAAGTAAAAGTATCTGTTCAAATCACACCTATAGCAAGAAAGTTAGCAAAAGAATTAAATTTGGACATATCTTTAATTAAAGGGACTGGCCCAAATGGAAGAATAGTAGATAGTGATGTTAGAAGTTTTAATTTAGATACCAATAAGTCTTCAGAGGCATCTGCAAGCGTTTCTGGAATAAGAAAAGTAATAGCTACAAGAATGGCCCAAAGCAATGAGATTCCTGCAGTTACATTGGTGTCAAAAGTTGTATTAGACAAATTTAATAACTATCAAAAAACCCTAGTTACTGAATGGAGGAAAGATAAAATCAGGCCAACATCTCAGGATTTATTAATAAAGTGTCTAAGTAATGCAATTGAGAAACACCCTATATTTAACTCTCATTATGTTAATGATGAAATAAAAACTTTTAAAGAGATAAATATAGGTTATGCTTTTGCCTCAAAACAAGGCTTAGTGGTTCCTGTAATAAGAAATACAGAAAAGAAACCAATAATTGAAATAGCGAAGAAGATTAGGGAGTATTCAAAAATAGAGAAAACTGGATTTAAGCCTGAACATTTTAGCAACGGAACATTTTCAATTACAAATCTTTCTTCCACAGTAGTTGATTATTTTGATCCTTTAATTAACCCCCCTCAAGTAGGAATTTTAGGAATAGGGAGGGCCTCAAACGAGCCATTTGTTGAGCAAGGAAAATTGAAAGAAAGAAAAATTACGTACATTAGCCTTACCTTTGATCATAGAGTTGTGGATGGTTACCCTGCCGCAAAGTTTTTAGAAGAAATAATAAAAAATATTATGGAACCTTCCAACATTGATGGATAGTAAAGACAGAGATTTTTCATCTGTAGGAATAATTGCAAATCCTTTGTCCGGAAAAGATATAAGAAGGTTGGTTGCAAGCGCCTCAGTGGTATCGACACATATGAAATCCAATGAGATTTTAAAATTATATGCTGGGCTGGTTGCCTATGGGATTAAGAAAGTTTATGTTATGCCTGATTATAGTGACATTTCTAGGCGAGCAAGAGAACAATATTCAGAAAAAATTGAAACAATTTTAATAAATACAAATATATTAGATGCAGAAGAAACTACAATTAGAGCCGCCAAAAAAATGGAAGCAAATAAAGTAGGGTGCATAATTGTTTTTGGTGGTGACGGAACATGCAGATTGGTTTCAAAGCACATAAATACAACCCCTATTCTCCCAGTTTCAACTGGAACTAATAATTTATTTCCTTTGAATTTAGAAGGGACGGTTGTTGGGATTGCGGCAGCAAAATTTTGCTTATTAAAAAATATTAAAAAATATTGCACAAGAGAAAAAAAATTAGAGATTTATGATGGCAATAATTTAATTGATTCATCTTTGGTGGATGTTGTTATTACTAAAACCCCATATATTGGCTCTAGAGCAATTTGGGACATAAAAAATATTGACGAACTCTTTATAGCTAAAATTAGTCATGAAGGAATAGGCTTTTCTTCAATTGGCTATTCTTTATTAAAAAAGGATTTAGATTTTAATAAAGGCATTCATATTACATTGGGTGAAAACGACTATAATAACCCTCAAAAAATAATGTCAGCAATAGCTCCTGGAAAAATTGAAGAAATAGAAATTCAAGGCTGGAAAGAATTTGATAATAATAATGAAATTGCTGTTAAATTATCTTCAGGGACAGTAGCATTAGACGGGGAGAGAACCATAGAATTTAGTTCTTCTCAAAAGATAAGTGTTAAATTAAATATAGAGGGCCCTTATTGCCTAAAAGTAAAGGAAATATTATCAACTTAGAATCAAAAATTTGTATACAAGCAGTTGAAAAGGCCGGAAAGAAATTAAAAAATTTTCAAGAGAATAATATTATTTCTGGCATCAAAAAATGGAATAAGCATGAGGCAGGTTTGGTAACCGAAGCAGATTTGCTATCAGAAAAAATTATATTGGAAACAATAAAATCTCAATCTTCATTCCCTATACTTTCAGAAGAGGCTTCAGAAGAATTTTCTTTTTCTAAAGATAATGAAAATTTTTGGGCTGTAGATCCGCTTTGTGGCACAGTCCCTTTTAGCAATTCTATGGAAACCTGGGGTTTAACTGTATCTTTCTTTTCGTCTGACAATTCTTCAGTTGGAGCAATTATGTGCCCTTCTTCAGACGAAATTATCTATTGCGATGAAAAAAAAGTATATAAGAATGGTGCTATTTTTAACCCAAAATCTCATTTTCCTGAAATTGAAGACATGACAGTATGTTTGGAAATAGAATCGGGCAGAAATTGGGTAGACTTATTTAAAGATAAGCTAGACTGGGTGAGGAATTTCTCCTATGTGAATTCTTTTGCTTCTGCGGTTTACCCTGGCTCCCAGATAATTCAAGGAAATCTCCCCATTATGGCTATTTATAAAATTTCTATTGAACATGTTGGAGCATTAATGGCAATCGGTGATAAGTTGGGGATCAAATCAACTGATCTTGAAGGAAATGATTTAAGTGTGAATGATTTTAAAAATAAAATTCCCGAGTGGTTCTTGTATGGATGGCCTTATGCTCATAGCAAATTAATGGATAAAATAGGAAAATAAGATAAAAGAGAGGAAACAAATGTACAAGATTAATCACATACATATTAAAAGTAATGACCCTGAGACTGATGCTAATTGGTTTGTTAAGGCATTTAATTTCAAGATAACGAGTGACGAGGTTCGTGCGGTCGGAGATAGATTTATTTCATGTGAAAGTGAAGATGGATTGCGGGTGAATATTTCCGGTGAAAGAACAAATGAAAAATTAGGGCCCAGTGACTCTGACCCTCACTACGGGCTAGAGCATTTTGGGTTTGACTCTTCTGATATAAATGCAGACATATCTAGGTTAGAGAGTATAGGGGCAGTTTTGGCTGAAGGACCTATTGAGCAACCAAATGGGATGCAGATAGCATTTATAAAGACTCCTGGCAATGTAAGACTTGAATTAATTCAGTGGCCGGACTAATAAATTTCATTTATTGTCTGTAATAAGGCATTAATATAGCCATAACAGTAGGCAAAAGCTGTCATTTTAGGATCTTTAGCGTTGATTTGTGGAACGTGATCTGGCATTAACATGTATTGATAGTTTACTTCTTTGTAAACCTTAATTGCTTCATACATATTTATAGACCCCTCGTCTGGAAAAACTTCAGTAAAACTCAACTTATTCCCCCTGATATTCCTGAAATGAACATTAAAAATTTTGTTTTTCTTTCCGAAGTATCTGATCACATCAAAAATTTCTTCCCCGGGGTTTTCCATCATTTCTGTAATGGTGCCTTGGCAAAAATTTAAACCATGAAATTCATTCTCTTTTATCGAAATAAATTTTTTTAAACCATCAACAGTTCCTAAAACTCTTGTTACACCCTTAAATCCTGGAGGAGTATACGGATCATGAGGGTGACAAGCCAGCCGAACCTTATTTTCTTCTGCAACAGGCACAACTTTGTCCAAAAAATATTCTATTCTTTCCCAAAATACGTCTTCAGATACTTTTCCAGCAATTGTTTCTGGGGCATTTTTATCTGCACTGTCCCATCTGAATGTTGAAAGTTTAGCTCCCCCTCTCCCAAGTTCACTATCAGTTCTTGGTATTCCTATAATATTTAGGTTATATTTTACCGCTGGTATTTCTGCATCCGAACACATTTGAATCAATTCACAGATTCTTTCAATTTCTATATCTCTTTCCGGGCTTTTTCCAGTTAAAATATTATAAAATTCTCCGCTTTTTGCTCTTGTGTCTAGATCAGCAGAACTTAAAGGAAGTTGAACCATATCTAATGCAAGACCATAAGACTCCACTTTTTCCTTATATTCTTTAAGGTTTGAAGAAGTCCAGTTTTGGTGGCTTATTTCAGGAAAACCATTTATATGATTTACCCCAAGTTGCTTGAATGTTTCATAATCGGCGTCGGTTCTTGCAGCAAATTGGGTTCCCAAATACATTATGCAGACCTTTCAACATAAACAGTTTTAGACTGAGTGAAAAACTCTACAGCAGCTTTTCCTTGCTCTCTTGCGCCTGACGAAGATTCTTTCATGCCCCCGAAAGGAACTTGAGGCTCTACGCCTGCTGTCTCTCCATTGATCTTTACAATTCCTGCATTAATATTATTTGCAAATTCCATTGCTAAGTTTAGGTTTGATGTAAAAATTCCTGCGCTTAAACCATAGGATGTTTGGTTAGCTATTTTAATTGCATCCTCATAATTTTGAGTATTTATTAACGCTAGAACAGGCCCAAAAATTTCTTCCGTAGCAATCATGGAGTTGGGGTCAACATCACTAAACAGAGTAGGTTCAACAAAGTTTCCGTTCTTAAAATCTCCATTGCTTAATATATTTCCACCAAACTTCAATTCACATCCTTCTGACTTAGCTTGATCAATTTTCTGTCCAATATTCGACAATGATTTTTTATCAATTACTGGAACAACTATGTTGCGAGGATCCATTCCATCTCCAACTTTCATTGATTCAATTTTGTTGGTTAGTATTTTTGTAAACTCTTCTTTAATTTGGCTGCTAACAATCGCTCTTGAAGTTGCAGTACATTTTTGTCCAGAATATTTCATAGCGCCTGAAAGAGTTATTTCAGCAGCTTGCTCAAGATTTGCGTCAGGCATTATTATGACAGGATTTTTTCCTCCCATTTCGAGTTGATATTTCATACCATTTTTAGCACATTTAACAGCTACGCTTTGACCAACATATGTTGAGCCAGTAAAACTAAGAGCATTTGTATAAGGGTGATCAATTAAGGCATCTCCTAACTCTGAGCCAGACCCAGTCACTAAGTTGTATACGCCCTCTGGCAGGCCAACAGCCTCCCACATTGCTGCAATCATAGAGCCCAAAAGAGGAGTAGAAGAAGCGGGTTTGTGTACAATTGTGTTTCCAAATACCAAAGCCGGTGCCATCTTCCAAATAGGAATAGCCAATGGAAAATTCCAAGGTGTGATAAGCCCAACTACACCTAAAGGAACCCTTGTTGTATATAGCAAAATATTTGCATTAACTGATGGCACAACGTCTCCAACAGGATCAGAGCCTTGAGCAGCATAATATCTTAAAAGTGCTACTGACCTTCCTACTTCACCTTGGGCCTCTGCGATAGATTTGCCGCATTCTTTTGTTATGGCTTCAGCATATCTATCCGCATTTTCTTCAAGCCATGATGAGGCTTTATAAAGAAAATCACCTCTTTGTATTTGAGACATTTTGCCCCACGAATTAAAACTATCATAGGCGCTATTGATTGCTAAATTGGCGTCTTGTGCGCCTGAACTGGCAAATTTGCCAAGCACCTCTTTCTCATTTGCGGGATTAGTGCTTTCAAAATATTTTTCAGTTGTTGGATCAACCCATTTGTTGTTTATAAAATTTTTGAATTCTTCAGTCATGTTACTTCCAAATTGTTTTTTTTAAGTGATTTGTTCTTGATTTTTTTATAATAACAGATTTATTTTCTATGTAACCCATATATAAACACCCAGCGATTATTGATGAGTCAGGAACTTCTAGTATCTTTTTTAATCCTTTTACTTTTATTGGCTTTCCAGTAGACCAGCCTATACCTACGCCCACAGCCCAGGAATATAGCGCCATATTTTGAATTGCAATGCTAGTTGATGAATAATTTTCTAAAGTCTCTTCTTCATTTTTTCCTGCTGAAGAGCAAACATACATAATTACAGGGCATGATTCAAATTCTGCTCTAGCTTTATCTGCAATTTTTTGAACAGTTTTAGAATTATTATTACTAGAATTCTCTTTTATGTATTTCTCAATCTTTTTAGAAATTGAAAGCCTTTTTTCTGAGTTTTTTTGAATAATTATAAATTTCCATGGTTCTGTCATTCTGTGATTAGGTGCCCATATTCCCATTTCAATAATTTTTGATATAACTTTTTTTGGAATAGTTTTATTCTTAAATGCTCTTACATTTCTTCTTTCTTTAATAATCTTTTCTATAATTTCATTGCTTTTCATAGTTACAAGCCCTTTTTTCAATTAATGAAGTATATAATTAGCTATATACTTTTAAAGGATGCAATGAAACATAATTTACCACATGGAGATAATTACGGCTCAATAAATACTAATATGGTCGGATTTAATGCAGCCGTTGTAACAAATCATTGGATGGCTTCTGCTGTGGGGAGAGACATTTTAATGAAAGGTGGAAATGCATTCGATGCAGCATGTGCAATTAGTTTTATGCTTGGAGTTGTAGAGCCGCAAATGTCTGGCATTGGAGGTGATGGCTTTATTATGATGTATGACTCAAAGAAAGATAAAGTCAATGTAATAAATGCTACAGGACCAGCCCCAGAATTTTCATATAAAATTGGCGATAGCATTCCTATAAAAGGAATTCAGGCAGCATCAGTCCCAGGAATAGTAAGTGGTGTTATAAAAATGCATAAATTAAAAGGTTCTTTGAGTCTCCAAGAGTGCCTTGCTCCTGCCGTAGAGGCTGCATCTAATGGTGTTGCTTTAAGCCAAGATCAGTCAACATCACTAAAGTCAGACTCTAAAGCCGAAAATTTTCAAAGTTCTTTGAAGATTTGGGGAGATAAGAAAAAAGGTTTAAAAAATTTTGGAGACAGAGTAATTAACAAAGATTTAGCAGAAACATTAAAATTAATTTCTATTGAAGGAGAAGATGCTTTTTATAGAGGCAAAATCGCTGACAAAATTGTAAAAATTTCAGATGAAAATGATGGATTATTTTCAATAAATGATTTCAAAAATTTTGAAGCAGAAATTCAAGAGCCTATCAGCACTACATATAGAGGTTATGATATTTTTGAGGCACCACCTAATTCTAGTGGAATAACATTACTTCAGCAATTAAACATCATTGAAAATTTTTCTCAAAAAGATTTGAGCCCATTCTCAAAATCTGCAATGCATCTGATGGTTGAAGCAAAGAGATTAGCCTTCTATGATCGAGAAAAGTATTTAGCTGACCCTAAATTCTTTGATGTTCCAGTTGATTTAATGCTTGATAAAAACTATGCCAAAGAATTATCAAATAAAATAAATATTAATGGGCCCAGAATAAGCAATGAAGAGTTGGCTATAAATTATAAACCCGACAGAGTAGGAGATACAACCTATTTTTGTGTTGTTGATAAAGATGGCAATTCTGTGTCACAACTTCAAAGTATTCAAACCCAATGGGGATCTGGAATGGTAATTGATGGGACAGGAATTTTAATGAACAATAGAATGTCATATTGGCACCTTGATAAAAATCATATTAATTATTTAATTCCAGGAAAAAGAGTAAGGCATACTATGAATCCAGTGATGGTTTTCAAATCAAATGGCTCTGTAAATAAATTATGTCTTGTTAATGGTACTCCTGGAGCTGACACACAAGTACAAACAAATATGCAGATATTGTCCTCAATTATTGATCATAATTTCTTAGTTGGTGAGGCAGTAAGTATGCCAAGGTGGACTCATTTTCAAAATTTAACAGAATCAACTATTCCTCATTCAACCTCAGAGTTCATAAGTTTAGAAAGCAGATTTGGTGATGAGATAGTTAAAAATATTGAAAGAATGGGGCACAAGATTAAAATTGTTGGCCCTTGGGAGGGAAGTGGAAGTCAAGGGATGATAAGCATTTCAGAAAACGGATTGATTGGAGCTGCAGTTGATCCAAGAAGAGATGGTCAGGCATTAGTGTGGTGAAGTTGTACTTGGTAACTATATTATTATTTTCACTGCTTGCTTTTAGCTGTGGGCCTAGTCAATCTGAGATTGAAGATACTATAGAAAGTAAATTTTTAAGTCTTATGGAATCTTTACCAACAGCCACACCCATCACAATACCTGATCCTTTACCAACAGCCACACCCATCACAATACCTGATCCTTTACCAACAGCCACACCCATCACAATACCTGATCCTTTACCAACAGCCACACCCATCACAATACCTGATCCTTTACCAACAGCCACACCCATCACAATGATAGAACTTGAAGAAGATTTACGGAATTTGCTAAAAGAGCCATATGCTACCCCTGTAGCAAATTTAGCGAGCATTAATGATTTATATGAAGAATACAAAAAGTCTGTGGTTAAGATTGAGTACCAAGGCTCATCAGGAACAGGATGGGCTATTTCCAAAAATTATATTGTAACCAACGAACATGTGGTTACAGGGGCTAATTCTGTAGAGATATTTATACCTTCTGAAGATGGTAAAATAGTTAAAAAAGCCGGATTTGTAAAATCATGGGATGAAGATTCAGATCTTGCGTTTATTAAATCAGATAATCATGGGGCTGTTCCTTTAAAAACTAAGGAACTAACTTCTGAAGATGCTGGAATATCTGTAATTCAGATAGGATATTCAACTGGTGTTGTTAATTATCCAGCCATTAGACAAGGTATCGTAGTTTCAGTATTCAATCAGATGGGCGCTTCAGGCCAATATGGCTCAGCTCAAAAATATCAAATTTTAGACGATAAAAATTATTCCGATGATCTTTTTCCAGTAGTAGTTGTAGACACGGGTGCTGACCCAGGTGATAGCGGTGGACCAATAATAGACTACGAGGGGAACGTAGTGGGCGTAATTTATGCACAAGTTCAATCGGTTGGAGGAAAAAGAGTTATAGGTCAACAACTTGCGGTTGGCATGAAAGAAGTAGATTCTTATTGGAAATCTTGCAAAGGTGCAGGAGGGGCTTGCGATTAGTATTTTTTTATTAAAGATCGTATAAAATGACTTTATGAATAACAAAAATGCAGAGGAAAATCATCTTACAAAATCTTTTGGAAAATTTGGTGGAAGTTTTGTCCCTGAGACCCTTATCCCCGCTCTAGATGAATTAGAGGAATCTTTTTCTGAATCTATTGTTGACGAAGAGTTTAATACTGAGCTGAAACTGCTGCAGTCTAATTATGTTGGCAGACCAACCCCCTTATATTTTGCAGAAAATTTAACTAATCATTTTGGAGGAGCAAAAATTTATTTAAAAAGGGAAGATTTGGCTCATACTGGTGCCCATAAAATTAATAATGCCCTTGGCCAAGGCCTAATAGCGAAGAGGCTTGGCAAAAAAAGAATCATTGCAGAAACAGGTGCAGGCCAACATGGCGTTGCTACCGCTACTGCTTGTGCATTATTAGATTTAGATTGTGTTATATACATGGGTGAAGAGGATATAAAAAGACAAGCACCTAATGTTTATAGAATTGAGCTTCTTGGTGCTGAGGTTATTCCAGTTACATCTGGGAGTAGGACCTTAAAAGATGCTGTAAATGAAGCCATAAGAGACTGGGTCGCTAATGTAGAAAATACCTTATATATTATTGGTAGTGCAGTTGGTCCTCACCCCTATCCATCAATAGTAAAGTATTTTCAAAAAATTATTGGAGACGAGACAAGATCTCAAATGGTTAGTCAGTTCGGTGGTCTTCCAGATTATGTGATAGCTTGTGTTGGAGGAGGTAGTAATGCCATAGGAATATTCTCTTCTTTTATTAATGACGATTCCGTAAGACTTATTGGTGTTGAGGCTGCAGGTAATGGGGTTGATTCTGGTAAGCATGCTGCAACAATGTCTAAGGGCTCGCCAGGCGTTTTGCATGGATCTTATTCTTATTTGTTGCAAGATGAAAAAGGGCAAGTCAATGAGGCTCATTCTATTTCTGCAGGACTAGATTACCCAGGGGTTGGACCTGAACACAGTTACCTTAAGGATGTTGGCAGGGCAGAATATTTTTCCGCAACTGACAAAGAGGCATTAAAAGGATTTAATTTGCTTAGTGTTACAGAAGGTATAATTCCTGCACTTGAGCCAGCCCATGCGATTGGGTTTTTAGAAAAATTTATTAAAAAGACAAAAAAAAGTGACAAGTTAGTTTTACTGGTTAGTGGAAGAGGGGACAAAGATTTGGACACAGTAATGAATGCTAGAAATTAACTATTTCTTATTAAATCATGATCAATTATATTTTTCATAGAGCAAAAAGTCAGTGGAAAATTTTATCACTTCTCTGGCTTTCATTTTTAATAGCAAATACATTCATAATTTCAGGCCCTTCGTATCTAAGTTGGGTAAAAGGAATGATTTATAAAGATGCTTTAAGTCAAGTTCCAGTTACTACAAAAAATATAAGTATTACAACAGGAAATCAGCCACTAATTAAAGATTCTTTTGAAGAAAATGACTCTATTATTCTCAACCTTGCTAATTCAGATTTAGGTGATTTATTTATCGACCAAAACTCAGCCCTAAAGTCTACAGAATATTATTGGGGTAAGCTTGAGCCTGACAAAAGTAGGACAGCATCTCTATTAACTTTTGTAACATTAAGTAATAATGAAAAATTTATAAATTTAACTGGAGACACCTCTACAGTTAGTGATAGTGACAAAAAATATATAAGTGTTTTAGCCCCCCAACAAAGACTTGATGATCTAGGTTTAAAAGTTGGAGATATATTAAGAGCCGACTCAATAAAAGGCAGTGGAGGAAACTTTGATAGTGGGCTCAAAGAAACTAAGGAGAATATAAATAATTTTATTACTCAAATTGAGTCTATAGGAGGATCAGTTGAAGATATATTTAAAGGGGTATCCACTGAAATGGTTGGCGATTTAGATGCTATCGCAAGTAAAGCTTTTATAGAAAGAATAGAAGATTTCAAGGAAGGGTTGTCTACATTTGGAGTTAATAACATAGAGGAGTTAAACCAGTTTCTTAATGATGACTCGAATGATATTTTGACTTCAGATTTAGAGTTAAGAATATCAGGATATTTCAATGAGATTCCTGAAAATGAACTGTTTGGATATTATGAAGAATTATTTTTGCCTCCTTCGCCATGTATGACATGCCAACTTCCACTAGTTCTTGTTATGGATCAGGAAGATTATTTTAATTTTCTTCAACCTTTAACAAAAGGTTTGCCAGTCAGGGCTTGGTGGTATCTTGATATAGCACATGAAAACCTTACTAAAAATATAGATAATGACTATTTACAAAATTTACAAAATTTTGAAAAAAATATGTTGATTTCTTTTCCTCAGGCAACTGTCTTAACGCAATTAGATAGGATTGCAGAAAAAACAAATGATGAAATGAATTTCGTTAGAGCCCCAGTGTTAATGATATTTTCATTGCTTGTGGTTTTTAGCTCAACTTTGTTGGCAATGTTTTCTTTTCTAATAAATCAAGAACGTAAAGAAGAGATAAATTATTTGTTCTTAAGAGGAATTTCAAAATTTGGGGTTATAAAATACTTTCTTTATGAATGGGTTATTTTTGGAATTCCGATAATGATTTTAGCCCCTATATTAAGTAATATTGTTTTAAATTTTGTTATTTCTTCATATCTTAATCAGGACCCTATAGGAACAAATTGGTCATCTATTTTTAAGCCTGAATCATTAGTGATTTCAGTTACTTTTCTATTAATTGCATGTTTGTTCAGTTTTATTATTTATCTAGCTTTTAACAATCAAATTATTAATTCGAAAAGATTGTTTGTAATAGGTTCGTCTGTAAAAAATAATATTTTTACTAAATACTTTTTAGATATATTTATAGCGATTGGTGCAATATTAATTTTCTTTGAACTGCGCATGAGAGTTATAAGTTCTGTTGCTGAGAATTTAATTTTAAATCAGTATACTTTCTTTTTATTGACTCTAGTTTTAATGATTTTTTTAACCATGGTGCTTATAAGACTCTTGCCAATATTATTAAAAATTTTATCAATAGCTGGGACTGTCACTTATACTCCACTTTACTTGAGTTCAAAAAAATTATCTAAAAACTCTAGTTGGTATTTGTGGCTTTTTCTTATAGTCACTTTAGGTATCGCCTCTTTCATTGTTATATCAAGTATTCAAAGTTCATTAGAAAAAAGTAAACGAGACAAGTCTTCATTCATTACTATAAGTGATTTTAGAATTTCAGAAAGTAGCCCTTTTGGAATAGAAGAGGAATACATTTCTAATTTAATAGCTCAAGATGGTATAAATGTTGTTGGAAGAATGAATAGAATATCAGGAAATTCTGGAACAACTGGGGCAGGGACAAATGCACAACTATTAGGAATTGATAAAAATCTAGTAGATATAGCATGGACAAGACAAGATTTTTTTTATGAACCCAAAGAACAATTGTTTTCAAGTTGGCAACAAAATTTATATGATCCTGGCATATTAATAGAAGATAATACCTCAACTATTAGTATAAAAAATCATTCTGACAAAGATTTAGAAGATTCCTTTTTATGGGCAATAGTTAAAGGGTCGGATGAACGAATTACTGCAGTTAGTTTGGGGCCTATAGAATCTAAAAAATGGACAACAAATTCAGTGCAATTAAAAAACATTAAATTTCCTGCCAGATTAGTAGCAGTTGAAGTTTATCAACCATCAAGCGAGGATAATTCAGTACCTTTTACGCTTTATCTTGACTCTATATCATTTTTGAATAACGAATCTGAAGTCGTGAATCAAATTTTCTTTAAAGATGAATTTAATTGGGCTCCTATGCCCACTTCTGAAGGTTTTGATACTAGTATTGAATTGGATGACCAAGGCTTGATTCTTAAATTAGGAAGTGGCTCTACTAAGGGTATAAGAGGAATTTATGTAAGTGATTATTTTGAGGGAATCCCTGTGATCGCAAGCGATGAGTTTATCTCAAAGTCAGGAAAAGACATTGAAGATCAGATAATTTTCAATGCAACTGGAAGTTATATTCCTATGAAAATTGTTAAATCTGCTAAATATTTTCCCGGAACTTCAGATAATAATGATTTTATTTTGGTGGACTTACAGTTATTAAAAAATTATTTGGAATTAACTAAGTTGCAGAGTTTTAGGCCCAACGAATTGGTAGTTGATATTCAAAGTGAATACCAAGAAAAAATTTCTGAGTATGTTATTGAAAACTTTCCTTTGTCTTCTATTAAAGACAAATCAATGATAGAAGAAAAATCATTAGTTACTCCAATTGCTGTTATTAGTTGGAAAGGAATTTCTATTGTAGCTTTGGGGGCATTTTTGTCTTTGATATTTATAGGCCTTGTTGGTTTTTATATTGCAAATGAAATCCAATCATCTTTTGATAATGCTATTAACGAAGCAATAGGATTTGCGCCCTTGAGTAAATTTGTAATGTCATACTTTGAATATGGAGCTGTCATATTTTCGGGGGTCGTCTCTGGTGGGGTATCCGGATTAATTATTTCTAGAATTTTGAATCAACTTGTGATGTCTTTAGATGAAAGCACCATCACAAATTTTCCTGAAACTTTAGTAATATCTTGGGGTTATGTTTTTTATGCATTATTATTACTCGGATTGCTTTATATTTTTTGCTCCTTCATATTTTCATTAATTTCAACTAGGGCGAATATTGCAGAAGAATTAAAGAAAGTAAATTAGATGCTATTTAGATTAATTTTAAGAAGATATTTACATAGGTGGAAATTTTTAGTTGTTGTTTTTGCAGGAATGCTTTTATCAAGTTCTACTATGTCTGGATCTCTAATGTACTTTGACTCTCTTAGAGATATTGCGCTTGATTTTGAATTAGCAAAAGTTTCTCCTGAGAAGATGGACATTACCGTTTCATCATCAGAAAAACCACTAATGGGAGAAAAATATTTATCTCTAAAAAGGGATATTGAATTTCAATTAATTGAACCATTAGGTAAATATTCAAACCAAACTTTTTTTGGCGTTAAATCATCAACTTTTTTACCTACTGAATGGAATGAGGGTGGTGAAGATTTAGTTAAAGGGGCAACATCTAGATCAACATCATTGTGCAATTCTGAAGAACAAATTTTAGATAATTCTGTTATTGAAATATGTAAGAGATATTATTTTACTTATTTTGGAAAAAATTCTTTTAATCAGTTTTTTAATTTAGAAAATAATCAGCCCTTAGAAAGTTCTGATCAAAATCATTTTGAAGTTTTTGTTGACTCTAATATGGCTAAAATTTTTAATATAAATATTGGCGATTCAATTGATATTGAGGCTTATTGGGATGAGCCTGATCCAATTGCCACAGTATTTATTTCAGGGTTTTATAATCTTGGAAGTGACACAATCTTTAATAATTTTTATGTTGAAAATTTTCAACAACAAGATTCATCATTTGTGTTCTCTAACCTAATTATCGCCAATGAAGAAGACTTAAAAAAACTTGGAGATAGATTTATATCAATGGATTCTGATTTATATTGGAAGTTAGATATAAATGAAGAAAAAATAAATTCAAATGAGGTTGATAGTTTGAGTGATATCTTGGTTGAGGCACCTCCAAACCTATCATCTAAGTATGATAATTTTTCATTTAATACAAGCATTGTTGATTCATTAGATAATTTTGATAGTAACTTATCCACTGCTGCAATACCCATGAAAACAATATTGATACTTATTTCTGTAGTTGTAATCTTTTTTGTTTTTTCTTTAGTAAGCCTAATAGTTGAAGATCAGAAAGAAGAGATTACTTTTTTAAGTTCAAGAGGAGCAAGCCTTAGGCAAATATATCTAATATTTAATTTAGAATTTATTACAATGGCTATTTTGGTTTCTTTTATTGGGCCTTTTGCAGCTTTTATTGCAATAAAATTTGCCTCACTGCTTCCGTGGCTTTCAGATATGCTGGGAGGAAGCAATGTTTATGTTGGCATTACTTCAATGTCATTCTTGTTTTCTGCAATAGGAGGTTTAGTATCACTTTCTGCTGTAATTATTCCAACATTTTTCTTTTTGAGAAGTAAGTTAAAAATTTCATCGGTTGACCAAAGAGAAGAACCAACTGTCATTCAAAAATATTATTTGGACGTAGGTTTTTTATTAATCGCATTATTGCTTATGTGGCAGATCTCTCAGTCACAATCAGTATTTGTTCAAAATTTAATTGGAGAAAGCATTATAGCCAATATAATTCTGTTAATGCCTTCTTTTATTTTGCTGGGATCTGGAATTGTGCTTTTAAGAATTTTTCCATTGATTATAAGAGCACTATCCATTCTTCTATCTTTAAGAATAATTTCAAGGATTGTTCCTTCATGGATTGTTTTAAGTCTTTGGCATATTGGAAGAAGTTCGAATACTTATTCAAGAATGTCTTTGTTGATTATACTTGCCGCTGCATTGGGTATGTTTACTTCAAGTTTTAAGGCAACTTTAGACAGAAGCATAGAAGACACTGTTTCATATAGAGTTGGTTCTGAATTTAGAATAGATGGATTGCAAATTCCCTGGAATGGGGAAAGTAAAAACGTAAATAATTTTTATTTCAATAATAATGTTATTGAGGCTCACAGATCCTCTGAAAGGGTCAAGGCTTCTATTTTAGGTCCTTCTTTCACATTACTATCCATCGATTCATCTAAATTAAAAGACGATAGTATTTTTTGGAGAGATGATTTTTCAGCTAAACTTGAGTCGTTATCTTCTAAAATTAACCCTTTGTCTTATGAGCCCATAAGATTACATAAAGACGCTGATTTATTAGGGATTCAATTAAGATTGATACTTGAACCATCAAGAGTATCTAATTATCATGGCGCTGGAGGCTCCCCTCATTTGATAATAGCCGTCAAACTTTCTGATGCTAACTCAAGATTCTATACAGCCTATTTTAATGCCACAGATTGTGCATTAGAAATGATGGCAAATATTGAGTTTGCTAAGTCTAATGAAGATTATTGGTGTGACGTGATCACTCCAATAAAACCTGAACTATTGAATCCATATATAAGAACTGGAAGATGGTTTGGAATAACAAAAAAAGACGATCCTAGAAACGCTCCTTTTATTCCAGAATATCCCGTCACATTGCATTCTATATTTATAAGTTCTCCTTCAAAGGCATTGGAGCCAGGAGCAATAGACTTTCATAAAATTATGTCTATTAAAGGAAGTACTGAAATGGGAATCCCAAAGCCCGAAAAAACATTAAGCGAATATTATTTTGATAGTGATTGGCACATATTAAATACTACTCCTCAGTCGCTATCTGATAATTTGATTTTTACGAAAGATAAAAAGGAATTCTTAAGGTATCAGTGGACTGATGGAGATACTAGACAGATAAGAGGTTTTTCGAAATATGATTCTGATAAACCAATAGAAGTAATTGTTAGTGACTCTTTCCTTAATGACATAGATGCAAAAATAGGTGATATTGTAACTGTAACAATAATGGCCAGTGAATTTTCAATTCAAATAAGAGATTCAATTAATTTTTTTCCTACTCTTTATCCTGATTCAGAGCCATTTGTAATCGCTGAATTAAGTGATGTTGCAACCGGAACTAATGTAAGAAAAGGAAAAGGGGATAATCAGGCGAACGAAATTTGGATTACACAAAAAAATCTTTCAGGAACCAATATCGTTTTAAGTGATGTGGTCAACGAATTAAGTTTACAGGGGATACCTTATGGATCTGTATTCAGCAACGAAAAATCTCTAGAAGGTCAAAAGATTGATCCCTTGGTTTTTGCAGGTTGGCAGACATTGCTTTTAATTTCTTTCGGCACAGTTGCATTAGTTAGTATTGTTGGGTTCTTAATTCATTCAAGAGTCTCTTTTAAAAAAAGAAATTTAGAATTTGCCACTTTAAAAAGCATTGGAATTTCTAGAGTTCAAATTATTGTTTTAATTGCTCTAGAGCAAATTATTGTAATAGGGCTCGCATTGGCTTTAGGGATTGTTTTAGGTTCTAGGCTTTCTTCTACTGTAATGCCCTACTTAATCAGCCCAGAGTCTTCAGATTCACTTGTTCCCCCAATGATTAATTCTGTTGAATGGTTAGATTTCAGTATGGTTTTTGGGCTGGTTGGAATATTATTTCTAGTAATAATTATTTTTACTATAATTTCAGTGTTTAGAATTTCTATCAACGAAACAATGAGAATTAATTTAAAATAAGAGGGTGACTTGATAAATAAACTTCATATTAATTGCACAGGGCTATATAAAATCTTTAAAGTTTCAGATTTAGAGGTTGTTGCTTTAAGAGGAGTTGACCTAGATATAGGTTACGGTGAACTAATTTCAATTGTTGGTGCATCTGGAAGCGGGAAGTCTACTCTGCTCAATATTCTTGCCGGATATGAGTCTCCTTCAGCCGGAAATGTTCAAGTTGGAGATTTTGATTTATTAGGTATAAATCAAAAAGAAGCAGTTGAATATAGAAAATCAGAAGTAGGATTTGTTTGGCAACAGACAGGTAAGAATTTGGTTCCCTATTTAGATATATATAGCAATATTGAACTTCCTATGATGGCTTCAAATTTATCTAGATCAGAAAGAAAAGAAAGAGTCGATGGTTTAATCGAATTTTTAAATTTAAACTCAGTATCATCTAGGTTGCCAGAAAATATTTCTGGAGGGGAGCAACAAGTTTCAGCAATTGCTGTTGCTCTTGCGAATCAACCCCCTCTTTTATTGGCGGACGAACCTACAGGTGAACTTGATGATGAAACAAGCGCTATGGTTTTAGAAAAGATGCGATATGTAAATGAAAATTATGGGACCACGGTGGTGATTGTTACACATGATCCAAAAATAGAAGATCATGTAAATAGATCAATTGGAATGAGAGATGGAAAAGTTGTAAAAGAGGTTATAAGAAAAGAAAAGAAAAAGTCAGAGTTTGTAGTAATCGATTCTTTTGGAGGCGTTCAAATTCCGCAAGAGATTTTGTCTAAGTCAAAAATAGAATCAAAAGCAAGCCTTACGTCTGATAAAAGTAAAATTAGTCTTAACAAAATAATTAAAAAAAATAAGAAATAAAATGATTAATTTAAAAAAAGTAAATAAAATTTTTAAGCTTTCCAGCGGTGACATAGAAGCGGTAAAGAATGTTAATTTAGTTATAAAAAAAGGTGAATTTGTAATTATCTCTGGTCCTTCTGGTGCTGGAAAAACTACCTTATTAAATTTAGTTTCTGGGATAGATTTGCCTTCTTCAGGACAAGTATTGTTGAATAATAAGCCTGTAAATAAATTTTCAAAAAGACAGTTGAATGAGTTGAGAAGAAAGACAATAGGTATGGTTTTTCAAGCTCATGCCTTAATGCCTCTTTTGTCTGCTTATGAAAATGTTGAGTTACCTCTTAGAATTTTAGGAATGAGAGGGAAAGAAAGAAGAGAAAGGACTGAAGAAATACTAGGAATTCTGGGGCTTAGGTACAGAATGAGTCACAGACCTTATGAACTTTCTGGTGGGGAAAGGCAGAGAGTGTCAGTAGCAAGAGCATTAGTTAGAAAGCCTGAGATTTTAGTAGCGGACGAACCTACATCTCAACTTGATTCAGTGAATACTGAAATTGTTTTTGAACAAATTAAGGAGATATGTCAGACTTTTGATACAACAGTTATTTTGGCAACGCATGACCAAAGAATGAAAAAATTTGGCGATAAATTATTTAATATGAGATCTGGAGAATTGGAGAAATCAAAATGAGCAATAAGGTAGCAATACTTATGGGAAGCACTTCTGATTGGCCAGCTATAAAGCCGGCTACAGAAATATTAGATTCACTTAAAATATCTTATGAGGTGAAAGTTTTGTCTGCCCACAGAACCCCTAAACAACTACTAGAATATATTGAAGAAAAAGTTAAAGAAGGATCTATAAAAGTTTTTATTGCAGGTGCTGGTGGTGCAGCTCATTTGGCTGGAGTTATTTCTGCGCATACTGTTTTACCAGTACTTGGTGTACCAATGGAAAGTCAAAGTTTGAAGGGTCTTGATTCTTTACTTTCAACTGTTCAAATGCCTTCTGGAATTCCAGTAGCTACTTTTGGCATAGGGAGTGCGGGGTCTTCAAATGCCGCCCTATTTGCGGCAGCAATTTTAGGTATTGATGATGAATCTGTATCATCTGCAATCAAAAAATACAGAGACAAAAAAGCTAAGTCCGTTTTAGACTCTAAACTAGATTAATAATGCCACTTATAGAGGTTAAAGGTAATAATTATTATTACGAAACTACTGGGAATGGATCTCCGCTAGTATTGATCCATCCTTATATGAGCAGTATATTTCATTGGCATAAATCAGGATGGGTTGATCTATTAAAAAGGGACAATCAACTTATAATGTTTGATTACCCGGGGCATGGAAAAAGTTCATCTCCTAAATCAATTGAACATTACTATGTTTCTAATGTTACAGAAATATTGATCTCATTATTAAATGAAATAGGTATAAATAATTTTTCTGTATTTGGGTTTTCAATGGGCGGAAGGGTTTGTTTTGATTTAATAAAGAAATATAAAGATAGATTGAACTGTATTATTGTTGGTGGAATGCATTCTAATTCACCAAAAACTCATAAAAAATTAATTACTTACAGTGAAGAAAACCTTCCACCAATTGTTAGGCATAAATTTGATGCTAATGGACTTAAATTATGCAATCAAGCCCAAAATGAATGGGCAGGTATACATGACGAAATAAAAGATTTTTCGAAACCTGCACTTCTTTTCGCAGGATCTGAGGATCCATATTATAATTGGATAAAATCTACATCTAAGTTGTTTTCAAATTCTGAATTTATAACCATAGATGGGCTTGGCCATATAGGGGCTTTTTGGAGAACAAATAGAATTGTTGATCAGATAAGATTAATATTAAAGAATAAAGGGAGACAATAATGCCAATAGACCTGAATCCGGATCCTAAATATAGTAAAGCGATGGTTGTTGTTGCTCACCCTGATGACGCAGAATATGGGTGTTCAGGCACGGTTGCTAAATGGTGTAATCAAGGCTGGGAAGTTGTTTATGTTTTGTGTACTGATGGCAGTAAAGGTAGTGATGACCCTCAAATGACACCTGAGAGATTAACTGAAATCAGATACAATGAACAAGAGGAAGCAGCAAAAATTCTCGGTTTAAAAACGGTTGAATATTTAAATTATCCTGATGCTTACTTAACCCCTAGTTTAGAATTAAGAAAAGATATAACGAGGCAAATTAGAAAACATCAACCCGATGTATTAATAACAACCGCCCCATTCAGGACTTTAGGGCAAAACTATGGGTCTTCTCACCCAGACCATATAGCTGCAGGAGAGGCAGCACTATCTTCAGTCTATCCTACAGCTAGAGATAGATTAACTTTTCCAGAATTGCTAGAAGAAGGCTTTGAGCCACATAAAGTAAGAGAAGTTTGGGTAATGAGCAGAGATGACGCAGATCATTATAATGAAATTTCAGAGGATGATATGAATGTTGCAATGAAAGCGCTAGCTGCTCATACGAGCCAAGTTCCGCCCGAAGCAATTGAGAGAGTGATTTCATGGAAAAAAGAAAACGGTAAAAAACATAATATGGAATATGCAGAGTCGTTTAGAACGTTTACCTTAAGATGAAAATTTCTGGAATAATTTATGATCTTGATGACACATTGATTAGCAGGGATGAAGCATTCTACTCAGGATTTACTAAGAAATTCTACGAAAAATTTGTTGATAAGAATGAATTTGATTTTGATACTTTTTTTCAAATAATGAAAAGTGCAGACAAGATAACAAAGTGGTCTCCAGAAAAAGAAAACCTTTTCAATGAGTTACGAAAAAATATAAATCTTGTTGAAGACAATAAGTTTTATGTTGATTTTTTTTGGGAATCAATTGTCAATTCTGTAAAACCAGATTTAGAGGCAAATAAGCACCTAGAAGGATTGAATAAAATAAATTTTCCATGGGGAGTTTTAACAAACGGTTACAAATATCAGCATGAAAAAATGATACGTTCTGGTGTTGGAAAACTCGCACCCTTTTATATAGTTTCTGGTGATTTTGGTTGCCATAAACCATGCAAAGAAGTATTTATAGAGGCTTCAAAAAAAATTGATTTATCATGTGAAGAAATTTTATTTGTTGGAGATACTGCTGAAACAGATATTATTGGAGCAAAGTCAGTTGGAATGAAAACAGCATGGATCAAAATGGGGAGAAGATATCCTTTAGAAGATAAGCCAGATTTTGAAATTGATCACGTTAAAGAACTAGGTTTAATTCTAAATTTATTCTGACCCACTAGCCCCTTTTCTGTTCTCCCATCCTGGCTTAAACATTCTTAAAAAATTACTTTTATTGTAAGGGTGATCTTTAGCAATTGATTCATTGATTGATATTCCTAATCCGGGTCTATCTGGAATAGATAAATATCCGTCTTTAACTTTTTGATAATTTGGAAATAATTCCTCAATCCAATCTGCGTTAAATTCATCAAAACATTCTTGTATGTATATATTTTTTATTGCTCCGCAAAGCTGTAAGTTTGTCATAGTTTTTAACGGACTTTCTGCATTATGAAAAGCAAGATCGACATCAAAAGAAGAGCAAATACCTGCAACTTTAACAGATCCACTAATTCCACCAATTCCTATAACCTCAGGGTTCACTATGTCTGTTGCGTTTGATGAAACAAATCTAGTAAAGTCTTTGTATTTTTTAAATCCTTCTCCAGCAATTATCCTCACCGGTGAATTCCTAGATACATGAATCAATGAATCAATATCATCATTATCAATAGGGTCTTCAAACCAGGTAACATCAAATTCATCTAACCATTTAGCAATTTTAATCGCTTCAAAAACATTAAATCTTTTGTGCCCTTCAATCATTAGTTCAACATTAGGGCCAACAGCATCTCTTACTGATCTGATAATTTTTTTTATAAAGATTTCTGATTCTTTGTTTAGCCTCAAATGCTCTGATCCAAAAGGGTCAAATTTTAGCGCGGTATATCCTCTGCCAGATAATGCTTTTGCTTTATCTCCAAAATTCTCTGGAGTCCTTTCGCCTGAGTACCATCCATTAGCATAAACTCTGACCTTATCTCTTACTTTGCCTCCCAGTAGTTGATATATAGGCACTTTTAGGTGTTGGCCAAGTATATCCCAACATGCAATTTCAATTGCAGAAATAGCAGGAGTGATTTTCAAAAATGAAGCCTTATACATTTCGTCTACAACATTTGATATTTCTAAAGGGTTCTTTCCAATTGCCAAATGCTTTATTTCCTCTACAGCCTCTTTATTAGGCATTGTTTGTAAGCCCCCTGTAGCCTCTCCAAGCCCTGAAATACCATCAGATGTTTCAACTACAACAAAAACCCAGTTTTTCCACGGATTTCCAACAACAATCGTACGTATATCTGTAATTTTCATATTTATTTTCCTCTCTTTTTGATAATCATTAATCCATCTCTTATGGGAACAATTGTATTCCAAAATTCATTATCACCATTAACTAGTTTATTGAATGAATCAATGGATTTGGCTTGGTCGTCTTCTGGCTTCAATACTTTTCCTGACCAGAGAACATTATCAGCAATAATTAATCCGTTTTTTGAGAGTCTGTTTTTACAGATTTCAAAATAATTTGAATAATTGTTTTTATCAGCATCGATAAATATTAGGTCAAATTCTCCTTCTAGATTATTTATAGTCTCAATTGCAGGGCCTATATGTAATTCTATTTTAGATCCGTGTGGACTTTTGGCCCAATATTTTTTTGCTATCTCTGATGTTTCTTTATTTACATCGCAAGTAATTAATTTTCCGTTACTAGGAAGGGCTGCTGCCATCATTAAAGCGCTATAGCCAGTGAATGTGCCAATTTCTAATATTCTTTTGCAGTTATTAATTTTAATTATTAGTTTTAAAAAATTTCCTACAGAATCTCCAGACATCATTGCTGATGGAGGTCCTAGTTTTAAAGTTTCATCTCTAAGAGATTGCTCATTTAAACCGGTCTTTTCTGAGTGATCACTGATATATTTTTCTAACTCTTCTGATAAAAATCCAGCCATAATTTTGTCCTATTAATTGTTATTTGATGTACATATTAACAAAATAAATTTAATACGTGCCTATTATTAATGAACTTGAATATAAAGTTGTGCAAGAATATTTTAAGATCCATGGACATAAATGAATTAAATACTAAAGTTGAAAAAGAAGATTTAGACTCTTCAGATCCTAGAGGGATATCATTTCAATTGAGCCTGGACGAGACTCCTGACCTAGTTTCAAAGAATACTGACATAGAAGTAAATCAAGCTTTGTCTGAACAAATGATTGAAGACTTGACTATCGACGAGATGAAGAGCGTAATAGGCCAATTAAACTTAAAAAAACATGATTCTGACAAAGGTTTAATAAACGTAGATCAGTTGGCTTCAGTCTTAAATGATGCTCCGCCAGAATTGGCTGCAGAAGTTCTTAGAGGAATAGATTGGTATCACGCAAGTCAGGTAATTTCTAAGATAAGAGATATGGAAGCAGTTGGAAAATTGTATAGATACCAGAAACCTTCTGATGAATTCATGAAGCATGATTTTGTTGCTATAAGAAGTGCTTGGTCTGTTTCTCATACAGTTTCTGTTTTAAGAAAGTCAAATATAAGTTCGAATAAATTACAGAATCTTTTCGTTGTAGATGCAAAAGGAAAACTTGTGGGCTCAATAGATATTTCAGATTTAATATTCGCCAATTTAACTCAATCTGTTTTTGAAGTTATGAAACCGAATTTAATTTCAGTTACTGTTGATACTGATAAAAAAGAATGCGCAAATATTATGGATAAACATGGATTAAGAGCTCTAGCAGTTACCAATAAAGAAGGTATTTTGGAAGGGGTTATTTCAATTGAAGAAGTTATTCATCTAGTTGAACAAGAAGCCACTAAAGATATGTTTAACATGGTAGGTATGAGCATAGATGATAAGGTAATTGGCCCAATTAAAAATTCATTTAAGAGAAGATTGCCTTGGTTAATTATTAATTTGGGTACAGTGCTTTTTGCTGGATTTATACTTAGTTTATTTACGAATCATGTTAAGCAAATGCCAGTGCTGGCTGTGTTTTTGCCAGTTATAATTGGTCAGGCGGGAATCGCAGGCACACAAACCTTAACCTTAGTTGTAAGAGCATTAGCACTTGGGGAGGTAACAACAAAAGATACTAGAAACATACTAAATAGAGAGTTATTCTTGTCAGTTATTCAAGGTTTGTCAGTTACTCTTTTATTATTCATAGTTGTGTATATTTGGAAATCTGATCTCAATCTTGCAATGTTAGTAGGCGGCGCTATGTTATTAAATTTATTCGTTGCCGGATTAATGGGAGTTATAGTTCCGATATTTATGAAAACCGTTAACTTAGATCCTGCCTCTTCGTCTGCCGTTATAGTAACTACATTTACAGATATTGCAGGAGTATTGCTTTATATGGGGTTGGCGTCATTAATTATTTTTGGACTTTAATTAAGTATCTGCTTTTTTAGGATCTCTTAGTTTAAAAATTGATCCTGCACCATCTATTGGTTTATACCCAAGGACACTTTTTGCTTTATCTATTGACCATATTTTCCAATGGTTATCTGAAGTTGCATAAAAAGTATCATATTTAATATCTTGATTTGCATTAATGCTCAACTCTATTATTTGACATATATCTTTATGGCTTAACCATAAATTTAAAGATATAGGAGAGAATGTAGGATCATCATCAGATATTACCCACCCTATTCTAATGTTAATAGTAGATAGATTATAAAAATCAGAGTAATAACTGCCCAAAGACTCACCAAAAGATTTTGATGCACCGTAATAACTATCTGGTCTTATTCTGCAAGTTTCGTCAAGTGGCTTGTAGTCGTCAGGCAATTTTTCATACTCACCTTTGTTAATGAAAGACCATGGCTCTACATCATAAAAGCCTCCTGTAGCATGTTGTGAACTAGCAAAAACTACTCTTTTTACATCATTGCGCTTTGATGCCTCATAAATATTATAAATGCCAGTTATATTATTATTTAAGATTGAGTTCCAATCACCATGAACCCTTCTGTCACCAGCCAAATGCACAACAGTATCAATATTTTTAAAGGCAGGAAGAATGGAATCTAAATTGCTTATATCTCCCACATAAGAATCAACACCTTTCATGGGTTTCTGATCCAATATTCTTATTTCAAATTTGTCTTTTAAGCCGTTAATTAATACATTGCCTACTAATCCAGCCCCACCTGTTATTAAAATCTTTTTCATTGTATTTCCTCGTGAATTAAATTAACTTAATTATGATACTAAAATAGAGAGGTTTTATGAAAATTACAAAAGTCGAATCCAAATTATTTAAATATACTTCTTATGTTGAAAGTGATGATGAGGGGCATGGGCATCCAGCAAAAGAACCTCATCAAGTAAAGCAAAGTTTGATAACTATAGAAACTGATGAAGGTCATAAGGGTCATGCTTTTGGAGCTAATCCTCAAATAGTTGAGAATGTAATAGCGCCAATTCTATTAGATGAGAATCCGTTTTATAGGGAGAAATTGTGGGAGAAGATGATGCATATGCAAAGAATAGTAACCGCAATAGATGAAAGAATATTATCTTCAATAGACCTTGCTTTATGGGATCTAATCGGAGTAATAATGAATCAGCCTCTAAATAATATTCTTGGATTGTATAGAGAAAAGGTTCCAGCTTATGCAAGCACAATGTGCGGGGATACAATCAAAGGAGGCCTTTCTACGCCTGAGGATTATGGAAAATTTGCAGAATGGTGCGTAAAAGAAAAAGGATATAGAGCAGTCAAACTTCATGGGTGGATGCCACCAATAGAAGGAGCCCCTGATCCTAAAAAGGATATAATGGCGTGTGCTGCAGTCAGAGAAGCAGTCGGAGAAGACATTCCTTTAATGCTTGATTCTTATCATTATTATTCAAGATTGGAATCATTATGGATTGGAAGAGAATTAGAGAAACTTAATTTTCATTGGTTTGAAGAGCCAATGGATGAGTCTAGTATGTCTTCCTATATCTGGTTATCAGAACAATTGGATATACCAATAATTGGGCCCGAAACCATGACAGGAAAAATATCCACAAGAGCGGAATGGATAAAGAATAATGCTGTAGATATTTTAAGAGGCGGCACAGGCGATCTTGGAGGACTTACCCCTTTAATGAAAGTAGCTCATCTTGCCGAATCTTATAATATGGCAATGGAAGTTCATGGTGGAAAAGAAGGAAATTTGCATGCCCTTGGATCTATTAGAATACCTGGAGAATTTTACGAAAGAGGATTACTGCATCCTCACGTTGATTATGAGAAGCCGCCAGAATATTTACATGAAATAATAGACCCTATGGATGATGAAGGATTTATCCATATGCCAAAGGGTGTTGGTTTAGGGTTAAAAATTAATCATGATTATATTAATGATAATTTAATATCCGAAGACATAGACATAAAAAATGCTAGAAGGCAGAGTTAAAAAAAGAGCTCCTAAGAGGAGCTCTTTTAATATAAACCACTAGAGGCTTATGAAATAATTAAACGTGAGGGTTACTTGAGTTCGCCTCCAGCGGTTGTTTTTGTTGTATACAATTGCACCTCCTTTATAGCGTTTATATTAATAATATTAATTTACCACATTATCAATAAAAGTGACTATACAATTAGTAATAATTTTCTAAATGTTATTTTTTGTGCATAATTACTGAATGGGTATGAAGATTTCAAAGTATATGAGTTATGTCAATCTATTTATTGGCACTTTATTAATTTTATTTTCTTTAATAAATAACTTAAGTTGGTGGTTCACGCTTATTGGAATTTTGGCAGTATTAGTTTCCTCGGCCAGTATTTATTTGAAAAGAAAAATAATTAATAACGAAGATAATCAAGATAAATAGTTACAAAAAAACAAACCCGGCATCGATTAACCGGGTTTGTTTTTATTTCAGTATCTTTTATTAAGAATCTGACTTAGCAGCTGCCCAAATAACCAAACCGAAAGCGGCTTTGTTAATTAAGTCTGCAAAGTTATAAACAATATTCATAATTTGAATACCGTCAGTAACTAGATCAAAGTTTCCAATTACGTAACCAATTGGATATATCGCCCAACCGATAAGTACGATTAGTTTTAGCGAATTAAAAGCTGACTGAACAGCAGCATTTTTACTGTCAGAACTAGCTTTAGCAGCACCACCAGCAAAAATTAGGTAAACAACGTATAACCAACCAACCATTCCGATTATAAATCCGATAAGGTTTAGGCTAGACTCTAATTCACCAATCAATCCACCAATCAACATAACAGCAGATCCTGCAAGGAGCTGCCAGAATAAAGATGAGGTAACTTTACCTACAACTTTAAGTATTAGATAGAATTCAACAATTTGAAGCGGTACAGTTACTAGCCAGTCTACATACCTTAGAGAGGTAAGTCCTCCACCTTGTAATTGATCGTACCATATTGATTGTTCTCTCATTGTCATGTAGTGGAAAAAAGCAATAAATGTTACTAATCCAGCTACTGTGACTGAAGTTCTCCATTTAGCTGCTACTTCTCCTCTTTCAAAGAAAAAGAAGACCGAAGCGCATAGCATCGATGCTGTTCCAAAGTAGAAACTAAACTGAGTAAGCGTCATCAAGTCCATATAACCTCCTTTAATGACATTACCGTAATTACGTTATCGGCTATTTTAAGACTAAATAAGATAAATTTCCATTTACTTCTATTTTTAGTTAATAGAAAAATGTAATTATTAAGGGGATAATTAAAGAATATTGATATGGATTCTATTCAGTATAAATGTGTTAAATGTGGCAATGGAAATTATGAAGAATTTCCTGTTTCCACAACCGGTGGATTTTTATCAAAAATATTGAATATGCAAGCAAATAAATTCAAAGCAGTAGCATGCACAAAATGTGGTTATACTGAGTTATTTAAAGGTGCCAAAGCGGGAGTTGGGGAAAGTATTTTAGATATATTTACTAATTAATAGGAATAATTAGCACATTTTTCACAAACCTTTTCAGGGATAACCCCAAGTTTAATAAGACTTGCGAATACTTTACAACCAAAACAGAAGCCAAGAGCAGATTCCAAGAACGCAAAAATCATAAGAATAATTAACAATCCCATTGATAGTTCCTTCATTCCTAATACTAAGAAAAATAATATAAGCGTAGAAAAAGCAAGGCCTATTGCTTGAGCAAATCTTTTTGGAGGACCAGGTACAATTTTTTCATTAAATTTTAAATTTGGAACTAATATCTTGGTGACAAATATTGCCAAAGGGCTCCATTTAGGTCCAGATGAAACCCTGGCTAAGAATCCTATTACTAGAAGTAAATTTAATAAAGGAGCAAGTCCAGAATCTAATTGAATGGATATTAATGTAATAAAAGATAGTATAAAGACTCCTGCCGCTACCAATCTAGCTGAAACTTCATTAACAGTTTCTGGGAATTCGAAGAACCTATTTATTGCCGGTTTTATCATATTGCCTCAATCGATGTTTGGTTGCGGAGTTGTTCTAAGATACTCTTTTATTATCCTATGGCCTTTTGGAAATTTTTCTGGAATATCTTCAGTCGCTACAGCAGGAACCACTATGCAGTCTTCTCCATATGCCCAATCGGCAGGAGTTCCAACTTGGTATTTTGCAGTCAACTGTAAAGAATCCAAAACTCTTAATATCTCTTGAAAGTTTCTGCCAGTGGAAGCGGGATAAGAAATTATAAGTTTAATATTCTTGTCTGGACCTATTATGAATACTGACCTAACAGTTAGAGTGTCATTAGCATTTGGGTGAATCATGCCATATGAATTTGCAATTATTTTGTCAGGATCAGCAACCATAGGAAATTCAACAGATGCATTTTGAGTCTCATTCACATCTTTTATCCATTGATTATGAGATTCTATTGGTTTAAGTCCTTCTTTTGTGCCTACACTTAGAACTAAAACTTTAGTATTACGCTTCTCAAATTCATTTTTTAGGTTAGCAACTCTTCCAATTTCAGTAGTACATACAGGCGTAAAATCTGCTGGATGAGACATTAATACAGTCCATTTATCTTCTATCCATTCATGAAAATTAATTTCTCCTAATGTTGTATTAGCAACAAAGTTTGGTGCTTTATCTCCTATTTGTAAACCCATTTTTCTCCTTCCAGAAATAAAAAAAACCCCGAATTTTCGGGGTTTCGATTCTATGTCTTTTATTACTTATTTATACTAGACACGACTTGTTACCCCGTTGTCATCCTGACAACAGCAACAGCAACAAGTTTGTGTTAAGTAAAATTTCATAACAAGGGAATTGTATTATATAAAAGAATTAATTCAAGTCCCTTGTTATGTTTTATAAATTATTTAGTCTTGGCCGGTTCTAATCAGCTCTATTCCTACTGCGATTGTAGTTAAAGTTAAGCCAAAGTAATAGACAGCCATAAGCCCTCCATCATAGAAGAAAATTGACCCAACAACTCCAAACAATCCGATTATCATATATGATGCAGAACTAATAACGTGAACACTTTTTTTCATGTATAATCCTGCTCCAAGTAAAGCCAATCCAAGAGCAAATATAGCAGTTGCACCTCCTCCAGCGGTCGCCGCAAGAACTAGTAATGCAGCGGCACTTGGAATCATTTCCGCACCTTTAGAAGCTGCTTGAGCTGCTGCTGAAAAAGCACCTGTTTCTACGCCCTGCCCAGCAAACCCCACAAGCAATAATATTCCAGCCATATACCCATATGCTCCATCTGTATATTTTGATTTTAGACTTATTAACCCTACAGTTAATATTGCATAAGCTAGGCCAGCGAGTACCATCCATAGACTTACTGCATTTGCACTTTGGCCTAGTTCTGCTGCCAAACCTGCGTATCCACTTTCAAATTCACCTGGAGGACCAGCTGCAAACATTGGAGATGCCATCCAACATGCCATTCCTAAAATTGGAAAAATAGCTAATACCCATCCTGTTATTTTCGAGTTCATAATTAGACTCCTTTTTAGTTTATTGATTTAAGGTTAGTTTTTTCCTCTAAATTTGGGTAATTAGTATGATTAACCAGTCTTTTTATTAACAATTAATCTATTTATGAATAAAGTTTATCCAACTGCATTAGTGTTAAGCATTTTATACTTAATTGCTTATGTATTATTAGCTAATTTAGGTATTCTTTTTCATTTTGAAACTGCTTCTGAGCCGATTGGTTCAGTCTCAGGTTGGTGCGAGAGAGTAAGTAAAAGTATATTTAGGGAGCCAGCAAATGCATTAAGCAATCTTGCATTTATGGTTTCAGGGTTAATGATGCTAAGAATCTTAACTAAAGATAGGCAAGATTCAAAAAATACTTTTATTGGGTTAAATAGACTTAGTGTGTTGTACGCAGGAGCGACAATTTTTCTTGGCCCTGGCTCTATGCTTATGCATGGAACTCATACCGAATGGGGAGGGTGGGCAGATAACCTAAGCATGATTATGTATATAGTTTTTCCTTGGCTTTATAACATCAAAGAAATGAGACGTTGGGATTATAAAAGATTTCTTCAGGCATATTTTTTAATTGTCGTTGTTTATGCAATTGCAAGATGGTTTTTTGGAGGAAGGTTAGGAATTGGTCTGGATCTATTTGGTCTTTCTATTGGGCTCTGGATTATTTCTGAGTCTCTTTATAGGTTCTGGACTCCTAGATTTAGATGGGCTTCTGGATTTGTAGGCTTTATTGTTGCAGCAGTTTTTGGTATTACTCCTGTGGAAATATTTACTGACTTAAGAGAATATTGGTGGATAATTCTTTTTTGGATACCAGCTATATTTTCTAATCAACCACCTAGAATAAATAGAAATTATTTTCCTTGGTTCTTTTTAGGGATGGGTTCCTTTTTGCTGGCATTTGCAATTTGGCTACAGGGTCAGCCAAATGACCCTTCTTGGTTTACTGATATCATGTGTTATCCAGATTCATTGTTGCAACCACATGCATTTTGGCATCTTATAACTGCTTTTTCAACTTGGTCTTTTTTTCTATTTTTTAGAACAGAAAAATCACAAGAAAATAATTAATTTATATATGATTTTACATTGAATTCTTTTTCAAATTTTTCCCATGTTTTCTTTGGTAATATACTAGTGGCACTTTTGTAAACTTCATCAAACTCTTTTTTATTTGATGGACCAGCAAGCACGATTCCATTTCCGCTAACCGGAGCATTTAAAACAAATTGAATGGCTAAGTCTCTAATATTTATTCTTTCATCTTTACACCATTTCCATATTTTATGTGCTCTTGGAAAAATTTTTGGATCAGTTGGTCCGCCAACTAATGATGGAGGAAGTTCGACATTTGGATTATTTGTTGATTCATTAATTTTGGGTTCTGGTCCTGCTAGAAGAGAGCCATTTAATGGTCCTGCTAGTATTATTCCGACATCTTCCTTGAGTGCTAGAGGTATTGTAGTTTTCTCTAAAGATTGCGATAGTAATGTGTAATCTAGAAAAGAAAGAACTATATCCATCTCTCCGGTTTCAATTGCACGACGATGAAATTCATGTTGCCTTATTCCGATTCCAATATGACCTATCCTTCCCTTGGATTTCCAATCTACCAAAATATCTAAACAATCCCCTAAGGGTGTTTCAATGTCATACCTAGGACCATGAATTAATATAGAATCTACATAATCTGTTTTAAGAAGTTTGAAACTATTTTCAAGGCTCCATATTGTTGCCTTTTTAGAAAAATCTCTTAAGTATTTTGGATGAGATCCAACCTTAGTTTGAAGATAAACTTTTTCTCTTAACCCATTGGATAATCCCGACCCCACTCTTTGCTCACTTAGTCCATATTCAGGGGAGGTATCTATAAAATTAATTCCTTTTTCTACGGCATACTTAATTGTTGTTATTGCTTCTTGGTCAGGCCTTTTAGGATTACCAAGATATCCACAGCCTAACCCGAGTGATTTGGGTTTCATTTCTGTACGACCTAGTCGCCTAAATTCTAGTTCTGGCATTTTCTTATTTATAATTATTTAGCCGATATTATATAGTAAATTAATGAAGTATTTATCAATTTTTTTCATAATAAGTTTTTTTATAATTGGTTTGGCATGTTCCTCTAATGAAGAAGCATTTAACCCAATAGATAAAATTTCAGACCAAGGAAAGAATTACATAATTGAAGATTTTAAATCTATAGGATTCAAAAAAAGTAACGAATATAATGTTGAAGAACTTCCTGGGGCGATTTCTGCATATTTTGGATTTATAAAAAATGAATTAGGTGACTTTCAAGATTATGAAATAAGGTTTTATAGTAATCACGATGAGGCTATAAAATTAGGCAGTAAGTATGCAGATAATATTGTAGGTGAAAATGCCTGTGTTAAAAAAGATTGTTCACTTTGGTTAGAAAACTTAAATCAAAGACAGCAGATTGATGGTGGGCCTTCAATTATGGAATCAATGGCTGGAACTCGTAATGCAAAATACAAAAGTTATGTGATTTATAATAACTTGATTCTTTTTTGTCCAGGAAATGATGAAGACGATTCTATGAAAAATTGCACAATAGTTATTGATAAGTTAGAAAAAAAATAAATTATCTATTCGATGCAAATATTATTAGAAATTTAATTAAATTGATGGTGGAGCTGAGGAGGCTCGAACTCCTGACCTCTTCGATGCCATCGAAGCGCTCTACCAACTGAGCTACAGCCCCATTAAATTCGCTCTAACGATTCTTTTACTGACTTATGAACTATTTCTCCGTCTCTGATATTCAAACCATTAAATAGATTTTTATCATCTTTGATAGATTTTTCTAAGCCTTTATTCGCTATGTCTAAAATATAAGGAAGTGTAACTTTATTAAGTGCTTCGGTGGCAGTCAAAGGAACCGAGCCAGGCATATTAGCTACACAATAATGCAAGACACCATCTATAAGAAATGTAGGATTATCGTGAGTTGTTACTTTGCTAGTTTCGAAGCAACCTCCTTGATCAATAGAAATATCAACCATAACACTTCCAGGTTTCATATTTGAAATCATTTCTCTTGTAACAACCGTTGGGGCCTTTTTGCCAACAATATAAACAGAACCCACAACTATATCAGATACTTTTAATGCATCAGATATATTTTCAGGGCTTGATTTAATGTATTCGATATTATTATTTCCAAATTTATCTTTAAGTTCATTAAGTCTATTATCAGAAAGTTCAATTATTTTGACGTGAGCCTTATTGGACAATGCTTTGTCTATTGCTTCTGTACCTGCTACTCCAGCCCCAATTACAGTAATAATTCTTGGTTCTAGATCTGAAACAGATCCAATTAGGGTTCCTTTTCCTTTGTTATGTTTTAATAAGAAATATGAGCCTACAATAATACTAAGTTGTCCCGCGATAGAGCTCATAGGAGATAGCAACGGGAGAGATCCGTCATTGGCAGTAACAGTTTCATATGCAATTCCTGTAACCCCAGTATTGGCCAACTTAATACTTTGATCTTTGTTTCCAGCTAAATGCAGATAAGTAAACAGTATATTGTTTTTTGATAGGTATTTAAATTCACTCGGAAGGGGCTCTTTGACCTTAATTATTAATTCAGATGACTCATATATTTCTTTTGCAGATTTTAAGATTTTAGCTCCACTATTTTCATAGTCCACATCAGAAAATCCTATGATTGCCCCAGCACTTTCTTCTATAAAAACTTCATGATTTTCTGCTGTTAGTTTTTTTACAGAATCGGGAGTAAGCCCCACCCTAAACTCATTATTTTTTATTTCTTTTGGTACTCCAATTATCATGACTTTTACTTTATACAATTTATCATTCAATTGACATAATAATGAGAAAATTACTGAATTCTTAACATAATTGTGAATAATTAATTTCTAAGTTGTTAATTAGACCCACCTTTATTCCAAATTTTTTACTATAATTGTGCAAGCTTTTAGGGCTTCATTTTGATTATAACCTGGGCATAATAATATAAAATTTCCATAAATTACATATGCTTGATATTTTGGAATTGGTATTCCATTTCCAGCTCCTCCAGCAACATTAGAAGGCTCTGAAACTTTTTGCCTATGTTTTAAATTTTCTAAAAAAAATGAGCATTCTTTTTTTATACAACCATTTTCTCCACTAATATTTTTTGCATATTTTTCTCCGTTTTCAACAGCACTTTTATGAGATTCGTAAAATCTAATTTCATAGTCATTGGGCTCACCTTGGTCATTTTTAATAAATCCATAGTATGCAGAAATTGCATTAGGTAAATTTTGTACATCATATTCTACACTCTGCTTAAATTTTATCTCTTTAAAATCTTTAACAGTATAATTTTTATCTGAGTCAGTTATTTTTTCTATTAATATGAATTCTGGCTCCGAAGCACATGAAGTTAATGTGATCGCTAGAGTTAATATGGAAATAATTTTTTTCATAGTTTGGGTAATATGTTTGGTATGTATATGACTATTCACTTTCAATGGAAGGCTCTAATTTAGAAGCAATGGAATTACAATTCCTTTTAGCAATTTCTTGAGTTCTACCTTCGCATAGAATGACCACGTTTCCATAAATATAAAATTCATTAAATTTTGGTTGACCACAATCAGCACTATTCTTCCATGTATTAAATTGATCCCCAATGCATAACCTTGCATCCCGTAATCCTTCTTTCCATCTGGGGTTATGTGTTTTTTTTAGTTTTGCATTAGGCCCTACACGCTCTTCTGCATATTCTGCTCCATAATTTATAGCATCTTCATGGGAGCTATAGAATCTTAATTCATATTCCACAACCTTTTTCCCTTTCCCATCTTCTGCGGGTTCATTAAATCTTATAAATCCAAAATATGCACTCAATGCTTTTGGTAATTCTTCCACTTTATATGTCTTGTTCTTCTTTAGCCCTACAGAAGTAAAATCTTCTAATTCGAATTGCTTAGTTTGGGGGGTAATTTTTTCTATCAGAGGCTCATCAATTTTTTCTGAAGAGCAAGAAATTGTCGCCATAAAACAAGTTATTACTATTGCTATAAAAATTTGCTTCATTCTATTTTATTTCTGGATATGAATTCCAAGGTTCTTCTGATTCTATTAATTTAGCAAAAGCAAGGATCAGATTTTCTTGCATTAAGTCGCCTACGACCTGCATTCCTATGGGCAAGTTGTCCTTACTTCTTGAAACAGGAATGCTTGCTGCAGGGTTTCCAGTGAGATTAAAAATATATGTGAAGGGAGTCCAGTCCCAAAAAGGGCTATTACATTTATTGCCATTAATCTCTTCAGGATATTCATTAATTTTAAATGGCTTAACTGCTACAGTAGGTGTAATTAATAGATCATAATTATTGAAAATGGATTGGGTATAATTTCTGTATTTTCCAATATTATTTAATGCTTCGAATAATAACGATCCTGATATATCTTTGCCATGCTGAATGTTGGTTCTGAAATAATCCGTAAGACCTTCTCTATTTTTTTTATCATCAATTAAATGAGGTGTCATAAGGTAACTTCTGGAGCACCAAAAATCGTACCAAGTTCTAAATAATATCTCTGATTCATCTGGATGGAAGTCTACTTCTTCTACCTCAAATCCCATCCCTTCAACTTTTTTGACGGTTTTTTCTACTGACTCAATTACTTCTTTGTCAGCCACAGCTCCTCCAATACTTCTAGAAAAAGCTATTCTTATACCTTTCAAATTAGTATCGGCAAAGTTGGTAAAAGTAGGATTTTCTTCTCGTATAGTCCCGTTTTCTCCATCCTTGTGAAATCCTGACATAACCTCTAGTAATATTGCAGAGTCCGTAACATCTATAGACATAGGGCCTGTGGTTGAAAAATTTATTTCATTCCACTTTGTATTATTATGTACTCTTCTTGGTATTCTTCCTTGAGTAGGCTTGATCCCAAATATTCCACATAATGATGCAGGAATTCTAATAGAACCTCCTCCATCTGATCCCTGAGCAATTGAGGTCATGCCTGAACAAATACTTACCGCAGATCCTCCGCTAGATCCACCAGGAGTAAGTTTGTCGTTCCATGGATTTCTAGATATTCCAAAAACTCTATTTTCAGTTGTGCCAGCATTACCGTATTCTGGAGTATTAGTTTTTCCTATTATTATTCCGCCAGCAGACTTAATTCTTTCCACCGAAATGGCATCTTCTGTAGCCACAATATCTGCCGGTATAGACCCAAAAGTGCATCTCATATTTTTTACAGGCTCAAGGTCTTTTATTGGAACGGGTATTCCATGAAGAGGACCAAGATCTTCACCTTTCATAATAGAATTTTCTGCTTCTTTTGCCTTTTTTATTGCATTTTCTTCATCTAATGTAATATAAGCCCCAAATCTTGAATCCAAAGAATTAATTCTTTGAAATGTTTCATTTATTACCTCAACCGGAGAGATCTCTTTAGATGAGATCATCTCTCTTAACTTATTGATAGGTATATATCCTATATTTTTCATTTAGTCCCCCTTAATTTCCTATAGATAAAGCTAAATCAGAACAATTTTGTCTTGCATAGGTTAGATCTAGTCCAGTGCATAGGATAATTGTGTTTCCGTACACTATGTAATCAAGATATTTTGCCCTTACTGTGTTGGCACTGCTCCCTTTATAACTTTTATCACTTCTGGTTCTTCTATCTTGAATTCCTTCATTCCAAGATGATAATGATTTTTTTAATATCGCGTCTTCTCCGATTACCTCATCCACATATGAAATTCCTTTATCAACAGCTAGCTGGTGGGTAGGGTAAATTCTTATCTCAAAATCAAGAGCTTTGTCAGCATCGTTTTTCCAAAAACCAAACCAAACTCCATCAGCACTCTCCAATTCTGAAACATCATATTCTTTATTTATTTTAAAGTCAGAATCTAAAAAATTATCTATCGAATAAGTTTTGCCATTGTCAGTAAATTTATCTAGAGTAATTTTTATTTCTTCCGCTTTGGCGCCACATCCGTATACAAGAAATAATAAAATAATTATCGAAAAAATTTTCTTCATTTAGCACCTTCTTTAAAATCATTTTATATCTATAGAATAATTTTCGGAAACACAGCTTATTTCTATGACAGGACGCAATATGTTGAATACTTTATTTAATATATAATTAAGTAAATGAATTTATTTGAATACAGTAGTAGAAAAGAATCTCTCTCATCATCTCCTTTATCCTCTAGAATGAGACCCAAAACTCTTGATGAATTTATTGGACAAGAGCATATCCTAGGAAAAGGAAAAGCTTTATATAATCTTGTAGAAAATAAATCAATTCCATCTATGATATTTTGGGGTCCTCCTGGAACAGGAAAAACAACTTTGGCTAAGATAATAGCCAAGCAATCGGATATGAATTTCAGGGCACTCTCAGCTGTATCGTCAGGACTGTCTGATATCAGAAAAATTTCCGATGAAGTTATTTTTCAGAGAACTACATCATCAAAAAAAACTATACTATTTTTAGACGAAATTCATAGGTTTTCAAAGAGTCAGCAAGATTCATTGTTGCCTTTAATTGAAGAGGGAATATTAATTTTAATAGGAGCTACTACTGAACACCCTGGCTTTTCTATAATTAACCCTTTAATTTCGAGGGTAAAAATTTTTAAATTTAACCCTCACGATGAAAAGTCTATTAATAATATATTGAATAAAATTATCAAAAACAAAGAAGAACTTCTTAAGTATTCTGACATAATTATTGAAGAAGACGTTTTGAAAATATTATCAAAAGGTTGTGGGGGTGATGCTAGAAAAGCAATAGACACTCTTGAGTTGGCAGTTCTTTCTTCAAAAACAATTAACAATAAAAAATTAATATCAAAAAATACAATTAAAGAATTGCTGAAAAATAATTTTATATATGACAGGCAAAGCGATAATCATTACAGTCATATTTCAGCATTTATAAAATCTATAAGAGGCTCCGACCCTAATGCTGCTGTATATTATTTAGCAAGAATGTTGAAAAACGGAGAAGATCCATTATTTATTGCTCGCAGGTTAATAATTAGTGCTTCTGAAGACATAGGTTTGGCAGATCCCAATGCAATGTTAATAGCAAATTCTGCTTTCGAATCAGTTAACAAAATAGGTATGCCAGAAGGCAGGATTCCTTTGGCAAATGCAACTATATATTTATGTTTGGCAGAGAAAAGTAACTCATCATATAAGGCTATAAATTCGGCACTAAATGAAGTAGAAAAAAATCCAATAAATGATATCCCTTTGCACCTAATGAATGCTGACACAGCTTTAGATAAAGAATTAGGAATAGGAGAAGGATATACTTATGATCACGATTCAAAAGAGGGATTTATAAAAAAGAATAACTTCCCTGAGAAAATTCAAAATAAAGATTTTTATAAGCCCAATAAAAGAGGTATAGAGATAAAACTTAAGGAGAGGTTTGAAAGGCTTTGGTTATCTGAATAATTAATTTCTTTTGAGTCTTCCCATTACACTAAAAATGATCGCAATTATTCCAAAACCTGCGGATAAAATAAATGAATAATTCATCGCATTTGATAATATTTTTATCTCTTCATTTGATCCATTTATAAGCTCTCCTATTTGAACATTTAACCCATACGAAATCAAAATAGAGGTAATTAAAATAGTAGATATTGAAATTCCAATTACACTTCCAATATTTCTTATAAGAGCGTTGAATGCACTTATAAGACCATGGTGACTAGTAGGTATTTTTTCTAAAGTCTCGCTAGTATTTGGAGCCATCCAAAGCCCATTTGAAACTCCGTTTATAAATGATATTAATAGTATATATATCATAGGAGGATCGCTTCCTAAAATAACAAATATTATCCATGTTGTAGTTAGGAGCAATAGTCCGCTTAATATAAATTTTAGAGTCCCAAATTTATCTGATAATCTTCCACCTATGCTGCCTGCCAATGACATTCCCAATGCATTTAAAAAAATCAGAATTCCTGTAAGCCCTACGCTGTATTTTAGGACTATTGTTGAATAGAAAGGAATTATAAACCAAAAAGGGCCATTAGAAGTAAATCCAAACAGTCTAGCTAAAACAGCAAAAGAAAACCTCCAACTTGAAAACAGGCTTAAATCAAACATTGGGTTTTCACTTTTGATTTGAGATCTTATGAAGAGATAAATAAATGAAATGCTGGTTATCCATATCAACCAATACAATGCAGAGGTATAAGAAATAGCAAAAGGATTAGATATATTTAATATGATAAGAATTATAAATAATGCCGAATAAATAGCACCTTTGAAATCATACTTTATTTTTTCTTTTCTAGGAGACCCAATTAATTCATCACTTAGGATATAACTTGCTAATATAAATCCAATTAAAGTAGGAAAAAACATAATCAAAAATATGTATCTCCAGCCAAAAAATTCTGTTATCTGACTACCCACTAGTGGCCCAGCTATTCCGCCTATCCCAACAGCAAAAGTAATCATTCCAAGCCCTCTTCCTTTTTCATTATCAGGAAAAACTGCTAGAACAATTGCCATAGTTACAGCTTGAAGCATTGATGCACCTAAGGAACCTACTATTCTTCCAGAAAGGAGGAGTGAAATATTAGAGGAAAAAAAACATATTATCGCTCCTACTGCAAATAAAGACATGCCAAGTAATTGGATTTTTCTTCTACCAGCTATATCAGCTAATTTCCCCAATGGAAGTAATGTACTGCTTACGGCAAGACCACCAATAATTGTCACCCAAGAAACTACTCCTAGGCTAACAGCAAAATCTTCAGCTATTTTTGGCAATATTACATTTAGAGCTGAAGCATCCATCACCATTACAAATAATGATAAAGAAACTACAATGAACGCTTTCCATTTATATTGCATTTTGCCTCTATTCGTTTAGATTATCCCAAACAGATAGAGGGGATGCGGCATGTAGACCTGCGTCAACAGGAATGACAGCACCAGATATCCATCTTGACTCTTCAGATGCTAGAAATACCACTGCCCATGCGACATCCCAAGCATCGCCTTCAGTCCCTAGTGGCCCCGCCTTTCTTCTGAGTTCTCTAATTTCTTCAGGTATTTTTTTTATTGAATTAGGAAAAGATCCATGTACATGCCCAGGCGCCAAACAGTTTACTCTAATTTTTTGTCTTCCATGATGAACTGCCATAATTCTTGTTAAATGTGATATGCCTGCTTTTGCAACTGAATATGGAACATTTTTAGAGCCCCCAGCTCTTATAGCATCAATAGAAGAAATATTTATTATGGAGCCTCCCCCAGATTCTGACATTATTGGGACCGCATGCTTAGACATCATTACAGCACTTTTCAAATTAGAATCTATTGATTTTTGCCAACTTTCTTCTTCAATTTCTGTAACCATTCCACTACCAACACTACCAACATTATTGAATAAAATATCAATCTTCCCAAATTGGTCCAAGCATTTATCTATAATTGATTTACACCCATCTTCTCTTGTGCAATCTTCTACAACAATAAATCCTTCTCCACCCTCATCTTTAATTTGACTTAGAGTAGAGTTTGCTCTTTCAGGATCTATGTCGTTTATTAATATTTTTGCACCTTCTCTTGCCATTAATATTGAAGATGCTTGGCCAATTCCAACAATTTCACCACGAGTTCCTGCTCCAGTTATTAAGGCTACTTTATTTTTTAATCGATCAGTCACAATCAGCCTAGCCAAGGTTTTGGAGGAAATGCATATATGTCAGTGACCACATCAATAACGCAGGGCTGATTTGAGTCAACAGCCTCTTCAATGGCTGATGAAATTTCTTTTGGATTTTCTACTCTAATGCCTTTTGCACCTAAGCTCTCAGCAACATTTTTAAAATTAGTCTCTTTAAATTTCCAAAGATCTCCATGATTATGAGAAAGTTTTCCTCCATATGCTTTCTCGTTTACTCCAATCTCTTGATTTAAAGAACTATTGTTATTGACTATTGTTATTGAGTTTAAATTCCATCTTACTGCAGTTTCAATTTCACTAAGGTGATACCAAAATCCTCCATCGCCTGTAAAACAAAAAACCGGACTATCAGGATTAGCCGCCTTTGCTCCTAGACTTGCAGGGAATCCCCACCCTAATGACCCTGCAGCCCTAATATATTGATGAGAAGAACTATTAAAATCAACCATTGTTCCACTCCATATGCCCGAATGTCCGGTGTCTGAAACTAGTATAGAATTTTCAGGGAATAAATTTGATAATTCTTTACATAATTTTTCGGGTCTTATTGGTGAATCTTCAGAAATCATCATCATTTCAACTTCATTTTTTGAATCTTTTTTAAATTCATCAATTTTACTAATCCAAGCACTTCTATCAGATAAATTAATTTGATCAACCTTGTTGTTTATAAGATTTAAAGTTGCCTTTGCATCTCCAACTGCTGAAGCCTCTACAGGATAGTGCCTTCCTATTTCTTCTGGGTCTATATCGATTTGAATAACTTTGGATCCGGATCTGGGAACTTGCCAATCGAGAGTGAGTTGACTATCAGTTTGGCTTCCGATAAATATAACGAGGTCTGAAGAAAGTATAGATTTATTAGCCGAAGTATTTGAATAAAGACCAGGCACCCCAACATTTAATTTATGATTTCCTGGAAAAACATCTTTTCCATTTAATGAAGTAGCAACAGGGATGGATAATTTTTCAGATAACTCCAAAAGTTCTTTTTGGGCTCCCGAAGATTTTACACCTCCACCCGCAACTATAATTGGTTTTTTTGATTCTAAAATTTTACTAATCATTTTTTCAATAATTTTATTTTCAGGAGTCAGCCGAAATGCAGGAATATTGAAATATTCTTTTTCAACAATAAGGTCTTCTTCAATTTCTCCTAGGTCAATCCCTTCGCCAAGTTGACCAGGTATTTCAATATGAGAAGGGCCAGGCTTGCCTGTTGTGGAAACTCGAAACGCATGCCTCAGACTTTCTGGTAATTGTTTTGGATCATTGATTCTAACACTTGATTTTGTAACACTTTTGAACATGGCTAAATCATCAATCTCTTGATAAGTGTTCCTGTTTTTAGAGTCAGTATAAGGACCCCCTGTAATTGCAATTACAGGGGAACATGCCAAGAAAGGGTCTTTAAGGGCTGCAGCAATATTTGCAGCTCCTACTTTTTGCGCCATGCAAATTCCAGGTTTTTTACTTGCCCTAGCATATCCATCTGCCATGTACACAGCTGATTTTTCGCTGTGAGGCATAATTCTTTTTATATTAGTATTCTTGTCGATTTCAGCTAATGCGTGGGGCAAAATGACTGGTATAAAAAATATGTGAGAAACTTCATAAGCTTCCATAAAATTAGATACGAATGTTGACCCTTTCACATTTGCTCCTTACTATCTTATTCAAGATAGTCTAAATCAAGTGGATTTAAATTGTAAGAATGTCGTACAAGTTCGAAAAAGGAAAGATATATAGAATGCCAACTCACTTTGGTCCTAGTCTTGGGCCAAGGCAGGGGCCAGATGGAAGGAAATTTGAATGCAAAGATAACCCCAAGGTAAAATCTATTTCTGTTAACTTTTTGACAAATCCTGACCAACTCCAATCCTTTTTGCCTCCCAATTTTTCACTTTATAATGATCCAGTAGTTACTGTAACTGCTAGTTATATTAAAGAAATAGAATGGTTAGCAGGTCGAGGGTATAACACGTTAGGAGTAAGCTTTCCTGTTGAATTCAATGGAGAAAAAGATAAGGCAAGAGGAAATTTTTTATTGGTACTTTGGGAGAATCTTACCGACCCCATATTAACTGGCAGGGAAGAATTAGGATTTTCAAAAATATATTGTAAATTGCCTGAGCCTAAAGTGTACAAAGATAAAATTTCTTGTACCGCAAGTTGGATGGATTTTAATTTTATGAACTTAGAAGTTAATAAAATTTCATCCGGAGATCCTCGATCAAACAAGCGGAGTCCAGAGGATGAATACTTAAAAGGGATGCTTCATTATAAATATATTCCAAGGACTGGAGGCTTCCCGGGTTCATGGGGAGAAAAGGATATATCTTATGCTGTATTAACTCCTGAAGAGACACCAAACAAAGTAACCAAAAGTATTTCGTACGGACAAGGAGAAGTTAACTTTATTAAAGCAAGATGGGAAGATATGCCAACCCAGTATACTATCGTCAATGCTTTCGCAGATCTAGAAAAAATAAAATATCTTGATGCAACTATCACAGAAACTGTCGGCATGAAAGATATAAGTGACCAGAGAGTTTTATTATAAAGATGTACAACTTGAGCGGTAAGGTTGCAATAATAACTGGATCTGGAGGAAAGAACGGAATAGGTAGATCAGTTGCAAACCGATTATCCAAGGAAGGCGCTAAAATAGTAGTTACCGATATAGTTGAAAATCCTTACCCAGAAGATGGTTGGAATGGACTAAAATCAGTAACAGAGGAAATAGAAACAAACGGTGGAGAGGCACTTCACATTTTGTCTGATGTCACAGACTCTTCTAGTATCAATAAATTAATTGAAAAAGTTATAAAGAAATTTAACAGGGTTGATATTTTAGTTAATAATGCAGGTGCCCCTGCTAATAAGGACAGAGTTCCAATTGTCGACTTAAGCGAAGATGAATGGGATAGAGTATTAGGTATTAATTTAAAAGGAGTTTTTCTATTTTCAAAAGCTTTTTCTAAGCAACTTATTTTACAAAACGAAGGTGGAAAAATTATTAATATTTCATCAATAGCAGGAAAAAAGGGTTCTGCCACATTTGGTGCATATAATGCATCAAAAGCTGGAGTTATAAGACTGACAGAGTCAATAGCGCTTGATCTAGCAAAATATAGTATTAACGTTAATTCAGTATGCCCTAGCTGGGTAGATACTGAAAGAGTAGATACATATGTAGAACATTTATATAAAGATAATTTGTCTCATGAAGAAAAAAGAAAACTTCATTTGTCGAGCATTGAATCTTCGGTTCCTTTAGGGAGGTATGCAAGTCCTGATGATGTTGCAAAAGCTGTAGCATTTTTAAGTTCTGAAGAATCTTCTTTTGTAACTGGAGCTTCTTTAAATGTATCTGGTGGAATAATTGCGTAATCCAATTTGGCAGCCCTCAAAAGAAAGAGTAAGCAATTCAATAATTTCTGATTTTATAAAATTCTTATCTGATAATTATGGGTATGATTTTGATGGATACCACTCTCTTTGGAAATGGTCTGTTGATAACACAAATGAATTCTGGTCAATATTCTGGGATTTTTCCCAAATAATTGGCCATAAAGGTAGTAAGATATTTCAAAAAGAAGAGGACCCTACTAGGTCTAGATTTTTCCCAAATAGTGAAATAAGTTTTGCGGAAAATATTTTAAAAGACAAAGAATTTAGCAATAAAATAATTTTTTGGGCTGAAGATAAATTTAGGCGAGAAATAAATCTAGACCAGATAATTAATCAAGTTCACTCCATTTCTGATTTTTTTATAGAAAGTGGCATCAAGCCTGGAGACAGGGTTGTAGGATATTTATCTAATATTCCTGAAGGAATTATTGCAGCATTAGCAGCCTCGAATGTAGGAGCTATATGGTCCAGCTGTTCTCCCGACTTTGGAGTTGATTCTTCAGTTGATAGATTTATGCAAATATCTCCCAAAATACTTTTTACTAGTGATCAAGTTATTCAAAATGGAGAGTTTGAAGAATTAAATACTAAGGTAAACGAAATAGTTTCTAGAATTTCAAGCATTCAGAATGTAGTGGTATGTAATTATATTCCCGATAATCCAAAAAATTTAGATAGTTTTAATAATTCTGTTAAATTCAATGATCTTTTAAAAGAAAATCCTACTCATAATTGGAGTCGATTTAATTTTAATCACCCCTTATATATTTTATTTTCTAGTGGAACGACTGGGCCTCCAAAATCAATTATGCATGGATCTGGAGGAACACTTATTCAACATTTTAAAGAGCACAAACTTCACTGTGATATAAAACCTGGAGATAATATTATATATAACACTTCCTCAGGCTGGATGATGTGGAACTGGTTATTATCTTGTTTGGGTTCGGGAGCATCAATAGTTCTATTTGATGGCGGAATATTTAGCCCAAAACCAAAATTTATTTTTGACTTAATCGATCAAGAGGATATTACATTTTGGGGGACAAGTGCTAAATACATCGAAGCATTAGAAAAACTTAAACTAAATCCAATAAATACTCATAATTTAAAAAATCTAAAAACTATTTCATCTACAGGCTCTCCTCTTTCTGAAGAGAGTTTTAAATATATATATGAGAAAGTTAAAAGTGACGTTCATCTCACATCAATCAGTGGAGGCACTGATATAGTAGGATGCTTTGTTCAAGGTAATCCCAACATGCCTGTGTGGCCTGGCGAAATTCAAGTAAAAGGTCTTGGAATGGATGTTGATGTATTCAATCAAGGTGGAGATTCAGTAAAAGAAACTCAGGGAGAGTTGGTATGTAAAAATAATTTCCCTAGTCAGCCAGTCGGATTTTGGAATGATAATAACAATAGAAATTATTATGAAAATTATTATGCAAAATATAATAATATTTGGCATCATGGAGATTTTGCATCTGTAACAAAAAATTTGGGGATAAAAATTTTTGGCAGATCAGACACGACTTTAAATCCTAGAGGAATAAGGATAGGTACAAGCGAAATATATCGCCAAGTTAATCAATTTGATGAAGTTGTTGATAGTTTAGCGGTCTCTTATGGAGACGAAAGAATAATACTTTTTGTAAAACTTTCAGGTAAGCAAAAGTTGAATGCAGATCTAGTAAAAAAATATAAAAACAATATTAAACAAAATACTACTAGCAATCATGTTCCTAAGTTAATAATTCAAGCACCTGATCTTCCTCGAACTAAGAGTGGAAAATTGAGCGAAATGTCAGTAAAAAGGGTAATGAATAATCAAGAATTGAATAATAGTCAATCACTTGAAAATCCTGAATCAATCGAATTTTTTAAAAATCTAAATTTATAGAGTCCTAATTCTCTTAGCAAATATGAAACATATCAAAGTGAATACTAACAAGACCGCTGAGGATGCAAAAAGAGCTGTGCCTATTCCATAAGCGGCTGCCAATGCTGCTATAGGGATTGTGCCCAAAGGCATTAATCCGAAATTCATAGTGTACACTCCATTAACTCTTCCCCTATAATCTGGATCGGCTTCTTCCATCAGTAAAGCATTATTAAGAGACCTTCTACCGGCGTCACCTATCCCCATGAAAAACATCATAATTGCGACAATTAGGAATAGATTGGACACTGATGTTATTAAGATAGCAATACCTGATACTAATAGTGAACCAATTAAAGCAATACCTCTTAACCCTTTTCTTAAGCCCGCAAAAATTAAAGAGCCAATTAAAGAGCCTAATCCAATTATACTAAGCATTAAACCTACTGCACCTGCACCTCTAGAAAATAACTCATCCATAAGTACTGGCATTAGGCTTCTTAATGGCATTGTTAGTACGGTTGTGATCATTGCTATTATCAAAAGCCAAGAAAGAATCGAATTGCCTAAAATATATTTAAACCCTTCTTTTATTTGTTTAACTCTAGGCTCAGAGTTGATTTTTGTTTTATGAGTATCAGGTAAAAGTTGATTAAATAATAATGCAAATAAAAATAGTAAACATATAAATATATAAACTAGACCTGGGCCGAATAATGAGTACAAAAATCCGCCAACTCCAGGCCCCAAAAAAGTCATCAAAGCCATGCCAGACCCACTAAGGGCAATAGCGTTTACAGTTAACTTTTTTTCTACTAGGTCAGGAATTAATGATTGTCTAGCAGGCACTAAGAAAGCCCACATAACTCCTTGCAGCACTGAAGCTACAATTAGGTGGTAAATTGTGACAACTTCAAGAAAGATTGAAACAGCTACTATAGAAGCCAAGATTACCATTCCAAGTTGACCAAGTTGTATTATTTTTTTCTTATCAAATTGATCTGAAATAGATCCTCCAAAAATTGATAGTAATAATATTGGAGGTGCAAAGCCAGACCCAACTATCCCAACCGCCAAAGGAGATTTGGTTAGATCATAGGCTAATTGACTGCGTGCCACAAACTGCATATTTACTGATGCCATCATAAAAAGAAGACCTATAAAATATATTCTAAAGTTAGGATCCTTGAATGAAGAAAAGGTTGAATTTATAAATGACATATGAATCTATCATATAACAAAATGAGTTTTAGCAAATTTGAGGAGTTACTAATTCCTTTCTTGTTCTAGCAACTCTTTCTTTTTATCTACACCACCCAATGCGCTATAACCTCCTAAATTCCCATCTGACCTTATTACTCTATGGCAAGGAACAAGAACAGGATAAGGATTTTTTGCACACGCATTTGCAACTGCTCTTGCACTATTAGGAGAACCAATTAATATCGCAATTTCTTTGTATGTTCTAGTTTCTCCTGAAGGAATTTTTAATAGTTCTTTCCATACTTTAATTTGGAATTTGGTTCCATTTAGTTTATTCATTCAGTAATAGCATTAATTAACTTCCAGCAGGTTTCAATCGCCAATCCTTCTTGACCTTCACATAGAATTATTACGTTTCCATATATTGCGTAGTTTCCATACTTTGGAAAAATTCCAGTTGCCTGTAACCCTAGACTGCCCTTATCAACTCCTCCCCCAACTTGCCTTCTATCTTTACTGCCTTCTTGCCAAGTCGCTTCATCTTTTCCTATTAATGCATCATTACCTGAGACTTCAGCAGCTAAGTTTTCTCCCATAGAAACAGCATCTTCATGTGACGCATATATACGAATTTCAAAATCATTTGATTCACCTTCATTTTTCCAAAACCCAAACCAAGCACCAGTTGCTCCAGGAAGTTCTGAGACATCATATGTTCTATTTTTTTTATAACCAACGGAAATGAAATCATCTAAGGTAAATATTTGCTCTGAAGGAGTTACAATTTCTAATGATTCAGTACCCTCTGAAGAGCCACAAGCCAAAATTAGTGCACTCGCCATTATTGATAAAGAAAACATTAATTTCATTATTTACACTCCTCTAAAATTTATTAAGAATCTAGATCTTTTTTATTCCAAAAATATAAAGATAAAAAAATCGTTATACTCATTATTATAGAAAATATGGCCCAATGCCAACTATGTAAACCATTATTCAATGGATCCCCACCTTTGTAGTAATAAAATAGGGAGGCGTATTTAATTGTTCCTAGTGATTTTAAGAATGGTTCTATTGAGTAAATGATGTAGGAGAGCACGGCAATTGTTGTTGGAACAGAATATGTATAACTTGATTCATAAGGTAATGCCCCCATTAATATTGAAAGCAATCCGAAAGTAGTTGATATAAGAAATAATTGAAAACATGTTGAGGCAATATTTTTTACTGAAATAGTTAAGCCAAATAAATAAGCACTAATTAAAATAGATAGAAATAAAGCAGTGGATATTAATAAGACTTTAATTATTAGAGAAGATATTTTCTGAATTAAAAAACTATTTCTAGATATTCCTGCTGATAATACTATATCCAAAGTTCTCTTTTGCTCTTCTTTTTTTGTCGCATTATATCCAAAAAAAATTGCAAAACCTATAGTGACTAATGGGGCAAAAATTGTGAACATATCTGTATTTAGTATTCCTTCAACACTAGTTATGTCAATTCCTCCTGGGCCAGCAATAAATGTAGTTAATTTTTCTGGAAGGTTATCAAAAATAAATTGCACTTCTTTTAGGGGCAACTCAGATACGGCGTACATAATTAATAAGCAAACAAGAAGATATGTAATAAATATATATAAAATTGTCAGAAGAGAATCATTGATTGATTTTAAAAAAATATTTTTAAACATAAATTAATTACTATTCTTATTATTCCGTCAAAGATCTTATCACTCTGCCGTATCTTCCAGATATTTTTTGGCCGCCTTCAACAGATAATTTCCCATTTACAAATACATATTTCATTCCTTCTGAATATTTATGAGGATCTTTGTATGTAGCATTATCTTTAATATCTTCTAGTTTAAAAATATTAATATCTGCAAAATAATCTTTTAGTAGTTTTCCTCTCCTTTTTAATCCGATCCTTTGTGCGGGCAGAGCAGTCATTCTATATATTGCATCTACAAGGCTTACAATTCTTTTTTCTTTCACAAAACTTTCAAGATATCTTGAATTAGTAGCATAACTTCTAGGGTGAGGTTTTCCCGAAGATAATGGGCCAGTATCTCTTAATGAATTTCCATCAGAAGCAACACAAATATTGCTGTACTTTGCTATTTCATTTACATCTTCTTCTTCCATAGAGTGAAGAACAAAAGAGCCTTCTGATTTTTCATATAATTTCATTACTGCTTCTTCTGGCGTTGTATTAAATTCTTTTGAGATTTCGACTAAATTTAGACCTTCTAATGAAGATTGGATTGGATAGTCTGCTAATACACAACCTTCTGCTCCGTGGAAACGATTAATAAAATTAGTGGTCTCTTTTTTTATATTTTCTCTTATATCTGAATCTTTTAGTCTCTCTAATGTTTTTTCTCTTCCACCTTCTAGGCTCCACCTTGGGAACATACATCCACTTATTGGAGTGCTTGACCAATAATATGGATATTGATCTCCTGCAACATCAAGACCTTCTTTTCTTGCCCGCTCTATTCCTTCAATTAATTCAATTCCTCTTCCCCAAAATTTTGGTCCAACAGATTTAACATGACTTATTTGAACCCTACCTTTTGTTCTTCGAGCTATTTCTATTGCTTCTGCATGAGCAGGGAATAGTCCGCATGCATCATCACTTTCTGACCTAATATGGCTTGAATAAAGAAGATCTTTTTCAGATGAAATTTTTGCAAGTTGCACAATTTCTTCAGTGTGAGAATATGATCCTGGTGCATACCAAAGCCCTGTTGAAAAACCCAAAACCCCTTGATCTATAGATTTTCTTATTTCGTCTTGCATTTTAATTATTTCTTCAGGTGAAGCGTTGCGAGCTTCCATGCCCATTACATGAGCCCTTATGCTCCCATGCCCAACTTGAGCTGCCACATTTATCGCAGGAGTATTGCTAGATATCTCATTTAGCCATCCATTAAAATCATTCCATCTTATCTCTAGATCAATGCCTTGCCTGTTCATTCTGTCTTGGAGTTGAGGTTTTGTATTTGAAGATAATGGTGCGCAAAAACTCATTCCGCAATTACCCATTAATTCAAAAGTAACCCCTTGAATTAACTTGCTGTCAGCATCTGGATCTATATTGAAAGATAAGTCACTATGAGTGTGTATGTCTATAAATCCCGGAGTTACTATATGTCCTTTGGCGCTTATAGTCTTGTGCGCAGAAATATTATCTTTTCCTACATAACTGATCTTGTCACTGTTGATGCCTATATTCAATAATTTAGGTAATCCATCTCCTGAATATACTTCACCATCTATTATTGCAACATCAAACAATTAATTTCTATCCCATAAATCTTCAAGGTTAAATGAAGGTTCCCAATTAAGTTGCCTTTTCACCTTAGCATTTGAAAATTTGTTATGTGGCAAATCTGCAAAAACAAAATAATTTTCAACCCTGGAAGGAAGTTTATTGAGATCTACTTCAAGAGCTTTCTTTATTGCCATAGCGGCGTCTTCCCATCTTATACTGAACGGTGTTAGATCAGTCCCTTTTTGCTGTGGAGGCTTCCCTACATTTCTTCTGCCACCTAGAGTTAAAGCATCATTATAAAAATTGTAAAAAAGTAAGGTTTGAAGATACATATATGAATTTTTTTCAGTAAATATTCTACAGATTTCTTGACCAAGAGCTTTTGTAATAGCATATAAATTCACTCCAGGTTGAGGGGGTATATCAGGGTTAATTTCAAAATCAAAATTTTCATAGGAAGGCCCTGCCACCTGGAAATGAGGACCTGTGTTGATAATTCTAGGTATCTTATTCTCTTCTGCTGCGAGCATCATATTTAAGTTTCCTTTGGCATTGACATCAAAAGCTAAAATTCTATCGGTTCTTAGCACAGATAAATTGATTACGGCATCTACTCCTTTAGATACATCAATTACAGATTTTGTGTCTGATATATCAACTTTTTTAAAATTAGTATTTGTAGAAATTTCTTCTAAATCAGTTTCTATGATTTCATGATCATCTCTTAGTACATCTGATACCCAAGGGCCAAGCATTCCATTTGATCCCAATAATAAAACTTTCATGATCTTCTTTCCTTGGGGGTATAAAACGCCTGCTTCTGCCCCCTGCTCAAACTTTTTAAATCTTCAAATTTATTTGTTAAAAATCTTTGATTTTCACTCTTATTCTGGATGTGAATTACTTCATACTTTTCATTAAAGTCTAGGGCAATAATTTTGTTAATCGATTTTATAAATTCGCTTTCAGATATTGATGATTTATTTTTATTAATATCCGAATCAGTTATAGGAAATCCAATCCTTAATAATATTTTTTGAAATGAGAATGTCCTTCCGAATTCTTTAAATATAAATTCAGATAAATGAGTACTTAAATTGTCAAACTGAGTTGAGGGAGTTGGCTTCCATTTCTCTGTGACTGTGTATGATTCTTTATATCCCTCCATTATTGATAATGTGCTAATCATGATTATTTTTTTTACTCCCGCTTCAACGCAGGCAGACAAAGTATTATATGTTTTTTGCATTTTTTGATTTATATCTTCAGGAGTATCACAATTTTTAGAAACAGATTGAACTATTATGCAATCAAAATTAGACAAGTAATCAATATTTAAATTATCACTCGTTTCAATTTCATAATTACTGAGACCTTTATGTAAAACTGATGCTATTTCAGTATTAGTATCTGTGATTAGTACTTTCATAGTTTATTGATTAATTTTCTCTATCATATTTGTGCAGTTTATTAGCGCATCCTCTTCATTATATCCAGGGCACATTAGTATCAAATTATTATGAATAACATAATTCATATACTTAGTATCTGGAGTTCCATTCCATGTATTATTTCGCCCTCCTTCAAGGTGTACCCTTTGGTTTAAATTTTCAGTCCAAAGTGAGCAAGATTTTTTTATACATGCACCTTCTCCAGTAATATTATCAGCATATTTTGCCCCTAACTGAACCGCATCCTGATGATTATTGTAAAAACGCACTTCATAATCTTCTGGATTTCCAAGATCATTTTTTATAAATCCATAATATGCCGACTTTGCCCCAGGCAAGTCCTCTATATTGTACTCTTTACTTTTTTTGAAACCTATTTGCTTAAAACTTTCTATAGAAAATTCTTTTCCTGTATCTGTTACTTTTTCTATTGGTACAAAAACTTCTTCTTCTTGCCCACAAGAAATAACTAATAATAAAATTGTTAGCAACAGCATACTGTATTTCATAAATTATCACTCCACATATTTTGTATAAATTAATGTAAACTGAATTTTAAAATGAGTAAATACAGCAAACCAAATTTAGTATTCATCATGAGCGATCAGCAACGATTCGATACATTGGCTTGTTATGGAAACGATTGGATAAATACTCCAAGATTGAATGAGTTGTCAGAAGATTCTTTTGTATTTGAAAATGCTTATGTAACTCAACCGGTGTGTGCTCCTGCCAGATCTTCTATTATGACTGGGTTATATCCCCATACTGCAGGCCCTACAGTTAATAAAATTCCATTGAAAAAAGATGCAAAAACTATAGCTGAATATGTAGATGATAATTATACAAAGGGGTATTTAGGTAAATGGCATTTGGGAGATGACACAATCAAGCAAAGAGGTTTTGATGAATGGATAAGCGTAGAAGATCATTATCAAAGTAGTTATTTTACTGATCTGCCAAATAATGATCTCCCTTATAGTGATCTTCACAAATGGTTAATCGATAAAGGTTTTTCTCCAACTTCAGAAGGTCCAACAGGTAAAAAAATTTTTAATGACGAAGATAGGTCAATGTTGCCTGAGGATAGTCAGATGGCAGCTTTTCTTTCAGAAAAATCTGAAGATTTTATTGAAAGGAATAAAGACAATTCGTTTGTTTTATATGTGAGTACGTTTGAACCTCATTCTCCCTATGCTGGCCCTCTTGATGGTATGTATGATCCAGATATGATTCCAACTGGCCCTACATTTTTAAAAGAACCAAATGATGTATCAAACATAAATAAAGCAAGATCTACTTACCATTCTTCTTTTTTAAAAGGAGCAGATCAGAGATCTGATGATTATATGAATAATTACTTAGCAGCAAGAGGTGAAGATTTTTCTACTAAAGAAGGGTGGTTGAAAGCTAGAGCCGATTATTTTGCAAATATCACTCTTGTAGACAGGATGGTTGGAAGGATCATTGATTCTCTTAAAAAAAATAATTTATATGAGAATACAATTTTAGTTTTTACTAGTGAGCATGGAGAAATGATGGGGGATCATGGCATGTTGGAAAAAAGAACCTTATATGAAGAATCAGCCAAAGTCCCATTGCTAATGAAGTTGCCAGGATTAGAAAGTTCTCAAAAAAAGATAAAAGGAAGTTTTAGTCATATTGATTTGGTTCCAACTTTATTGAGTCTAATGAATCAAAAAAAATCAAATAATTTACAAGGAGAAGATAAAAGTGACTGCTTTAAAACTTTAAATCTTGATGAAAATGTAGTAGTGGTTGAATGGAATGGAACTGGAGAAATTGATGATAGAAATCTAGGTACTGATGAAATAAATAAATTCAATAAAAATCCACGAAGATCAATAATTATAGATAGGATGAAATTAAACCTTACCCTAGACGATGATGGAGAACTTTTTGATTTGAATTCTGACCCATTTGAGGAAAAAAATCTTTTTCATGATGAAAAATATACAGAAGTAATAGAGTCGATGAAAAATAGCCTAATTAAATGGCAAGAAATTAATGAAGATACATTCATATTTAAATAGATGAGTATTTTATTTTCATCATTAAATATAAGGGGAATGGAAGTAAAAAATAGATGCTGGGTATCACCAATGTGTCAATATTCTTCAGAAGATGGGTTTGCAAATAATTGGCACCTTATTCATTTAGGAACGAGAGCAGTGGGCGGGGCAGGTTTGGTAATGACAGAGGCAGCTGCAGTTTCGCCTGAAGGTAGGATAAGCCCGAGTGATTTAGGTATATGGAAAGATGGCCATATAGAAAAGTTGAATGAAATCACTAATTTTTTAAAGAGTCAAAATTGTGTTCCAGCAATTCAGTTGGCTCATTCAGGCAGGAAGGGTTCTACAAAAAAGCCTTGGGAAGAAAGAGATAATATGGTGGGTGAAAATGATGGAGGATGGATTCCTGTTGCCCCTTCTTCTTTAGCATTTGATAATAATTCTGCGACCCCAAAAGAATTAAATACTGACGAAATTGCTGGGCTAGTATCTTCATTTGTTAAAGCCTCTAAGCGAGCTGAACTTGCAGGATTTCAATGTATAGAGATTCATATGGCTCATGGTTACCTAGCTCATGAATTCCTTTCTCCAATTTCAAATAAAAGGACAGACGAGTACGGGAATAATCTTAAAGGGCGTATGAAATTTCCATTAGATCTTATTAGAGAAATTAAAAAGGTGATTTCTGAAAAAGTCATTTTATTGGTAAGAATTTCAGCAACCGATTATGTTGAAAATGGATGGGACATAGAACAGTCAATTGAATTTTGCAAAGAACTTAAAGATTTGGGAGTGGACTTAATAGACTGCTCTTCCGGAGGATCTTCGCCTTTACAAAAATTGAACCCCGAGCCTAATTATCAAGTGCCTTTTTCAGCAGAAATTAAGAAACAAGTTGGCATAAAAACTGGAGCTGTTGGTCTTATAACAAATAGTCATCAAGCAGAAGAAATTTTGAAAGCTAATCTTGCAGATGTAATTTTTTTAGGTAGGGAATTTTTGAGAAATCCTTATTGGCCACTAAAAGCAATGAAAGATCTTGATAATTCGGCAGACATTCCAGATCAATATAAAAGATCGTTTTAATTTATTTTCTTTAATATATTTTTTCTAGAAGGGATAGATTCTATAATTTTTGATCTATTTTCTGCGGTCATATAAAACCATTTTGCAATTTCATTAGGTGTTCTAAAACATCCTGTGCAGTAACTGTTGGACTGGTCATACTCACAAATATTAATACAGGGAGATACAATTTTTTCAAAAAAATCGAAAGTCATTTAAGATTTTTGAACTGCCTCAATTAATGCTTGAATATAACCCATCGCAAATGCTCTTCCTCTGTGCCCAAATGAGGTATCTTGGAATGTAGCAGGAACATGGTCGTCTATGAAAAAACTATCATATCCAACTTCATGGTATATTTTCATGGCTTTATACATATCAACATAGCCTGTATTCACAAATTCTTCTTTAAATTTTGGAACTTGCCCTGATACATTTCTAAAGTGAACATAAAGTATCTTTTTTCTTTCTCCAAAATATTGAATCATTTCGTAAATATCATCATTCATCTCTGAAAATGTTCCTTGGCAAAATTCTATAGCGTTAGAATCTGACGGATAGATTTCTATCAACCTTTTATAAGCGTCAAAACTTCTAAACAGTTGAGGAATTCCACCCAAAACCGGCACAGGGGGGTCACATGGATGTATTCCAAGCCTAATTCCCTCTTCCTCTGCAATTGGAGTTATAATTTTAATCCAATATTCAAGGTTCTCCCACATTTCTTCTTCGGTGTATTCTCTATTATGTGTAAGTGGATAATTTTGTGCTACATCATTATCAAATGCTGTTGCTTCTGCCTCACCTCTTATATATTCTGGTTCAGTTCTCCAAACTTGAGATGGCATCCAGTTGTATCCAAAAATAGGAATGCCTGCCCTAGCAATATTTTTTATTGTATAGATCATGTTTTCTATTTGTTCATCTCTTTTGGGTCCATTTAGCATTACATCTTCATAAAATTTCGTAGGTACATTTTCAAGAGCGCTCAATTTCATTCCGTAGTTTTCGACAGATCTTCTTAATTTGACCAAGTCTTTTAATTCCCACCTGTTGTTGTAGTCGGGAAGATGATTTTCCTTATCATTATTTTGGTTAAGTAAAATATCTGTAGCTCCATATTGCTGAGCAAACTTCAAAAATTCTGGCAATGGTTGATGAAATTGACCTAATCCACATCTCATAGATTCTCCTTGACTGATTTTTTTTATTTTAAACTTAATGGGTCTTTTTGGGGAGTTCCTGGCTTTCTAGGATATTTTTTAGGAGTAGAGCAAACTTTTTTCCATCCTACAATTGAAGAATATTTTGTTGTAGTTATATAGAAAAATAAATCACCGCCAAGTAATTTAACACTATACTCAGATGTAATAATTTCTTTAGATATGTTAAGCCCTTTTATAGAAATTATTGAGCCTCCTGTTTTGGCAAATGGGATTGTAATTTCAGCTAATGTTGATAAATTGGCGACCCCCCTAGACAAGACAAGATCAAATTTTTCTCTGTAGGACTTTTCATGAGCTATTGTTTCAGCCCTATCATTTATAATATCTACTTCTAGACTTAAGTCATTGCATGCGGAAGCAATAAATTCACATTTTTTTGTATTCGATTCGATAAAAGTGAGATGGAAATTAGAATTAATTATTTTCAAAGGAATCCCTGGTATTCCTGCTCCACTTCCTATATCTACAACACTTAAACTTTTCTTGCTTGAGGATAGATTTATTATATCCAAAGATTTTATACTTTCGTATGCCAGAATGTTTTTTATGCTTTCTAGGTCTTTTAATCCAGTCAGATTAAATTTCTTATTTGATTCATAAATCTTCTTTGAAAAAAGAGTTAATTTTTTTTCTTGATCGGTTGTTAAAGGGATATTTAAATTCTTTTCTATTATCATTACACTTAAATTATATAATTTTGGTAATTTTATGTCTGATGCATGTTGTGCTCCTGATGAGCAAAATAGAAATAATTCAATAAATACTTCTCCTAATAACTTTAAACCATCAGAAGAAGTTGAAATATTAACGAGCCATATTAAAGGTGGATGGTTTTCAATGGGGTCAGATGCTAAAAATGTTTTTCCTGGAGACGGAGAGGGGCCAGTTAGAGATATATTTGTTGATGATTTTGATATATCTACATTTGCTATCTCAGTAAAGGAGTTTGGTGAATTTGTAGATAAAACAAGTTACTTAACAGATGCAGAAAAATATGGCTGGTCTTTTGTTTTTTTTGATCAATTAAAGTCAACTGATTATGATCAATCTGTCAAAGATGCTCCATGGTGGATCAAGGTAGAGAATGCTTATTGGAATAAGCCAGATGGGAGTACTGATGCTATAGAAAGTATCCCAGATCATCCAGTAACTCATATATCTTGGAGTGACGCTAATGCTTATTGTGAGTGGAGTAACACAAGATTACCTACTGAAGCAGAGTGGGAATATGCCGCAAGAGGAGGTTTAAAGCAGAATATATTTCCTTGGGGGAATGAATTTTTAGTTGATGGTGAATTAGCATGTAATATTTTTCAAGGAAACTTTCCTGATCAAAATACGGATCCGGAAGATACTAAATTTACAGTTCCTGTGGACTCTTATGTACCAAATAAATATGGTCTTTATAATGTAGTAGGAAATGTTTGGGAATGGACCCAAGATTGGTTTTCTAGGTTCCATAATTTAGAAATAAATGTTAATCCTCAAGGTCCAAATGAAGGAAGCACTAAAGTTATAAAAGGCGGTTCTTTTTTATGCCATGATAGTTATTGTAATAGATATAGGGTTTCTGCAAGAACTAGCAATTCTGTAGATTCTTCAACATCAAATATGGGATTTAGAGTTATAAAAAATTGAAAAGACTTTTTACCTTTTTAATCATAATTAATTTATCAATTTATTCATGTGGCATAGAGAATGAAAAGAATTTAAATAATTTTGTTTCAGATAAACAGAAGTTCAGTATATTTTTATATGAAGTTAATTCAATTTACGATCTTTTTAAAGAAAGATATGGCTTTTCTAAAATTAGCGAGGAACATAAACTAATAAAAGATTTATTATTAGATGAAATTTACAATAATGATTTAGATTATATTTTTGATATTGTATTTCCTTTGCCGGAATTTACTGTTGGTTACTCACCAAAACTTTTGGTTATATCTCCTAGGGACAGGATATATAGAGAGGATGAGTTGCTTCTAGTCCACGATCTATCCTTAGAAGAGATTGAAAGCATTGAATCAGCGGTTCAAGAAAAAATTGATTATTCATCTGTTGTAGTTAGTATTGGAGGAGTCGCTGCATACCCATCAATTATTAAAGAAACTAATAATTATGGGAATTTATTTAAATCACATGCTCATGAGTGGTTGCATCAATATTTAATTTTTTTTCCTTTAGGAAGAGCTTATTTCGATGATCCGAAAATGAAAACTGTAAATGAAACTTTAGCAAATATTTATTCTGAAAGACTTTTGTTAAGCATATGCAGTAAGGATATTAGGTTAAAAGACAAGATATGTGATGATAATAAACTGACCAGCGATTTCAATTATGGTTCATTCATAAGAAATTTGCGACTTGAAGTCGATAAGTTACTCGAATCGGGGAAAATATCTGAGTCAGAAGAATTAATGGAATCTGCAAGAATGAAACTAGAAAATGAGGGATATTATATAAGAAAAATAAACCAAGCTTGGTTTGCTTTCAATGGGACTTATGCAGATTCACCTACCTCATCTAGCAATATAGACCTTGAGATCGAATCATTTATAGAATCTCAAGAATCTATTGGTGTCGCCATAAAAAAACTAAGGAAAGTAAAAAATTTTCAAGAATATGAAGTTCTTATTTCTCAAAAAAAATAATCGCGAAAAAAAATGAATCTTAGTGATATAATGATTTTATGATTATTAGATCAGCAATTTCAAAATTAAAAAATAGTTTCGTCTATAGGCCACCCTCAGGTGACAAGAACGAAGAGCCTTCTTTAGAGGAGTTGCTCGGAAAACTTAATTTTAAGATTCCTAAGATACCTGGCCTAGGAGGCGGTTCTCCTTTTCTAGGGTTGATTATTATTGCTGTGATAGCAGTGTTATGGATTGCCTCTGGTGTTTATACAGTTTCTCCTGACGAAAAAGCGGTATTAAGAACTTTTGGTAGATATGTCTCAACTACTGATCCAGGATTGAGGTGGCATTGGCCAGGCCCGATTGGGAATACTGACATAGTTGCTGTTACTAAGACTAGAAGAATGGAACTAGGTTTTAGAGGATCTGAAGTACAGGCAGGTATTTTTCAAGAGGTTCCTGCTGAAGCAAATATGATTACAGGAGATGAAAATATTGTTAAAGCACAGGCAGTAATCCAATATCGAATTAGTGACCCAAAAGCATACCTCTTTGATGTAGATGACCCAGGTGAAGGGGATAGGGATATTAACGAGGGCCAACCGGATGGTAAGACTCTTAGAGATATTGCTGAAACTACCTTGAGACAAGTTGTAGGTTCTAGAAATATTGACGATATTTTAACTACTGAAAAAGAAGCAGTTCAACAGGAAGTTTTAACTAAAATGAGAGAGATAAATGCTGCATATAAAACTGGAATAGATGTCCAGCAGGTTTTATTACAGAATGTAAATCCTCCTGCCGAAGTGCAAGATGCCTTTGAAGATGTGGTAAGGGCACGAGAGGATAGAGATAGGATTATCAATTTGGCTGAAGCATACCAAGCAGAACAAATTCCATTAGCTCAAGGTAAAGCAGCAAGAGTTGTTGAGGCAGCAGAAGCATACAAAGAAGGAAGATTACAGATTGCTCAAGGTGAAGCTGCAGGATTTGAAGAATTATTAAAAGCTTATTCCCTTTCTAAGGATGTAACTAGAACAAGGCTATACCTTGATGCAATTGATAATATTTTGCCGAGAGTAAAGAAGTACATTATTTCTGACTCAGCGTCTGCACTACCACTTCTTCAACTTGATGGTAAATCTGGAGGTATTGAATAAATGAGAAAGACATTGATTCCAATAGCTGTAGTTTTGGTCTTCCTTTTCATAGGATTGCCTCAAGTATTTTTCGTAGTTGATGAAACTGAATTGGCTATTGTGACTAGATTCGGTGCGTTTCAAAGAGACTATCAAAGTCCGGGATTAAAGATAAAAACTCCAATAATTGAAAATGTAACTAAATTTGATAAAAGATTATTAAGGATTGATGCTCCACCAACTAGTTTGCTAACTAAAGATAAGAAAAATCTAGTAATAGATGCTTATGCAAGATATAAAATTGTTGACCCTCTATTGTTTTTTCAAGCAATTGGAAATGAGTTGCAGGCAGAATCAAAATTAGGAGATATAGTTAATTCAAGATTGAGGGATGAGGTTGCGCAAGATGACCAGGAAGAAGTAATTTCTGAAGTTAGAGAGTTGATTATGAATAGAGTAACAAAAGCAAGCAATCTTGTTGATATAAGCAGGCAAGAAGCAATTAATTTGGCAGGAGGATTAACTGACTCTTCTCTAAAGATTGAACTTATTTCTAAATCTAATGTATCTGATTCAAGGCCAGCAACTAGCCAGGAAATTGAACAGATGAAAACATCTCCATCGCCCTCTGAATTAGAAGGATTTGAAATTAGATATAAGTTGCCTCTAATAGATGTTTTTGGTGCAGAGATTATTGATGTAAGAATAAAAAGAGCCGACTTTCCAGATGCAATTCAGAATTCTGTGTTTGCTAGAATGCAAGCCGAACGAGAGAGAATTGCTAGTGGTCTTAGAGCTGAAGGAGCACAAAGAGATGCTGAAATAAGAGCTAATGTTGATAGACAAGTTACTGTGCTAGTTGAAACTGCCGAGGGTACTTCTGCAAGATTAAGAGGTGAAGCAGAATCAGAGGCTATAGCAGTTTTGGCAGAATCTCTTAACAAAGATCCTGAGTTGTATGCATTTAAGAGATATTTAGAGACCTATGCTAAGTCATTAAATGAGGAGGATACAATTGTTCTATCGTCTGACAGCCCTTTATTTAAATATCTAAAAGATCAAAGTTATGCAGAGATTTTAGAATAATCCTAACGTCACTAACATAGTAAAAATCAATTTATTTTTTAGATAACTCTAAAAATTTTTTAATCTTTTCTATATCTTTAACTCCATTAGTTTCTACGCCTGATGAGGTATCAACACCATATGGTGAAAAATCTTTGATAAGGGATTCTATATTCTTTATATCTAGTCCTCCAGATACTAATACATTAGTTAGGCCTATAACATTTTTTGCTTTATTCCAATCAAATTTATTCCCTGTACCTCCAAGTTTTTTATCATGGTAACTATCCAAAACTACATAGTTATGCACCAATAAAGCTTTTTGTACGTAGTCTAAGATTTGATCTGAACTATCTGATTCTCTTATTCTTATTTGTCTTATAGAAGGAATGCTTACATCAAAATCTCTGTCTCCACAAAGTTGTATCATGTCTAAATCAGTTTCATCTAAAATCCCATCAATTTCAGATAAATCTTGATTGCCAAATAATCCAACAGACTTCACTTTTGATTCTGGAAATTTATTTTTTATATTATTTGTTATTTCTAAGCATTCTTGTGTCCCTATTTCTCTTTTTGATCCATTTACAAATATAAACCCAATATAATTTGCACCATATTTAACAGCGGCTTCAGCAGCCTCTATACTCCTGATCCCACAAATTTTTACTTGCATTTTTTTACACTTGATAATTGCTTAATATGGCTCTGTATATTGTTATTAATCAGTATAGATTCTCCAATCAAAACAGCATCGGCTCCTGCATTAGCCATTCTTTTAACATCATCAATATTCTTTAATCCGCTTTCTGCGATTAGAATTTTATCTTTAGGGACTGCAGGAGCTAATTTTTCAAAAACATCCAGAGATGTTTCAAGATTATTTAAATTTCTATTATTTATTCCGATGATATTCGCTCCATGGTTCAAAGCGATATCTAATTCTTTTTCGTTAAACACTTCTACAAGAGGTGCAATAGAAATCTCTGAGCACAAATTTAATAATGATTTCAGTTTATGTTCTTCTAATATTGAAACTATAATCAAAATCGCTGATGCACCATTTGTGGCTCCCTCTAAAATTTGATATTCATCGATTACGAAATCTTTTTGTAAAATCGGTGTATTCATTTTTCTACCTATTTCACTTATTTTCTTTAGATCAGATATTGAGCCACTAAACTTTGTTTTTTCAGTTAAGATTGAAATCGCTGATGCACCATTATTTATATAATCTAAAGCAAATTCTTCAAGATCAATATTTTGATTAATTTCTCCCGCTGAAGCCGAAGATCTTTTAATTTCTGCAATTAGAGCAACATTCGAAGAATCGAATATTGATAAAAAGTCAGATGCCGAATAATTTTCTATAGATTTATCAAGAACACTAATCGGTGATTTAACTTTATTTTCCTCAACTAGTTTCTTTTTGTAATTTAATATTTTTTCTAGAACGTCTCCGTATTTCATTAACTAGTCCATTTTGTTGCTCAAATTTATTAGTTCTAATAATTTTGATTGAGCAGCGCCGCTATCAATAGAGATTTTTGCCATTTCAGCTGCGTCATGAAAACTATCAGTTTTACCAGAAGCAACTAATGCCGAAGCAGAATTAATCACTACCGCATTTCTTCTTGATGCAATTGGACTATTATCTAAAGGGTCAGAACCTTTTCCATCAAATATATCTTTTATAGTTTCAGCGCTTTCAGAAATACTATCAACAACTAAATTGGTTAAATTTGATTCTGGAAGCCCAAAGTCAGATATTCTTGCTCTCCTTCTCTTTACAGAGTCTCCTGACACTTGCCATATGGTTGTATTTCCTTCAATACTTACTTCGTCAAGATTATTATGACCATTTACAACTAATGAATTTTTAGTGCCAAGAATTTTTAAAGCCTCTGCTACTTTTTCTGCAGCTTCATAATTAGATATTCCTATCAACTGATTAGATGCGCCTGCAGGGTTTGTAAGCGGTCCTAATATATTAAAAACAGTAGGAACTCCCACCTCTCTTCTTAATGGTGATGCAAATTTCATTGCTGGGTGAAACGATTGAGCAAAAATAAAACCTATACCAATATCTTCAATACATTTTTTAACTGAGTATGGAGATAGTGTTATTTTTACACCCATTTCTTCAAGGACATCAGCGCTTCCTGATGATCCAGATATTGCTCTGTTTCCGTGTTTAGCAACTTTAACTCCAGCACCAGCAACCACAAATGCAACAGATGTAGATATATTGAAAGTCTTTAAACCATCTCCGCCTGTTCCGCATGTATCTAGTAAAGGCTCATCAAGTTCTACTTTTAATGATTTCTCTCTCATCCCTGTGGCAAGCCCTGCTATCTCAGTGGAAGTCTCACCTTTCATTTTGAGCCCCATAATAAATGATCCAAATTGAGCAGGAGTAACATCTCCTCTCATTATCTCATCCATTGTAGAGTTAGCTAATTCAAAAGATAAATCTTCATTTTTTGAAATCAATTTTATTGCTTCTATTATATTTTTGTTTTCCATTATTTACCTAGAAAATTTTTTATCATTTCCATGCCAAACTCTGTAAAAATTGACTCAGGATGGAATTGTATGCCTTCTACGTTGTATTCTTTATGTCTAACACCCATTATAACTCCACTATCACTTCTTGCAGAAACCTCTAATTCTTCTGGCAAGGTTTCTTCTTCTATAGCAAGTGAGTGATATCTTACTACTTTAAGAGGGTTTTTTATATTTTTAAAAATACCTTTTCCGTCATGTGTAATTATTGAAGTCTTTCCATGTTTTATTTCGCCTGCATATCCGACCTTTGCTCCAAATGTTGAGCCAATACATTGATGTCCTAGGCAAACTCCTAATATAGGAACTTTATCTGCCATATGTTTAATTAATTTTTCCGAAATTCCTGCATTTTCTGGATTTGAGGGGCCAGGAGATATGACTATTTTTTCAGGATTTAAAGACTGAATTTCTTTGATACTTATTTCGTCGTTTCTGAATACATTAACTTCTGCGCCAAGATCAATCATGTATTGAAAAAGGTTATAAGTGAAACTATCGTAATTATCTAATAAAACAATCATATCTATATAAAAGCCCTCATTTTGTCTAAGGTTTCTTGATATTCTACCTCAGGAACAGAGTCGAATACTATTCCTCCTCCACCATTAAATGAAACTTTGCCATCTTTTTTTATTATCGTTCTTATTATAGTACTGGTATCAATATTGCCATTTTTTGAGAACCATCCTATTGCCCCACAGTATGGCCCTCTTCCTTCTGGTTCCAGATCATTAATAAGTTCTGATGCTCTAATTTTTGGTGCACCAACCAATGTTCCTATTGGAAATGTTGATGAAAATGCATCGAGAGAATCTTTATCATTTGTTATAATTCCGGTTACTTCTGAAACAAGGTGGATCACATTATTATATATTTGAGTTTCCATTAAACTTTTTACTTTTACTGTCCCTTTTTTTGATACTTTACCTAGATCATTTCTTGCTAAATCTACAAGCATTATGTGCTCGGCTTTATCTTTAATGCTGGATTTTAATTTAATTTCTAACTCACTACTATCTATATTGGGATTGTTCCCGATTGTTCCTGCAACAGGTCTTATGGTTGCAATATTCCCTTTAACTGATAGAAACATCTCAGGTGAAGAACCCGTAATTGAGAAATCAGGACAAACCAATTGATATAAATACTCTGATGGATAGTTCTTAGACAGATGGTATATCAAATTAGCATTCTCTATTTCTATAGATTTTTGAAACCTCTGAGTTAATACACATTGAATAAGTTCGCCTTCAATAATTTGGTTTTTTATATTTGATATATTTTTTAAATAGTCTTTTTTTTCTACAATTGGAAGACTTTTAGTATTTAAAAATCTATCAATTTCAGCATTGATTTTATTTAGATTAAAATTAAAGGAATATATATTTTTCGCCAAATCTTCTAGTTTATTTTTGCCTTTTTCATAAGAATCTATTTCTTGGGATGACGATACAATTGTAGATAATGTTAATGTATTTTGGTCATGGTGAATTGTAGCAATTGTTTTAGGGACTAAAAATAGAGATTCAGGACACCCCAATGGGTCTGCCTTGAAGTTAGGCGTTTTTTCAAAGTATTTAAAACATTCATATGATACGTATCCAAATGCGCCAATATGATCAATAGTTTCTTCACAATAAATATTATTTCTTTGATCCATTAATATCTTTCTTAACTTTGTCATAGGATTCGCGTTGTTGATAGTTATTATTTTTTCTATTTCAATGCCAATCATGGTTTTGGTTGGATGTTTTTCCCCTGAAGATATTCTTTGGAAAATAAAACCTGGGCTTTTTTGATCAGAATTTAAATGACTCAATAATAATACTCCGTCACTATTAAAATTAGGGATTTCAATTGATATGACTATCGACTTATATTGTTCAGAAAGTCTTTTATATTTATCTATGTCAGGAAAAATATGGTTATGGATTTTTTGATCTTTCTGCATATTCCAAAGCCTTTATCAAGGCTCCCATCTTAGCTAAACATTCGTTATGTTCTGTTTCAGGGTCAGAGTCAGCTACAATCCCTGCTCCTGCTTGAATGATTGCAGTATTTTCTTTCAATACAATCGTTCTTATAGCTATTGCTGTATCCATACTTCCATCAAAAGAGAAGTATCCTACTGCGCCAGAATATGGGCCACGTTGGAATGGCTCTCTTTCTGAAATTTGCTTCATTGCCCTAACCTTAGGGGCCCCGCTAACAGTACCAGCAGGAAAAGCAGATCTTAGAACATCAAATGCGTTATAGTTATCTGATAATTCTGCCTCTACATGAGATACTATGTGCATAACATGAGAGTACCTTTCTATTTCCATTTGTTGGGTTACATTAACTGTTCCAGGTTTAGCAATTTTACCTAGATCGTTCCTTCCCAAATCTAAAAGCATTAAATGCTCCGATATTTCTTTTTCGTCACTTAATAAGTCTTTTTCATTATTGCGATCCTCTTCATCGGTTTTACCTCTTGGCCGGGTACCAGCTATAGGGTGAACAGCGATTTTATTGTTATCTAGTTTAACCAGTAGTTCAGGAGATGAGCCGATTATTTGAAAATTTTCGAAGTCCAATAAAAACATGTAGGGTGAAGGATTTATATTTCTTAATGAATTAAAAATATCTATTGCTGATGACTCGGTTTTAACTTTTAACTTTTGAGATAAAACTGCCTGAATCATTTCTCCTTCGTAAATTAATTTCTTAGTATCTTCTACTGATTCCATAAATTTTTCTTTTGGGGTTATATGTTCTATTTCCAGATTATTTTTTTCAGGTTTATTTTTTTCATCTTCAATATTAGATTCAGTTATTTGAGAAATTATATGTTCTATTTCTGTTAAACAATCATTGTATTGTTTTTCAAAATTTGCCCCATCTCTTAAGTCTGCATTACTTACAACAAAAATACTTTCCTCTTCATGATCAAAAATAATCAGAGAACTTCCTATGAGAAAAATACTTTCAGGAAAATATGCTAAAGAATCTTTAATTTTTTTTACACTTGGTTCAAAATAACTTACTGCTTCATATGACAGGAAACCTACTGCCCCTCCACTGAATTGAGGAAGATCTATTATCTCAGCCCTTTTTATGTTACTTATACTTTTTTCAAGAATTATAAGTGGATCAGCATTCGCTATATTTTCATTCTTTCCTGTTTTTATAATTTCTTTGGGGTTTATTCCAATAAAACTATATCTGGCAAATTCCTTATTCCCTTCCACTGATTCAAGCAAGAAAGAATTTGATTTGTTATTTAAGTTTTTATACACAGATACAGGAGAAAACTTCCCTTTATTAATCTTAATAAATATTGGAATGTAGTTATAAGATTCTGATAGTTCCTTAAAATTATCAAAACTTGGAGAAGCAGGATTTTGTACTACCATTTTGACGTGTATGAATCTATCTTCATTGCTGCTCTGACCATTTTCATAGTTTCGCTAGCTATTTCTCTTGCCTTACTTGTCCCAGACATTAGGGCATCTTCCACTTCTTTAGGGTTATTTTCATAATATTCTCTCTTTTCCCTTATAGGCGAAAGGAAATTGTTTAAAGACTCAGCTAGATCCTTTTTTACTTCGACATCTCCTACTTTTCCTTCTCTATACCTTTTCTTAAAATCATCTACCTTTTCTTTATCTGGATTGAATGCATCATGATATTGAAATAAAGGGTTTCCTTCTACTGTACCTGGGTCTGTTGCCTTTAATCTTTTTGGATCAGTGTACATTGACATTACAGCCTTATTTACTTGCTCCTCTGAGAATCTTAGCTCAATAACATTGCCTTTAGATTTGCTCATTTTATTATTGCCGTCTATACCTTTAAGTCTAGGAACTCTTCCTATTTTAGTATCAGGTTCCTTAAAAATCGGTTCAAAAATTCTATTGAATTTTCTTACCACTTCTCTTGTCATCTCGATGTGGGGAGCTTGATCTTCTCCAACTGGCACAAGATCTGCTCTAGGTAAAAGGATATCTGCTACCTGACTCATAGGGTAGTTAAAAAATCCTACTGTTCTCTTTTCAATAGATAGCTGATCTAATTCACCTTTTAAAGTTGGGTTTCTTTCAAGCATTCCTAGTGGAGTTACAAAACTTAACAGCATAGTCAATTCTGCATGCTCTGGTACATAACTTTGGATCACAAAATTGCTTTTTGAAGGGTCTAATCCAACTGAAAGCCAATCAATTGTTACTTGTTTAACCGAGTCTGTAATTTTATCAATATCATCAAAATTATCTCCAAGTGCTTGGTAATCAGCTATCAAGAAGAAGCATTCATAAGAATCCTGAAATTCAAGCCAAGTTTCTAGGGCCCCAGCATAATGGCCTAAATGCAACGCCCCGGTTGGTCTAATACCCGTTAAGATTCTTTTCTTGTTAGACATTTATGTTCTTTGCTCCCAGTCTTTACCTAATTTATCGTATCTTTCACAAAGTTCATTAATTGTTTTTTTACTTATAGGCAGAGAATTGTTGAATGTATCTACATTATTTTTTAAATGACTAGGGTTTTGAGTTCCAATTATTCCTACATTTACTTCTTTGAAACCAAATACGAACCCCATTGAAGTTAATATTCTATCATCAGGCTCATCTTCTAATATGCCTGTTTCGCCAATGATTTGCGCTCTTTTATAGTATTCTTCTGCATAATTTGAAGGAGCAGAATGAACATGCGGATTTTCTAAGGCTCTCCATGCTCCGTTTGCTATAGGTCGTTTTGCTATTAGCCCTATATTGTTATCTTTTATGATTTGAAAAAGTTCGTACCGAGCTTTTTGCTCTACTAGATTAAAACTCGTTTGGATCGTTTCAAAGAGACCGCTTTTTGCAGCCCAAATTGCTGCTTCGTTATCTCCGCTAAAACCTAAATGCAATACCTTTCCTTCTTCTTTGGCTTCACTCATTGCTCGGAAAGTTTCTCCCTCTTCCAATTCTTTAAGTGTGCATGAATGAATCTGTATCAAATCTAATCTGTCAGTCCTTAATAGTTTTAAACTTCTTTCAATGCTTAATTTAACCCCCTCATAACTCCAATCTTCTAGGCTGCTATCAAATTTTGAGGCATGACCACATTTTGAAGCCAAAATTATCTCATCCCTATTAGAAGACATCGCTTTTCCAAAAAATTCTTCACTTCTGTTATAGCAAGAAGAGGTATCGAAAAAATTTATTCCTGAATCAAATGCATTGATTAATACCTCTTTAGCAACAGATTCATCGCTTGACCCTATTTCTGATAGACCTATTCCTAGTCTACTGACATTTAAACCTGTGTTTCCTAATTGAACTTTTTCCATAACAACTACAAATTAAACAATAAAGCGACTCACTTGAACAGTGAGTCGCTTTTTATTGTAAGGTAATAAATAGATTTATTTAACTTATCTGCTTTTCAACCTCTGCAACATCCTTGTCGCTTAGTATTCTGAATACTTTTGAAGACGGGTCTTCTGCAGCCACACCCTGAACGGCTTTTCGTCCATTCTTCATAGTAACTATTTTTGGATTTGCAATTTCTACAACCTTCTTTAATTTAACGCTATAAGCTGTTAACTTCATTGAAGCCTCCTAATTTGATACTAGAGTAACAAAAAATTACATCTAATTTAATATAAAGATTGTACTTAAATAAACTTGATTGTTCAACTATAATAGATAAAATTCAACTTAAATTTATATACAGTTCCTAATTTTTAAATAAATATACCCAAATAAGGAATTATAGGAAGGCTAAACAATTAATTGCTAGAAAAGTTAAAAAAATTACAAAAACAGGCTAATTTAGGTTTAAAATCGTGTAATTCTAGATCCGAATTGAATAATTGGAAGATAAAATATTTAGGAAGAAAGTCAGAATTATCCTTAATTTTAAAAGATATTAAAAATTTAGATCCTAATATGAAAAAAGAGGTAGGAATGTTGGGGAATAAATTAAGATTGGATCTAGAAGGGATATATGATGCCCATTTAGAGGGTTTAGAATTAGGAAAAAGTGATCAAAGTTCTAGTTTAGACTATTTTTTGCCTGGAAGAGAAGAAAAAATCGGAAAACTTCACCCTGTAACCCAAACTCTTAGAGAGATAAAAAAAGCCTTTTCTTCTTTAGGCTTCCAAATAGCCGAAGGTCCTGAGATTGAATGGGATAAATACAATTTTGATATGTTAAATATTCCTGAAGATCACCCTGCTAGAGATATGTGGGACACAATGTGGATTGACGAGAAAATGAATGATAATGGCGAAAAAATGCTTTTAAGGACTCACACATCACCTGTTCAAGCAAGAATAATGGAAAGCCAAGAACCCCCAATAAGAGTTATTGTCCCCGGTAAATGTTATAGATATGAAGCCACAGACTCTACTCATGAGTGGCATTTTTATCAAGTCGAAGGTTTGGCGGTAGACAAGAATCTCACTTTTTCTGATTTAAAGGGGACTCTTTATGAATTTTCAAAAAAAATGTTTGGTAGTGATACGAAAATTAGATTTAGATGTGATTATTTTCCTTTTGTAGAGCCCGGTGTAGATATGTCCATATTTTGGGAAGGTAAGTGGTTAGAAATTCTTGGAGCTGGAATGGTTCATCCAAAAGTTTTTGAAAAAGCTGGGTACACGGATGCTAATATCTCTGGCTTTGCCTTTGGAATGGGGCCTGAGAGAATAGCAATGATAAAACATGACATTGACGACATTCGACTATTTTATTCAAATGATCTCAGATTTTTAAACCAGTTTTGAAAAAGGAATTATGAAGGCACCTATAAATTGGTTAAAAAAATATGTTGATATAGATTTAGGTAATATTGATGATCTTGTACATAAACTTACCTTGGCTGGAACTGAAGTTGGCTCAGTTCATAGGCAAGGGAATTGGGAAGGCGTAGTGGTAGGAGAAGTCTTAGAGGTATCCAAGCATCCTAATGCAGATAGGTTAAATTTAGTATTAGTAAATGATAGAGGAAATCAGGTTAAAGTAGTCTGCGGAGCAAATAATTTATATGAAAAGCAGAAAATTGCTTTTGCACCAGTAGGATCTAAACTTTACAGCCCTAAGACCAGTCGAATGGAAGAATTGAAAAAAACTAAAATTAGAGGCGAAGTTTCAAATGGCATGATTTGCTCGGCGTTGGAGTTAGGTCTTGGCGATGATCATGATGGAATAATGGATTTGAATAACGATTTAAGAGTCGGTCAAGATTTAAAAGAGATTTATAATGATGTCATAATAGATTTAGAGCTTACCCCAAACCGACCTGATTGTCTTGGAATGTATGGAATCGCAAGAGAAATTGCTGCAATTACTGGAAACCCATTAAAAGAGAATATTTATACGAATAAAATCAAAAAAAGCAACAAATTAAATGATAATTTAAGTGTTGAAATAATTGATTCTGATCTTTGCCCAAGATATATGGGGGTCGTTATAAGCGATCTAAAGATTGAAGAGTCCCCTGAATGGCTAAAGAATGCTCTAATTTCTATTGGAGAGAACCCTATAAATAATATTGTTGATATAACAAATTATGTCATGTTTGAACTTGGTCAACCATTGCACGCATTTGATTATGAAAAAGTAAAAAATAACAAAATTCAAGTAAGAAGAGCTAAAAAAAATGAAACTCTAGTAACCCTTGAAGGCACCAAGAGAGATTTAGACACAACAATGTTGGTTATTGCAGATTCTGCTTCTCCGATGGCTGTAGCTGGAATAAAGGGAGGGATGGAATCTGGTATATCTGAGTCAACAAATTCAATTGTATTAGAATCTGCTTGCTTTGAAGGTGGAAACAATAGAAATACTGCATCTAAATTAGATCTAAAGAGTCAGGCTACTTTAAGATTTGAGAAAAATCTAAAACCTGAACTATGTGAAGTGGCTTTTTATAGGGCGATTGATATGATTCTCGAAATATGCGGAGGTAAAGTTTCATCAGAAATAGAAGATGAAGGAGGGCCATGGAAAGATAATACTAACTTGGCAATATCTGAAAGCAGAATTAACTCGGTTTTGGGTATGAATTCTAACTTAGATATTGACGGCATATTTACCCGCCTTGGATTTACTTATAAAAAAGACAAGAATGGCGATACAAGTTGGACTGTTGATGCACCTTATTGGAGGCCAGATTTAAATATTCCAGAGGATTTAATTGAGGAGATTGCAAGAATAGAGGGTTATGATTCAATTCCTGCCAAACCTTTGTCTGGCGTCATACCCGAGTTTAAAGAAAATCCAATATTGGATTTTTATGAAGACCTGAAAGATATATTGGTTTCCGCAGGCTTTAATGAAGTAATTAATTATTCTGCAGATTCCTATCAAAATATTAAATCTGTGTGCCCCTCTATCAAAGACTCAGAGATGATAAAAATTTTAAACCCTATGTCTCGAGAAGTTGAGTATATGAAGCCTACTTTAAAGTCAGGGTTAATCAAATCATTAAATTTCAACCTTAGAAATTCTTCAGAGGATATTAGGCTATTTGAGTTAGGAACTTCTTTTATTAGATCTAAGAATGGCGAATTGCCAATTCAAAAAAAATTACTCACCTGCGGGATCATAGGGAGGCTTGAGAAGACTCTTTGGGAATCTGGCAGAGAAATAGACATATATGATGCTATTGGGCTTATTGGGAGCCTATTTAATGCATTAAGAATAGATTATGAAATTTCTCCTATGAAAGATCCTATTTTTAATCAGGACAAGAGTTTCAAAATTATTGCAGATAAAAATGAGGTAGGTGTTTTTGGAGAAATATCCAAATCAGTTTTGAATAATTTCGAAATCAAAAATCAAAAATTAATTCTAATAGAAATAGATGCGGAGAAACTTTTTTCAAAATTTATACCAAAAGGTGAAATAAAATTCACTCCTATAAGTAAATACCCGGTGTCTAATAGGGACATTAGTTTTGATATAAGTAATAATGTTACTGTTAATTTAATAATTGAAACATTTAATGAGAATCCTTTAGTTTTAGAATCCCAAGTAATAGATATTTATAAAGATGAATCTATAGGCTTGGATACTAAATCTGTCACAGTAAGGATCACATATGGGTCATTTGAAAAAACATTGTCAGGCAATGAGATTGACCAGTGTGAAAAAAGCATATTAAATTCTCTAAAAAATAAAATAGATTTTCAAATAAGATCTTAGTATGAAACCTCAAAGAATATCTTCTGAACTTCTAGAAGTAAAAAAAGCTCAAGATATAATTTTTTCGAATTTTTCCAAACTCGATTCTACTGAAGTATCTTTAATTGATGCTCAAAATTTTGTATTGAGTAAAGACATATTAGCCCCTTTTGATTTACCTGAAAAAGATAATTCTGCAATGGATGGTTTTGCTGTTCAGCATAAAGATATTGTTGAAGAAAAAATAACTGAGTTGGAAGTAATAGGGAGAGTAGGAGCAGAAAATAGGGCAGAAATTTCTTTGGGTAAAGGGCAGGCAATTAGAATAATGACTGGCGGAGAAATACCTAAAGGGTCTGACTGTGTAGTGCCTTTTGAAAATACTAATAGTGGACCTATGAGAGGAATAGACTATCCCAAAAAAGTAACTATAAATGAAGCTGTGAATTTAGGGGATAATATTAGGAAGTCAGGTTTGGATTACAAAAAGGGTTCATTGGTCTTGAAAGCAGGTACTTTGCTCAATCCGCCTGCTCTAGGAGTTATTGCTTCATTTGGTATAAATAAATTATCTGTAATTAGAAAACCTATTATCTCGGTTATATCTACAGGGAACGAAGTAGTTATGCCTGGAGATGATAGAAAGCCCGGACAAATATATGATTCAAATTCATTTATTATATCTTCTGCTGTTAAAGAGGCAGGCGGAGATGTGAAACTATTAGATATTACTGGCGACAGAAAAGAAGACATAGAAGCAGCTATTTCATCTTGCAAAGAGAGTGACCTTGTTATTTCCATAGGAGGAGTATCTAAGGGTGATTTTGACTTAATAAAGGATGTCTTGTCAGAAAAAGGAGAGATTAATTTCTGGGGCATTAATATGAAACCAGGAAAGCCTCTAACTTTTGGAAGTTTGGATTTAGAAGATAATAATGTTTTTCAATTAGGATTGCCAGGGAATCCTGTAAGTGCATATGTTTGCTTTGAATTATTTGTTAGGCCAATTATCTTAAAAATGATGGGTGTTAATGAAATTATGAGAAAAAAAATTAAGGCCAGAATAACAGAAGATATTACCAATCATGATGGAAGAAGAATGTATGTAAGAGTCAGGATAATTGAGAAAAAAAATGAATATATTGCTGAGATTTACAAAAATCAAAATTCAAACATACTTAGTTCTTTGGTATTTGCAGATGGGCTTGCAATTTGTCCTGAGGACTGTAAAGTAGTTAAGTCAGGAGACGAGTTAGAAGTATTATTATTGAGAGGTTGATATGCCAAAAAGTAGCAATAAGAAGGAAAAAGTTTACAGTATTGATTTTAAAAAATTAGAGAGACAAGGCTTTTCTTCTGAATTTCTTATTTCAGAAAAACTTAAATCAGTTGGAGTAGATACTAAAAGTGGAGAAAGTCTAGATCAACTTCTTTCTAAGTGCTCAAAATTTAAAAAAGTTCCTTACGATTTTATATCACCTGAACTTAGTCTTTCTGAATCTATTATTAGGACATTATTGATAAGGAAAAATTCAAAAACAGGAATGCATCAAATCCAGAGCGACTTATCAGCAGTTTGGCTTGATCATTACAAATTGCCTTATAAAAATATCTCTGATTCTGGAGTTTTAGGCATATTAGAAAAAAGTGGCTTTTTTATTACTTCTAAGGCTTAATTGCAAGCAATATCAATAGAATAATGGATATTATTGTGGCCAAAACAAATCCTGAAGCAAACATATAGGTAAATACTTTGTTGTCAAATCTAAGGTGCATAAAAAACCCTACTACCATCACAAATTTCATTAATGAAAGAATTAGCAGTATAGGGATCATTAGGACACCTAAACTTTCAACATAAAAAATTCCAAACTCAATTAAAGTTATTATTGCCAACCAAAGCCCAACCCAAGTATAGAAAATAGGTGTTCCATGACCATCTTTTTTCGTTATTTTATTAAATTTCTCTATTGAGTACTTTATTGTTCCTGCCCAGGGAGTGTCATTTTCTGGGTTAGGTAAATCTTGAGGGGTATCAGGAACTCTAAAATAACCCTTGGTGTCATGACCTAAAAAACCGTTATACATACTAACTAATGAATCTTTCATTTTTCCTAAGTCAATTACTATCTTCATAATAACGGCGCTCCATCTTTTGCAGATACTAGATAAACAACAGTAAATATAACAATCCATACTATGTCAACGAAGTGCCAATATAAACCTGCTAATTCTAAGTTTTCTTCTTCTTTAGACACTTTTGCTGGCTCAGTATCAGGCACTCTCAGCATATACAATGAGGCTATAACTCCCAGTATTCCAATTATAGTAACTGAAATTGCAAGAGAAAATGGCATATGAGGAATTACGTCTAAAGTTTCTGTCATCATTAAGCCTGCCATTGCGATAATCACACTTATAAAAGAAGCAAAAATTAGCATTTTTTGCTTGAAAGAACTAGCTAATCTTGAGAAGGCAAGTATTAATAACCAAATAACTCCAAATGTTACGTGAGCCCCATGAAATCCTGTCATTGTAAAGAAAGTGGTTCCAAATATATTAGTTCGAGGAGTTAAGCCAATGTGAGCAAAATGAGAAAATTCATAAACCTGAAAACCTAAGAACACCATACCCAATAGGGCTGTTGCTAATGTCCAATACCTACCAAGAACTTGCCTTCCTTGCTGTACATAACTTAACCCCATAACCATAGCTAATGAACTCATTAGTAATACGAATGTACTTACTGTAGTAATTGGAATATCAAGTATTTCGTTTGGGTAAGGTCCTGCTAAGCTCCTATTCCTATAAACCAAATAAGTTGCAATAAAAGAGCCAAAAAATAGGCAATCTGAACCTAAAAAGATCCACATCATCAGTTTTCTATTATCAACTCCTGTGCTTGTGTAGTGATCTTCTGTAGCTGCAATATTAGACATAAAACCCCTTATCCATTCACTGGTTCATAGCTCCAGCCTAAGAAAGACCAGATAAAAATTACTAAACCTATAGCGCATACGACCCAATGGCCAGCGAATGGAATAAATCCGCCCACCATTATTGCTAATCCTAGGCCTAGGAAAAAAGGATAGTAAGATGGATCAGGCATATGAATATCTGCGTGATCAACTTCATGATTTTCTTGAATTTCCGAATCTGACCCTCCACCATGTGTATCATGAGCTAATTCTGGATACTTTTTATACCAGAAATCATCTCTGTATTTAACTTCAGGAATTGCATCAAAATTATAATGTGGTGGTGGAGAAGGTATTGACCATTCCAATGTCCTTCCATCCCAAGGGTCATTACTAGCTGTTTTAGGCATTCTTAAGTTTGAATAGATCACGTTATAAATAAAAACTATAACTGCAACCCCCAACATTAAACTCCCAATCGTTGAAACTAGATTAGATATATCCCATCCCATCCCTTCTGGGTATGTAGCCACTCTCCTCGGCATGCCGTCCAGCCCTAACCAATGCATTGGAAAAAACGTTAGGTTAAAAGCAAAAAATGTTAACCCAAAATGCCAATACCCTACTCTCTCATTTAAAAATCTTCCAGTAAATTTTGGCCACCAATAATATATTCCTGACCACAGCCCAAGCAGAGAGCCTCCAAATAGGACATAATGGAAGTGTGCGACTACGTAGTAAGTATCTTGCTGCTGAGCATCAGAAGGAGGCGATGCATGAGTCACTCCGCTTAGCCCTCCGATTACAAACATTCCAATGAATGCGACAGCAAATAATAATGATGTGGTTATTTTGATTGAGCCGCCCCACAATGTGCCTATCCAATTGAATATTTTGACTCCCGTTGGCACTGCTATCAGCATCGTTGATACTGCAAAAGCAGAGTTAGCTGCAGGACCTAGTCCAACTGTAAACATATGATGACTCCAAACGAACCAACCCAAAAAACCAATCGCAATTCCTGAAAATACTATGAAAGTGTAGCCAAAAATAGGTTTCCTAGAAAAAGTAGGAAGAACTTCAGACACAATTCCCATTGCAGGTAGTATCAATATGTATACTTCAGGGTGACCGAATAACCAAAACATATGTTGCCACATTACTGGGTCACCACCCATTGCAGGGTTGAAAAAGTGCGTTCCATATAGCCTATCAAATTGCAATTGAATTAGAGCTACGGTGATAATTGGAAAAGCTAATACTATTAAAACGTTTACTACTGCAGTCATCCATATGAAGACCGGCATTTTCATAAAAGACATGCCAGGTGCTCTCATATTTATTATGGTTGTAAGGAAGTTAAAACCTGCAGCCAAAGAAGCTATACCTAAAAGTTGAAGACCCAGTATCCAATATGTAACTCCATTTCTAGGATTGTATGGAACCTCTGTATTGGGTGCATAAGCAAACCATCCCGCGTTAGGAGCATCTCCAGTCAGCCAAGATAAATTTAGAAGTATTCCTCCAAAAAGAAAAGCCCAGAAACTAAATGCATTTAACCTTGGAAATGCAACATCTCTAGCACCTATTTGTAATGGTACAAGCCAATTAAAGAACGCAGCACTTAATGGCATTATTACAAGAAAAATCATTGTTGTGCCATGCATGGTAAATACTTGATTGTAAACTTCAGGAGACAGAAGAGATGACTCTGGCTGTGCTAACTGTAGCCTAATTAATAAAGCTTCTATCCCACCCACTAAAAACCATAAAAATGCTGTAACCCCATATAAGGTTCCTATTCTTTTATGATCAACAGTAGTTATCCATCCCCAAATACCTGATACATATTCATTTGGTCTGCGTATAAATGTTGGATATGAAATTGTTGTCATTTATTAATCTCCTATTTGTTTATTCTATCATTTACTTGATCGTTATTAAGTATGAAACAAGGGCATCTAACTCTTCTTCGCTTAGGTTTATAAATATTTGAGGCATTACGTTAGCTGCGTACCCATCAACTATGTATTCATTCGGATATGTTATGGATTGGTATATATATTCTTCTGCAGATAGCCCCTCTACTCTTGATGAGGACCTATCGATTAGGCCATACATACTTGGCCCTACAATCACCTCATCTTGGCTAAGTGAATGACAACCAGCGCAACCTTGATTAGTAAATAAATACTCTCCTTGTTCTTCAGGTGTATTCCAAACCATTACCTCAGTTTCCTCTAAACTTTCAGTGCCAGCAACAACAGATCCCCATCCTTCTGGAATTTGAGAGAGAAGATAATCAGCAATAGCTTCAACTTCATGTTCTTTCAAATTAGCAGCTCCATCCTTATAAACACTTCCAACAGATTGCATTCTTGTACCTTGTTTTATATCTGAAGGATTTTTTATCCAAGCAATTAAATTTTCTCTAGTCATATCTTTTTGACCAGCTGCAAGCATAGTTCTTATCCCTAAATGTGTAAGATTGGGAGCAGATACTCTTACCGATTCTTCTTGTTTATCATACCAATCCGCCCACCTTTCATCTTGTACAGTTATTTCTTTTTCGTAAGATCCATCCATATAACTATCTATAGAGTGGCACATACTACAATGGGCTAGAAATAAGCCATACCCATCTGATGCTGTTGCTTTAGGAGGAGTTTTCATGGCATTCAACCACACATTAAAATCTGCTTCGTCCTCAGCTATAACTCTAAATCTCATTCTTGCATGTGCTACTCCGCAGAATTCAGCACATTGACCAGAATAATTTCCTGGCTCATCTACCTGAAACCACATTTGATTAGTATTTCCAGGTACAGTATCTTTTTTACCAGCAACTTGAGGAATCCAAAAACTGTGAATTACGTCTTGACTTTCAAGTATTACTTTAACTGGCCTGTTAGTCGGCACCCTTAGTTCATTTGCTGTAACTATACCTTCGTTCGGATACCTAAACTCCCACCACCACTGGTGACCCATTGCGACAATTTCTAAAGGATCTGAGTCTTCTGGAGGCTCATAAGTTGAATAGATTGTCTGAACTGTAGGAACCATGATTACTACAAGAATTAAAGCAGGAATTATCGTCCACAGGATTTCCAACTTTGTATTTCCATGAACCTGCTTAGGAGGTATATCAGGTAATTTAAAATCACTACCTGGAATAGGGTGTTCTTTTCTTCTAAAATTTAATACAGCAAAAATCAATGCGCCTTGGACAATTACGAAAATAACTCCCGCTATCCAAAACATTAAATAAAAAAGTTCTGATTGTGCCTGAGCTACTGGGCCGGCATTCGCAAACGTGCTTTGTTCATGATGAGGGCTACAACTCGATATAAACAGCAATAACAAAGAAGAGAGTGAAAAATATTTAAATAACTTTGTTATCATTAATTTATGTGATTTATTCACTTCAACCTTGGTTCTGTCTATAAAGCAGACTTTAGTTTAAGTTTGCTAGAGAAAATATAGCATCAACCTCGATTGAAATCAACGAAATTGTGAGCTTTATTAAAGTAGTATTTAGAATAACCGACCTGTGAATATAATTTTAGCAACTCAAAATAAAGGAAAAGTAGAGGAATTTAATAGAATTTTTGCAGACTATTCTGTTGAATTGTCTAGTATTTTTGATTATGGAATTACTTTAGAGCCTGAAGAAACCGGTAATACCTTTTCTGAGAATGCACAAATCAAACTAGAGTATTATCTAGAAGCTATTCAAAATAATAAGGCTTATGACAGTTCTCAAAAAAATCTTCTTCTAGCAGAGGATTCCGGCATAGAAATAAAAGCCTTAAATGGTGAGCCGGGTGTATTATCAGCACGATATGGGGGAGAAGGTTTAAATAGTACAGATCGAAATAATCTTATATTAGAAAAAATGAAAGATGTTGTTCCCGAGAATAGAAAAGCAAGATTTGTATGCTGTATAAAGATTGTAGATATTGAAGAGAATATAAAATATGAATTTATAGGATATTCGGAAGGGTTGATCATGGATAATATTTATGGGTCAAGAGGTTTTGGATATGATCCAATTTTTAAGCCATTGGGTTACAATGTCTCAATGGGTAGTTTAGAGCCTCAAGTTAAGGATAAAATTAGCCATAGAGGTTTGGCGAGTAAAAAATTAATTAAAAAGATTTTAGATGAAAGATAAATTAAATAGAAAATTGACTGATTTGAGGATCTCTGTAACTGACAGGTGTAATTTTAGATGTCGATATTGTATGCCTGAAGAACTTTATGGGGAAGCTTACGAGTTCCTAAAAAAAGATCAAGTGTTGTCTTTTGAGGAAATAGTTAGGTTGACCAAAATATTTATTAAATTAGGTGTTAATAAGGTAAGACTTACAGGAGGAGAGCCCCTAGTAAGAAAAAACATTGAAACATTGATTTCGTCGATTTCAAGTTTAGATGAGAGTGTTGATCTAGCAATGACAACTAATGGGTACCTTCTTAATAAATTTGCAAATATATTATTTAGCTCAGGATTAAAAAGGTTAACAATTAGTTTAGATTCTTTAGATAACGATATTTTTCAAAAAATGAGTGGAAAAAAGTTTAATGTGGATGATGTTTTAATGGGGATAAGTAGTGCTAAAAAAGCTGGATTTAAAAATATAAAAATTAATTCCGTAATTAAAAAAGGTATCAATGATGAGGGAATAATTGACTTGGTTGATTACTGTAAAAGAGAAGGGCACATTTTAAGATTCATAGAGTATATGGATGTTGGAACGCTGAATTCTTGGAACAGAGGATCTGTTTTAGATTCAAAAAAAATAATAGATATAATCTCGAAAAAATATCCAATTCATCCAGTAAGCAAGAACTATTCATCTGAGGTTGCAGATAGATATAAATTTGATGACGGAGAAGGAGAATTAGGATTTATATCATCGGTATCCAATCCATTCTGTATGTCTTGCACAAGATCTAGGATTACTGCTGACGGAAAATTTGTGACCTGTCTTTTTTCAAACAAGGGGTTAGATTTAAAGAAGCATTTGAGAAGTAGAGCCACAGACGAAGACATTTTAAATTTAATATCAGAAAATTGGTTAATTCGAAATGATCAGTATTCTTTGGATAGGTCTTTAGAAAAAGGTAAAGTTAAGGATAAAATTGAAATGTTCCAATTAGGAGGTTAATCTTCCATTGGGTTATCAATTAAATCATTTTTCACCGACAAGAATGCATTATCTAGAGCTTTTTTATTTATATAATTAGGTAGAACTATATCCTTCTCCCATCTTAAGACCGTTGCTCTTGATACGCCAACTTTTTTCCCAAAGTTAGTCCTAGAAAGATTTAATGATTTCCTCAGATTTGTTATTGAATTGGAGGTCCACTTAAAAATTGGAGTTATTTCAGTATTTTCCTTCACTTTTTTCTTTCCGGTAGTCATATGTTCTAGAAAATTATTAACATCCGATTTTGAACCTATTATTAAAGGAGTTCTTTGATGAAAATTCTCTGGCTCTATATCTAATATTTCTTTTTCAAGGTCAACAGCACTTCCGCCAGCAGATGTAAAAATAAGCGCAAATGGATTTGCCTCATACATTAATCTCAGTTTTCCATTTTGATTATTTTTATCCGAAGGGTAGACAAATATACCTCCATTAATTAGGGTCCTATGAGCATCAGCAACAAGAGAGCCAACATATCTTAATTTCTTATTTTTTGCGGAGGTGCCACTCGGGTTTTTTGTATTAAGTAACCATTTTTTTATTTTATTATCCCAAATAGAAAAGTTTCCTTCATTTACCGAGTATATTGACCCTTTGTTTGGAACTTTAATTTCTGACCTTGATAGAAAATAATCATTTTTTTGGGGGTCCAGGGTAAATTCCGCGACTTTATTATTTGCGCATATTACGAATATATCTGAAGGACCATAAAGTGAATAGCCTGCACTTATATAATATCTGCCAGATTTTATGAAACTAGATTTTCCATAATCTGTGTTTCTGATGATCCCAAAAATTGTACCTATAGGCATATTGACGCTAATATTGCTTGATCCATCTAAAGGGTCTGCTACCACCATAAATCTAGCACTAGAATTAAATATTTTGGGGTCTTTTAGTTCTTCGCTTGCATATCCAGCACAGGATGAATTTTTTGCTAAAATATCTACCAGTTTATCATTTGAAATTTGGTCTAATATTTGTACCTGCTCTCCTTGCACATTGGTTTTATCTAAAGAGCCTCTGATTTGCTTCAATCCGGTTACTCTAGTGTCCATTGCAATAAGTTTTGTTGCATCAGCGATTGATTTGATCACACTTGCAAGTTCATCGTTCTCTTCATTATTATCTTTTAATTCAGATTTAAGATAACTCTCTAGGTTTATATTTCTCATCTCTTGTCTTGGGCACAATTTGTCTTATATATTAAAGTTAAACTATATTTCTGAATAATGCATCTAGTAAGAGGTGATAGATGAATGCAACAGACAGAGTCAATGAAATACTTTCTTGGTACCAACATGAGAATGGAGGCACTTTAGGAAACATTGAAAGATTATTGATGTCAGGTTATTTGTCCGGAACCGGTAAGTTAGTGATATTGCCAGTAGATCAAGGCTTTGAACATGGTCCGGCTAAATCTTTTGCGCCTAACCCCGATGGATACGACCCTGAGTATCATTTTAAATTTGGTATTGAGGCTGGGTGCAATGCCTATGCTGCGCCTCTTGGTTTTTTGGAACACGGCGCTAAAAAATATGCTGATAAGATTCCATTAATTCTTAAGTTAAATAATTCAGATTCATTATATTCAGGTGATCCTACTCAGACCATGACTTCGACTGTCGAAGATGCCGTAAGGATTGGTTGTGCAGCAGTAGGTTTTTCTATATATCCTGGGTCAAATTCTTCTCCTCAAATGTATAGCGAGTTAAGAGAAATAACTAGAGAAGCTAAATCAAAAGGATTGGCCGTAGTAGTTTGGAGTTATCCAAGAGGAGGGTCATTAAAAAAAGAAGATGAGACTGCTATAGATGTGGTTGCATATGCTGCTCATATAGCTGCCCAGATGGGAGCAGATATTATAAAGATTAAGCCTCCTTCTGATTATATAAGCAACGATGAGATGAAGGCTGTATACGAGAAAAATAATATTCCAATCTCCACTTTGTCTGACCGAGTAGCCCATTGCATAAAATCCTCTTTTAATGGGAAAAGAATAGTAATTTTTTCAGGCGGTCCTGCTAAGGGGACAGATGAAATAATGAAAGAAATTAAGGAGATCTCTGAAGGTGGTGGTTTTGGATCTATAGTCGGAAGAAATTCTTTTCAAAGACCTTTTAATGAAGGAATTTCCTTGATGAAAGATATTATGAATATCTATAAAGACAATTAATTTTTATTTATAAGATGATAACAATTTATACAGACGGGGCATGCTCTGGAAATCCAGGTTTAGGTGGATGGGGAGCTGTGATAATAAAGGAAGACGGAGAAGAAAGTTATTTCTCGGGATCCCAAGAAGATACGACAAATAATCGTATGGAAATCCAAGCCGTCATTGAGGGTTTAGAGAATTCAAATTCTGATGAAGAAATAAGAATATTTTCGGACAGCACCTATGTAATAAATACTCTAACAAAAAATTGGAAAAGAAATGCAAACCATGACCTGTGGTCAAGGCTAGATGATTTAGTTAAAGGGAGAAATATTAAATGGAATTGGGTCAAAGGTCACTCTGGGGATAAATACAATGATCTCGCAGACGAACTAGCAGTGAAAGCTATCGATTCTAAAAAAAAAGTAACTCAAAATAACCTAACTCATATTGACGATTCTGGAAAATTGAAGATGGTTGATGTTTCTGAAAAAGAAATATCTGAGAGGTTGGCTATTGTTCAAGGTTTCGTTGTGATGAAAAAAGAAACACTAGAGATAATTAAGCAAGGAGAGTTAGATAAAGGAGATATAATAACTCTTGCTAGAACAGCGGGTATAACAGCCGCAAAATCTACTCCTACGCTGATTCCTTTGTGTCATACTATACCACTTTCTGAGATAAAAATTGAAATAGAATTTGAGGATAATTTACCTGGATTAAAAGTTACATGTATCACAAGAGCTGAATGGAAAACAGGAGTAGAAATTGAAGCGTTTAATGGTGTGTCCATTGCGTGTGTGACTATTTATGATATGTGCAAAGCCATAGATAGATCAGCCTATATTTCTGAAATTAAGTTAATTAAAAAATCCGGTGGAAGTAGTGGGTTATTTGTTAGAGAGTAACAATATTTACAACAGGTTCAACTAAGTCTAGAATATTCAACTGTCTTGGCAACGTAGCTCAGGGGTTAGAGCGGGGTCTTCATAAGGCCTAGGTCGTAGGTTCAAATCCTACCGTTGCCACCATTCTAATCTATCAGTTTGATTATTCTTTCCGTTATTCTCTCTGAAGAAAGTTTTTCAAAAAAACCGGCGAAATTATCTTTGATAAGATTTCTTCCTGATGACTTTAAGTCAGGCTGAGTTAAATACGAAGCAATCTCTTTATCTAAAGATGGAAAGTCTTCGATAACACTTGTCCCATCCATTGATATTAGTTTTTGATAATGGTCAACATTATACCTATTTTTTACTGATAAATTGTTATCTATTTTTATGTCACCATCAAAAGAAATATTAATTACAGGAGTATCTGTACATGCAGAGTCAATAGCGAAGGTGCTTTGTCCGCATATAACCAATTTACTTCTTTTTAAGAGCAGACTAACTTTTATCATGTCATTTCTAAATTCTGCTGGGTTAAAGGTAGATAGATCAGGAGACTTAAATAATTTGACAAAAGGGTATTCATCGAATTGTTTAAACCTCTCATTAAAAGTATTGTCATAAGGATGAGATCTGAGAATTAAGTTTATTTTTTTATCAGGGTATTTTCCTAATGCAATGTTTTCGCATATATGGCTAATTATTGATTCCTCTCCAATTCCCCTATGAGATCGATTTGTAGCAAAAAAAATTAATTCAGCGTCTTTATCTAAAAAGAATTCTTTATCAGGTCTTTTTATTTTGAAATAGTCAATTAGGTTTTCTTCATTAGTTTTGCTAAAGAAATAGTAATCAAATTGAGGGGAGCCAACTTCAAATATTTTATCTTTTGAAATTCCATGGAATTCTTCCAACTCTTTCCTCATTATAGGGTTCCATACCCAATATTCATCAAGTTTAGGAACTACAGGCCCATTTTTTGTTAGGTGATCCCAAGTTCTTACATTTCCTGCGATTTTTATCTTAAATTTTTTAGCCAATGCAACATAATTAAAACTTATAGGAGATTGTATATCTCCCAGTAAAAGCAAATCTGGTTTGATTTCTCTTAAATGTTCACTTATTTGCTGATTTTGAGAAGTGATAGAAGATGAAAGCAATCTTATTATTATTTTTAAAATTAATTTAGATTTTGAAAAAGGAAAGCCAAGATATTTTGGCCATATATCAGTCTTCCATAAAAATTTATTTTTAATTTTTAATTTAGTTATTTCTTTGTATCTTTTATGGGTAATAAAATCATTGATCTCATTAAATCTGTATGTTGCAGTTTTGTGTAGAAAATTATTTTTTATATACCATGTAAATCTTCCTATAATTGATTTTGGCCTATCCATTAATGGAATAAAAATCATATTGTAATTACTTTCAAAGTAGTTTTTAAGAGATTTGAAGTATTCTAGTCCTATTGGATTACTCTCGACTCCAGCTATATAGATTGTGATTTTTTCTTTAACAGAAATTTGCTGCAAATTTTCAATTAAAGGTGATGAAAAATAATTCCTAGAAACAAAAAAATTCCCTGGAACTATAATAATTTTTTTTATTTCTTTGTTGTTTTCTGCTTGCATTAGTTATTTCATAGGATAATCAAATTTTAATTTATCTAAAAGAGTTGGTATCATTCATTGATTAAAACTAGATACATCAATGTTAATTATAAATAAAATTTATCCGCCTGAGATAAGAAGCCGAGAGATATTAAGCCCTCTGTTAATATTAATAAGAATTGTTTCTTTGCCAATATTTTTGGTGTCTATGTTATTTAGACTCAGTCCAAATTTTGTAACTTTTCTATCATTTATTACTTTGATTTTTTCTGGTATTTTTGCATTTTTAGGGGATTTTTTTATCTCAAGTATTTTTATGCTTATAACCCTTTCTTTAGATTGTGTAGATGGTCAAATAGCGAGATATAAAAATAAGACCAGTGTTATGGGGTTGAAGATGGAAGCTATTCATGCAGACCTCACATTAATCTTTTATCCATTAAGTGTATCTGTAGGATTATTTAATGCAGATTTGATTTCAATTTGGACAATTTTATTGGTGGCAGTATCTTCTGGAATTTATATTAACTGGAGGGCTATATTAAGTACTTCATCAATCAATGATGATCCTTCTGAATTATCATCTATAAAGAAAATTATTTATTCTCAACAGAAGCCGAATGAAAATATAAGGAATAATTCTTTATTAGGTAAGATTATATTTGTTATAAGAATGAATATGGCTACTCAGGCAGGAATTCCATTCTACTTAATTATGATATTTTTATTCTTTTCTCCATCAAGTGCAGTGATTCCACTTCAATTGATGGTCATATCTCAATTATTGATAGGCTTGTCATTAATGGTCGGCAAGATCGTTATGAATAATGAGTAATTATAAAGAAGGGCTAATTTGAAACTCTCTTAGTTTATTTTCATCTATCTCTATCCCGAGCCCTGGCTTCTCACTTAATTTAAATTCACCATCTTTTGCTTCAAAATTTTCAGATAATATCATTGCTTTTACTGCGTGACCTTGTTCTGAATGTTCCATGATAAGAAAATTTGGAGTATTTAATGAAAATTGTAAAGTTGCAGCAACTGACACAATTCCTCCCCCCCCAACATGAGGTGAGATTGGTATGTTATAGAGTTGAGCCAAAGATGCAATCTGTTTACCTCCAGTTAGGCCGGTTCTAGCAATATCAGGCATCGATATGTCGTATGCTCTTTTTTCGAATATTTCTCTCATCTCATATTTAGTTCTAGTCCATTCTCCATTCGCAATAGGTATATCTAACGCTCTTGATATTTCGCACAAACCAGGAATGTCTGTTGGATCTGAAGGAGACTCTATCCAAAGTAAATTTAATTTTTCTAGCTCTTTGCCTAGTTTTATAACATTGAAAGTATCGAAACCCATATGAACGTCTATCATTATTCCGATTGAATCCCCAACCCTTTCTCTTACCTTTCTTGCAATCTCGATATCCTTTTCAAGATTTTCCTTTAGGTGCATTTTTACAAATTTATAGCCTTTACTTACTGACCATTCAGCTTGATCCGCAACTTCTTCTGGTTCAGTTCCACCTATTCCATTGTATAAAGCGACACTTTTTCTATGAGCGCCTCCCATAGCTTTGCAGGTAGGCATATTTTGAGATTTTCCAATTGCATCCCAAATCGCGATATCCACTCCACATATTGCATCAATATAAAATCCTGTGTAATGACCCCTTTCACGCTTAGACGAATAATTATTATGCCAAATTGATTCGACATCATATATATCTTTTCCAATAGTAAGAGGTTCTACAATATCTTTAATTATTGTGGCTGTTGTATTTGGGCTAACAGGAGATTGGGCTTCTCCCCAACCAATTATTCCATTTTCAGTTTCTATTTTTACCACAGTTGTTTCGTGGGATTTTGAATATATTGATGTTGCAGAACCTTCATCTACGTAATATTCGCCCATATCTTTTATGTATGTTTCGTAATTACCAAGTGATTTAGGCTCTAAATTCCTTTTTTCAGCATTGTTTTTGCCTCGAGAACCCTTTTGAGTTTTTTTCAGATTTTTTATCTCAAGCATAGCTGTATTTATATTTTTAGTATCCGCCTTTCTTCCAATATCAAAATCATTTTTAACTCTTATAGGAAAAGCCTCTATATTAACTATTTTCATTTATATCTCCTGGACTTTGTGTCAATAGATTCAAGGTGACTTGAGTCATTAATTCTAATCAATCTCCACCCATCCTTATTGTATTGAAATTGTGATATAGACGTATTGTCCATTGCCATCTTTTTAATATAACTTTGATCGTATTCTAGAATTGATTGAAAGTAACATCTTAGAGCCCATCCATGCACAACTATAGCGATATTTAAGTTCTTTTTAACTTTTTGTATTGCTTCATTAAAAATTATTTCTTTATCAATATAATCAGCAAATCTTCTCTGCATTTCATATTCAGACTCACCATCTGCCGGGGTATAATATTTACCATTTTTACCCCATGAGGCCTCTACATCAGGAGTCATCATCTCTGATTTTTCTTTACCGCGCCATTTGGGAATTTGTAATTCGTTTAATTTGACAGATCTTTTAGTAGGAACTGATTTATGACCTGATGACAGCAATAAAATTTTGGCTGTTTCCATCGCTCTAGATAATTTAGAGGTAAATAATAAATCAATACTTATTCCTTCCCTTTTGAATCTTTCACCTAAGCATTTTGCTTGCAATCTTCCTTTTTCAGTTAAGGGCGCATCATAATTATATCCAGCCGCTAAATCCAAGACGTTAGATTCTGACTCTCCGTGTCTTATAAAAAAAATATTTCTGGTAGCTTTGTGAATAGGCATATCAGTTGAATATTAACAAATAGAGATAACTAATCAACTTATATTCTGTAAAAAATTATTAAAGAAGATATAGCAACCCATGCTACAAAATTTAAAATTAATAATTTGTACCTAAAAATTATAATTTCAGGCTGATCACCTTGATTATTTTTTAATGTTAGATACTTGTAATATCTCATTCCAAAAATAACGAATGGCAAAGTAATTAATAATGAATAGTCAGAGGGCGTATTCGTATTAAGTGATGGAAAAAGACTAAAAGATAAACAGTAAAACAAATATGATAGGTAAGTTAAAATTTCAGAGGCATTAATTAATAGATTTAATTTCTTAAGACTATATTTTTCAATTACATCTCTTTTAATATAACTTGAGTTTGCTTCTGAAAATCTTTTTATGAGCAAAACAAAAAGTGCCCCAAAGCCTGTGCAAAGCAATAGCCAAACGGGAATACTAATCTCGGAATTATAGAATTCAGAACTAGTAATTATTGTTACTCCGCATAATGCCCGAAGCATATAACCTATAGACACCGCCAAGACATCGACTAAAAAAAGTTTTTTTAACAATATGCAATAAAAGATCATTAAAAAATTGTATGAAAGAATGCATAGAAAAAAATTCATATTCAATTGTATTCCTAAGGCTAATGAGGAACTCAATAATATTAAACAAAGGGCAGCGACTGTTTTATTAGAAATACTTCCTGCAACAATTGGTCTGAGTGCTTTTTCAGGATGACTAGTATCCTTTTCTCTATCAATAAAATCATTAATTATGTATATAAACCAAGATGAAAAAGCAAAACTTATAATTCCTATAAATGATTTGAACAATAATATTGTTTTTATATTTGCCGTTTCACTCCACCAATAATTTAAGGATAGGAAAATTGGCACTAGAATTAATAAATTCTTAGTTTGTTGCTTTAATCTGGACGTCTTTAATATATTTAAAAGTAATTTCACCTTATTAAATTATCAGATCGTATAAAAAATAACATAAATTTGCACTGAGATTTGTTTAATCTGTTCATAAAAATCCCTATAATTAATACTCAATATGACTAAGATAAGTAAAGTTATTTGTTTTTTATGTAAAGACATAAAGTTGGTCCATGATACAGATTGGAAGAGTTGTGTGGCGCATGGAAAAGAGCATGGAATTGATGTAAAAGATTTTAAGATATCCTCTCTAGATGGAAAGCAGGGAATTTCGCTAAAACTTCCTGACGGCAATGTTTGGGCAGTAGTTGGAACCTAGAATTTATTAATCTCAGTATCATTCATATCTAAACTGTTTTTACGATTTAATTTTTTCTTAACACAAATTTAACCAAAATGGATTGACTAGGAATGTGGGTTGTGAGATCGTAATCGATGTCTGGTGAAAAATGTTTTTAATTACATAATTTTCAGACATCGAAAACGATATATTGGAGTAAGGCCGAATGATATCAAAACATTTTTTTGGGCGCAAATTTTTTAGACTAGTGGCTACCTTATCTATATTAAGTTTAATTAGTATTGCTGGATGTTCTAGCGAAGATAACTCAGGAGGGGCTGTTTCCACATCATCAACAATAGAGATTGATGGGTCATCAACTGTATTTCCAATCACGCAGGCTGTTGCTGAAGAATATATCGCTATAAACCCTGATGTCAGAATTCCTGTAGGGGTTTCTGGAACTGGAGGAGGATTTAAGAGATTTACAGTGGGGGACACTGCAATTTCAAATGCCTCAAGGCCAATCAAAGATGAAGAAGTTGCCACTGCTAAAGATAATGGTATCTCTTACACAGAACTTATAGTTGCTTATGATGGGATCTCAGTAATTGTTAATCTTGATAATGATTGGGCGGAATGCTTAACTGTTGAGCAATTAAATAAAATTTGGAATCCAGAGAATCCAGCTGAAAACTGGAATGAAATAGACCCTTCATTTCCAGATGCTAAGTTAAGTCTTTATGGGCCAGGTACTGACTCAGGAACATTCGACTACTTTACTGATGAAATCAATGGAGATGAAGGTGTAAGCAGAGCTGATTATGTTGCAAGTGAAGACGATAATGTATTGGTAATGGGTGTATCCGGAGATAAAAACTCTCTTGGTTACTTTGGGTATGCTTACTACATTGAAAACAAAGACAAACTTAAAGTAGTTAAAATTGATGGAGGAGAAGGATGCATTGAGCCAAGTATTGATACAATTGCAAATGGTTCTTATTCTCCTTTAGCTAGACCAGTATTTATCTACGTAAATAATGATGAATATAGTTCTAGACCAGAAATTGCAGCTTTCATTGAGTTCTTTCTTACAGACGGAACTCAGTATGTTGATGAAGTAGGATACGTTCCAATAGGAGATGCTAACTACGAAAAAGAATTAGAAAAAATCTCACAACTACTTCCATAGTTTTTCTCCTTCTCATAGTTTATAGTCTCCGTTAAGATTAAAGGAGACGAGTTTATGGGGGTAAATTAAATGTCTAAATTTTTAAACAACAATATTGACCTTAGAGACAGCATTGTTGAGATGGTAGCAGTTTTTGGCTTAGTTTTTTTTGGCTTAGGTGCAGTTGCTCTAGGTAGTTTTTATTTTCTAGGTGGAATTGATTCAGGATTTAATATACTAAATACTTTCATTATTGCTTTTGCTCATGGATTTTATATCTTTGTTGCTATTGCTAGCTTTTCTAGAATATCTGGAGCCCATATTAATCCTGCAGTGACAATTTCAATGTGGGTACATAAAAAAATTTCATCTAAAAAGGTATTATTTTATTTAGTTGCTCAATTTATAGGCGGAATTTTAGGCGGAATTGTTTGGGGTTTAATATTTAATTCACCAGTAGGTGTCCATTCTTTATCTTCTGAATTATTTACAACATCTGTTATAGCAGGATTGTCATTAGAAATAATTTGCACTGCTTTTCTTACAGCCGTAATTTTTTCTACAATAGATAATGAATCACATTTTATGACAGCATTAGCAATTGGTGTAACTGTATGTTTGGGTATAATTGCATCACTACCTTTTACAGGAGGAAGTTTGAATCCTGCTAGATCTTTAGGACCTGCAGTCGCTTTTGGAGAATACAAAGATATATGGATCTACTTTGTTGGCCCAATTATTGGAGCGATTATTGGATCGTTTATAGGAAATTTATTTAATCCAAATGAAAATTAATTAGATATTTCTTCTATTAAGTTCCAGCATATTTCCAAGGCTATTTCTTCAGTGCCCTCGCAAAGCATTACTACATTTCCATATATTGCATAATTTCCATATCTAGGAAAGGTTCCGCTTCTCCCTCCTCCACTACTTCCAGGCCCACCAATCTTTCTTCTATCTTTAATGCCTTCCTTCCATGATGAAGCCGAACTCTTTATTATTGCATCATTTCCTGTAACTTCTTTAGCAAAACTTTCTCCTAAAGAAACAGCATCTTCGTGAGATTTATAGATCCTAATTTCGTAAGTCTTCGATTCACTCTTAGTCTTGCCCCAAAACCCAAAAACAGCATCTGATGCTCCCGGTAGTTCTGAAACATCATAACTTCTATTATCTTTAAAACCTACTGAATAAAAATCTTCCATCGAAAATATTTTTTCTGAATTAGTTACAACATCTAGACTTTCAGAATTAGATTCACCTTCTGCGGATGAGCATGAAATTAAAATCAAAGTTATTATCAAAGTTGTAATATATATTCTTAACATAATTCAATTCTACAAATTAAGATTTTATGTTTCAATGCGCTTGTAGCTCAAAGGATAGAGCGCAGCCCTGCGAAGGCTGAGGTTGGTGGTTCGATTCCACTCAAGCGCGCCACATTATTTGCAAATAATCGAGTAAATATCTAGGGTTAACTCATATTATATAAATCGATCGGGAGGGAATTTATGAATATAAGTACAAGAAAATTAACGAGTATCCTGATGATAGCTGGCCCTATTGGAGTGTTTACAATATGGGGGATTTTGACTGAAGCTATTGTTGGTTCAAATGATGTTGATGGAGTATCAAATGCAGGATTATTTTTGCAAAATGCAAGTAGTGCTGGCAGTATTGCAGGATTTCTTGAACTATTTGGATTACTATTTTTTGGAGCTCAAATAATTGGTCTAGTTCTTTTTGCAAGACAACTTTCAGTAGAAGGATCTGCAGGTGCAGCGTTTGCTAATTTATCTGCAATTTTAGGGATAGTTCTATTGGCAATGATAACTTGGGGGACAGACTTAGGTCTTTCAGCATTAGCGCTTGGCGATAAGGGATTAACTGCTGAGGCAATGGCACTAGCTCAAGTGTCGCTTGGATCTGGAGCAACATTTGGCATTATCTTTTCATTGGCTAATGGTCTAGTAACCATACCTATGATTGGTCAAGCATCTACAAGTATTAAAAAGTATCTAGGCTTTACTTTCGCCTTATTGATGATATTACTTTTTATTACTGAACTCCTTGGTGTATCACTTGGTGAAATAGTAGAAATAATAATTTGGCTTGGCGCATCTCTTGTATTTGTTGCAGTAGGTGTACTGAACTATAGGGGCGACTAAAAAAATATAAATAAATTTTAGGGAGGCATTGTTTAATGCCTCCCTTTTTTTATCAAAATATTTTAATAATGGAGTAAATTAGATAAGACCAAGATAGGTTTTAATTTGCAAATTAATTAATAATGCTTCATGGTTAATTAAAAGTTAATAAATTTATCGGGAGGAAATTTATGAATATAAGTAATAAAACTCTATCTAGCTGGTTACTGATTTTGGGCGCTATTCTGACTTTAGTAATTTGGGTAGGATTAGAGCCAGTGATAGTTGGAGATTACACTAGTCCACAAGAATTTTTGGGGATGATGGGCGAGGCAGGAGATGTAGGAGCATTATTGGGCTTATTAGGTGGGGTGTTTTTTCTTACTCAAATAGTAGGAACAGTAATGTTTGCACGCCAACTTGGTGAAGGAGACTCTGGAGCTGCATTCGGAAATATTGCAGCTATTCTCGGGATAGTGCTTGGTGCTGCTATTATGGGTTCAAATGACTTAGGTCTTTCAGCTCTTGCAGCTGGATCTGCAGGTGATGCGGCTAGTGCAATGGTGGGGGCTCAAGTGTCATATTACAGTGGAGCTTCTTTTGGAATGCTCTTTGGGCTTACATACCTTTGTTTAAGCTTACCTATGATTGCTCAAGCAAGTGATATGTTTCAAAAAGTATTGGGTTACTTACTAGGATTACTAACTCTAGTAATGATTATCTCAACGTTAGCAGGTGTAGACTTAGGTACTAGCGTTATTGGGATAATAGTATGGCTTGGCTTGGTTCTTGTTTTAGTTTTAACTGGTGTCGCTAATTTAAGGTCATCAGAATAAGTTTATTAAAATTAACTTAGATTTTAGAAGGCATTCATTAGTGAATGCCTTCTTTTTTTGTCAAAATATCTAAATAATGAAGTACAATTAGATTATGGCTAAAATAGATTTAAATTTGCAGTTTTTATTTAACGAATATGAAATTCTAGACAGATATAAGAAGTCTCATGAATTAGGTTTTAAATTTGTTGAATTGCAACATCCATATTCTTTAGATTTAAATTTATTATCATCTTTAATTACTGACTTAGATATGCTTCAGGTCCTTATTAATATTGATGTAAATAATAATGAAACAGGCAAAATGAATCTGGCTATTGACCCTAGAGGAATAGATAAATTTAAATTAAGTGTTGATAATTCTTTAATGTACTGTGCTGAGTTGGGTGTAAAGGTAATTAACTGTACCCCTGGCCCCTCGATTGATGATTTGGAAAGGTCAGTGCAATATCAAACTCTTATAGAAAATCTTTCATATGCCGCACCTTTGTTTAAAGAATCTGGCACCAAGTTGCTTATTGAGCCAATAAATACTTTTGATCAGCCAGGCTTTTTTATATCAAATTCTACTGATGGTGCAAAAGTTGTCTCAGATGTTTCTGATGATAATTTTGGACTCCAATACGACGTTTATCATATGCAGTTAATGGAAGGCAATATCATGAATAATATCAAGAAGCATATAGATATTATTGGTCACTTTCAAATCGCAGATGTTCCAGGAAGACTGGAGCCAGGAAAGGGAGAAATTGGTTATTCAAATATATTTAATTTCATTGATGATTTGGGCTATGAAGGGTTTATTGGTGCTGAATACAAGCCTGAAAAAACTACCGAGGAAGGCTTGGAATGGATAAAACAATATGCTGGATTGGAAATTGCTTAAAAAATATTTATCCATATTAATTTTGGCAGCAATTTTATTTTCTTGCTCGGAAGATATTAAGTCTGAGCCTGAAATATACATTACTCCTCAACATGAGATTCCAAACTATGAAAACACAGAATGGATTAATTCTGACCCAATTTCTATTGGTGGCCAAGTGGGCGAAGGCAAGATTGTTTTGGTAGATTTTTGGACTTATACATGTGTTAATTGCATAAGAACCTTTCCTTTTATTAATGAGTGGAATAGTAAGTACAAGGATGATGGCTTAGTAATAATTGGCGTTCACACTCCTGAGTTTGAGTTTGAGAAAAAAATCAAGAATATAAAAAAATCAGTTGAAGAAAATAATTTAGATTATCCAATAGTTCTAGATAATGATTTTGACATTTGGAACGAGTTCAATAACAGATATTGGCCAGCAAAATATTTATTTAATTCTGAAGGCCAGGTTGTGTACGCTCATTTTGGAGAGGGTGGGTATATTGAAGCTGAAAAAGAAATCCGAAAACTTTTAGAAGAAAAAAATAAAGATCTATCAAATAAGGAATTAGGAAAGATTGAGAACCAAGAAATAGACGAATCTGTTTTCGGTGGCTTTTATGCTGAAAATTCTGGAATGAATGATAAGAACGCAGATGGTGAGAGGCCATTTTATAGAATGACTAGAGAGTTATATATGGGAAGTGAGAGAAATCTTTCTTACGGAGGTGTTTATTGTGGAAATATTGATTATTATGACAACATAGGAAGCCCCCATAACTATATTGATGACTATGAATATTCTCATAATAAATTTTATTTAAGTGGAAATTGGAATAATGATTTTGAGAGTGTAATTTCTGGAAGTAATTCTCCTTCTGAAAACGAATATTTATCTTTTAAATTTAGATCTAAGAGTGTTAATGGTGTTTTCTCAAGCGACAATGAATCTAAACTTTTTGTTAAATTAGATGGAAAATTTTTGGAAGAGAATGAAGCTGGTTTGGATATTAATTTTGATAACAAAGGAAGGAGTTATATAAATATTAACGAGCCCAAAATGTACTCCCTTCTAATTCTTCCAGAATATACCGAGAAAGTGATCACTTTACTTCCACAAGATAAAGGAATATCTGTTTTTGCTTTCACATTTGGTTCTTATGAGGAAGGATTTTAATGAAAATATATATATTATTAATATCATTCGTTTCATTATTTTTATTCTCATGCTCAACCCATGAAAATGTACAGATTTTTATAGCGACAGAAGATCTTCAGTTAGGTACAAATAGGTTTTCTGTTGCTTTTGCAGATACTAATGGATTAGTAAATGAAGAGTCTCTAGAAGTTTCATTTAGCGGAGCAGGAGGGTACCCAAAATTTAAGAAAGAACTAATATTTGTTCCCTTCCCAGACTATTACGATGCAGGATTAAATAACGGTTTATATACTGAAATAATTGAGTTTGAAAAAAGCGGAGAATGGAAAATCAGTTTGGGTGATGGAGATGCAAGTTTTTCTGTGAAAGAGATTTCTGAATCCCTAAGAGTAGGTGATAGAGCGCCGGCATCAAATAACCTAACTATTGATGATACATCTATCGAAAATCTTTCAACTGGGACTCCGCTAAATGATTCATTTTATAAGAACAAAGTTAGTGAACTTTTAAAAGTGAATGAGTTATTCATTGTATCTTTCATGAGCCCAGCTTTTTGTATAGATCCTACTTGTGGACCTCAAATAGATACTCTCTATGAGTTAGGTGATAAATATAGATCTTTGCCGATAGTTCATATTGAAACTTATTTGAATCCTGTTGAGTTGAAAAATGATTTTGATAAGAAAAAGATTAATCCAGTTATTAGAGAATGGGGCGTCGATGAAGGTCAGTGGTTATATGTAGTATCAAAATCAGGTATGATCATTGCTAAATTTCAAGGTTATGCTTCACTTGAACAGATCGAGGAATATATTAATTAGTTAACTTGCTATAGTAATATTTTTAACAATAGTTATAATTAGAGTTTGCAAATTAAGGGCGATTAGCTCAGTTGGTAGAGCATCTCGTTTACACCGAGAGGGTCGGGGGTTCGAGTCCCTCATCGCCCACCACTCTAATTAATCCCTTTCTTCAAATCTGAAGATGAAATCCCTTCAGTGTAGGGAACATCAATAACTTTTCCTCCCCATTCTGACATAGCCGATATGGCGTTTTGTCTAGATTCTTTTTGCACCCCTTGCTTCCAATCATCTCCGTGCAGAAAGTACTCAAACTTGTATTCTTTTAGATAGGGTACAAAATCAATACTTTCAACTGGAATAATTCCAGATACTGATCTTAATTCAGATAAAACTTTTGATCTTTCTTTAAATGATGACAGTGGCTCTCCTTTATAACTTTTCATAGCATCGTCTGTCATTAATCCTACAATTACAGATCCATATTTTTTTGCCTCATGTAGTATATTTATATGTCCATGATGTATTGGGTCTGCGCACATGGTTACAAAAGCAAATGGCCTATTATTATTTTTTAAAAATTCATTTTTCATAATATTTTGGATTTAAAATTATTTGTAATTTCATGTGGCAAGTGGCTAACTCTTGGAATGTTATGAGTGTCTTCAGTAGACACATGAATCCTATACATAGAAAGACTATTAGTTGAAATATTTATTACATCTAAATCTTCCTCTTTAAATTCAGGAAAATCTTTAACCATTTGGTATCCTGAAGCAGTCGCTATTCCGCAAATATCTATGGACTTGGATATCGAAGGCTGGTCTCCTGTTGATTGATAAGAATAATTATCAAGTATAATATGAGTTAGATTTTTTGGAGCATAATATCCAGTACATGCAACAGAACCTAAATTCATTAATAAACTGCCATCGCCATCGAAAATTACCACATTCTTTTTAGGGTTAGAGATTGCTACTCCAGTGGCGAAAGAATTTGCAAGCCCCATAGAACCGATCATATAAAAATTACTATTCTTGTCTTTGCATGAAAAGATTTCTCTAGATATCATCCCTGTAGTAGAAATCACAAGATCTTCATCTTTTAATTTGTTCATTATTAATTTTATGACTTCATTCCTAGTGATCATCAAACAATTACTCCTGATTTAAAAATTAGAGCTTTAGTATTTGGTGATTTGTCGTATGAATTTAGTTCAGAATTTAACTTTTCACTTATCTTTTCAGGGTCTTCTTCAGAATTTTCAAATGTGCAAATAGGAATATCGAGCATTTTAAAATATTCTTCAGTTTTTTCTCCCATTATCCAATGTTCTGGAGCATCATTTGGCTTTCCTCCATATCCTCGCCATCCGATTATCAGCAACACCGGAATATTATAAAGAAGATTAAAAGATGTTAGAGGATTGATGATGTTTCCAATCCCAGAATTCTGCATTAATACACAACAATTTTTATTTGATATAGAAATTCCTGATGCTATACCAAGTGCAGTATCTTCTCTATTTGCTCGGAAATAATTTATTTCAGAATCTCTATCAACTTTATTAAATAGTCCGCCGAAAGTTGAATCGGGCACCCCTGCTACATTATAAAATGAGTGATTTTTTAATGATGTAATAAAGTTATCAGCACTAATACTCAAGGTTTAGTTCCTCTTCTGCCATTTTGAAATCGTCTTTAGTATGCAACTCAATCCATCCGCCATCAAACTCCATAGAATTTATTTTTATTCCTTCTTTTATCATGAAATTTAATATATCTATTAATAAGCCTTCTGAAGTCCCCATCTTGTTCATTTTTGAAAAAGATTCCTTTAAATCTTTTATTCCTTTTGGTGAAAAATAAGCTACACCAATAAACTCTGCTTCTGCAGATTCTAAATCAAGATTTTTTCCAAGTTTTGAAACTTCATACAATTCTGACATTCTTAATTGACGCCTATTGTTTGGAGATTTTTTTTCAGAATATGAAACTAATTCTAATTTTTTATCAACATTATGTTTGTGATATCTATAAGAAGAATCTACAGCAATTACTATATCTTCATTACTAGAAATTAGGCTTGAAACAATTTTTTCATTAAACAATATGTCCCCATATGTTATTAGAGTATGTTCGCTTAAATATTTATCAGCTGACATAATTGAATGAAGCAATTTCTTCTCTTCTGGAAAATTAGACTCGATAAGTTTAGCACCAGAATTTTCAATATCTTTGAATTTATCTAAATCGTTAACAATGATAACAATATCTTCTATTCCAACTTTTCTTAAAGTTTCAATTTGATGATGTGCAAGAGGTTTTCCAGAAATACTTACGAGTGACCTTGGCTTTTCATCATCTGACTGATTTCCTGCAGATGCAATTATTGCAGATATATTGGTTGTTTTTTCCGAATCCCTCTCGAGTATCTTGTCATAACCAACTGCAGCAAAAAGTTCTTTAACTGTAGCGATATTCTCGTCTGATTCCAAACTTCTTCCAGATTCAGAGATTAGGTTGGCAGTATCAAGCATAGATTGAAATGATGCTCTACTCAAATGATTTGCGTGAATTATTATATCTACCCCAAGATCTATTAACTCTTTATCAGAAATTGAATTATAAGTCGTAGGAACGGCTATTAAGTATGGTCTTCTTCCAATTTTTGAACACAATTGTTCATATTTAGGAATGAACTCTATTATTTCATCAGGAGTTTTTAATTTTGAGTGAATCATGATCCCATCCACCCCAGAATCAATATACTTTTCTGCCCTAGACATAGTTTCTTTCATGCCTAAACCCGCAATTAGGCTCTCGAGTCTAGCAATTATCAAGAAATCAGAGGTAGACTTTGTCTCCATTCCAACCGATAATTTTTTAGAGAAAATGTCAGGGTCTTCCATGCCTGCTCCAACTGTTCCACCAAAACTATTTCTTTTAGGGAATATTTTATCTTCTACAATTACCGCTGAAACGCCTTGATTCTCTAATCTTTTTACTAGAAATCTAAAATTATCTTCATCTCCGCCAGTATCTCCATCAACTATCATTGGTTTGGTGGTTACATTTAATATTTCCTCGATAGTATGAAGTCTGCTTTCATTACTAACAATTGATGCATCTGGCAATCCCTTGCTTGCGGAGTCAGTAAGACTACTTTCCCATACAAAATCAAATGCAGATTTTTCAACAACTATTCCACTAAGACCGCTATGAGCTTCTAGCCCAATTGCATTTCCTTTTTTATCTAAAATTTTTTTAAGGGAAGAAATCCTGTCTCCAGGCAACTTCTTTGATTCAAAAGTCATATAAAATAAAAACTAATAATATTTTGGTTAAAATTCTAAGAGAAATTATACACACATTTAAACATAAAAGATAAAAATAGAAAGCCAAGTTAACTTAAGAATTACTTATTCCATTTATAGATCTTTTTATTATATTTTTTATATCTTCGATTTCAGCTTTTACTGGATTATTATTTGCTCTTGAAGTGTTAGTAGTTAAAGGCAAAATTCTGTCTAGATTTTGCTCCAAATCTTTTTTATAAATTTGTAATTGTTTTCCAAAATTTATTCTTCCGAGTATATCTTCAATTTCATTAATTAATTCTTCTGAATCACCATGATTTGTTGCCTGTAAAGTGTTTGTTAAGAACTTATCTTCTTCTATCGAATTAAATCTTATAGTCTCAATTAAAGTTAATCCGCACGCTAATCCATGAGGCATTCCTAACAATGCAGTTAGGGGGTATGAAATTGAATGGCATAGGGTAGTGTTGGCTTTAGATATCGACATTCCGCTTAAATAACTAGATATCAACATAGATAATTTTGAATCTTTATTTTTAGGATTATTAATAGCATTGGTTATATTATTTTTTAAGATTTGGTAGCCTAGTTTTGCAGATTTAATAGAAAATTTATCTGCCTTTTTGCTCCATGTAGATTCCAATAATTGGCATAATGCATCAATGCTTGTTGATATTCTTATTTCATTTGGTAGTGTTAAAGACACCTCTGAATCTAAGATAATTACCCTATTTAATTTATTAGATACTATTGAATATTTTAATCCTTCTCCTTTATCCCAAATTGTCGAGAATTGAGTTGTCTCTGCGCCAGTTCCAGCTGTTGAAGGTACACAAATTATCTTAACTTTTTCATTTAATTTAGAATCGTTAGATTTTTTTAAGGCATCCATTGAAGTTTTTATGTTATTGCTTAACATTAGAGAGAGGATTTTTGCAGTGTCTATAACACTTCCTCCTCCTAAGGCAATTAATATCATTTGATCTTTCTCTTGGTTTGCTTTCTTATATATTGGATAAATCTCTTCTAATGATTTATCTACAGATTGGAAAGTAGGCTCTCCCCTTACTTCTAATACCTTTTCTGAATCGATATCTGATAAATATTTTTTACAACTTTTACTAGTTATTATTACTGTTTTAGTTAAATTTTCTTGTAATTTTTTTTTATACTTGGACCATTCATTAATACCAATTCTTGCACTGGTACCATCCTTAATAAATTCGTCTATATTGACAGTCATATTTATTCTTCTTCTTCGACTCTTTCAACTAAAGCCTTCATATACCCTATTGCAAATGCAGTTGGAATTCTATTTGCCACACCATACTTTTCTTCTTTGTGATGCCAATGAGGATCTGTTGAGTTTCGGTCTGCAAGTGATCCCATTGTTGGATTATGATCAGGTATGATTATTCCATCAAAATCAACTTCTTTTAGTACTTTTATAATCTTATACATATCCATATAACCATCGTCTAAGAAGGTTTCTTTAAAATGAGGAAGCGGTTTATCAACATTCCTAAAATGAATCTTGAATAATTTATTTTGATCTCCAAAATATTTTGCCATTTCAGTTACATTTTTTTCTGTCGTATCTCCGCCTTCAAGCCAAGTTCCTGCGCATAAGCAAATTCCTATATTAGGACTATCTGCAATTTCTAAAGCTCTTTGATATCCACTAAATGTGCTAAATATGCAACGAGGAACTCCGCCTAACTTTAACCCAGGAGGATCATCAGGATGAATCCCTATTTTTACTCCTGACTCTTCAATAGTTGGCTTAACAGCCTTGATGTAATATTCAAAATTTTCCCATAACTCCTCCTCAAAATATTCTCTTGAATGAGTTAGTTCTCCTTTTGAGATAGTTCTTGGTCCTTTTCGGTCGTTAAGATAAAAAGTTTCAGCATTTACATTAAATGATCTTCCAAGGGCTCCTCCTCTTGTTGGCTCCTTTGCAGTACTCCAAACTCCACTGGCCATGTGTGCGTAAGTAGAATAAAAAATTCCTGCTTTACTCAAATCTCTAATATATTGTTTATAATCTTCTATTACCTGATCCCTATCATTTAAATTTAAAACTAAAGAATCATGATTATGTATACTTGAATTCCCAAATCCATATATTTTTAAGTCATGAGGCTCAAATATCTCTCTTTGCTTCATAAAAAAGTCGTAACTTGCTTCTCCTCTCCCTGCAAAAAGAGTCACATAATCAAGCCCTAATTCTTTTATAAATGCAATGTCTTCTTCACTGGGGTTAGGACTTACTTGTGCAGCAATTTTTATTTTTGATTTATTTGTCATTTTTATTAAATAAATTATGAGTGATAAAATATTAATTAATTTTTATTTTGGGGGATATTTATGAGAATTACAATCACATCTATATTATTTGTCCTGACGCTAGGACTATTTGCCTGTGGCGGAGAAGACAGTTCGGACGTAGCTTTTACACAAATTAATCCATCAGAAAAGGTTTATACGTTAGAGGATTTGAAAAGTTTAGGCGTAAAAAAGGGGAAAACTTACAAGGTTAAGGATCTGCAAGATGCAGAAAGCGCATACTTTGTTTTTTACAAGAAACCTGGGGCAAAAGAAGCAATTGAATACGAGATAAGATTTTATCCTAATCATGATTTAGCTATGTCGCCTGGGTTAGACATAGCTAAAGAAAGAGTTGGGCCATATGCTAAATTAAAGAAAGATGAAGCAACGTGGGCTGAAGGCTTGAAGGATGCTAGGCAGTGTGGTGGAGCAGGAGGAGGAGTTAGTGGTGGTGGAGTAGGTGCAGCCGGAGACCATGCAGTTGGAAGTTGTTCTTCGCCAAAATACAATGAATTTTTTGTTATAGGGAATATGATTGCATTATGCCAAGGTGAAAATGAAACTGAATCTAGAATTCATTGTGTTGACCTCCTTTCTTTGATCCAAGGCACTGAAGTTGAATGATTTTTTCAAACAAATAAGAATAGTCTTATTTGAAAAAACTTTTGATTTTTCAGGCAGAGCTTCCAGGAAAGAGTATTGGAGTTTTTGGCTTTTTACACAATTAACGTCTTTAATTTTGTTAATCATGTCTCTTAGAGCAAAACCGTTAGTAATATTTTTTATTATTTATATCTTAATACTTTTAATTCCCTCTATGGCTGTCACTGTAAGGAGATTGCATGATGTGAATAAGAGCGCTTTATGGCTTATTGGGTTTGCCCCTTTTGTTTTAATAGCATACATGTCAATTTTCTTGCTATCTTTGATTTCTCCAGGTAATCAAACTTCTGTGCAGATGGATATTTTCCAAATTTTTCTAATTTTGACATATGTGTTTGGTATAGTTGCAACCGCATTGTGGTATTGCTTTCCAATATTTATGTTTTTAGTTCAAGAAGGCAACCAAGAAGAAAATCGTTTTGGTTCAAATAAATAAAATTCTTAAAAAATGTAGAATAAGGAAATAATAAAAATGAATAATATATATAAAACAATTTTAATAACTTTTAGCCTTATATTAATTATAGGATGTTCTTCGGGTAACGATGATGCGCCTGTAGGAGTTGGAAAAATTGTCACTAGCGACGTAATTTATAGTTTGGATGATTTTACTGGATCTCCTGTTAAGTTTAAGAAATCAAAAGAATATTCTGTTGAGCAATTAACATATGCAAAACAAGTTTTCTTTGGATTCAGGAAATTTGAAGAGCCTGTAGATTATGAAATTAGATTTTTTGACTCTCATGATGATGCCCTTAATGGTGAAACTCTAGTTAGAGAAAGGGCGGGAACGGAAGAAGAGATAAAACTTAAAAAAGACGAAGCTGTATTCACTGAAGGTTTGAAAGATGTTCGAGAATGTGTTGGTTCTGGTTCCCAAAGAGGTATGGGGGGTGATACTAGTGGAGGAGCCGGTGTAGGTGGTCATTGCTTAAATTCTAAGTATAAAAATTATGTGATTCAAGGCAACTTTATTCTCCTGTGTCATGGTATTGACCCAAAAGACTCTTTAGAAAACTGTGAAAAGTTATTGGCACTTTTAGAAAAATAAAGCCAAAAGTCTTGATCAAATCATCATTACGTGGATAATAACTATATGATTGGTAATTAATTGAAATTTCCATTTAAATTGAATTGACGGAGGTCACATATGCATCCATTTAATTATTATGCTCCAGAGACAATAAATGAGGCTACTGAGATACTGAAGAAATACGGTGATAGGGCTAGGTGTCTTGCCGGCGGAACTGATGTGCTTGTTCAGGCTAGAGGAGAAAAGTTTGAACTTGATGCAATAGTTGATGTAAAAAAGATTCCTCAACTTACAAAATTAGAATGGACTGATTCTCATTTGATTATTGGCGCAGCCACTCCTTGTCATGTTCTATATGAAGACTCTAAGGTTTGCGATTTATTCCCAGGCATAGTTGATTCAGCATTCTTAATTGGAGGTATTCAGATTCAGTCTAGAGCCAGCTTAGGAGGAAATTTATGTAATGCCTCTCCAAGCGCTGATGCAATTTGCTCTTTAATTGTTCATGAAACTACCTGCGAAATTGCTGGACCTAATGGAACAAGAGAGATTCCAGTTGAAGATATGTGTACAGGACCAGGTAAGAATGCATTAGAAAATGGAGAATTCTTAGTTTCTTTGAAGATACCATTAAAAAAAGGTGAGTTCTCTGCTTCTTACGAAAGATTTATTCCTAGGAATGAGATGGATATAGCAGTAGCAGCAGTTGCATCATCTCTTGAATTAAGTAATGGAAAAGTTTCATCCTGTAGGGTTGCATTAGCTGCTGTGGGACCAACTCCAATATTTGCAAAAGAAGCTTCTGAATTATTAGTTGGTAAAGAGCCAACAGATGAAAATATAAAAAAAGTTTCTGAAAAGGCTAAGGACATTGCTAGTCCTATTGCTGATATGAGAGGAACAGTTGAACATAGAAAAGATTTAATTGAAGTTCTTACTAGAAGGACAATATCAAAAGCACTAGAAAGAGCAGGAGGATAAAATGGCTGAGAATAAAGTAAAGAAGGTTGCAGTAAATACAACAATTAATGGGGAAGAGATGGATATACTTGTAGACCCATACGTAAGTCTTTTAGAAACACTACGAGAAGTGATTGGGATTACAGGAACCAAAGAAGGTTGCAATGACGGAAACTGTGGAGCCTGTACTGTTAACTTAGATGGAAGAATTGTAGATTCTTGTCTTGTTTTAGGAGTAGAGGTAGAAGGTAAAAATGTTGAAACAGTTGAAGGTATGGCAACTCCTGATGGCCTTCATCCTCTTCAGCAGGCATTTCTAGAAGAAGCTGCTCTGCAGTGTGGGATCTGTACTCCAGGTTTTCTTGTTTCAGCCAAAGCCCTACTAGATAATGAACCTGACCCCTCTGAAGAAAGAATAAGGCACTGGCTGGCAGGTAATTTATGCAGATGTACTGGTTATGACAAAATCGTGAAAGCAGTGTCTAAAGCTTCAAAGAAATCAAAGTAAAGGAGTAAGAAATGGTATCAACTTCAGAGAATAAAAATTATAAAGTAATTGGCACAAGGCCTATAAGGCATGATGGTTATGACAAAGTTACTGGAAGAGCACAGTATGGTGCAGATATTAAACTTCCTGGAATGTTAATAGGGGCAGTTCTTAGAAGTCCTTATGCACATGCAAAAATTAAATCAATAGATACTTCTGAAGCCGAGAAGATGGATGGAGTTTTCGCAGTTATGACTTCAAAAGATTTACCTAGGTTGGGTGATGTAGTTAGAGGAAACTCAGAAGAATCGGGATCAGAAAAACATCTAAGTGAAAATGTTATGGCCTTCGATAAAGTTTTATATAAAGGTCATGTAGTGGCAGGTGTTGCCGCAAAAGATCAAAATACTGCATTTGAAGCAGTAAAAAAAATTAAGGTAGATTATGAAGTTTTAAAACCAGTTATAAATGTTGACCAAGCAATGGCGAAAGATGCTCCAATTTTACACGAAGATTACTCTGGAGATCATTTAGGAAAAAAAGTAAAAAATAGTAATATTGCTGCTCATGCAAGGCATGAGATTGGAGATATTGATGATGGCTTCAAGAAGTCAGATTTAGTAGTGGAAAAAGAAGTTGATATGCAGACTGTTCATCAGGGTTATATAGAACCTCATACTGGTACAGCAGTGTGGGATGAGGAGGATAGAGTTAAAGTTTGGACAAGTACCCAAGGATCATTTTCTGTTAGAGATAGTGTATCTAAAGTATTAGAATTAGATGTATCTAGAGTTAAAGTGACTCCTATGGAGATAGGAGGAGGTTTTGGCGGAAAAATTCCTATTTACTTGGAGCCAATAGCAGCTGTGCTTTCAAAAAAGACTAGAAGACCTGTTAAAGCAATGATGAGCAGGACGGATGTATTCGATGCCACTGGCCCTGGCCCTGGCGGTAAAGTAAAAGTAAAAATTGGAATTGACTCAGAAGGAAAAATTTTAGCAGCATATGCTGATATAAGACTTGAAGCAGGTGCATACCCTGAAGCATTCATTGAAGCGGCAGCTAAGTGTGTGTTTTCTTGCTATGATGTTCCTTCTATGAAGATTGATGCTTATGATGTTTTAGTAAATAAGCCAAGTTCTGCCCCTTATAGAGCGCCAGCCTCCCCTCAAGTTGCATTTGCTACTGAAACAGTTGTTGACGAAATTTGTGAGATCAAAGGTTACGATCCTATTGACTTTAGACTCAAGAATGTTGCAGAGAAGGGCACAAGAACAGCTTTAGGCCCTAAATACAGAACTATTGGATTAAAAGAGTGTTTAGAGGCTGCAAAAAACTCTGACCATTGGAAATCAAATCTAGATTCAAACCCAAGTCCGGGCAAGAAAAGAGGAAGAGGTATAGCAAGTGGCTATTGGTTTAATATCGGATTCAAGTCTTCCGTAAATCTTTCACTTAATCCTGACGGCAAAGTAGCACTTACTGAAGGATCAACTGATATTGGAGGATCAAGAGCTTCGATTGCTATGCAGGCAGCTGAGGTGTTGGGAATTCCCGCGGAAGATGTAAGACCTTCTGTTGTAGATACAGATAGCATTGGGATTACTGATGTTACTGGAGGCAGCCGTACTACTTACGCAACAGGATATGCTGCATACAATGCTGCCCATAAATTAATAGAAGAGATTATTGAGAAAGCTGCTTTGAAATGGGATATTAGCAAAGATCATATAGAATATTCTGATGGAATTGTGAAATCAAAAACTGATTCAGAGTTAAAAATGACATTGAAGGAAATTGCTGATGACCCTCCTGGAGGACCTATAGTTTCATCAGCATCAGTTGACTTAGAAGAAGCCGGAGGTGGTTTTGCAGTTCATATTGCAGACCTAGAAATTGATGAAGAAACTGGGAAGACAGATGTCGTAAACTATACTGCCATTCAAGATGTTGGAAAAGCAATTCACCCTTCTTATGTTGAAGGTCAGATGCAAGGAGGGGCTGCTCAAGGAATAGGATGGGCCTTGAATGAAGAATATTTTATGAACGAAGATGGAGTAATGCTTAACTCAAGTTACTTGGATTACAGAATGCCTATAGCACTAGATCTTCCTATGATTGATACTATTATGATTGAAGTACCAAGCGAGGAACATCCTTATGGAGTTAGAGGAGTAGGTGAACCTCCTATTGTTCCGCCAGTTCCAGCTATTGGAAATGCAATCAATGATGCTTTAGGGTTGAGGCTACTTAGCACTCCTATGAAACCTTCTAAGATTACAGAAGCTTTAAAAAGAAAAAAATAATTTTCTAATGATAAAAATCTTTCTTCCTTATAAGATAAGAGAAACTCTTGGCGTGCCTACAGAGATAGAAGCTGATGGTTCTAATCTTAGGAATCTTATTGACCATATAGAAGATGCATATCCAGGTGTTAAAGATTATTTAGTTGATGAAGGGAAATTGAAACCAGGGATGTCTGCAGTAATTGATGGAAAAACAACAAGATTAGGTTTAATTCATAAATTGGATGATGTGTCTGAAATACATTTTCTTCCCTCTATAGCTGGTGGATCATAATGAAGGATAATAAACAATTTCCTGATTTAAATTCTAAACCTAATTTTTCCGAAATTGAAGAAGAAATATTAAAATTTTGGGGTAAGGACGAAACTTTTAATAAAACACTCAATAAAGGCCAATCTTCAGAGTTTGTTTTTTATGACGGACCCCCATTTGCTAACGGATTGCCTCATTACGGACATTTGTTGACTGGATTTGTTAAAGATATAATTCCTAGATTTCAAACTATGCTTGGCAACAAAGTTGATCGCAGATTTGGCTGGGATTGTCATGGCTTGCCGGCTGAAATGGAATCAGAGAAAGAATTAGGAGTTTCTGGAAGAGCCGAAATAATTAAATTTGGAGTAGGAAACTTTAATGATCATTGCCAAAAATCGGTTATGAAATATACCCAAGAATGGGAAAAGTCAGTAAATAGACAAGCAAGATGGGTTGATTTTGATAACGACTATAAAACTATGGATATATCTTATATGGAATCTGTAATATGGGCCTTCAAAGAATTGTGGAAAAAAGGTTTGGTCTATGAGAAAGACAGGGTGATGCCTTACTCTTGGAAAGCTGAGACTCCTATATCAAATTTTGAAACAAGACTTGATGACTCATATAGAGAAAGGGAAGATCCTGCGGTTACTGTTAAGTTTAATTTATCTGAAAAATCAGAATACCCTAATACCAGTATTTTGATTTGGACTACCACCCCTTGGACATTACCTTCAAATTTGGCAGTTGCTGTAAATAAGGAATTAGATTATTTACTTATTAGCAATGGATCTGAAAATTTAATAATAGGAGAATTTGCATTATCAAAATATGAAAATGAATTAACTGAATTTAAAATTGAAAAGAAAATGGTTGGATCTGATCTTGTTGGTTTAGAGTATAGCCCTGTATTTAAATATTTTGAAAAACAACCCAATGCATTTAGGATACTTCCCGCAGAATTTGTAAATACAGAGGAAGGAACTGGAATTGTTCATATGGCTCCTGGGTTTGGAGAAGACGATCAAACTATTTGTGAAGAAAATAATATAAAAACAGTTTGTCCAGTTGACTCTAGAGGTCAATTTACATCTGAAGTTTCTGACTATTCTGGGCAACTAGTTTTCGATTCTAATCCTAAAATTATAAAAAAATTAAAATTGGAGGGATATCTAGTTAAGCACGAAAATTATAAACATAATTATCCTCATAGTTGGAGAACAGATGAACCTTTGATTTATAAGACTCTCAATTCTTGGTATGTAGAAGTATCAAAATTCAGAGACAATATGGTAGAAAATAATCAAAAGATTAATTGGATACCCGATCATATAAAGGAAGGAGCATTTGGTAACTGGCTTGCTGGCGCAAGAGATTGGTCTATTAGTAGAAATAGATTTTGGGGGACTCCTATACCTGTTTGGAAAAGTGATGATCCAAATTATCCAAGAATTGATGTTTATGGGAGCCTTGATGAAATAGAGTCAGATTTCGGAGTAAGACCAAAGAATTTGCACAGACCATATATTGATGAATTAACTAGACCAAACCCTGATGACCCCTCAGGAAAGAGTACTATGAGACGAGTCGAAGAGGTTTTTGATTGTTGGTTCGAGTCTGGATCAATGCCTTTTGCTCAAGTTCACTACCCTTTTGAAAATAAAGAATGGTTTGAGTCTCATTTTCCTGCTGATTTTATTGTTGAGTACATAGCTCAAACCAGAGGCTGGTTTTATACACTTATGGTTTTATCAACAGCATTATTTGATAAACCTCCTTTTTTGAATGCAATTGGGCATGGAGTAGTTGTTGATGAAAAAGGATTAAAATTATCTAAGAGATTAAATAATTATCCAGAGCCTGAAGCAGTGTGGAAAAATTTTGGAGCCGATGCTCTTAGATGGTTTTTAGTTTCATCCCCAATACTTAGAGGGCAAAATTTAATGATGGACAGCACTGGTTCTGGGATAGATTCTTCTTTGAGGCAAGTGATAGTTCCTCTGTGGAATTCAGTATACTTTTTTAATCTTTATTGTAATTTAGAAAATTACAAGCCTAATATAATTTATAAGGCAAATTTACCTATTGATAAATATATTTTATCTAAATCTAAAAGAGCTTCTTTGGATGTAAAAGATTATTTAAGCAACTATGATATTACAGGGGCATGTGGCGTTATTTCTGAATTTATTGATACATTAAATAATTGGTACATAAGAAGATCTCGTAATAGATTCTGGGCCAAAGCAGACACTGCATCAGCGACTGATGCTTACGATACATTATATACAGTATTAAATATATTATTGAAAATAATCGCTCCTCTATCTCCTCTTGTTTCAGAGAAATTATTTATGAATTTAAATGATGGTAAGTCTGTTCATTTGGAGGATTGGCCCGATGTTTCAGGAATTGAACCAAACGATAAATTGATAGAAGAAATGGATATTATACGAAAGGTAGTTTCTACTTCATTATCCATAAGAAAGATAAATAAAATAAGAGTTAGACAACCTTTAAATATGCTTAAAATTCAATCGGATGAAGGTGAATGGATAGAGAATTATTTTGAGTTAATAAAGGAAGAAGTAAATATAAAAAACATAAATATTGAGAAAATAAAAAATAGTGAGAATTCTGTTCAATTGAAGATAAATCCAAGGATGCTTGGTCCTCGGATTGGCAAGAAAGTTCAAGAATGTATCCAGTTGGCAAAAGCAGGAAAGTGGAAGGAAGAAAACGGAGTTGTGATTGTTGGTGATTTTGAACTTGAAGAAGGGGAATATGATATCGAAACAATGATTAATGATGACCCTAGTTCTCAGCTAATAGAAGGGACTAATTTTATAATTGAACTTGATCTTTCAATCGATGAAGTTTTGAGAAAAGAAGGTATAACTAGAGATTTAATAAGGGCTGTGCAAAACACTAGAAGAGAAAAAGGGCTTGATGTGTCTGATTTTATTAGAATTAATATATCTGGAGATAAAGATCTAATTGATTCTGTAAATCAGAACTTAGAGTTTTTTAAAAATCAGATTCTTGCTAAAGAAGTAATATTCGATGGCAAAGACAATGAATTTGATTTTGAAGAAAAACTTAATGGAATCATGTCTTGCTTCAAAATAATTAAGTTAAATTAGTTTTTATCTAACACTAGTGAAACTTCTATTTCCTCTTGACCTCTGATTATATTTAATCTGATAGTATCTCCAGGCCTAAAGTTGTAAGTCCAACTTATGTACTCTCCATAACTTCTAACAGGCTTGTTTTCTATTGAGATAATTATATCTCCAGGCAATAATCCTGATTTAACTGCTGGACTATCTGTGGCTATTTCTAGAATTGCCACTCCTTTGAAATTTTCATCTAGTTCACATAAATTGTATCCAACTTCACACAAAGTATTAATAAAATTAGGATCCAAAGTCCTGCCCTCTATTCCATCTCTAGGAATTTGAACTTCTCCAAATTCTAATAAATCGTTTATGTATCTAAGTACAAGGTCAGAACTTATGGCAAAACCTATCCCTTCAGCACCTCTCATAATGGTACTATTTAGTCCTACTAATTTTCCTGAAAGATTAACAAGAGGTCCGCCCGAATTCCCTTCATTAATTGCAGCATCAGTTTGAATCATATCTGTTAATGTTCTGTCATCTTCAGTTTCTATTACCCTTTCTTTAGCACTAACGATTCCGGCTGTAACAGTAGGTGTTCCAGCCAATCCGAAAGCATTGCCTAAAGCAATAACCCAGTCACCAACCTTTAATTCTTTAGAACTACTAAATTCTATAGGTACTAATTCTTGTTCGGTATCTATTTTTATTAGAGCAATATCACTATAAGGAACTCTTCCGATAATTTTACCTTGATATACTGACTCATCATTCAAAATAACTGAAATTTCTCTAGCATCTTTTATTACATGATCATTGGTAACAATGTATCCATCTTCAGAAATTATCACACCACTTCCATCAGCAGACCTGATCCTTGGTATAAAAAATCTATCCAACGCTACTGTTGAAATATTTATAGCTACTACAGAAGGAGAAACATATTCAATAGTTTTGCTTAAACTTGGAAGGTATATCTCAGGTTCTGGAGTAGTTGTGGGCACCTCTTTGTCTATATTAGAACTACATGAAAATACTAATAAAAATAGTAGAGTTATAGGCAATAAACTTTTTTCTATCTTATTCACTGCTATATTTTACCATAGAGAATTACGAATATTTAAGGAAAATCATATAATGTTATTATGCCTTCAAAATCATCAAAATCATCAAGTATTAGGCCAAGAGATACTAATCTAAAGCCCATTAAAATAAAAAGTGAAGTTAGAAGTGCTTCAGAGAGAGGTGCTTCATCTCCTCTAATAGTGGTTTATGGATTCTTGGCTTTAATATTATTTGGAGCAATCTTACTTTTCCTGCCTTTTTCTCATAATGAACCTATCTCATTTATTGATTCTTTATTTACGGCGACGTCTGCATCGACTGTTACTGGTTTAACTGTTTTGGATACCTCAACTAGTTGGTCTTTATTTGGTCAGATTGTTATAGCTTTTTTAATTGTAATTGGAGGGATTGGATTTATGACTGGGGCTGCATTTTTTCTATTAGCTGCAGGGCAGTCTCTTGGGCTTAGAAGAAGTGTTCAAATCGGAGAAGGCTTAGGTGCTGATAATCTAGGTTCTATTGGAAATTTGGTTTGGAAAGTTGTTTTATCTTCTCTATCATTTCAAATAGCAGGAATATTTATTTTCTTTATTTTATTTTCTTATTCTTATGGTTTTAGTAACATTCAGCAAAACGCTTGGTATTCCATATTTCATTCAATTTCCTCTTTTAATAACGCAGGTTTTACAATTTTTGGTTTTGGTAACAATCTTGAACCTTTTTCTAGAGGTGCAGTCAATAATATAGTTTTGATTGTGACAACAGTAATGTTCTTTTTTGGCGGAATTGGATATTTTGTCATGAATGATCTGGTTCATCACCGCAGAATATTGGGTAGTAAAGGTTTTAGAAGATTTAGAGTACTTCTTAGTTTGGAGACAAAATTGATACTAGTAGGTTCTTTGGTTCTTGCATTTGCTGGTGCTATTTTAATTTATCTTTTTGAGTTTTCTAATCCTAATACCTTGGGCTCTATGACATTAACTGAAAAAATTATAAACAGTATTTTTACCTCTATGTCTACAAGGACGGCTGGCTTCAATTCATTTGATATGTCGCAATCCAATGATTATACGAATTTAGTGTGTACTTTTTTAATGTTTATAGGCGGAGGGCCTGCATCAACAGCAGGAGGGATAAAAATTACTACTTTTATACTGGCAGTGTTAATGATAATGAGCCACATAAGAGGATCTAATAATATTTCATTCTTTGGAAGAGAAATTCCTTATGATATTGGAGTAAGGGCTATGGTTATATTGATTTTGAGTATTTTTATAATTGGAGTTGCAGTGTTAGTGACTTTATTTATTGAGTTCTCTAATTCAACTAGAGATCATTATTTTGTACATTTAGTTTTTGACACAATTTCAGCTTTTAGTACTAATGGAATGTCTACTGGATCTAGTCAAGATATTAGCAACACCTCAAAGATATTATTTTCATTTATTATGTTCGTAGGGAGACTAGGACCTATGACATTAGCATTATTGTTAGCCGGATCGCAAAAGCCTGTTGATTATAGATTTTTTCAAGAGAAGGTTAGAATAGGGTAAAAAGGGAGGATTAATTGAAAATAACTCAAGTAGCTGTAATAGGATTAGGTAGGTTTGGCATTACTGTGGCTACTACTTTGTACCAAATGGGACATGATGTGCTAGCTATTGATGTTAATCCTGATAAAGTTCAAGAGTTGGCAGGTCAAGTAACTTATGCAGTTGCAGCTGATGCTACTGATGAGTCTAGTTTGAAAGAATTAGGTATAGAAAAATTTGAATATGCTGTGGTCGCAATTGGGTCTAATACCGAAGCAAGTATTATGGTAAGTGTTTTACTTAAATCTCTTAATATTGGGGTAGTAATAGCAAGAGCTGTTTCAAAACTACAAGGAGACACACTGGAAAGAATTGAAGTGGATAAGGTTGTTTATCCAGAGAGTGAGAGAGGAAGAGCATTAGCCCATGACTTATTTTTACCTGGGATCCAACAGTATATGGAACTTACATCCACTTATGGAATAAGTAAAATTAAAGTTCCTGCAAGGTTCATTAGTCAAACCTTAAAGAATAGCAATTTTAATAATTTAAGAGATAGATATGGGGTGGCACTAATAGCTATTCAAAGAGGAGAGGATATAATCTTAAATCCTGATGAGAATCAAACATTAACATCTAACGATACACTTATAATTGCAGGCCCTGATGAAAAAATTTCAGACATTGTTGGCCCAACAAATATTAATCCTAGTGAGTAATTTTTATGGATAAAATTTTAGTTATATTAGACAAAATAGAAGTAAATAATAAATTGATGGCAGATGATATTCAGCCATTAATTAAAGTTAAGGGTCTAGAGATTTTTTATGCTTCCTTTGTTCAAATTCCTTTGCAATATCCTATTGATACTGAAGATAAGTATTTCAAAAAGGATTTTGAAATAGCAGAGCAGTCACTAAAAAGTTTTGAATCAGAGATGAATATAAAAAAAATTCCCAAATCAAGAAAAAGCGGGGGATTGTTTAAGGTTAGGGATGTGAATTATGGAATTATTGAGCAAACTTATTTAAATTCTATAGATTTAGTAATTGTGCCAAAGAAAATCATTCAATCTAATTCCAACAGATTTAATGACGAATCTTATTTAAGTAAGATAATAAATAGTTTAAATTCTTCAATTATGATTTGGCGAGGTCAAGAATAGATGAGAGCATTAATTATTGGATCTAGTGTTGCCGCGAGACAGATTGGAGAATCTTTGATCGAAAAGGTTGATGAGTTAGTATTTTTAGACTTCGATTCTTATAAATTTCATTCTTGGGGTTTATTTAAAGGCGATAATGCTAGTTTTCAATCAGGTGATTTAGAAAAGATGAACACTCTATTAGATGCTGGTCTAGAAGAATTAGATATATTAATAGTTGATGCAGGGGATGATGCACTGAGTTTGTTTGTTGCTCAAAAATGCAAGATCAGTTTATCAACCGCTATATTTATAGTTTTAGATGATATGTCTGTTGCAGATATATATGAGAGTTCAGGTTTTATAATATTAGATTCTCATAATTTAGGTTTAGATAAAATAATAAAATATTTAGAGAAATTTTAATGAAGAAAAATATTATTATTAATGGAATAAACGATGAGTCTCGAGCTTTATACGAGGACCTTTTGGATCATGATTTAAATGATGTGGTATTTATAGATTCAAATAGAGATTTAGTTAATGATTTAAACTATAAATCTGACACTCCAATTGCATATTTAGGCAATCCTATTTCTCCTGAATTTTTAGAATTTGTTGGTATTAATAGAGAAGATTCTGAAGCTATATTTGTTTCCATGACAAATAGTGATCCAGTTAATCTAATTTCCTGTGAAATTGCAAAATTAAAATATGAATTATCACAAGTAATATCTATTGTTAATAGTAAAGAAAACATTCCTCTTTTCAATGCTAATGGGATAAGTGAATTAGTATTGAGAGAAAAATCTATAATAGAGATAATACTTAACACTGCCGGGGTGACATTGCCAGTACGACTGATGGATATACAGTCAAAAGGAACATCAGTATGGTCAATAAGAATACCTTCAGGATCAGAAATAATTGGCAATGACTTGTCTAAATTAAAAATTCCATTTAGGGCAATAATTTTAGGGAAAATAGATAGCAAAGGAAATCCTTATCAATCAACCGAGAATGTAGATATCGAGGAGGACGATACTATATTAATTATTTCTTCAAACAGAAATGAAGAATCAATGACAAGATTTTTTCAAGGGAATGAAAATGGTTAATAGTTCAAATATTGGTTATCTTGGACCTAAAGGTACGTATAGTTCTAAGGCTTCAGAATTGTACTCCACAAAACTAAATCAAGTCCCTTTCAATTCTATAAATGAGGTTTTAGGCTCATTGAAAGATAAAACTTGTGACCTAGTTATAGTGCCTCTTGAGAATAGTATTCAAGGATCAATTGTTGAAGTATTGGATTTTCTTGCAGATGAAGAAAATAATTATAATATTGTTGATGAACTTAATTTAAATATTAATCATTCAATATATACACTTAAAAGATTTAATAATCATAATTTTGAAGTAATTTTCAGTCATCCTCAAGCTTTAGGTCAGTGTTATAAATATATAAATAATAATTATGCGAATGTAGAATTGAAAATTTCTAATAGTACAGCAGACTCTATTAATGATTTAGAAGAATATAATGCTCCAGGTGCATTTATAGGACCTCCTTGGTTGAAGGATAATGAGAAAGTCATCTTGATAGGTGAAAATATTCAGTCCGTAAAGAATAATGTAACTAGATTTGTGATAATCAGTAATGATTTTCGCAAAGAAATAACTCATAATGATAAAACATCACTAGTAATATCCTTTAATGGTGATTCTCCTGGATCTTTATATAATGCCTTAGAACCTTTTGCAGTAAGTCAGATAAATATGACAAAGATAGAATCTAGACCAACCAAAGAGAAACTAGGAAATTATTATTTTTTCATTGATGTGGAAGGCAATGCAAAAGATGAAAAACTTTCTTCGTGTCTAAGTAAAATTGAAAAGATATGCAATTTAAAGATCTTAGGGTCCTACCCAATCTTTAAAGGTTAATCTTCTTCAAGTTCTTCTCTAAGAGAATCTGCAACCCTTTTACCTTCATTAGTCGCTTCTATTATTCTTTCTCTTGCAAATTCAGTTAAATCTTTAGCTTTATCTCGCCACTCATTACTTGCTTCAGTTAGAATTGCCCTAGTTTCATCTCCAGGCCTAGGGGCAAAAATCAAGCCACCAATCAGGCCCATTATACCTCCAATTATAAATCCACTCGAAAATCCTGAATCATTATCATTACTCATTATCATTACTCTTCTTTCCCTTTTTTGAATTTTTATTAGCTGCTTTTTTCCTCTTATTTTTACTTCTCTTTGATACTGAGTCAGTAAATTTTTTGAGTGTTAGAGCCCCATTAATAATACTTGCAAAAGGTTTTGGAACAGTTTCTTTTATCTTATTTTTTAAAGAATCAATCTCATTTATTGAGCCTTCTATATAGCCAATTATCTTTTTTACTCTAATAAAAATAATCAATATTAATATCGTCGTAGTAAACAAAAAGATAAAACTAGAAATTATTCCAAATATTATCAATATGTCTCTTATTGAAGCTATAGTCATTTCACAAATTTATTTATGATTAATTAAATTGATATTAACAATAAAAATTAATTTGGTAAATTATTTATAATTAATTATTAACTAATTACTTAATAACTTTGATCTATAAAATCTTTTAATTTCTTAGATCTAGTAGGATGTCTGAGTTTCCTAAGAGCCTTTGCTTCTATCTGTCTGATTCTTTCTCTGGTAACACCAAATTCTCTTCCTACTTCTTCAAGAGTTCTGCTCCTCCCGTCTTCTAACCCAAACCTTAATTGAAGAACTCTTTGTTCTCTAAGATTCAAACTTTCTAATACCATTCCCACATGTGACTTTAGTAAATTATTGGATGCTGCTTCAACTGGAGACAGAGATTTTTCATCTTTTATAAAATCAGCCAAATGAGAGTCATCTTCTTCTCCTATAGGAGTTTCTAAAGAGACGGGCTCCTGTGAAATTTTTAGGATTTCTCTAACTTTAGATGGAGGGAGATCCATTTCTTGTCCAATTTCCTTTGTAGTTGGCTCTCTTCCATACTCTTGTACTAATTTCCTACTTACCCTTAGTAATTTATTTATGGTTTCTACCATATGAACTGGTATTCTTATAGTTCTTGCTTGGTCTGCAATCGCTCGTGTTATTGCTTGCCTTATCCACCATGTTGCATATGTACTAAATTTATATCCTTTTCTAAATTCAAATTTTTCCACAGCCCTAATTAATCCAATATTTCCTTCTTGGACTAAATCGAGTAAGGACATACCTCTTCCAATGTATTTTTTAGCTACACTTACCACTAATCTTAGATTTGCCTGAACTAAGTGCTCGCTGCACTGCTTGGCATTATATTCTAATTTAGATATGTGATTTTTTAGCAATCCTTCAAGATCTTCATCTGTAAAATTTCCTATAGGTATATTTTTTCTTTTAGTTTTCTTCTTTAATATTTTTATTTCGTCTTCATCATCAAACATATGCTCAAACAGCCAGTCCGGGAATATTTGTATTCCTGCTGATAGATCAGAAATATTTGTATGTATTTCCTCCTCTGACATATTTAATGAGTCAGACATCTCTCTTATCATTTGTTCTTGTTCTTCGGATTTAGTGGCACTATTAAGAAAATCTTCAATTCCTCCGGTTAAAATGTTTTTTACATTCAAATCTGTAGCATCTTCGGGCTCTGTTTTTTGTTTTAATTCTTCTATTAGGTCAGTGTTGGATCCAATTTTTTTTAAGAAATCTTTTAACATAAAAATATTTGGATTATCCTGATCAGCATTCTCTCTAAGGAAATTTTTTATTATCTTCCCATTTTCTACTTGCTTAGCTAAATCTTTTTCGCCTTGTGCATTTAATAAATTTACCTTACCTATTTCTCTTAAATACATTCTTACAGGATCATCAGTTATATCTGCTTCAGTAATGCTTGCTTCCCATGTTGGATCTTCTTCAATCTCGTTTACTTGATCTTGGGTTGGTTCGCCCCAAGAATCAGTGAATTCAGAAGTTGCTCCTGGAAGCAATTTCCTTAATACTCTTGAAGCATCTTGGTTGCTCTCATCATCATTAGAATCTGAAGTAAAAGATACTGATATTGAATTTAATGGATCGTCTTGTGTCATCGGTTTTGGTTAGATTGCATTTCTTTTAATAATTTATTAGTAGTCAAACTATCTTTTATTACGTTGTCTATTGTGTCTGCATTAGATTCAAGACCTAATTCAATAGCCTTTTGTTGCTCGATTTTTTTCCTCTTTAAGTGATGATTGTATAGTCTGTTTATACAATCATTTAGTTCAGTTATCAAATCTTTCTCATTAGAATTAGGCAAAGGATAAGATTTTAAGTCTAATATTATTTCATTTAATATGTCATCAACCTCCAATTCAACCTCGTCTTCTGATTTTAAAATATCAAAAATTGCTCTCAATTTGGGGTCTTCAAAAAGTTCATTTGATTGTTGTTTAATATAATTTTTTAGGAGTTTATTTTGCAAAATCAAGGCAATGATATGCTTCTCGATAGGGCTTTGGTTATTTTTCATACCATTTGTTGTTGGGTTAGGAGATAACTTATTATTTATAATTTTAGGGGTAGGAAGTTTTTCTCTTTCTATATTTAACTTGGTTGCTAGAAGGCTTAAAGTTTCATCTTGAGAATGGCTATCTGTATTTTGAAATACAAGTTTATATACTACATTTGCAGCCTCAGTTCTTTGAGTTTCATTTGTTAGGTCAAATACTAGGTCTAAGTTATTTATTAAATGTTTATATAGAGACGTGGAATTTGATATCACGTCCTTCCATTCTGATGGATTTTGCCTAATAAGGTCATCAGGATCCTTTCCAGAATCTATTGAAGCTATATAAATAGATTTGTGGATATTAGATAAATCATTATTAGAATTTATTAATTTTATTAGGTTATTAACCGAAGCCCTTCTTCCCGCAACGTCTGAATCTAGACAGAGAATTATTTTTTTAGCGTAATTATTAGCTTTTTTTAGTTGATCAAATGTTATTGATGTTCCCATGCATGCCACAACATTATTAAATCCTTCTGAGTGGGCAGCAAAGACATCCATATATCCTTCTACAATTACGCACTCTTTGCTGTTTGATATAGATTCTTTTGCAATATTCAATCCGAAAAGAAGTTCAGATTTATTAAAAAGTTCTGTCTGAGGAGTATTTATATATTTTGGGGTTTTATTATTAAGAGATCTTCCACCAAATCCTACAAGAGTGCCATCTTCATTTCTGATTTCAATTGTTAATCTATCTACAAAAAAATCATGCCAAGTATTATCTGCCCATTTCTGTACAAGTCCTGATTCAACTGCTGCATTGCTCTTTACCCCTACTTTTTTTAAATGATCAACTAAAGTAGACAATCCAGTTGGACTAAGTCCAAAATTAAATTCTTTAATTTGTTCTTGAGAGAAACCCCTATCCTTAAGATAATTAATTGCTGGCAATCCGTATCTGCTATTTAGAGAATTTTTGAAAAAATCTGCAGCTGATTCAAGAGCATGATTTAAGTCTTCTTTAATGCTACTGTTCTTTTTCGATTTATATTTATTTAATTTAACTCCTGCCAATTCTGCGCATACATTCAGTGCTTCCACAAAGTTAATATTTTCTATTTTCATAATAAATGAAAAAATATCTCCTCCAGAAGTTCCTGCACAAGAACCACAATAACATTTAAAAGTTTGACTCTCTGGGTATACAACAAAAGAAGGAGTATTTTCGGAATAAAACGGACACAAACCCTTCATTAATCTTGAATTACCCTTTAAATCAACATATTTTGAGACTACATCAGTAATATTTAGTTGAGATTTAATTAAATCAACAACATCATGTTGATTGTCATTTGATACGGTCATTGTTTAATCATATCAAATTGAACAAGGCTAGGACAACCAGGCTCCCTTGGTGAAATAATCTAGAGCCTTCCTTCAAACACGTCTGACGCTAATGATGGATCTAATGTTTCTGCAAACCTGAGTGCAAAATCATCTGTCATTCCTGTAATGTAATCAATTACAGATTTTTCTAAGTTACCATCAGAGACCTCTAATAAATAATCTGGGATCAATTCTGAATTATTCATTAAGTAGTCGAACAAGATATCTATTATTCTCATGGAACTAATTGCAGCTGAAGAATTTGATACAGGTAAGTAGATATTCTCAAACATGTAATTTCTTAATTCAGTAACTATATCAATTAGTTCTTTTGACATTCTTATCCAAGGGTCAGATTTGCCTTTACTTCCCATGCAATCAGATGAGTTATCAATTATATTTGTTACAAGGGTATTCACTCTATCTGAGTGATTTTCTCCAATTACCTGAATAATATTATTTGGTAAATCTCTTATATCTAGTAAACCTGCCCTTGTAGCATCGTTTATATCACTAGTAACATATGCGATAAAATCAGATATCCTAACTATCTGGCCCTCCAAAGAAAGTCCCTCTATAAATTCTTTTGCAAAAAATTTTCCTTGGGGTTTTGAGTGCCTCTTTATTCCATCGATAACTTCATAATTTAGATTCAAACCTTTTCCGTTCTTTTCTAATTTTTCTATAATTCTTACACTTTGCCTGCTATGATGAAAACCATCTGAAGAAATCTTATTTAATGCAGTTTCTCCTACATGCCCAAATGGCGAATGCCCTAAATCATGACCCAAAGCAATAGCTTCAGTAAGATCTTCATTTAACCTCAAAGCCCTACTAATTGTCCTGCTTATTTGAGCTACCTCAATAGTGTGAGTAAGTCTAGTTACAAAGTGATCACCTAGGGGTGCTATAAATACCTGACTTTTATGTTTCAATCTTCTAAATGAATTAGTATGAATGATTCTGTCTTTATCAATTTGAAAGACATTTCTAATATCATTTTTTAGTTTTTCAGGTTTTATTCTCCCTTTTGTGTTTTTTGATGTTATTGCATGGGGTGATAGTAACGATTCTAATTCTTTTTGATGGTCTGATATTTTTTTTCTTGATTCTTTTTCCAATTTTCCCTCTAATAAAATTCTATAAGCCCTACATCTAAATTAGCAACATAGTCCCTTCCATATGCAACTATTCCCAAGGTTCTGATATCTGAACTTTTAAAGCCTTTAGGTTGATAAAAATTTGATCTTTTAAATGAGTCGAAAGGTAATTCTATTTCAGTCCATTTTTTAGGCGCATAAAATTCTAGTGAATAATATTGCCATGGAAGTACTGTGCGATTAGTTCTTATATGAATATTATAATTCTCATCATTCCCTCTTACCTTTATCTTAACCCCATTAAAAATTTTATCGGTATTAGATAGCTTGGTTAAATCTGCTCTAAATTGAATAAATCCTCCGTTATTTGCGGTACTTACATCTCCTGTCATACGATAAAATTTTGAACCACTTTCTGATCCTATTTCTAATTTTCCAGAAGAAATTCCACCCATTACTCTGTCGGTAAAGAATATCCATTCTTGGTTTTTTTCAGGAGTTAGATTATCTATTATCATGGTTTCTGTTTTTAAACTATCTTCATTTAATCTTAAATAGGCAAAATACCCAACTGAAATTAATCCTATCAATATTGTCGAAATGATTAAATATTTATATAAATTATTCATATTTCTATTCTCATAAGGCCCGCCTTATAAATATTAAGCCATGACCGAGTTGAATTGTTTGCAAAAATTATATTTTATCAATATTTCTACTCAACAGTTACTGTTTTTGCCAGATTCCTTGGTCTGTCAGGATTAATCTTTAGCCTTAAAGATGAATAAAGAGATATTAGTTGAAGTTGAATAACGTATAATATTGGATCTATGAAAAAGTTGTGACTTTCTATTGTTAAGTAATTACTTAATAACTTGTTAGTATTATCATCATCTTTATCTATAAGTCCTATTACCTCTCCATTTCTTGCTTGTATCTCATTTATTGTACTTATCATCTTTGGGTAAGTTTCATCTGGAGGGCAAAGTACAATTGATGGCATGTTATCTCCAATTAAGGCATTAACTCCATGTTTCATTTCTCCTGCAGCGTAACCTTCGGAATGAATATAGCAAATTTCTTTCATCTTCAAGGCCCCTTCCATAGCAATTGGATACATAATGCCTCTGCCCAGATACAATATATGCTCTTTTGATGAAAGTATTTTGGCTATTTCTTTAGTGTCTTTAGTATCGAGCAATAGTGACTCTATTTTCGAATCGAGCCCTAGAAGGTTATTTTCTAGATTTTTCTTATTTTCATTATCTCTAGAAAGATATACAGAAATTATATATAGAGTGAGCGCAGTCGCAGTAAAAGTTTTAGTTGAGGCTACAGCATACTCTGGCCCACAACCTATGTTCACATTAGTATCAGAAATTATTGATGCCTGCGATATATTTTTTTCTGTTACTGAAATGGTTTTTGCACCTTTAGATTTCGCATATTCTAAAGCTTTGATTGTCTCAGCAGTTTCTCCAGACTGAGTTACTCCAATTACCAAATCATTACTGTCTATTATTCTTTTTGAATCTATAAATTCTGATGCATTAATTGTTTCGCTTTTTAAGGAAGAAATAGATTCGAAATAATATGATCCTAGCAAGCCAGCATTGAATGAGCTACCCATTCCTATTACAAGAACTCTTTGGATATTTTCAAATTTTATATTGGACTCATTTAATTTATTTATAATAAGGTCATTTTTATCATCAATTATCCTTTTTATAGATTTTTTCTGGTAGAAAATTTCTTCTTCCATTTTGTATTGATAGGTTTCATTATCCTCTAATATAGTATTAGTTTTTATATTCACAACTCTTTTGTTAGGTTCTTTATTCTCTCTAATAAAATTATTTTTATGCTTTGAAATTATTGCTATTTCGTTGTCTACTAGATACCTATATGAGTCACTGAATTTAGTTATTATTGTAGGGTCACTGCATATTATTTTTTCACCAGATTTATTTTCACTAATTACAAGTCCACCTGAATTCCCTTTTTTAATTAGAAAAATATCATTCGGGCTATCTTTGCTTATTCCAACAATTGAAGATGAGCCTGTTATAGAATCCATGGTCTTCTCTAATGCATCTTTTATTTCTGATTCTGCTAGGTTGAATTCTATTAAATTGGCTATAATTTCAGAATCCGTTTCAGAAGTAAAATTGTAACCACTTTTTATTAAGTTATTTTTAATTTCTTGATAGTTCTCAACTATTCCATTATGAACAATTAAAATCTTGCTGTTTGAACTTATTTGAGGGTGTGCATTTTTTTCATTAATCTTCCCATGCGTAGCCCACCTAGTATGAGAGATGCCAGTAGTACCATCTATCTCGTTAAGAATTTCTTGCTTTATCCTATCTATCGTACCTGTAGTTTTCTTAATTAAGAATTTGTTTTCTTTACTGTCGTATATAGCTATGCCCGCACTATCATATCCTCTATATTCCAGAGATCTTGTTAGATCAATTAATATTTTTGAAGCATTTTCTTTTCCTATATATCCAACTATTCCGCACATATTCCTAATTATCTTTAGTTAAAAGGTAATCTTTCTTAGAGTTGTTTTTATACACCCCTCTTTTTTCTAGAGGTAATAATTCAGATATTCTTAACATCATTTCATCTGTTAAATCTTTAAAGAACCCTTTTTCCTTTATCAATTTTGATGTTTTATTTATCTTGAAAGGTTTACCTATTGTAACAGTTATATTGCCGCTAGGGTTAAATACCCTAAACAAACCTTTCAGATGACTAGTTCCTACAATTCCTACAGGTAGAATCACAGGATCTAGGTTGTAAGCTAATTTTGCTGCTCCAGGTTTTCCATATAATAGTTCTCCATCGCTTCTTGTACCTTCAGGAAATATTGAAATGGATCCATTTTTTATACTTAAAGTTTCTTTCATTTTCTTGAACGAATTTATATCGGCAACTCCTCTTTTAATAGGAAATGCACCATACGCTCTTAGAAAAAAATTCATTAATGGATTTTTAAATAACTCTATCTTTGCTGGAAATTTCAATCTTCTGTTTATTGATGCACCCAAAAGTCCTGCATCTATATTGGATTGGTGGTTAGATATTATAAGGAGATTTCCTCTTTTGGGAATAAGATTGCTGTTTATAACTCTATATTTAGTCCATATCTTTAGGTTTAATTTAAGAGTTATGCAAGATATATTATATAGAATGTTCATTATCTATTTCTTTGATAATTTTATTACTTACTTCTATGATATCTATACCTTCTGTGTCAATAATTACAGCATTTTCAGGAGTCTTCAAAGGAGCAACTTCTCTAGTAGAATCAATAACATCTCTATTTTTAATAGATTCAAGTATATCTGAATAGCTTTGATCTTCTCTTTCAGCAAACCTTCTTCTTGCCCTTTCCTCAATAGATGCGATTAAGAAGATTTTTAATTCTGCATTAGGTAAAACAACAGTTCCAATATCTCTGCCAACCACAACAAAATTTTTATCACTTACTATCGATCTTTGGAGTGAAGTCATTTTGTCTCTCACCTCAGGAATTTTAGAAACTAAAGAAACGTTATTGTCTACTTCTTTAGATAAAATTTCATCTGTTATATCAATTTTGTTTAAATAAACAGATTCCTTTTTTTCTTTATATGAATAATTAATTTTTGTTTTATCTAAATGCTTGATAATTTCTTTTTTTTCTAGACTTATTGAATCTTTAATTAATTTTAAAGTAAATGCTCTGTATATTTTTCCGGTATCTAGAAAGTCAAAATTTAGCCTATTGGCAGTTAGGATTCCTACTGTAGTTTTACCGGTACCTGCCGCACCATCGATTGTTATTATCACTATACCTCCAAGTTGATTATGAAGTTATCAAAAACCAATGAAGGAATAGCATTAAATTTAAGATTATTTTCTGCACTTAAGATGTTTTCAATATTTTTCTTAATTTTTAATTTATTCTTCTCTTTTATTAATTTTAGAATAGATATAGTTTCCAAGTTTTCATCAGCATCTTCAGCCCTCAGTATCTTTCTAAATAAATTTTTCCATATTCTTAATTCATTCAAGACTCTTTCTTTGTCTTTTCTATAAAGTAATGATAGTTCTTTTGAGTAATTCAATTTATCAGACATGGGTGAGTTAAAAATTTTTACTATTCTTCTGAGCACCTCTTGCCTCTCTTCAAAGAAAATTGGATCATTTAACATATCAGATGCCTCGCCTAAAGTTGGTGATCCAAATGACATTATTTCTGCAATATCTTTTTCTCTATCTGGATACTTTTCTAATAATATTTCTAAAATATTTTGGTTAGATATTTTATTTAATTTCCATATTTGGCACCTTGAAATAATTGTTTCAGTGAGATCTGAAAGATTTTCTATTAAAAATATTATTAGGAAATTGCTATCAATATCTTCTAATGTTTTAAGTAAACTTTCAGAAGATACTTTTGAAAGGTAGTTGGCCTGATTAATAACTACAACTTTATAATTACTCATAAAAGGCTTAAATCTAGATTTGCTAATAATGTTCTCAGATATTACACACTCTCTTATTTGTTGACCCTTAGTAGATTTGCAACTCACACATTTTGTATCTGAGCACATAGAAGATCTTTCTATAATTGTAAAATCTGGATGAGCAAGATTATTTATTTTATCGCATGATATACATTTACATATTTTATCTTTATCAGATGAATCGTCTTGGCAATTAATTAATTTAGAGAAATCTTTAGCAAGGGACATTTTGCCGAGCCCCTTTTCTCCATATAAAATTAGCGAATTAGGGACTTTCTTTTCATCGTAGATTTTATATAAATTCTGAGTTATTTCTTTCTGTCCTAGCGTTTCCCAGTAAAAGATTATTCCTCCCGGATTTCACTTGTAAGAAGAACATCGTCATAAGTTTCGCGTCTTCTAATGATTTTTATTTTTCTTTCAGCAATTAGTAGTATTGCTGGCCGTAAACTTACATTATAATTGCTTGACATAGAACTGTTGTATGCTCCAGAAACAGGTATGGCAATTAAATCTTTAGGTTCAGGGTTTGGAAGAAGCACATTTTCGACTAGTTTATCTCCAGTTTCACAATATTTTCCTGCAATTGTTACTAATTTGTCATGATTAATTTTTGCTTTATTAACTGACATTGCAGTATAAGTAGAACCATATAAGGCTGGCCTAATATTATCAGCCATTCCTCCGTCTACACTTACATATGTTTTGAGGTCTGGTATATTTTTTATACCTCCAACTGTATATATTGCTATTCCTGACCTAGCAACAATTGCTCTTCCTGGTTCTATTACCAATTTAGGATAGTCTATCCCTAGGCTTGCAACATTATTTTTAACAGATTCACATATGGTCTCTGCATACTGATCTGCAGTTACAATTGGATCTTCCTGAGTATAAGCAACAGCAAAGCCACCTCCCACATTGAAGATTTCTAATTTTTTATTTTTTGGATAATTATTCTTTATAAATTCAAAAACGTAATCAATTGCCTCAGAGTAAGGTTTTAATTCGAATATCGGGGAACCAAGATGGAAATGTATTCCTTTGAGATTTAAGTTATCTTTTGAGTTAGCCACATCCAATGCTTCTTTTGCAGCCCCAGTTTCTATTGAGAAGCCGAATTTGGTATCAAGTATTCCTGTTGAGGTCAATTCATGGGTGTGAGGGTCCACACTAGGCGACAGTCTAAGAGTTATATCTTGGAAAATGTTATTTTTTTTACAAATTGCATCTAATATGTCTAATTCATAAAAACTATCAATTGTAATGAGCCCTATATTATTGTTTACAGCTTTAGTTAATTCATGCTCACTTTTATTATTTCCATGAAAATTAACCTCTTTCATAGGAAATTCAGATCTAATTAAAACTTCTAATTCCCCCCCAGATACAACATCTATTCCCAAATTTTCTTCGTTTAATATTTTTACTAATTCAGGATTAGTAAAGGCTTTTGAAGAATAAGAGACATGAACATTGTCATATCTAGACTTAAATCCATTCAAAAAAGATCTGGCACTGTCTCTAATTGTTTTTTCATCATAAATATAAAGGGGTGAGCCATATTCTGATACTAATTTAGATAGGTCAAATCCTCCTATTTCTAAATTACCCGCTTTATTTATTCCTGTTCCTGCAGGAAAGATATGTTTTAGTTTTTCTAGAGATTGTTCATTCATATTTTTTTGATTATATCTAATTGTTTGGCTTTGATGTATTTCCTGAATTCATTTTCTAAATCTATATTTTTTTTAGCGGCTGTAGAAGTTAATTCAAATAAGATATTAGTAATCTCTTCATTCGAAAAATTATCATATTTTTTTGTTTTATTTAGATCAATATTTACGTCTAGAGATTTTTTGTATAGCTCATAAGCAAATGATAGGGACGGGAGTGTGTTAGTTATATTTTTTATATAATGTTGATCGTTTTGACTTTCCGACTTTTTCATTTTGCCCCAGTTTTCTAAAACTTTTTCTGAATTGATATCATTTTTTTTATCTTTAAAAACATGGGGGTGCCTTTTTATTAATTTGTCATTAATAGATTTTATTACATCAGATAGTTTGAATTCGCCCTTTTCTTCTCTGATTAAACTTTGTATTAGTATCTGAAAAAGTAAATCCCCTAGTTCATCTTTTAAACCTTCCCAATTATTATTATCTATGCATTCTAGGACTTCATATGTTTCTTGTAGGATATATTGAGATAATGACTCCGAAGTTTGTTCTCGATCCCAAGGGCAGCCTTGATCAGACCTAAGTTTTTCTACAGTGTTTACTAGGTCAATAAAGTTTTTTTCAATTTGAATGTTTGTTGATTTCATAATTTGAGTTATTGTTATTTTATGAATTTACTTACGCCATTTAGGTTAACACTTACCATAATAACTTCTCTTTTGTTTATTTTGATAATTATAAGTGGTTCTCTGAATTTTATAGTTAGATATGACTTTATTTACGATTACAATATTGCTACATATTCTATTGATGAAAGAACCTCTTTGAATTTAGATAAAATTAAGGAAATTAACTTTAATATTAAGACTTATTTTTTTGATGAAAATGAATTATTGGATGTTGATATTTATTCAGATAAGGAAATACTTCACATGAAAGATGTAAAGCATATAATGAATCTGATTTTCAATTTGGGTAAAATACTATCTATTGTTTTTTGTGTATTAATATTTTTATTGCATTCATATTTTGAAGTTCATCTAAATAAGGTAATTTTTTATTCAGTAATACTGTTCTCATCTATTCTAATATTATTGGGAGTTTCATTTTTATTATTTTTTCAGGAGATATTTATTATTTTTCATAAAATAGCTTTTAATAATGATCTTTGGATTCTTAATCCCAATACGGATTATTTATTGATGATGTTCCCAGAAGATTTTTTTAGAGATGTAGCAGTTTTGATATTATTATCTTCTTTTTTGCTAAACGTTATAGTTTATTTTTTATTTAGGAAACTCTCTTTTAGGTCAAAGTAATTCAGATATATCTGTTACCGTGTGGTCAGGATTAAATGCCAAATCATTATCTACACCTTTACGTTTATTTACATAAATAGCCTTGAATCCAACTTTTTTTGCTCCAAATATATCTGTGAAAATATTATCTCCAATGTGAATTATATTTTCAGGATTTAAACTAAAGTCATTTAGAATTAATTTAAAAATCTTGATTGAGGGCTTAGCAACCTTTATTTCGTTTGATAGATATATTTTATCAAATAGATTTTTTATGCCGATCATTTCAAGATATTTATAATATGTCTTTGGCGATGTTATGCCAGTGTTAGATGTAAGACATAACTTGTATTCTTTTGATAATAATTTTAATAGTTCTATTGATTTAGGGAACAATTGGGGGGGATATTTCAGGAAACAATTGTCAAGAATATCCCCGATTTGATTTTTAATTAAATCATCTTGTTTTATATTGAGTAGTTCTAATAATTTCCCTATTCTATTATGAAAATCAATATCTTTTCCTCTGTTATGATCTTGTGTGCATTTCTCACTAAGTATATTTAAACTTTTTTTTATTTGGTCGTTAGATATTACATGGCCTTTATTATTTAAATATAATGATAATTTTTTTACTCTTTGAACTGATCTTGAATTTATTTTTTTTCCTTGTGGCCTATCTGTTATCAATGTTTCCCATAGATCAAAGGAAATCAATTTAGTTTTCAATTCTATTATTTTTAGCATTTCTTAAGACTCATGAATAAAATGAATAGTTATGAGTAAAAGTATATATGTAATTACAGGTTCTTTGGGATTTGTTGGTTTCAATCTTTCTAAATTTATAATTGATAGTGGCCATAGTGCAATTGGCATAGATATTGATAATAATTCTGACCCATTGAATGGCTGGAGGCATAAAGAGTTGCAAGGAATTGGGGTTGAAACCCTTAAAGCAGACATTTCAGATAAGTATCAGATTGAATCTGTTGGTAATAAATTAAGTAAAATTGGGAATGTAAAAAGTATATTTCATTTGGCGGGCCTTGCTGGAGTTAGAAAATCCATTGATAATCCCGATCAATATTATAATGTAAATTTAAGAGGTACTTTTAATGTGCTGCAACTGTTTGAATCAGTGGGTGCAGAATCTTTAGTATTTTCTTCAACTTCAAGTGTTTATGGGAATATTCATGCAGAACATTTCTCTAAAGAAACTGACTCCTTAGATACAATTTCTCCATATGCAAGTTCAAAATTAAGTGCAGAAAAACTATGCGAGTTATTTTCTAATTTATATAAATTAAATATTTCTGTATTGAGGTATTTTACAGTATATGGAGCAGCGGGAAGACCTGATATGAGTATATTGAAATTCATTGATTTAATTTATAAAAATAAACCTATAACAATATTTGGAGATGGAAATCAGGAAAGAGACTTCACTCATATTTCTGATATATGCAAAGGTACATATGACAGTTCAAAATTAAAAGGTTTTAATTTGATAAATTTGGGGAGATCAAATCCAGAAAAATTAATTAATGCTGTAAGAGTAATTGAAGAAAAATTAGGCAAAAAAGCAAAAATCGTCTATAAGCCTCAGAATGAAATCGATGTAAATAGAACATCGGCGGATATATCAAATTCCAAAAAATTGATTAATTGGGATCCTACAGAAAGTATTGAATCTGGGATTTCTAATACAGTTGATTGGTATAAAGAAAATAAAGAATCTTTAGAAAAATTAGGTTGAGGTTAATATTTATATTTCTAAGTTTCAGATAAATAATTTTCGAAATTTCAATGACGTATCTTTAAATCTTGATAGAGGCTCAAATTATTTTATTGGTGAAAATGGCCAAGGAAAAAGTAATTTTCTTGAGGCTGTTTACGCCCTCTCTATAGGCAAATCCTATAGAACATCAAAAGGAATTAATTTAGTAAATCAAAATTCAGAATCTTTATCTTCATACATAAAAGGTATAGCTCACTATAACAATAGTGCTTTGGATCTTATGTTAAGTATTGAACTAGATTCAGATTCTAAAAGAGCATCTAAATCCTATTCTTTTAACAGTTCTAATGTAAGTTCTTTGGACTTTATTGGTAAATTAAATGTAGTTCTATTTGAGGCAAAGGATCTGGGTATCATAACAGGGAGTCCAATTTCTAGAAGGCGATTTTTAGATATTCATATATCTCAACAGGATTTTTCTTACCTTAAAGCACTACAAAGATACAATAAAGTTTTACAAAGTAGGAACAAAGTTTTGAAAGATATAAAGATAGGAAGATCTTCAAAATTAGAATTAGAATTTTGGACAGAGAAAATAATTGAAGATGGATTAATTATAAGTAAACAGAGAAAACAAAAACTTAATGAAATCAAAAATGAGACATTAAAAATTTTTCCTTTTTTTATATCGAATAATGAAAATTTAGATATTAATTTTGTCCCATCTTATGATGATTTAGATAATTTGAACAATGAGTCATTAAAGGCAAAATTTTTAGAGAATATAAAAAAAGAGATTTCTTTGGGATCAACATTATATGGGCCCCATAAAGATGATTTTGAAATTAATATCAATAATAACCCTTCTGCAGAATTTTCTTCGAGAGGCCAAATTCGTACAATCACTTTAGCTTTAAAATTAGGTGAAGCTAATGCTTTAAAAAATAATATTAACAGTTCTCCAATTATTGCTTTGGACGATATCCTTTCTGAACTTGATGAATCCCGAAGAGGCACAGTAATGGATTATGTATCTAGTTATGACCAAGTCCTTTTAACTGCCCCAGATGAAAAATTATTAGTAAGAAATTCAAAATCTATTGGTAAGATTTTTTATGTGAGTAATGGAGAAATAATTGACTCAAAATTTAGACAAAATTAAATCTAATATTATCAAATCTGCAGAGTTAATTTCTGAATCAAAAAAGATAGTTTTAATGACAGGGGCAGGAATTTCTGTAGATAGTGGCATACCCACTTTTCAAGGTACTGAAGGATTATGGGCTAGGTTTGGCAAACCTAAAATGAATGCATTTTCTGAGTTTATTAAAGATGATGATTCTTGGTGGAATAGAGAAATTAATCATCAAAGATCTCCTTATGTTATGGAGTTGAGAAAGGCTATTGAAAAAGCAAAACCCAATGATGCACACTTTTCAATTTGTGATATTCAAAAATTAGGAAAAATAGATCATGTAATTACTCAAAATATTGATGGGCTCCATATTGAATCTGGATGTAATAATGTTATTGAGATTCATGGCAATAGAAATTATTTAAGATGTGTTGGTTGTGAAAAAAGATATAAGTTTTTACCACCAATTATAAAAAAACCACCACCTTGTGATCATTGTGGAGGAATAATTAAATATGATTCTGTTATGTTCGGAGAACCTATTCCTGAATTAATATTAAGAGATTCTAAGAATGCAATTAAAGATTGTGATTTACTAATTGTTGTAGGAAGTTCTTCCACAGTTAGGCCTGCCGCTGGACTTTCTTGGATAGCAAAATCTGATGGAGCTAAACTGATCGAGATTAATATTAATGATACAAAATTATCTTCTGAGTGTGAGATAATTTTAAAGGGATCTTCAACTGATATACTTCCAAGGTTATACGAAGAGATTGTTAATCTATGAATTCTTCGTGGAGTGATTGAGCTGCCGCTTCTAAGTCAGATTCTTTAATTATGCATGTTATTCTAATTTCAGAGGTTGTGATCATCTCTATATTTATATTTTGGTTGGCTAAAACCTTAAACATTCTTGAAGCATATCCTGGTTGATTTTGAATTCCCGTTCCAACAATACTTACTTTACCTAGGCTACTTTGTGTTTGAATATTTTTTCTATCTGAAACTTTACTTTTTATCAGTTCATCTAGGCAAGGCTTAAGATCCTTATCATCGAGAGTAAAACTTAGATTTGTTGTCCCTTCTGAGCTAGCTGTCTGAACAATAACATCTACATTAATGCCCATTGCGCTTAGAGGCTCGAAGATAGAAGATGCTATTCCTGGCTTGTCTTTAACATTATTCAATGTCACTTTGCTAACACCTTTTGAAGTAGGTATTCCTGTAACTGCATTTCTTATTTCCATATTTTTTTCACCTTCTTTTTTTAAAATAGTTCCTTTAGTATTTTTTTCTGAATGCTGAATGGTCATAGTGACTTCATTTATGGCTGCTATTTCTATTGACCTTGGATGCATTTTTGCTCCAAGAGAAGCCATCTCTAGCATCTCTTCATAAGATATATTTTCTATTAGTTTGCTATTTGGAACTATCCTGGGATCTGCAGAAAAAATTCCATCAACATCAGTATATATCTCACACCTTATAGCATTTAGTGCTGCTGCTAATGCAACTGCAGAAGTATCAGATCCTCCTCTACCCAATGTAGTTGTTTCTCCTGAGTCTGAAACTCCTTGAAATCCAGCTACAATAATAACATCTTTATTTTCGAATTGTTCAATAATTAACTTTGTATTTACTGAGGATATTCTTGCTGATCCGTGTAGTGAATTAGTATTTATACCTGCTCTAGACCCACTAAAACTTACAGATTTTACACCTATTTTTCTTAAAGCTAAACTCATTAAGGATGCACTAACTATTTCTCCAGTAGATAACAATTGATCAAAATCTCGAAGATTTTCTAAATTGGACTGATCATCTAAAAATTCTGAGCCCAATTTTACTAAATTGTCGGTAGAATCTCCCATTGCAGATACCACTACAATTAATTTATAACTTTCAATCAAAGATGCTTTAATTTTCTTAGCAACGTTTAATATTTTTTCTTCATTAGATAGAGAAGTGCCGCCATATTTTTGAACAATTATTTTCATTATTTTTATACTATTTGGATAGAACTATTCCTTGATTTGAAGGTTTTGTAATGATGGTATTACCTTCTAAATTATGTTTCCTAGCAGCTTCTTTTATTTCATAATCTATTGTAAATTCATTTCCATTAGAAAAAATCATTATAGATGGACCAGATCCAGAGACTATCGTGCCTAATGCACCTCCTTCCATAGCAGCATTCATTATAGATTTCATTTCTGGAAAACCTTCAAGCCTTACATCTTGATGTAATGAATCCTTAGTTGCTTGATTCAATAAAGCAAGGTCATTTCTGTGCAATGAATCAATCAGTAATGCTACTCGGCTAATATTATAAACTGCAGATAATCTAGATACAGATTTCGGTAACTTTTTTCTACTAGTATTTGTATTAGATATAAAATCTGGAGTAAAAACCATTATATTTAACTCTTTAGGAATATCTATTTTTCTAACTATCCATTTATTATTTAAATCATCAAATACTGATATAGTTAACCCACCAAATAAGCATGGGGTTACATTATCAGGATGCCCTTCTATTTTTATTGCTTTTTCAGTCAGATCCTCCAATGAAAATTTATTCTCATTTAAGTAGTTGCCAATTAATAGCCCTGAGCATAGAGCGGCAGCACTACTACCTAATCCGTTGGAATATGGGATTTGATTTTCACTGAAGATTTTTATTTTTGAAATATCAAATCCTGGGCATGCCTCAAGGATTCCAGTAATAATTAGATTATCTTTAACTTTTATAGAATCATAAGCGTCTTTACTTGCACCCTTATTTTGAATTACTAAGTTATCACTGTTAAATGAAATCAATAATGAATTCCAAACATCTACTGCGAGACCTATACAGTCAAAACCAGAACCAACATTACCAGTTGTTGCAGGAACTTTGAGCGATATTTCTTTGTTATTTAACATTGTATTGTGATTTATTTGGAGCCTAAAAAAGTGTATGCTGACAGTGCAGCAATAGCACCTTGGCCTGCTGCTGTGACTGTTTGTTTTAGTGGTCCTGAAGCATTTGTTAGGTCACCTGCTGCGAAGATACCTTTTACGTTTGTCTCCATAAGTTTGTTTACCGCTACCTCATTTGTTTCGTTATCAATATCAAGACCTAATTGATTGGGAATTTCTAGTCTTGGATCAGCTCCTATTTCTATAAATAATCCATCTGAGTATATATCTAAATCTTCGCCTTTCTTATTAACAACCACTCCCTCAACTCCATTGTTTCCTTCCTTTATTTCTCTAACTTCTGATTCTAAATGTAATTCTAGATTTTTACATTTTTCTAGTTGCGTTAATAAAATTTTTTCTGGGCGAAATAGAGATGAGCCTCTATAAATTAAGTGCACATTAGATGCATATTTACTTAAAAGTATAGCCCCTTCCACTGCGGCATTTCCTCCTCCTACTACAATCGCAATTTTATCTTTGTAAAGCGGAGCATCGCATGTTGAGCAGTAAGAAACGCCTTTGCCTACCAATGACTCCTCATTAGATAAATTTAATTTTCTTCTTTCTCTACCCACGCACAATATTACTGCTTTAGTTTCTATCTCAGCACTGTTAGTTTTTACTAAGAAACCTGTGCTAGTTTTAGAAATTTCCTCTAAATTTTCTTCAAATAATTCAACGTCATAATTCATGACTTGGTTTTTCATATTCATCATTAGATCGAAGCCGTCTGCCTCTATTCCAGGGTAATTCTCAATCATCCCACCTATAGCGGTTTCTCCTCCAAATTCTGCTCCAGCTAGAACAGTTTGTACTTGGTATCTAGCCGAGTATAAGGCAGCAGAGTATCCCGCAGCTCCTTGCCCCGCAATTAATAATTCAGTTTTCTTCTTGTCCATGGAAATTATTATATATAAAACCAATTTGTTTCATAGTTGTTTTTTGGATTATTCAGGGAGAATGTCATGATTTAAAAAAGGAAATTTATTAATTATGAATAGTTTGAAAACAGATGTGATAGTCATAGGGTGTGGGCCAGGAGGCGCACAGACTGCAAGAAATTTATCTAGAAAAGGATTTTCTGTGGCATTGCTTGATTATAGGCTGAAGGTAGGAGATAAGTTATGCACAGGAATAGTTGGCACAGAGATGCTAAATCATTATCCAGAAGTTTCAAATTATGTTCTCAATAGATCTAGATCTGCAAATATTCATTGTGACAAAGATTATTTTTTAACAATTGAAAAAAATACAACTCAAGCTTTAATTATTGATCGGGAGAAATTTATAAGGAATATTGCAATTGAGGCCGAAGATTCTGGAACTATACTGAGATTTCAACGATTGGTTAGTAATTTTGAGATATCTGATGATGGTGTTGAAGTTTATGCAAAATATGATGGGGATATAGAGAAGTATAATGCCGATGTCTTGGTGATAGCATCAGGATATGGTTCAAAGTTAGCAAAACGTGCTGGCTTTGGTTTAAGTGAGCATTATATATATGGATATCAGACTAAATTAAAGAATGTTGATGTTGATAAGGTAAATGTTTTTTCAGGAGACCCTCTTCCTAAAGGGCACTTTGGTTGGGTAGTTCCGACTTCTAAAAATAAAGGATATTGTGGAATATTAGGTAAAGAAAAATTGCAAAATAATGGCCTTGAATTTCTTTTAGATATGCAACAGAAATTTAATTTTGATATAGAAGGAAAAACAAAAGTTTGGGGCATACCTATAAGTCCAGTTGATAAAAAATCAAGAAATCGATCATTATTAGTTGGTGATGTAGCAGGCCAAGTTAAACCCACAACAGGAGGAGGGATATATTTTGCTATGAGATCAGCAGATGTTGCAGCTGAGGTTATAAATGATTCTTTATTAACTAGAGATTTTTCAGAAGAGCATTTTAATTCTTACTCCAAAAAATGGAATAATATATTTAAGAATGAATTGAGAATCGGATTTTTTGCTAGACAATTTTATGAAAGTCTAAATAGTGATGATATAAAGAATATTCTAAATCACATAGAAGAATCGGATCTTATCTCTAAAGATATCAATTTTGATTGGCATTCAAAAATTGTAATGATGGCATTTAAGACAAAAATTAAGTCTTATTTAAAAGGCAAAATGTTAAGTAAATTTAAAAGTTTAACTTTTAATTAAATTAATTATCTTTTGTGCAAGTTTACTTGATGATAGTCCGTGATAATCAATAACTTCTTCATTGGTGCCACTTTGTGGAATTTCATCTATCCCTATACTAGATAGTTTTGTAGAGGAAATATCTAGGTTTTTAATTATATTAGCAATAAATTTTTCTCCAAAGCCCCCTTCTATATAATGATCATCAATTGTAATCACATGCCTGAAATCTTTTATTTGACCTTTTATCCAATTCAATGAAAATTTATTAAGCCAAGGAAAAGAAATTAATTTAGGATTTATATTATTTTCTACAAGAAGTTCTTTTGCTTTCCAAAGTTCTGCAAATATTAGAGGGCTATAGCAAAATATTGCTACTTCTTCTCCTTCAGAAATTACTGTACCCTCTCCCATTTTTATTACATTTTTATTTGGATATTTAAAAGGCAGATCAATAGGCAATGAGCACAATCTTATATATATATTATTGGTTGAATTTACAGCGTATTTTACTGCTAATGCTGTTTCTATTTCATTTAAAGGTTGTATCATTTCTAAATTAGGAATACCTGACATACTAGCTATATCTCTCACTGCTTGATGGGAGTGACCTGGTCCTCCCGGAAGTAAACCCGCTAGAGAACCTACATAAATTATTTTGGTTTTTTCTGTGGAATTATTATAGATCTGTTCATTTGGTCTACTAGTTAAAAAACTAGAAAATGAATGAACAAATGGTATATAACCCTCTTTTGCAAACGATCCTGCCTGAGAAACCATGTCTTGTTCAGCAATTCCGCACTCAAAAAATCTATTTGGAAATTTCTTTTCAAATTCAATTAATCCAGTGTCTAAAATTAAATCCCCATCTAATGCTATTATTCTTTCATTAGAAGATGCTTCATTAATGAGAGCTTTCGAGTAAGCATTAATAAGATTTTCGCTACCATTATTAACTTTCTTCTTATTTATAACTTCTTTATTTGAAAAATTAAAACTGTAATCTATGTTATTTGAATTGATATAATCATTTAATCTATCAACCAACTCTTTTATACCCTTGTTATAAGTTTCTTGATCTATTGATCCACTATGGAATTGATAAAATTCATCATCATTTAACATTGTTCCTTCCATAAATGAAACCCCACTTCCTTTCACAGTGTCTAAAATTATTACAGAGGGTTCATTTTCTTTAGAAATCCTATTAAATGCTTTTGAAAATTCTTCAACATTATTACCGTCACAACGGACTGTATTAAGTCCAAATGATTTAAATTTACCTTCTAGATCTTTTAGGTCACTAGTGGTGCTAACTTTTCTGTCAGACTGAAATTTATTACTATCAACAAGGATTACTAATTCTTCCATTTTTTCTTGAACTAATCTGTTCATAGACTCCCATATTTGACCTTCTTGGAGTTCTCCATCGCCAGTCATAACGAAAACTTTACAATTTTTGTTTTTTAATCTGTTTGATTTTATTATTCCTTTTGCTTTAGAGATTCCCATTCCTAAAGATCCAGTGTTGGTAAAAATATTTGGAGTATTTATATCTGGATGACCAGGTAGGCCATCAATTTTTCTTAATTTATCAATTAATGAGAAGTTTAATTGCCCTAAAGATATCATTGCGCAATACATTGCTGGAGCGTCATGGCCTTTTGAAGAGAAGAAATATACATTTTCTTCCTTATTACTTATTTCTCCCATCACCCATGACATAACATCAATAGAACTAAACGAAGATCCAATATGACCTGACCCAGCATTACATATCATATAAAGTATATTTATTCTGCATAAATCAGAAAAAATTTTATTTTTATGTAAAGGGTCTATTTCAATTGATAGCAAAGACTCAAAACTTTCTTTGTTTATATAAGATAGATTCATATTAATATGGCCTTTTATTTATTACAGGAAGTGTCGCTGTGCCGTTAGAGATTAGAATATTTGCTAATTCCCAATCTTCTTCAATATTTAAATCAAACCCTTCATCATTCATTGTAATAAAAGGGATTACAGTATCTCCAGATATATTATTATATTTATTTACTGTTTCAGTGTATGCAATCTCTAAACTAGCATTTTGAACATATACCTCTGGCAGAGAGGGATACTGCGAACTATGTAATGGCTGACCCAGAGGCCCTTTTTCTTCAAGGTTAACAAATGGAACCATATAATCATCTTCTATTTTCCACATTTTACATGGATGCTGAAGGCACTTTTCTACAGCTCTAAGAGAATCGCATTTTACAGAATTGAATAAATCAAAAGCCCTCAATATGGTTTCAGGTTTTCTGAATGGACTTGTTGGCCTCAAAATACTAAAGATTTTATAATCGGAACCATTATCTTTTAGATAATCTAAGGAATGTTTTACCCATTCTATATCTGGAGAGGTATCCTCTGCGTATTCTTTAGGACGCATGAATGGAACATTAGCACCATAATATTCTGCTATCTCTTTTATATCTTCAGAGTCTGTAGAGACAATTATTTCATCAAATATATTACTATTTGATGCAGATTGTATCGTATAAGCAATTAATGGGTGCTCTTTTAATTTATTTATATTTTTGTTTTTAACCCTTTTTGAGCCTGATCTTGCAGGTATAAGTGCTATAGTTTTATTGCCCATATTTACCAAGCTGTCCAGCCACCATCAATTATCATATTACTTCCAGTTATATATGATGATGCCGAACTAATTAGGAATTGTATTGCCCCATTATATTCAGATTCATTTGCCATTCTTCCTAAAGGAACTTTTGAAGAGTAATTTTCTATAAATTCTTTATCTTGATTATCTAAAACACCTCCTAAAGTTAGAGTGTTTACTCTCACATTTTTATTGCCCCAATATGTGCTTAAGTACCTAGTCATATTAAGGATTCCAGATTTTGAAGCCGAATAAGATATAGGTTTGTTAAAGGTTTTTTCTCTATATTCATAAATTCTTTGGTCTGGAGAAATAATTCCATAATGAGATGAAATATTTATAATAGAACCAGAGTTATTTTTGGCCATCTCGGCACCAATTATCTGGCAACTAAGGAAGACACTTTTTAAGTTAGCCTCCATTATTTTATCCCAAGCCATCTCTGGATAATCTTCGAAAGGCCCATTTTGATCTTCTTCAGATCCTGGAGGTGAATCTAAGGCAGCATTATTAATTAAAGCATCAGGAACTCCAAGTTCATTAATCACTTGATTCAGTGACTCAGATATATCTTCCTTTTTTGTTAGATCAGTTTTAAAGAAAAAATAATTTTTATCTAGTAATTTATTAAGATTATCGGAGGGCGTATTTATATCAAAATTGCAAATCACTGCACCATTATTTATAAGGTGATTTGTATAAATAGAGCCAAGTTTTCCGCTCCCACCTGTTAAAATAATGATCTTATCTTTTATGTCAAAGATATTTTTTGATTTATTATTCATATCTAGAAAGTCATTGATTTAATCTTTCGATTATATCGCAAACCTCTCTAACTGCACCATTCCCACCTTTGAGAACAGTTACATATTTAGCGAAATTAATTATTTCTGGGTGTGAATCCCTAACAACAATCGGTAGACCGCAAATCTTCAAGGCTCCAATATCATTTATATCATTACCTACGAATGCTATATTTTTTAAATCAATTTTTTGATTTATAGAAATCTCTTTTAGTTTTTCTTCCTTGTGCGCTAAACCGTATTCACAATCTATGTTTAATTTTTCTGCTCTTTTTTTTACACTTTCATTGGTTTCAGTGGAGAGTATTACCTTTTTTATTCCTAGGCTATCTAATTTACTTAACCCAAATCCATCTAATTTGGATGATTTAACCATTTCTTCGCCTTTATCGTTTGAGTAGACGTAGTTATCTGTAAAAACCCCGTCAAAATCAAAGGCTACAAGTTTTATATTTTTGAATAGATTTTTAGTTTTTTCTGGAATTTCATTTATGTGATCTAAATAATTTTCCATTAGTTTATTCTATATCTTCAATCTGAAGAGTTTCATCCAGTTTGTAATCTTTCGTTAGTTTTTTACCTAGTACTTTTTCTAGCTCATTTGGTGAGATACCGTCTCCAGGAGACTTAAATGATAAATCATCTAAATTAATAATAGAGCCTTTAGTTAAATCTTTTTTAGCAACTATTTTTTTGCCCATTTTAAATCTCGCAAGTTTTTCCTCTGATAACAATTTTTTTTCAGGATCACCTAATGAGAGCCTTACATTTTCTAATTCATCAATAAGTTCTTTTAATAGTTTAGGAGTTAACGAAAACTGATGGTCGGTTCCTTTTTGGGATCTATCTAGAGTAAAGTGTTTTTCTATAAACCTTGCACCTAACGCATAAGCTGCAACAGGTATTGAAATGCCTGAATCATGGCCTGAGTAACCTATTACAGTGCTAGGAAATTCATCTCTATAGGTGCTGATTACATTAAGATTTATTGTTATTGGCTTTGCTGGATATATAGAAGTACATTGCATAATTACCACATTCGGGTTTATATCAATAACAAAATCAAAAGTTTTTTTAACTTCCCAAAAATCAGCAGCCCCAGTACTTATAATCATTGGTTTTTCAAATTTTGCTACCTTTTCTATTAACGGAAAAGTAGTTAGATCTCCAGATGCAATCTTGAAGCAATTAAGCCCCATTTCATTCAAGAAATCTGCACTTTTTAGATCAAATGGAGTTGCAAAGAATGTTATTCCATTTTTTTCAGAGAATTTAAAGAGTTCTTCAAAATCATTATCACTTAACTCTAATTTGTCTCTATGCTCACCATATGTTGATGCAAAACTTTGAGGGCCAACATAAGATGAATTAAACATTTCTGAAGTAAATAATTCTTTATTATCCCTTTTTTGAAATTTTACCGCTGAAGCCCCACTTTCTTTTGCAGAAATTATCATTTCTTTTGCATTATCTAAGTTGCCTTGATGATTATTGCCTATCTCTGCAATTACATAACATCTTGCTTCATCGTTAACCAATGTTTTATTAAAAATGATTTCTCTAGCCATCTTCTCTACAATTTAATTAAAATACGATTTTACCTAATTAGATAGATATTTTGAAAATAGTTTACATTACAAACGCCAGATTACCGACCGAAAAGGCTCATGGAGTCCAAATTTTGAAAATGATTAAAGCGTTTTCAGGTTTAGGAAACCAAACTGTATTGGTTCACCCAAAACGACATCAGAGAGAAATTTCCCATAAAACTGATGTATTTGATTTTTATCAAATGGAAAAGGTTTTTCAAGTTAAATCTTTAAAATTTATTGATCCTTATATTTTTCGCCCATTTATGCCCAAATTTTTATATAGATTTTTCTCATTTATAATAGATTTTATCTGGGGCATTTTTTCGATTAATTATACTAAGAAATATAGCCCCGATTTCTTGATTTTTAGGGATAATACTCCATTTAGTTTATTTTTTTCATATTTTTCTGGAATTCCTAGTGTAATTGAGTTTCATGATATGCCCCCACTAATATCAAAAAGAATATTCAAATTTACTTTAAAACGAGCAAAAAAAATTAAGTGTTTTAGTGTTACAAAAAAATTATCTTTGGATTTAGAGAATTATTTTGGTCTTGATGGAGGTTCAATTAAAGTTTTGCAGGATGCTGTAGACTTAGAAGATTATATAGGTAAACCTAAAATTAAGAGTTCTTCAGACATGCCAATTTTAACCTATTGCGGCTCTTTAAGTCATGAAAAAGGAGTAGATTTATTATTAGAAACTGCAACTAATTTAGAGGGTTTTCAAATAATAATAGTTGGAGGACTAGGCGCAGAGGTAAAAATTTATTCTGAAAAAGCCAAAAAAATGAATATTGATAATATTAGGTTTATTGGCCAAGTATTACCTTCAGAAGTCCCTAATTACCTCAATTCTTCAGATATTTTGTTATTACCTTCAAGTGCAAAATCAAAGAAATCTAGAGAATATACTTCTGCAATGAAACTTTTCGAATATCTGGCATCAGGGATCCCAATTATTGCATCTAATATACCCTCAAATACTGAAATTTTAACTGGAGATAAAAATTGCATTTTATTTAATCCTGATGATTCGGACAGTCTAGTTCGAGAAATAAAAAAACTTTGGCAAAATTATGACTTGAGAGAAAAGATATCTCATAATTCTATTGAATTATCTAAAGAGTTTACCTGGGAAAACAGATGTAAAGTAATAATTGACGAGATAAAACAAATCAAATGAATTCATCTAATAAAAAACTTATAGCCATATTCGCACCTTTCCTAAATCCTGTAGGTGTAAAAAGAGCTACTTTTGGCCTTGCAAAAGAATTTTCTAAAAGTGGTTATGAGATAGATATGCTAAGCATACATAAAGAGTGGAATGATTTAGATTTATTAGAAAATATGAGATTAATTAGGCTTTCCGACATTTTTAATAATTTTCCGACTACTGGTTATATTAAATTCAGATTAGTTTCTTTTCTTATCGCAGCCAGAACCATTTTTACTATTTCTAGTTATCTTAAGAAGAATAAACCAGGAATACTTTTTGTATCGATGATGCCAGTAGTCGCATGGCTTGGTTTGAAGATATCGGGGCAAAGATCATCTACAAAGTTGGTAATTAGTGTCCAAGGTTTTCCAATAAATAATTTCTTTAGAAGATTTTTATGGAGAAGGGTTTTTCAGGATTCTCAAGATGTAATAGCTGAGTCAGAAAGTTTGAAAAGTAAATTAGAAAATATGACAGGGAATAGTAATCTAAATTATATTTACAATCCGCATTTTGAAAATCAGCATGATTTTGATGCAAATTTTAATAATATAAATGAGGAAAATGATTTCATATTAGGCCTAGGACGACTTACTAAGCAAAAAAATTTTAAATTATTAATTCATGCATTTAGTAATTTGACTAATATCGATAATCTTGACTTATTAATTATTGGCGATGGAGAGGAAAAGGCTAATTTAGATAAGTTAATTGAAAAGTTAGATTTATCATCAAGGGTTAAATTGTTAGGTGAGATAAAAAATCCATTAGGATATATAAAGAAAGCACGAATATTGATTATTCCATCTTTGTGGGAAGGCCTTCCAAGAGTTGCTGTTGAGGCTCAAGCCCTCAGAACACCTATTATTTCTTCATGTCACGAAGGAGGGCTTGGTGAGATATTGATGAATGGTGATGCAGGCCAAATTACTGGAAAAAATGATCCAATAGAAATGAAGAATGCTATTGAAAAATATATACAAGATGAGGATCTTGCTAAGAGTCATGCTGATTTTGCCTTTAAGAATTTGAATAGGTTTTCGCTTTCTTCTTCAGCAAAAAAATATCTAAATATTTTTTCGAGGTACTGATATGTACAAAGTTGATGATATTACAGTATTAATAGCAACAAAAGACAGGGTTGATGAAATTGAAAGAGCAATTCAAAGTTCGATAAACCAATCACTTAAAGTTAATATAGTGGTTCTCGATGATTCTTCTGAAATAAATATAAAAGAAAAACTTGAAGATAAATTTAAAGATAAGCCTATTAAATGGATGAGATCTAGTGCGCCATCTGGAGTAGCTGGGGCAAGAAATAAGCTTGTTGAAGGGTCTGAGGGGTCTATAATGGTTTTCTTAGATGATGACGCTTATTTTACTGATAAATATTCTCTAGAAAATATTATAAAAAAATTTTCCACTTCTGATGAAATTGCAGGAATGGCTTTCAAAATAATATTAAGACAAAATGATGATGGCCTTCAAATTCCTTTTAATAGGTTAAAAAGATTTTTAAATAAAAATATTCATAATGAAGAGTCTGATGTGTCTTATTATGTCGGCGCAGGGCATGTGTTATTAAGAGAAACTTTTGAAAAAGTTGGGGGCTATGACTCTGAACTTTTTTACGGACTTGAAGAACTGGATATTAGTTCCGAGATAATAAAAGAAGATAAAAAAATAATTTATTTTCCTCAAGTTCAAGTAATACACGAACCCAAGAAATCGGTTGTAGATAAGAAGAATAAATTAAAGGATGAAGCTTATTACAGCATAAGAAATAGAATTTGGGTTTCTTATAAACATCTTCCAGCAATGTATCTAGTAGTACACCTAACAGTATGGGGTTCATTTTATTTTTTGAAGTCATTGCTTAAATTCCAATTAGGGAAATTTTTTATCGCTACTTTTGAAGGTTTTAAAAAGTTGAATTCCAAAGATAGGAAGCCATTTAATTCTAGTGCCCTAAAGTATCTTAAGAGAAACAATGGGAGGCTTTGGTATTAAATATGGATGATTATTTAAAGGTTGGAATTTCAGTAATAATACCTACACGAAATGAAGAAGATTACATTGAAGAATGTATAAATTCTCTTTTAAATTGCCGGAGTATTCAGGCATCTAATTTTATTGTTGATTTTATAATTGTAGATGGAATGAGCACAGATAAAACAGTAGATATTATTAAAGAAAAATTTGGTCATTTGAATTTAAAAATTTTAAATAACCCTAATCTTTATCAGTCATATGCCATGAATATTGGAATTGAAAATAGCAATAATATAAACGAAACTTCATTGATTATTAGAGCCGATGCTCATTCGAAATATCCTCAAGATTATATTTTTCAATGTTGGCAAGCCTCCTTTAATACTTGGGGAGGGAATGCGGGATCTGTTCAAAAGGCAGTAGGAACTAATTTCTTTACAAGGATTGTTGCTGATGTAATGAATTCAGGGTATGCGATGGGGGGTGTTAGTTATAGAAATATAAAATATGATCCATTTAATCCAACAACTCAATATATTGATTCGGATACAGCATATCTTGGCAGCTGGAAAAGATCAGATTTAATTGAGTTAGGAGGTTTTAATGAAGAGTTTCAAATTAATGAAGATTATGAATTAAATATTAGATTAAGGAATAATGGAAGGAAGGTAATTGTAGTTTCAGATTTAATTGTTGAATACTTTGTTAGAAGTTCTTTATTCGGTTTGATAAAACAATTTTTTAGATATGGTTTATGGAAAACTAAGACATTGTCTTTACATCCTGACTCTTTAAAATTAAGACAGTTAGCTCCTGTTTCATTTGTATTATTTTTATTTGTATTAGGAATTGGAAATTTAATTTTTGCGGGTGACTTATTATTATTTATTAATGCATCATCAATATTGATAGGGACTCTTTGGTTGATTATGATTTTATTAATTTGGAAAAATTCTTCAAATTTATTCAGCATCTTTTTGATTCCTTTTATTGTGCTATCAATGCATATTTCTTGGGGTCTAGGATTCTTGTATGGTCTTATAAGATGGGCTAGAGGAGGATGGAATAAATCTTGAGATCTAGAACTTATAAATTAAAAAGACCACTTGATATATTAATGATAATAGGTGGATTACTGCTTCCTTTATTATGGCCTCTGTGGTTAATAGTAATATTCATTATCCCCTTGTTAATTTGGATAGAAGATAGGGGCCCAATTTTTTATTCTCAAGATAGAATTGGTAAAAATAAAAAAGTTTTTAAAGTTATTAAGTTTAGGACTATGATACCTGATGCAGAGAAGGTTTCTGGTGCAGTATGGTCCACAAAAGATGATCCTAGAATTACTAAAATTGGACATATTCTCAGAAGGACAGCACTAGATGAGATTCCTCAATTACTCAATATATTAAAAGGTGAGATGAGTTTTGTTGGGCCTAGAGCTGAACGACCAGAACTTCATGAAAAGTTTGCAAAAGAGATTCCGGGTTTTGATAAAAGATTAGATGTTACTCCTGGGTTATCAGGATTAGCACAGATAAATGGCTCATATGATTTAGACCCTAAGGATAAGTTAGTATTTGATATTGATTATTCACAAAAGATGAGTTTATTTTTTGATATAAAAATAATAATAATTTCTGTATTTAATAGTATTGCTGCTAAATGGGATCAGCCAGATAAATGATATTATTCTGCCCTTACTTCTAATATCTTAACTTCAAAATAAATAGTTGCATTAGGGGGGATTAAGTTTTTGACTCCTACAGATCCATATGCCATTTCAGGAGGTATAACTATCCTAGCTATACTACCTTCTCCTAGGCCTAAAATCCCACTTTCAAAACCTTCTACTGCTAGACCCATTCCAGCCTTAAAAGTTAAAGTATTTACATCTTCAAAATATGAACTATCGAATATGCATCCATTTGAAAGCCATCCGGTATAATCAAGTTTTACAACATTTCCAGGTGATATTGTTAAGCTGCCTTTATTTAACTCTTGCTTAACGCCAACAATGACTCCATTATCTAGTTCATTATTGTATAAAACGTTACTATCTTCGAATTTAGGTTTATCGCTCGGATATTCTTCATTCCTACAAATGATGTCCCATTCAGGTACTATTTCCCCTTTTATTATTCCGAGACTTTCATCCCAAAAATTTCTCCAGTTTGGTGGTATAACTTTTTTCCATGTTTGAATTAAAGGTTCTGCATTAATAGGATCATTCATTAGTAGGGCAATCCTTATTTTAAGCTCAAGAGTTTGGATTGAATTAGGGGATAATTCCTCTAATTTATTAAGAATATTTATAGCAACATCTAAATTATTGGCATCATATGCTGCTAAGCTAGTATAAACGCTTGCGGCTCCAAAATGAATGTTGAAATGATCAGGCTCAACTTCTATCCCTTTTCTGTATTCCTCAGAAACTAGCCCAACTAAAGAAGTATATGCTTCAGCAAATTTATCCGCTTCACTCGCCATCCCAAGCATTTTCTCCATATCCCTCCTTACTATGTACATAAGCTCTTGCCTTCCATAGTTAGATAACGGTTCAAATTTGTTTATATTTTCTTGAGCCTCAATCAATGAAGTTGGAGATCCAAGAGGAGGGGTGACCTTCGCAGCCTGAAATGGGATAGCAACATAAGACCTAATGACTAATATGGTTACTATGGGGATAATTATTGCTGCAACAATAACCATAGAGTCTTTTACAAATGCCTGTTCTTTGGTTTCTTTAGTTACATTAATTTCTAATTCATCCTTTTTACCAAAACCTTGCTCTGTTCTTGTCAGAAATGCAATTAATAGCATTATTTGTAGAAATATTGAAGATACTGCGAAATTAAACATTGAAAAAGTTACATAAGAAATAAAGAAGCACCCTAAAAGCATCCAAAAAATATTTTCTGAATCGCGCCTTAAGGCCCTTTTTGTGATTAAGATTCCAATATAAATCCAGAATGATATAAGTGCTATAAAACCAATGATTCCTGAAGTTGCCATTATATGAAGAACTCTGTTGTGAGCCCTATCAAAATGAGGTTTGTCATCTGCCATATTTTCATTATTTAAATTTATGTATTTATAATGAAGAACAGGAAAATTTTCAGGCCCAATACCAAATATTGGATTATCGACAAACCCTTTCCATGCTGCACTCCAAGCAAAACCTCTTTCTCCAATATCAAATCCAGACCTGAATGGATAAGATATTCCTGATCCAAATAATGAAATAAATTTCATGGTAGAAGTGCACTCTCGGAAGGAATCTCTTTCGGTCAGCCAAAAATAAGTTAATAATTGATCTGAACAAATCCTTGATTTCATTTCAGGTTCAGATATTTTTCCAGTCTTTACCATATGTTCTAGCAATTGCTCCATAGAAAGTCCTAACTTTCCAGATGATTTCTCTATTTCATTATATTCTTGAACAACTGAAAGTCCGGGGATTATAGAGGCTATTTCAGACCTTTCTTTATCAGCATTAAGCCCTTTCCAATTGGGACTTTCTTCAAAAACTTCTATAGGGAAATACTTAGAAAGAACCTCGATTCTTAAATCTTCTCTTTGAGATTCAATTGTGGTTGTTATGAAAAAGAAGGTCGGAATTAAAATGATTATCAGAGTTACCGGAGCCAATGTAAATTTTCTAATTTTTTTATAAACGATTGACAGCATAATAGATATTAATAGAATTGAAGCCGCTATACCGATTAATGATGCCCTAGATCCTGAACTTAAAATCGTCCATATAGAAATAAGAGAAGCAATTCCAGCAATTACCACATAAGTTTTAGATGATTTTTTTAGAGAAGCATATGTATTAAAAATCGATAATCGATAATTTATTTTGAATTCTCTATAAATTAAAGCTATTGAACTAAAAGTCACCATTGATAAATATGTTGCTAAATAGGATGGATTTCCAATTGTAGACTCTACCCTTTCTCCTCCTGTATAAGATCCCTCAGGATTAACAACTAGAGGAAAGATGTCCAAGCCTCCTACTAAAGGTATTACTAAATCTAGAGACTCAAAAAAACCTAAAGTAGCAACGATTAAGCCGACAAAAGTATTTACCTTCCATAAATTTATCCAAGATAATTTAGTCTTTAGAACTGAAAAAGCTATCAATATGAAAATGAGCCAATGAAAATATTCAACAACTCCTTCCATTCTCTCCCAATTACCCCAAAAACTATTTTGGGGGCTAGAACCAAATAATCCGGCTAATGCTTGCGATAGCACAAAGAGTGAAAAAAGTAATATTAGGGTACTTTTTTCAGGTAAATATTTATTGTTAACAGTTATAAGGATTAGCCATAAGCATGATATTGAATAAATTACCCCTCTAAACCATAACGACTTCCCCACTACAAAAGGGAAAACAGTTTCAGGAGAAACTACTAGAGGCAGGAATAGTATTAACGAGAGTCCTAAGAAGATTAATTTAGGAAAGTATGTATTTATAAATATTCTCATTGATTTTAAGAGTCCTTTAGATGACTAATTGTTTTTTTGAGTCCTTCTTGTAGGCTAGTTTTAGGTTTCCAATTCGATATTCCTAAAGCTTTAGAATTATCTAATTCAATCCCAAATATATCCCCTTCCCTAGAATTACTCATAACTGGTTCATCTTTGTAATCAACTATTTCTTTTAGGCTATTGAATATATCAATAGTTTTTGTTTTTTGCCCAGAGCATAGATTATAAGTTCCAGTTATATTCCCTTCTGTAATTTTTTCAATGAAATCCACAACATCATCAATGTATATATAATCTCTGTATTCATTTCCTGTGCCAAAGATAGTCACTGGTTCATTTTCTAGCATTTTTTTTCCAAATATTGATACTACCCCTGCTTCTCCGTAAGGATTTTGGCCAGGACCAAATACATTACTTGGCCTTATTACAGTAGAAGGCAGATTAAATTTGTCTGAATAATAGGTTAAATATTTTTCAAAACTAGATTTTGACATACCGTAGGGACTTTGAGGGTCAACCGTGTCATCTTCATTGAATTTTCTACCAACTTTCTCTCCATATATTGCTCCACCGGTTGAAAAGAATACAAATTGAGTTAATTTTAGCTCCAAGGCAGATTTTAATATATTTAAGGAGCCTCCAACGTTCACATCATTGTCTAGAACTGGGTCTTTAGAAGATATAGCCACACTTGCCTGTGCTGCAAGATGAATAATTTTGTCAGGCTTGATTTCTTGAAAATAATCTTTAATTTTGTCCGACCTAATATCTATTTTTTTGTACTTAATATCTAAATTTGTTTTAGGTTCTTCTATATCTAGTACATATATTTCATTATTTTTGTGTCCAGATAACTTAGATGTTAAAGCAGATCCAATAAAGCCAGATCCACCTGTAATTAGTATTTTATTTCTTATATTTGTCACTTTTTCGATTTTCTTGTCTATTGATGCATATTGATGGTTAATATGAAAATGATTTAAAGTATCAATAAATTAAAGAATAAACTAACTATACTAAATGACAAATTTCAAGCAAATAAAAAATGGAACAATATCAACTCCTAAAGGCTTTAGTGCTGACGGGATTTTTTGTGGTCTAAAACCAGCCGGAGAAGGAAAATTGGATTTGGGCATTATATTGTCTGATGATGATTGTAATTGGGCTGCAACTTATACCAAGAATAATATTAAGAGTGCATCTATTGATTATTGCAAAGAAATTAAAGGAAGAATTAAAGGGATTATTGTAAATAGTGGTTCTGCAAATTGTTGTGTTGGTGATCAGGGATTGGCTGATGCAAGAAAGATAGCTTTGTTAGCTAAGGAAAAATATCAATCAAAAGCACCTTTTTTAGTTTCTAGTACCGGTGTTATAGGGGTTGAGATTCCAGTTGGATTAATTGAAAAAGAGATTAATAATTTTGAACCTTCTGAGGTTGGAGGTGAGAAATTTTCAAGAGCGATTATAACGACCGATTCAAAAACAAAAAATATTTGTGTTGAAGTAAAAACTTCTAAAGGTAAATTTAAAGTCGGTGGAGTTGCTAAGGGGAGCGGAATGATTCACCCAAGAATGGGAACAATGCTAGGTTATATTACTACGGATGCTTCGGTAGACTCTAAAATATTAACTGACACTTTAAGGGAATCAGTTGATGTTTCATTCAATCAGATAGATATAGATGGAGATACAAGTACGAATGACACTGTTGTTATTATGGCTAATGGAATGTCAGGTCAAGAGATTAATAATGAATCAGATAAACAAATATTTTCTGAAGCAATAGAATATGTATCAAAATTTTTAGCGAAATTAATTGCTGAAGATGGAGAAGGTATATCACATTTGATTACATCAGAAGTAGTTGGAGCAACAAATGATGAAGATGCTTTGAAGATATCCAATGCTGTAGTTTCTTCGTCATTAGTGAAAACTGCTGTATTTGGAAAAGATCCTAATTGGGGAAGGATAATGATGGCAATTGGTAATGCAGATGCAGAAATGAATAGGGACAAGATAAAGATCTATATAAATGGAATACAAATTTCTGAAGAAGGAAAGTCAGTTTCATTTCATTATCAATCTGTATTATCAGCATTAAACAACTTTAATGTGGATATAAAAATTGATTTAGGCTTGGGCAAAGGAAGAGGAATGGCATGGGGTTCTGATCTAACGGAAGAATATGTAATTTTTAATTCTGCATACACTACTTAATTTAGTCAGAAATTGGGATCTATGAGCAAAATTAATGTTATAAAAATAGGTGGAAGCACTATAGAAGAGTGGGGCAAGTCTTTAGGTCAGATTAAAAGCATCGTTAATCTTGGTGACCCCGTATTATTGGTGCATGGCGGTGGAAAAACTGTGAGTGAGTGGAGTTCTAAATTAGGAATAAGGCCAGAATTTGTTAAGGGATTAAGAAAAACGGACCCCCAAACATTAGAAGTAGCATGTGCAATACTGTCAGGTTTAGTAAATTCTAAATTAGTAGTTAAATTAGAAAATATTGGCGTCAAATCTATTGGATTGTCTGGAGTTTCAGGCAAGTTGTTGGTTTCTAAGCCAAAAAGTAAAGATCTAGGGCTTGTCGGAGATATAAAAAAAATAAATCATCATATCTTAGACAGTTTATTCAAAGATAATTTCGTTCCTGTTATTTCACCATTGGGATATAACGACGATAGTAATAATGTTGATTCTGACGGAATATTGAATATAAATGCTGATTCAGTTGCTTCTAAAATTGCCATTGAAACTAAAGCAGAAAAACTAATATATCAAACCGATGTTGATGGAGTAATTGATCAAAATGGAAGGGTAATACCAAGAATGACCCTTAGACAATCTAAGGAATTATTAAATTCAGGTATAATAACCGGAGGAATGATACCTAAATTGCAGTCGTGCATTGATGCTCTTGATGGTGGTGTTGACCATGGGCATATAATAAATGCAAATGATGATTCGCTTATAAGTTTATTTGAAGGCAAAAAGATAGGCACTCATATAATTAGAGAAAGTTAAGGAAAATAATGACAACAACAGATTGGAAAAAACTAGAATCTACTTACTATATGCAAGTTGTTAACAGGTTGCCGCTTGTGCTTGTAAAAGGTAAAGGCACTATTGTATGGGATGAAGAAGGAAAAAAATATCTGGATTTTACGTCTGGTTGGGCAGTCGTAAATCTGGGCCATTCCCATCCAGCTGTTTCCAATGCTATTAAGTACCAAGTTGATAATATCATGCAAATGACAAACCTTTATTACACTATCCCTCAACTTAAGTTAGCAAAATTACTTATTGATAATTCTTGTTTTGATAGGGTTTTCTTTTCGAATAGTGGGGCTGAAGCGAATGAAGGGGCGTCTAAATTAGCAAGAAAATGGGGTAAGGAAAAACTTGACGGAGCATATGAAATAATTACTATGGAAAATTCCTTTCATGGCAGAACATTAGCTATGATGGCTGCTACTGGACAAAAAGAATATCAGGAAAAATGGCAACCATTGCCAGACGGTTTTGTAAATGTAGAATATAACAATTTTGAAGCCTTGAAGAAGGCAACTAAGAAGAATACTTGTGCAGTTTTGCTAGAAGTTGTTCAAGGAGAAGGTGGAGTTAATGTGCCCGATCATAGTTATTTAATTGATGTTCAAGAATGGTGCCATCAAAATAATATTTTATTTATGGTAGATGAGGTACAAACAGGAATGGGAAGGCTCGGAACTTTGTTTGGTTATCAGAAATTTGGATTAGATCCTGATGTAATGGTTTTAGGAAAGGCTCTAGGTGCTGGAACTCCTCTAGGTGCTTTTTTATGCAAGGAAAGATTTTCTGTATTAGAGCCCGGAGACCATGGAAGTACATTTGGAGGTAATGCATTAACTACTGCTGCAGGATGGGCTGCACTCAAATATATTATTGATACAGATATTCCTTCTGAATGTTCAGATGCTGGAAAATATCTTAAATCAATGCTAGATGGATTGGCATCTAGGCATAGTAATGTAGTTGATATAAGAGGTTACGGATTATTAATCGGTCTAGAAATATCAAAAAATAAAGCACCTGAAGTAATGAATTTGTGCTTAGAAAAAGGACTTTTAATTAATGCTGTTAGGCCTAATACATTAAGATTATTCCCACCTTTGAATGTAACTGAAGGTGATATAAATAAAGCTGTAGCAATACTCGAAGAAGTTTTTGTTGAATTAAAGATATAAGGGGTTATAGGGATGAAAAAAGATATAGCTATTCTTGCATTCAGTGGAGGACTTGACTCTACTATATCTGTAGATTGGATAAAAAAAAATTATGGGTATGAAGTTGTAACTTTAACTGTTGATCTAGGAGGTGGTCAGTTTTCTGCGGATCTAGAAAAAAGAGCAAAAAAGGCCGGTGCATCTGATTGCCTTATTTGGGATGTTAAAGAAGAATTTGCGAAAGATTTCATACTTCCAAGTTTATTAGCAGGCGCTATTTATGAGAATGAATATCTTTTGGCTACTTCAATTGGTAGACCCCTAATGGCAAAAAAACTTGTAGAAGCTGCAATAGAATATGATGCTAAAGCAGTAGCTCATGGTTGTACCGGAAAAGGGAATGATCAGGTTAGATTTGATACAGCTATTAAAACTCTTTCTTCGGATTCTCCATTAGAAATAATAGCTCCAGCAAGAGAGGCTTCTCTGACAAGAGATGAAGAAAAAGAATATGCAAAAAAACTTGATATTAAATTGCCAGGGGTAGGTGAGAGAGTATATTCAATTGATAGAAATTTGTGGGGATTGGCAATTGAAGGTGAAGATTTAGAGGATCCTTGGATCGAGCCCCCCGAAGATGCATATATGATAACTTCTTCCCTAGAAGATGCTCCTAAAAAACCAAAATATATAGAAATTTCATTCAACAAAGGTACTCCCGTTAAATTGAATGGTAAAAAATTAGGTTTAGTGAATCTAATCGAAGAGCTTAATGATATAGCTGGATTGTGTGGGGTAGGTAGGACAATCCATGTAGAAAATAGGTTGGTAGGAATCAAATCTAGAGAAACATATGAAGCACCAGCAGCAACCGTACTATATAAATCTTTACAGTCGTTAGAAAAATTAAATTTAAGTAGAGACCAACAAAGGATGAAAAGTATGATTTCTACTACATACTCAGACTTAGTTTACGATGGAAGATGGTATTCTGGGCTAAGAGAAAATTTAGATGCTTATTGCAAGAGTTCTGCTAGATATTTAACTGGGGATGTACGCATAAAACTTTTCAAATCAAATTGTGAAGTGGTAGGTGTAAGATCTCCTTACTCTCTTTATTCTTTTGATCTTGCTACCTATTCCTCAGAAGATAAGTTTGATCATAATTCAGCAGTTGGTTTTATAGATATTTATAGTTTGCCATCCAGGATACAGAGAAAACAACAAATTCATGATGAAATGGGATAGATATGGATAACAATACAGATAAAGTATTTTCAAAAAATCTTTTTTCAAATTTTTCATCATCAATTTCATTCGATAAGAGAATCTATAAGGAAGATATAGAATTATCTATTGCCTATAGTAAAGTTTTGGAAAAAATAGATATTTTTACATCTGAAGAACAGAAAAAAATAGAAGAAGGCTTGGCTCTAATAAATAAAGAAATAGAGGCAGGAAAATTTAAATGGAGAGATGACTTAGAAGATATTCATATGAATATTGAGAGCAGGTTGCATGATTTAGTGGGTGATATTGCTGGAAAAATTCATACTGGGAAGTCAAGAAATGATCAGGTTGCCACTTCATTAAGAATGTACCTAAAAACGAGAATAGATAATATTCAGGATTTAATTAGAAATTTAGAAATAGAAGTTGTAAATAAGGCTGATATAAATTTTGGTATTATTATGCCTTCTTATACCCATTTGCAAAAAGCTCAACCAATACTACTTTCTCATCATTTAATGGCTTATTTTGAGATGCTAGAGAGAGATATATCAAGATTTTCAGAATGCAAGAATAGAATGGATGAACTTATACTAGGAAGTGGGGCAGTAGCAGGGTCATTTTATGATATAGATAGGGATTTTCTAGCAAAGGAATTGGGCTTTTCTAGAATAAATAAGAATAGTATAGATGGGGTTAGCGATAGAGACTTTATTCTAGATTTAGCCAACTGCATTACCACATCAATGATGCATTTAACTAGACTTTCTGAAGAATTAATTTTGTGGTCATCGGAGGAATTCAATTTTATAAATTTGCCCGATAATGTTGTTACAACTTCTAGCATGATGCCTCAAAAAAGAAATCCAGATTACCCTGAATTAATAAGAGGTAAGTTTGGAAGAACATTAGGAAATTCAGTTTCAATAATTACAATGCTAAAAGCTTTGCCATTATCCTATAACAGAGATATGCAGGAAGATAAGGAACCTATATTTGATTCTATAGACACATATATTTCTTCGATTGAAGTTATGATTGAAATAATAAAAGGTTCTAATTTTAATCATAAGGTTATAACAGATTCTGCATCAGGAAATATATTGGCTACGGATCTAGCAGATATATTAACCATGAAGGGCGTTCCTTTTAGAGAATCGCATATATCAATAAGTAAGTTGACAAATGAGTTGCATAAAGAAGGAAAATCAATATCTGATTTATCAAAATCTGAATTGAGCAAGGCTCTTGGAGAAGAAGTAGATATAGATAATAATAAAAGCATCAATTCTAGAAATATTGTGGCTGGGACTTCAGAAGAAAGAGTTAAAGAAGAAATTAAAAGCGCCAAAAAAATCTTAAATATTTAATGAGTAGTATATCTTCCGATCTAAAAATTTCAGCTTCAATTTTAGCCGCAGATTTTAGGAATCTAGAAGACCATATTCATGAAGCAGAAATTTTTGGGTGTGACGAATTCCATTTTGATGTAATGGATGGGAATTTTGTACCAGAAATTTCAATGGGACCAATAGTATTAAAGTCATTAAAAAATTTAATTAATCTGCCTTTGGAGATTCATCTTATGGTTGATGAACCCATCAATCATATCGATAGTTTTGTAGACATAGGGGTAGATATAATTACTTTTCATATTGAAGCATGTAAAGATCCTTATGAATTGATTAATAAGATAAAGTCAAAGGGAATAAAAGTAGGTATTGCAAAGAATCCCGGGACTCCTATAGATAGAATTCAAGATTTTATGCAAGAGGTTGATAGAGTATTAATAATGTGTGTAGAGCCAGGATTTTCAGGGCAAAAATTTAATGAAAAAGTGGTAGAGTCTATAATAGAATTAGATAGTCTATTATTGAGTAAGAATATAAGAGATTTAGTGGACATTGCTGTAGATGGAGGAATAAATTCCTCATCGATAAAAAAATGTAAAGAGGCTGGAGCACAAATTTTTGTATCTGGGTCTTCTATTTTTTGGGAAGGTGATGTCAGATCTAATATAATGTCATTAAAGAATTCTTTGCGAGACGAATCATGACAGAAAATACTGTTGTTAAAAGAGGACTAGATGCTGAAGATTATATTCAGTTAATCAAGGTTTTTACTCTATCCTTGGAAGAGCATAGAGAAGTTATGAATTCTCTTAATGTATTTCCAGTTCCAGATGCAGATACTGGAACAAATATGTATATCTCTGTAAAAGGAATTGTGGATAATCTTGATAAGGCTGACCCTTATCAAGATTTGAATCTTCTATCCAAAGATGTAGCAGATTTTGCATTACTTTCTGCGCAAGGAAATAGCGGGCTTCTAATTGCTCAACTTTTCAGAGGAATTCATAAAGGTGTTTCCAGTTCTAATATACTAGGCTTATCTGAATTGGCAGGATCATTGCAGCAAAGTTATGAATACGCATTTAACTCCATTCATGAACCTCAAGAGGGAACCATGATAACTGTAATGAGAGAGTGCGCAAAAATAGCAAGCAAGTATTCTAATACTAATAGTACTAATTTTAAAAAAGTTTTAGAAGCAATTAGTAGTAGAGCAAAGACTGCTGTTGAAGAAACAAAGAGTCAGATGGATCTTCTTAGGCAGGCTGATGTAATCGATTCTGGCGCTTACGGATTTTCAGTAATGTTAGAGGCTGCATATAATTGTGTTGAATCTGATGAAAATGGGAATGTTAATTTAAGAGTGGATGGCACAAATTCATTTATTCCTGAGATCCCAAATTATTATTCTCCTAAAGAAGATTTCTTTCAATCATCATCTCATGATGAGGACTGGGGATACTGTGTAGTTTTTGCTATTACTGGCGAAGACTTAGATGTTGAGAAAATAAAAGATAATTTATCTGATAAAGGAAGGTCTTTGGTTGTAACAGGTAGCGAAAAAGTATGTAAGATTCATATTCACTCCGAAGATCCAGATGAGGTAATTAATTTTTCTAAGAATTTTGGAAATATTTCAAATGAGAATATTACAAATATGGATGAACAATATAAAGAGATGAAAGAAAATATTTCGAGTCAGGTTTCTTCTGAAATTTCTTTAATTGTTTCTGCTGAAGGAGAAGGGATAATCAGTTTCTTGGAAGATAATACTTTCGGTTCTATAAAAGTTTTATCAAATTCTGATTTAGATAACATATCTAATGAGGATTTTGGTTCTATTATTGATGATTTATCTTCTGAGGAAATTATATGTATTCCAAACTCTGAAAGTAGTTTTGAAAAATTTAAAAACTTTTCTGAATCTGTAGAAAAAATAAACCTTGTGAATAGTTTCAATGATGCCCAATTAATTTCTGCCATATTTTCCTTTAGCCCTGAACAAGATTTGGATAATAATTTGAGTATTATTAGATCATCTGTTGATGACTGCAAGAGTATTGAGGTTACAAAAGGTGATTTTGATGATAAAGAATCTTTTGTGAAACGACTAAAAGATGACAATTTGGCTGGGGATTTTGTTTCTATTATTTATCATGAATCTAGCCCTCAAGAACATATAGAATTTATTCAAGGAATTCTTTCAGAAGAATTTGGTGTTAATGATACTGAATTAATTAGTCATTCATCTAAATTGTATTATTTTACATTATTGGTAGAGTAGTACTTCCTATTTACAGTTAGGTTTGTATCTTGTAAATTGTATCTATACTAAATGCTGAGGAGATAATAATGTCTATAGGAATAATATGTGATAGCGCTAGTGATATACCTCAAGCTTATACTAAAAAGCTTGGCCTAGTTGAAGTACCCATAAATATCAATTTTGGAGATAAAGTTTTTAAAGAAAATGTAGATATAAGTGGAGATGAATACTACAAAAAGTTAGTATCTTCTGATGTTTTTCCTACTACATCCCAACCATCTCCTGGAGATTTTGAAAAAATATACTCCGCTCAATTAAAAAAACACTCAGAGTTACTTTCTATACATATATCTAGCAAAGTAAGCGGAACATATAGTTCGGCTATTCAAGCTGCTGAGAAGGTTGGAAAGGGCAAAATAACTGTAGTTGATAGTAAAAGTGTGAGTATGGGTGCTGGATTAGTAATAATCTCAGTAGCAAATTACTTACAAGCTAATAAATCTGCAAAAATGGCTGATTTAGTTAAATTAACTAATGACCTTAGTAAAAAATCTAGAATCTTGGTTGCATGTGAAACAGTAGAATATATGAAAAGGGGCGGAAGGATAAGCGCGGGAGCTGCATTTTTTGGCGGATTGCTAAATGTGAAGCCAGTCATTGGAAATAATGATGAAGGCGAAGTGGTGTCAGTCTCTAGGCCAAGATCAATGGTTAAAGCACTTTCATTCTTAAGAATGGAAGCTGAAAGGCATACAAATCATCAAGGCATGGCTGTAATACAAACTACGGAATCATTTGACTCAAGAGCACTATTTAATTCATTATCTGGAAATGCATCTATTAAGCCAGATAAAAAGAGTAAATCTGCTTCTACAGAAAATATGTATGTAGGAGAAGTTATAAAAGCACAATTTGGACCAGCTGTTGGAACTCATGCTGGACCAGGGGCAGTTGGTATAGCTTTTATTGGCGAGGCTCCCAAAAAATAAACCTTTAATTAAGATAATTCAATAATTTGCAAAAAAGTTTAGCAAAAGAGTTAAACATAAGGCCATCAACTGAATCTAAGTTAAATGAACTTGGTATAAAAACTCCATTAAATTTATTAAATTATTTTCCAATTAGACACATTGATTACTCTGAAGTCAAAAAGATATTTCAGTGTAGTAAATCTGAAAATGTAACTATTATTGGCCAAGTAATTAAATCAGTAAAAAGAAAAATTGGTCCCAAAATGAGTTCTTGTGTAGCGACCCTCACAGATGATACTGGCTTTATAGATATAATTTGGCATGGCCAGCCTTATTTGACCTCGAAATATTCTAAAGGCACTTGGATATCTGTTAGTGGCAAGATTTCAGAATATGGGAATAAATTACAAATATCTAGCCCTGAAACAGAAATTATTGACCCTACATCATCTTCTTCTTCAAATGGGATGATAATGCCTATTTATTCACTTAAAGATAAAATCCCTCAAGCAACATTTAGATCAATAATAAAAAAATGTCTTGAGAAATATCTTGGCAATATTCCTGAGTATATCCCTTCAGAGATCCTGGATGATTTAGATATGTTTGAAATAAATCGTGCTACAAAAAACTTTCATTTTCCTACCAATATAGAATCTTTAGACATCTCTAGAAAAAGATTCTTGTTTGAGAAAATGTTATTTAATCAAATTTTTATGCTAATGAGAAAATATGAAAGAGAAAAAGATTATGATCTTGAAAAAATTATTATAGAAGATTTACTTATTAATGATCTAAAAAACTATTTTAACTTTCCGCTCACCGAAGATCAGATTAATTCAATCGATGAAATTATCGATGATTTATCTAAAAATATTCCTATGAGAAGAATATTACAGGGGGAGGTTGGAAGTGGAAAAACATTGGTGGCTTTAGTGAGTTTATTTTCAATAGTAAGGTCCGGATATCAAGGAGCCTTTATGGCTCCCACTGAAATATTAGCCGAGCAACACTTTATTAATATAAAAGAACAATTTGAAGGTGAGAATTATTTAGATTTTAGCAATAAAGTAATTTCAATAAAAATGCCAGGAATAATGAATAGGGGCATGGTTGTTGCATTACTGACTGGCAATCAAGCCTCGTCTGAGAAAAAACTTATTCATAAACTGGTAAGTAATAGAGAAATAGATTTAGTTGTTGGAACCCATACTTTGTTTCAAGAGGATTTCAATCCCATTAAACTAGGTTTAGTAGTAGTGGATGAACAGCATAGGTTTGGAGTATCTCAGAGGGATGCTTTGGTAGAAAAATCTAAAGTTCCACATTTGTTGTCAATGTCAGCCACTCCAATACCAAGGAGTTTAGCTTTAACCTTATATGGCGACTTAGAGGTTAGTACCTTACGTAGTTGCCCTGAAGGTAGAAAAGAAATTGATACATTTTGGTGCAGAGAAGATGAAGATAAGAAAGCAGCCTACTTAAAAATTTATAATGAAATTAAATCTGGAAGACAGGCCTTTATTGTTTGCCCATTAATCCATAGGTCAGAAAAAATAGACTCTATGTCAGTCGAAGAAATGCTTTCAGGTTTGAATGATTCCATACTTAAAGAAGTAAAAACGGATGTGCTTCATGGAGAAATGAATATGGAAGAAAAGAGCAGGATAATGAACCGATTTAAAAATAATGACTTTAGTTTATTAGTTGCCACCCCTGTAATTGAAGTAGGCGTTGATATTCCCAATGCTACTTGCGTCATAATTGAGTCAGCAGATAGATTTGGATTAGCTCAACTACATCAGATAAGAGGAAGAGTCGGCAGAGGTTCTGAAAAAAGTTATTGTTATTTATTTACTAGAAATATTTCTGAAAATGCTGACCAAAGACTCAATTCTTTTGAAAAAACTAAAAATGGATTCGATTTAGCAGAAGCGGATCTAAAAATCAGAGGACCTGGGGATTATATTGGTAGCAAACAAAGCGGTATGAGTGATATTTCTTATGAGATGATTAATGATAATAAGACCTTAATGAATTCAAGGAAGTGGGCAACCAAAATTGTTAGTAGTAAAAAGAAATTAGGCCCAGAGTATGAAAATCTTAGAGAAGAATTCAAGAAAAGATTTGATTTTATTAATACAGGAATATCCTAAATAATAATATCTAGAATAGATATAGCATCTCTATTTATAATTCCTTCGATAGCTTCTTCTGGGATTAAAGGTAGGTTATATTTTTTTGAATAACTTAGTAACCCCATTAATTTCTCTTTTGTTTCATCTGGTGTTGTGATAGGCCAATCTGAGCCAAACAATATCTTATCAATTACGCCCCATTCATTAAACAAGTTTAATCCATTCCAAAATGACCAAGGCCTATAAAATTGAGCAGAAACATCTGCAAATACATTCTTGTGTTTTCTTACTACTGACATGCAATCAGGTTGCCATGGATGGGCAAGGTGAGCCAAGATAATCTTCAAATTTGGAAATACCATTGCAATTTTATCTATATGCTTAGGGTGAGCATAGTCTAAGGGTGCATTGGTAACAGGGGAAGTTCCTTGGTGAAAAATTATTGGTATATTATCTCTCTCTAGTTTTGAATAAAGTTTCATAGCTTCTATGCTCAATGGATGAAAATCTTGATAATTTGGGCCAAGTTTTATCCCCTTTAATTTTAATCCATTTACACATCGATAATATTCATTCTCAATATCTGGATCCATAGGATGAAGAGACATGAATGGTATTATTTTTTCAGGCGCATAAGATGCAACTTTAGATGCTATATCATTTTGATTCAAATCTTTGCCCCATCCTGGAGATGAAAGTATTTCTTCGTTTTTATTCCAAGGTTTAGGGGCTATTCCAAAAATAAAAGTTTTATCTACATTTTTAAAGGCCTCTAAGTATTCTTCTACAGAGTTTGTTAACTTCGTGGGTTGCCCAGAACCTGATTTCATGGCGTTTTCATACCTAATTTCAGACTCAGGAACTTTGAATTCATGGCTTGGTAAATGTGTATGTACGTCAACTATCATATTTGGTACCCCGTACGAGATTCGAACTCGTGATCTCCACCTTGAAAGGGTGGCGTGTTGGGCCGCTACACTAACGGGGCCTTCCTCAAGACTCTAAGGATACAATGCCATATTGTTTAATCCAAGTGTTTCTTCAAAATTAAACATAATATTCATATTTTGTACTGCTTGCCCTGCAGCGCCTTTAACTAGATTATCAATTACAGAAATTATCCTATAGTTATTTATTGAGGATTTTTTTGGTAATTTTTGTATAAAGATGTTGCAGTTATTTGTCCCTCTTACCTCTTTTACTTTTGGTGGATCTGAGCAAACATTTACAAAAGGCGTGTCATTAAAATAATTTTTATACTTTTCTAAATCTATTTCGTCTTGAGATTGGAAATATATTGAAGAAAATATTCCTCTAGTTATTGAACTTAATTGAGTAGTAAGATAAACATTATTATTAATATTGTTTTCAATTTCAGGCTCATGTCTGTGACCCTCAATAGAATACGCGGAAATATTATCTGATATTTCAGAAAAGGAATGGTTTATATTTTGGGATCTACCTGCGCCAGAAATACCTGTTTTAGCATCGATAATTATATTTGTAATATTATTTAAAGGTAGCAGCGGTATGGTTGCGCACGTAGGAAAGCATCCAGGATTAGCAACAAATTTTGATATTTTTATTTTCTCTTTATTTTTTTCAGGCAGTCCATATATGAATTTATCTATTAAAGATGGATATGGATGCTTAACATCGTATATTTTTTCATATATATCAAGTGGCAATCTGAAATCTGCACTGAAATCAATGACGGGAATATCATTATTTACATATTGTCCGATTATTTCTGCGCTTGCTTTATGAGGTAGGGCAGAGAAAATGAGATCTGTATCTTCTTTTAAATTTTCATTTATTTTTAATTTACCATTATAAAAAGGAAATACATCATCAAGCATTTTTCCAGCTTGACTTCTTCCTGTAACTTGGGTTACTTCAACTTCAGGATGGCTATCTAATATTCTTATTAGTTCCATTCCTGAATAGCTAGTTATATTTAGAATTCCAACTTTTAGCATTTTGGCTCCTTTTAAGCATCACAGACTAACATTTTTTAATTAATTTGTCTTTGAAATTCATCAAATTTTTTAATTGATCTATTTTGAATTTTAGTTTATTACATGTACTAAGGTTTATTCGCTATAAAAGGTTTCATTCTATTAGGAAAACAGATTTTACAGATTTCACATATAGTCCCATCACACCCTCTGGCAGTACAGTGCGATCTTCCATAATAAATAAATTGTAAGTGCAATTTGTTCCAACTTTCTTTAGGGAAAAGTTTTTTTAGATCATTTTCAGTTTCTTTTACGTTTTTTCCTTTGGTTAATCCCCATCTTTGAGAAAGGCGATGTATATGTGTATCTACCGGGAATGCTGGGTGCCCAAATCCTTGAGACATTACCACGCTAGCTGTTTTATGGCCCACTCCTGGCAAACTTTCAAGGGATTCAAAACTTTCAGGAACCTCAGAATTGAATTTCTTCACGATTATTTTGGATAAATTTGAAATATTAGAAGATTTTTGAGGAGCTAAACCGCAAGGTTTAATAATGTTTTCAATTTTTGAAGTAGGGATTTTCATCATTTTGATGGCAGTATTTCCTACCTCAAATAATTTTGGAGTAACTTGATTTACTCTTTCGTCTGTACATTGGGCACTTAGCAAAACTGCTATTAATAATTCAAATATATTATTGTGTTGTAAAGGCACAGGTGTTTCCGGGTAAATCTCATTAAGTCTATTAAAAATATAATCTGCTCTTTCTTTCTTTAACAATTTATTACCTATTGGCAAATTTCATTTCAAATTCTATTTCTAGAAATTTCAATTATTGATTCTAATGCTTTTCTATATTCACTTTGAGGAATATTTGATAATGAGTTAAATGCTTTATCATAATGAGAGTTAACAGTTTCTTTTGATTTTTCTATTGCATTAGAATTAATTATTTCTTTTAATAGACCTTCTTTTTCTTTTTTTGAAAATTTCTTTATTGCATCATCACTATATTTTTTAGATTCTAAATATAAAATTATAGGTAAAGTTATTACTCCTTCCGATAAATCATTAAACACTGGCTTGCCTTCTTTATTTTTTGAAGAAGTAATGTCTAAAATATCATCTTGTATTTGATATGCCATTCCGAAATGAAATCCAAATTTCGAAATATTATTAATGTTTTCATCAGCTCCTCCACCAATTATGCACCCACTGAAGGATGATGTTTTAAAAAGCGAAGCAGTTTTTAAATATGTTTTTTCAAAATATTTTTCTTTGGTTAAGTTAAAATTATTTGACTCAATATTTTCAAATAATTCACCTTTGGATAATTCTACAATCGTTTCAGCAAATCTTTTTACAAGCGTTATGTTTCCAGTATCACATACAAATATTGCTGATGTAGCAAAGACATAATCTCCTAGTAGAACAGCTATATTGTTTCCCCACAAATTACTCGCAGTTGCTTTTCCTCTTCTTACATCAGCCTTGTCTACCGTATCATCGTGAATTAGTGTTGCTATATGTAAAAGTTCAACAGCAGTTGCCATTCTTAACGAGTTTTCTTTATCAAATTTTCCAAATAGTTTAGAGCAAATAAGAGTAATCACTGGTCTAAGTTGCTTGCCAGGTGATGATAGAACATATGATAATCTTTTTGATATTTCTTCAGAATATTCTGATTCTTTTTTTGATAATTCCTCAATATTATTTTTTACAACAATTAAATCATTTCTCACAAATTCAGCTATTTCATAAAAAGATGACATTATTATTTTTCTTTCTCAATTTTTTTAAATAATGGTTGTATATTTTCAATCTTAATTCCTGGTTTAATTTCTCTATATTTCCAATCAGGAATATTATCTTTGAAATTAAACATGTTTGAAATTTTCAATGAAGTTTTTGGTAGATATGGCGCAAATAACACACCCAAATTTGAAATTATATTTGCACCAACCCATAAAGTATTTGATGTAATTTGTTTATTAGTTTTAATAGTAGCCCAGGGCTCTTTTTGATCAATATACCTATTCCCAAGTTTAGCGAGATTCATAATTTCTTTTAAGCCATTTCTAAATTGTCGATTTTCTATAAAACTACTTGTAGATTCAAAAGAATTTTTTATATCTGAAATCATCTTATTATCAATATCATCGAGATTTTCAATTTCAGGGACAATGTTATTAAAATTATTTTTTATAAGAGATTGTATTCTGTTCACTAGATTTCCAAATGTTGCAACTAATTCATTATTATTCGAGTCAAAAAATGATTCCCATGTAAAATCTGAATCCGAACTTTCAGGCATAATTGAACTTAGATAATATCTTAATGCTTCTGAGTCATATTCTTTTAAGAAGTCAGATACCCACACAGCCCAATTTTTTGATTTGGAGAATTGTTTGCCTGAAAAATTTAAATACTCATTAGCTACTACATCATAAGGTAAATTATAATTTCCAGAACCCATCAATATGGCAGGGAGTATTATTGTGTGAAATGGAATATTATCTTTACCTTGAAAATAGAAGTGCTTTGAATCAGGATTGAGCCACCATTCTTTCCATATATCTTTTTTTTGAGACGTATTTGCTTTGCTTTGAGACCACTCAATTGATGCTGATAAATATCCAATTACTGCTTCAAACCATACATAAATTCTCTTATCTTCATAACCTTCAATTGGGACTTTTACTCCCCAATTTATATCACGTGTTATTGCCCTATCAATTAAACCATTTGATAAAAAGCCTAAACTTTGATTCTTAACCGCTGGCCTCCAATATGTTTTAGATTTTATCCATTTATCAAGTTCTTCTTGGAATCTTGGAAGTTTTAGATATATGTGCTTTGTGCTTTTGAATGTAACTTCGCTATTATCAATTGTTGATATCAAATTTTTTAAGTCAATTGGCTCAAAATCTTTTCCACAACCATCGCATTGATCTCCTTTGGTTCTTGAGTCGCAATGTGGGCAATCTCCTTCTATATACCTATCTGATAAAAACATTTTAGATTTTTCTGAATAAGGTTGTTCAGAATATTTTTCCTCAAGAAACCCATTTTCATTTAAAGAATTAAACAAATTTTGAACAATTTCTTTATGATTATCAGTCCCAGTTTTTGTATAAAGATCAAAAGAGAAATCTAATTCTTTAAAAGTTTCACTCCAAATTTTATGGTATTTTTCTGAGATTTTTTGGGGTGTAGTATTTTCTTCTTTTGCCCTTAATGTTACTGGAGTTCCATGCTGATCACTTCCAGAAACCATCAATACATTATTTCCAACCATTCTATGAAATCTTGCAAATATATCAGCTGGCAAGTTGTTGCCGGCAATGTGTCCTAAATGAGGTTCGCCATTTACATAAGGCCATGCAACACATACGAGAATATTTTCCTCCCCATTTTTCAAAATAATTTCCTAACCTTTTTTTGCAAATCTTTTTATGTAGATATTGTATATTTTTTTTTGATTTAAACCTAAATAATTTGATACTTCCTTAACTGAATCTCTTCCGCTTAACCCCAAATCTGTGAACTCTTTTAGTTTCAATATAATTTCATCTTCAGAAGTTGAAATATTATTAATAGCATTAACGTTTCTTTCAACAATTATTACAAACTCGCCTCTAACCTCTTTATTTAATGGCAATTCATTGTTTGGTTCCCATAAAATTATCTCTTCATGTAATTTTGAGATTTCTCTGCAGATTATAATGTTTGAATCTTTAAATTCAGATCTTAAAAGGTTTAAGAATTTTATTACTCTTAGGGGAGATTCGTAGAAAATAATATCTTTTTTCATATTCTTAAGTTCATTAAGTAATAATTTTATTTCTTGATTTTTTCTTGGAGGAAAACCATTAAATATGAAATCATTTTTTCTCAATCCTGATGCAGAATATGCTGCAATTAGGGATGATGCTCCTGGTAAAGGAATTACTTTCTTTTTATTTTTTAATAAAGACCTAATTAATTTAGATCCAGGATCCGATATGGTAGGAGTTCCTGCGTCTGAAACAAGAGCAAAAGATTTATTATCAATTTCAGTGATAATGCTATCAATTTTTTTTTCTTCATTGTGCTCATTAAGACTAATAAGCTTATTTTTTATATCTAAATGGTTTAGCAGTTGAAGAGTTCTTCTTGTATCTTCACATAAAATTATATCCACTTTTGAAAGAATATTTTTAGCTCTTATTGTGATATCTTCTAAGTTACCAATGGGGGTTGGCACTATATATAATTCTCCCATTATCCTTTGGCTGCTTTATGTTGTTGGTCAGCATGATATGAACTCCTAACCAATGGACCTGCTGCAACATGCTTAAAACCTAATTCAAGACCTATATTTTCGAATTTCGTGAATTCTTTTGGATGATAAAATTTATCAACTTTATGATGCTTCTTAGTTGGTCTTAAATACTGACCAATAGTTAATAGGTCACAATTGACCGACCTAAGATCTTTCATGGTTTCTATAATTTCGCCTTCAGTTTCCCCTAAACCAACCATCATTCCTGATTTAGTTGGTATATTAGGGTTTATTTTTTTTACTCTATCAATAAGTTCAAGTGATTGGTCGTAATCTCCTTTTGGTCTAACAATCCGAAACATCCTTCTACATGTTTCTATATTGTGATTTAGGACATCTGGTTTAGCATGAAGAACAGTTGTTAGTGAACTGAGATTTCCATTAAAATCTGGTATTAGCACCTCGACTTTGCAATCAGGATTAAATTTTTTTATCTGATTTATAGTCATTGCAAATGCCCCTGCTCCTCCGTCTACAAGATCATCTCTATCTACCGAGGTCACAACCGAATAGGAAAGACTCATTTGTCTTACAGTATTCGCAACTCTAGTTGGTTCAAAAAGATCTAATTGAGTGGGTCTTCCTGACTTAACGTTGCAATACCTGCAAGCCCTAGTGCATACATCTCCTAAGATCATGAAAGTAGCCGTTCCTCTATCCCAGCACTCTCCTATATTTGGACAAGCCGCCTCTTCACAGACCGTGTTTAATTTTGCGCCTTTAATTTTATCTTTCAAGGAATTGAAATTATTGCTAGTAGGCGCTTGAACCTTAAACCAATCGGGTAACTTTCTTTTTGTTTGAACCATAAATTATCTTCTTATTTATATTAAATGATATTTTATCATTAATCATTGTAATATTTTAATATGCTGTCGATTGAAGAAAATTTAATAATAAAAAACATTTTATTGGATGATTATGAAGATGACGGATCTTGTAAAGCTACCTTTCTAGGAGAAAATTTAAAAGTTTTTGGAGGTATCCCTAAGGAAATTGTAGATATTAAGGTAATGAGTAGATTTGATGATAATTTAATATGTACTGTTGAAAATGTTTTGAAACCAAGTATTGATAGAGTTTTGCCAAAATGCCAATATTATTTAAGTTGCACTGGTTGTCAATTTCAACACATTGATTATAAAAAACAACTTTTAATCAAGAGAAAATTTGTCATTGAAAAGTTATCCGATATTAAAGGTTTTTCAGAAGATAAATTAGATTTTACTGTTCCGAGTAAAAATAAATATGAATATAGGAATCATGCTAGATTTTCGGTTTCTAAGACTAATAAATTCAAAGGTAATATTGGATTTGTTAATAGATGGTCCAGAAAATTGGTTAATATTTCTAAATGTGAAATTATGAATTCAAAAATTAATTCAATATTACCTAAATTAGAAGGCAAATTATCCGGTTATTCTCAATTTTCAGTACGAGTTGGAATAAATACCGATAGTTATCTTATTCAGCCAAAGATTGATGAAGCAAATGGTATTGATACAGGTCAGCAATATTATAAAGAAGAAGTCAATGGTTTCAGCCACAAAATTTCATCCCCTTCTTTTTTTCAGGTGAACACACCTCAAGCTGAAAATTTAGCAAGAATTGTAAAAAATTTATTAGATTTACAAGGTAATGAGGTTGCTATAGATGCTTTTTCTGGAGTTGGAACTTTCGCAGTACTTTTATCAAAATATGTAAAAAAAATATACGGAATTGAGTCATCTCAATCATCAATAAATGATGCAATTTATAATTCAAAATCAATTGAAAACATAGAATTTATTCATTCAGAAGTAGAAAATATATCACCTGATTTTTTTAAGGAAAATATTGATTTTGTTATTTTAGATCCTTCAAGAAAAGGAGTTCATAAGGTAGCATTGGATTGGATTGAAAAATTATTACCAGATCGTATAGTATATGTTTCTTGTGAACTCAAAACTTTGAAAAGGGATCTAGATAGATTGACTAATAATTATTCCATTCGTAAAGTCATTCCTGTAGATATGTTTCCTCATACAAAGCATGTTGAGTGTATAGTATCTCTATATAGGACAAATAAATTATGAACATTTTAGGAATAGGTCCATTTGAATTATTAATAATTTTTCTTGTTGCTTTTTTGTTTCTAGGTCCTGATAAATTATCAAAATTCTCTAAAGATTTTGCCAAATATGTAAGAGGCTTTAATAAACAGAAAGATGAATTGAATGATTTAATTAATTCAGAAATAGATATAAATGATAAAAAAGATATCAAAAAATAAGGCTACTTCTAAAGATCCTAATTCTTTCACGGGGCACTTTTCTGAATTAAGAAAAAGAATAATTTTTATTCTAATAATTTATTTGATTTCAACGATTATAGGATTTGCATTACATAGAGAAATACTGCAAGTAATTGTTAAGCCAGTTGAGCAGATTAATGAATTAACCCAAGGTTTACCAATATTTACTAATATAACTGAATTTTGGGGAGTAGTGATGAAAGTTTCGCTACTCTCAGGTTTGTTAATCTCATTTCCATTTATTAGTTTTCAAGTACTTGCTTTCGTTATTCCAGGACTTAGATCAAAGGAAAAAAAATTTGCATTAATTGTTCTCCCTGGCTCAATAATTTCATTCTATTTAGGCTCAGCATTTGGTTTTTTTGTACTTGTACCCCCCGCAATAAAATTTCTTGTATTTTTTGGTGGAGATATCTCAACGCCCCTTATTAGGATAGGTTCTTTGGTGCAGTTGACTACGAATTTAATGATATGGATGGGTATTTCATTTCAATTGCCTATTATTATGTATTTGTTAACTGTTCTGCGAGTTATCGATCATAATAGATTTAAGGTATTTAGAAAGTGGTTTATTGTTATCGCTTTTATATTGGGCGCAATAATTACTCCTACTTTTGATCCTGTTAACCAACTTATAGTAGCAATACCCATAATCGTTCTTTATGAGGTAGGATTCTTATTATCTTGGATTTCTAAAAAGTAGTTATTTTTTACTTTTGGTAGTTTTTGAGGTCAAATCCTTGTCTATTTTTTCTTCTTTGCCCGCAAGAGAATCCTTAAATAACCTTATTCCTCTTCCTAATCCTTGCCCTACTTCAGGTAGTTTACCTACACCAAACACAACCATTATTATTACAAATATTAAAAATATCTCTAATGGACCTATTCCTCTTAAAAAATTCATATTAATATCCTAATTTAGATAATTTCTTATTAATCCTACGACTTTTCCTTCAATAATAACATTATTATTCTTTGTAATTATTGAAGAATATTTTTTATTTGAAGGTCTGAGTTCAACTTTATTGCCATTTTTATATATTCTTTTTAATGTGGCCGTGTCTTCTTCCACTCTTGCTACCACTATATCTCCTTGTCTGGGTCTATAAGAATTATTATTGGAGCAATCTATAATAATTATATCTCCGTCTTCTATGGAATCTTCGATCATTGAGTCTCCCATTATTCTTAATGCTACTAATTTATTATTGTTATCAAACATAGATTTAGACAAACTAACCCTATCTTCCCCAAAGGAAGAGTTGTAGGCAATTTCTTCAGTATTGAGAAGATCGAGAGGTATTCCCGCAGATATTGTACTAACTATCGGAACCGAAAAAGATTCGGATTCCTCATTAGATCTTATTATGCTCCTAGCAATCCCTTTTTTTCTGTCTAGCAATCCCTTTTTTTCTAAAATATCTAGATTATAAGAAACAACTGACTTGGAACTTATGTTGCAACCAATTTTTACATCCTCAATAGTTGGAGATATTCCATTTTCATCAAGGTATTCACATATAAATTCATATATGAGAATTTGCTTATGAGATAATTCCGAGTACTTTTCCATGTTTGAAAAGAGTAAACAACCTGAACTTTAGTGTCAACCATATTTTGACGTTTTCAATAGATTATCTTTTAGTGCCTGAGGATAATTTTTTTATCAACCTAGATTTTCTTCTAGCAGCATTATTTTTATGCAATACACCTTTTTGTGAAGCTTTATCAAGTGAAGAAATTGCCTCTTTTATTTTATTTTTTGTAGATTCACTATTTGGATCTTCTTCTATTGATTCTTTAGCAGATCTAACAAGAGTTTTGGCAGCAGAGGCTATAGGTCTATTATAAGCCGCATTTTTTTTAGATGTTCTTAAACTTTTTTTACTAGGCATTGTTTCTATTTATTGTTTCTATATTATCTACACCATCTATTGTTTCTATGATGGAGTAAATTTTATTCTGTTGTTCCAAACCGTTAGAGTCTACTGTAATTATAATACTTTTTCCAGTATCTATTTCATTTGTAGATATTCCAGTTATGTTTAAACCTTCATTAGAAATTATGTTTGTTACATCTCTAATTAAACCAACTCTATCCGCAACATCTATCTTGATTGTAATATTTTCAATTTGTTGATTTAAAAAGCCAGATAACTTTTTTACAAGAGTAGGAGTATTGATAACACCTGACCCAACTAGCAAGGCCAGTTCATCTAATGATTCATAAGATAATTCATTAGATAATTCTTCTAATGGAGTATTTATCTTCAATCTATTCACTAGTCTACTTATTACATCTATCCCTCTTTCAATGTTCAAAGTTTTTTCTTCTTTTCTGAACCATTGCCTAATCTTGAATCTAGATTTATTTGTACTTACATAGCCTAAGTCAGGATTTAGCCAGTCAAGTTTTGGTCCTTGGTTTTTAGATTTAATTATTTCGATCGTATCTCCATTTGATATAACCGAATTTAGAGGCATATTCTGTCCATTTATTAAAGCAGAAGAAGCATTATTTCCTAGTTCTGTATGGACTTCATATGCAAAATCTATAGGAGTAGATCCTTCTGGAATTGATTTTATATCTCCTGCTGGAGTATAGCAGTATATTCTCTCCTTAAGTATATCTGTCTTGATTGAATCAATATAGTTTTCATCTTCGGGTAACTCAATTTGCCAGTCGATTAAATTCCTAAACCAATTCAATTTATTCATATATGCTCCATCTAAATTTTCTGGGATGTCTTTATATTGCCAGTGAGCTGCGATTCCTCTTTCTGCAATTTCATGCATTTCTTTAGTTCTGATTTGTATTTCCACAGGGTAACTATCAAGGCACATCACAGTTGAATGTATAGATTGGTACATGCTTTCTTTAGGGTTTGCTATGTAATCATCAAATTCACCAGGAATAGGTCTCCATAATTCATGCAAAACTCCTAAAGATGCATAACAATCTTGGACAGAATTAACTATTATTCTAACTGCAATAAGATCATGTATTTCGTCAAATTTTTTACCTAAGATAGAATATTTCTCTATTTTTTTATATATGCTATATAAGTGTTTTGCTCTTCCCTCTACTAGACAATTAATGGATGATTTCGCTAGCGCTTCTTCTAAAAGTTTAGTTGCCCTTTTTGCATAATTTTCCCGTTCTTTTCTTTTTCCAGAGATCAGGTTTGCTACTTTTTTATAAGAATTGGGGAGTAGGTACTTAAAGGCTTCATCTTCTAATTTCCACTTAAATTCCCATATTCCGAGTCTATGAGCCAAAGGGGCAAAAATTTCCATTGTTTCTAGGGCTATTCTGGACTGCGATTTTTCATCCAATGCAAATAGAGTTTGCATATTATGCAATCTATCAGCTAATTTTATTAATATTACCCTTGCATCTTCAGTAGTGGAAAGCAGAAGTTTCCTGATAGTAGCTGCCCTCGAAATATCTGAAGTAGAATCTGGTATAAGATTTTCTTGGGTTGAGGAAGTTATTTTGATAGTTGGAAGTTTAGTAACTCCATCAACCAAAGCAGCAACCTCTTTTCCAAATTTATCCTCTAGTTCTTCATACTCTACTTGGCAGTCTTCTATAACATCATGCAATAGAGCTGCTGAAATTGTAGGCCAATCCATTTTCATTTCCGCAAGATATATAGCTGTGTTAATTGGATGAATTATATATGGTTCGCCCGTTTTCCTTTTCTGATCTTTATGGCTTTCGATTGCAAATTCAAGAGATTGGCGAATTTTTTCAAGATCTTCGCTAGATAGATATTTTTCAACTTTACTTATTAAATTCGTTTTATCAGTTGTAACCATAATTAGATTTTCAACTACTTTTTCAAGTATTACAAGATTATTAATCTAATGATGGTTTTCCTGGAAATAACAATCCTGATGAGAACTTACCTATTATGTCTAAAAATTGTTTTGGAAATATATAAGTCTTCCCAGTTTTATCTTCTATTATTCCTTTAGGTGACCCATCACTACATATTGCGTAAAGCCCAATATTCTCATTTTCTAATTCAAATTTTATTTGATATAAGAATGTACATTTTTCTTCATAATTTTGACTTAAAGGAATATTAATAGTTTCAATTAGATCATCTTTTTCATCTTCATTTAATATTTTTAATTCTTCATAAATTCCATCTGCAAGCCTATTAATTATGATTTTTTTTGAGTTATCTAAATTTAAAGATTCAACCAAATTTTCTGTATTATCCCAACTTATAGTTGAGCAGTTTACATAATACGATCCATCTAAATTAGAATGAATTTCATAATTTTTATTATCAGCATTAAATATAATTATCCATCCTGGTGTTAAAACTTGAGCGTATAATTCTCCTGGCTTCGGGCACTCTAAACTTGCATTGTTGAAAATATATTCTTTATAAGATTCTACTTGAATATCTGATGGAGGAATATTTAATTCAGTAGATAGTTCTGCAATAAATAAACCCCCGAAACTTGGAATCTGAGGTGTAGGAGTCGGAATTGGAGTCGGAATTGGAGTCGGAGTTTTTATTATTTTAACTTCAGGAATTGGAGTCGGAGTCGCAAACATTGGGTTCATTGCACCTGTACCTTCTTTTTCATTATCTACAAGTGTTTGAAAAAGAACCAAAGACACAATTGCAACAGAAGACAATACTACAATTACTGTTCCAATAATTTTAAATAGGGTTTTATCCATATTTTAATTATAATTCAAAATTGAAATCAGTTCTTTGAAAAATTCTTCAGATTAATAATTATTTTTCGTTAATCTTTTTTTGTAGGGACTCTAAAACTAACATAATAAAATCCAATCATTCCTACTGCTAATACAATTATTCTCATCGTATTATTAGGTATAGCGATTGGTGAAAAAGGCAGCACAGCTAGTAATACAAAAATTGTCATCATGGAAAGAGCAGTGATTTTTGCTCTTTGAGGCATTCCTTTTCCTTCTCTAAAATCTTTTATATATTTTCCGAAAGTTTTATTTTTTATTAGCCAGTTGTATAACCTTTCTGATGACCTGATATAACAAGCAGAGGCTAAAATCAAGAAAACAGTTGTTGGTAGTCCAGGCACAAAAATACCAATTGTTCCTATTCCTACAAAAATACTGCCAAGAGATATCCAAAATAGCCTAATGAGAAGAAATCTACTTTTCTTCATTTCATGAGGCGAATTATTTTCTGGCATATTCTTCTTCTTTTTCACTTAAATATTCTGCAAAACTTCTTACCCAGTCTTCATTATCATTTAGGCTTGGTATAAGTTTTACATATTCTCCACCATTTTTTTCAAAATCTTCATGATTTTCGACTGCAATTTCTTCAAGAGTTTCTAAACAATCTGCAGTGAATGAAGGGCAGGCAACTGACACCTTTTTAATGCCTTGTTTAGCTAAATCCTCTAATACATCAATGATATTGGGCTGAATCCATTGTTCAGGACCAAAAGTGCTTTGATAGCAAATTTTAAATGGTTTATCAGGATCAAGTGATTCTGAAAGTTTCATTACTGTTTTAACGCAATGAGATTTATAGCAAAATTCATTATTCTCACTATCTTTTTCACAGCAATTATCTACCTTTTGGCAATGTGATTCTGAAATATCTGCTTTTTTTAATTGTCTTACTGGAAGGCCATGAAAACTGAAGAGCAAATATTCACTATTTTTATACTCCTCTGATTCAATAATACTTTTCTTGAGTGATTTTAAGTAAAATTCTTCATTATAATAATGGTTAATTTTTATTAAGTTAGGGCTATAACCTTCCTTTTTTAATACCCTTTCAACTTCTGTAAAAGTTGACCCCGAAGTCGCTTCGGCATATTGAGGGAACATAGATACAAGAAAAAGTTTATCTATCTCGTTTTCTTTAAATTTTTTTATTGCTTTTTCTATAGAAGGGTTTCCATATCTCATGCCTATTTCAACGTTTTCATTCGTATATTTCTTTAATTTTTCTGCAAATTTAATTGTGTTGACAAGTAAGGGAGAACCTTCTTTTGTCCAAATGCCTTGGTACTTAGCTTGTATTCTAGCTGGCCTAAAGGGCAGAACGATAAGATTAACTATGATCCATCTTAAAACAGATGCTAGACCATTTCTCAATACATCAATTCCTTTAGAATATTCCTTTAGTCTCTGTGAAGGATAATCAAGCATGTCTGGGTCAGATAAAAACTGCTTTAAGTATCTTCTTAGTGCCGGGATACTAGTTTCATCTGGTGTCCCAGTATTCATAATTAGATAGCCAACTTTACTTTTTTCTTTCATTGAAGATGCAATTAGATATTTAGATAGTTGTTAAAAAATAGGCTGTGAAATATATAACATCTTTTATATTTTTTTGCCAAATAAATTCTTTTGAAAAATAATATTTAACAAAAATTTAAAATAATGTTGATCATTTTAGTAAAAATTTACTTGACTTAGTTAGTCAAGTTTAATAAAAAGTATATCGAATTAGTCAACAATAACAGAAAGGTTTAGGCTATGAAGAATTTATTTATAAGTATTGTTATTTCTTCTTTGGCTCTTTTTGCTTTAGCTTGCGGATCTACTGAGGCGGAAGTTCAAGTAGTGAAAGAAGTCCAAGAAGTTGAAGTTGTTAAAGAGGTGCCTGTAGAGGTTGTTAGAGAAGTTGCAGTTGTAGAAGAAAGGGTAAAAGAAGTTGAAGTTATTAAAGAAGTTGAAGTTGAAAAAACTCCAAAACCTTTAGTAATTTACTCTGGAAGGAGTGAGTCTTTAGTCGGTCCAATTATTGCTCAATTCTCAGAGGCAACTGGAACTCCAGTTGAAGTAAAATACGGAAAAACAGCTGCTATGGCTGCTACATTATTAGAAGAGGGGGATAAGACTCCAGCTGATGTTTTCTTTGCGCAAGATCCAGGTGGATTGGGTGCTGTTGAATCAATGTTAGCAACTCTTCCAGCAAATATTACAGAGTTAGTACCTGACTGGGCAGATTCTCCTGATCGTAAGTGGACAGGTATCTCTGGAAGAGCAAGGGTGGTAGTGTACAACACGGATGCAATTAGTGACCCTGCCACTCAGCTCCCTGATAACATTTATGATTTTATTGATCCTAAATGGAAGGGAAAGATTGGATGGCCTCCGACCAATAGTTCTTTTCATGCTATGGTTACTGGAATGAGGCAAACTTGGGGTGAAGAAAAGACAAGGACTTGGCTTGAAGGAATAGTAGCTAATGGAGCCAATGTTTATGCTAAAAACACTCCGACAGTTGAAGCAGCAGGAGCAGGCGAAATTGAAGTAGGATTTGTTAATCACTACTATTTGCACAGATTCATAGCTGCTAATACAGAAAGCTTCAAAGCAAGAAACTACTTCCTTCCTGGAGGTGGTCCTGGTTCGGTTGTTTTGGTTGCAGGTGCAGGAGTATTAGAAGCATCTGATAACCCAGATGGAGCAGAGGCATTCATCAGATTTATGCTTTCTGCGCCAGCTCAGGCATACTTTGCTAACCAGACTTATGAGTATCCTCTTGTTGAAGGTGTTAAGAAAAATCACCTTCTTCCAGATCTTGATACATTGAATCTTCCAGATATTGATATATCTGATTTAGGAGATATAGAGGCAACTCAAAAATTACTGCAAGAAACAGGAGCGCTTCCTTAATTAATATTTAGAACATTTCGTTTCTTCATTTTAAAAGAGAGAGAATTAACGTTCTCTCTCTTTTTTATATATACTTGACCAACATGATTAAGTTTAGAAATATTAATATAAATTATTATTGGCTTTCAGCGCTTTCAACTATTGTAGCTACTGCAGTATCTATCCCTATCATATATTTGATTTTTAGAGCTATTAATGCTGAGAATTTTGTTGAACTTTTATTTAGAGAAAGAGTTTTCTGGATTATTATTAGATCAATTATTTTAATCTTATTCGTAACCTCTTTTTCAATAGTAATATCATATTTATTATGTCATTTTTTAATAAAAACTAATGTGCCATTTAAAAAATTTTTAACAGTGTTTTGTTGTCTTCCTATCGTCATTCCTAGTTATGTATATGGGATGGTTTTTGTAGATTTATTGGGTCCTAAAGGTAAACTTAATAAGATTTTGAGTAACCTTAATATTACAGATTATTTTCCAGATTTATATGGATTTTGGGGTGCTGCTATTGTATTAACTTTTTTATCTTATCCATATGTTTTTTTGCCTTTGAGGGCTGCTATGCTCAGACTTGATAGTTCTTTTGAGGATGCCTCAAGGAGTTTAGGAAGAGGAAGATTTAAGACTTTTTTTTATATTTCCCTCCCACTTTTATTCCCCGCCATAAGATCAGGAGGCATTCTAGTTGCTTTGTATACTCTAAGTGATTTTGGGGCAGTTGCATTATTGAGATACGAAACATTTACTTGGGCAATCATGACCCAATATGAAACAGGATTTAATCGAATTGCTGCTGCAATCCTTTCATTAGTATTAGTAATTATTGCGATTTCATTATTAGGGTTGGATAGTTTATTTAGTGGTCCTAAAAATTATCATTCTTCATCTTCATCCCTTAAGTCTCCGAGTGTAGAGATATTAAGTTCTAAAAGATGGTTAATATTTATTGGTATATGCATAGTGCCGTTTATAGGAGTTGTGATTCCTTTCATAGGGCTACTTTATTGGTTATTAAGAGGAATATTTATAGGTCAGGTTTTTTCTTTTAATTTGAGTTTTAGCACTATATTTAATTCACTATATGTTTCTGCGTTAGCTTCAATTTTTACTTTAATAATTGCAATTCCTATTGCTTTTTTTGCAGTAAAACATAAAGGAAAATTTAGTCTTATTTTAGAAAAAATTTCTTATATAGGTTTTGGGTTGCCAGCTATAGTAGTAGCGCTTTCTCTTGTATACTTCTCAATTAATTTTGCTTTCCCTATTTATCAGACCATCTTTGTTTTGACTTTTGGATATGGAGTATTGTTTTTGCCAGTAGCAGTAAGTGCGCTAAAAACAACTTTAATGCAAGTTAATCAAAACCTTGAAGACGCATCACGAGGCCTTGGAATAGGATATTGGGTTACCATGTGGAGAATAACAATACCATTAATAATGCCAAGTGTTTTAGCCGGAGGATTATTAGTTTTTCTGCTCACATTAAAAGAATTGCCATTAACTATGATTCTTTCGCCACTTAATTTTGATAGTTTGGCATTAAAAGTTTGGGGATACGCTTCTGAAGCATTTTTTGCAGAAGCAGCACTTCCAGCATTGATTTTGATATTATTATCAGGTCCTGCATCTGCATATTTAGTTTTAAAGAGAAATGATATTGAAATGAGCACTTAAATGTATTCTAAGATAAAAGAAAAAACTACAAATTATGGTAGGATTCAATTAGAAGAGGTAAGCACCTCATTTAATGATACTAAAATACTTGATGAATTCTCTCTAATTGTTGATCCTAGTCAATTTGTTTCTATATTAGGTACTAGTGGAATAGGAAAAACAACCCTATTAAGAGTTATATCTGGGTTTAAAAGAATTTCAGGTGGTTATTTAAGAATTAATGGGCAATTAGCATCTTCAAATTTTTTACATGTAACCCCTGAAAGAAGGAATTTAGGTTTTGTATTTCAAGATTATGCCCTTTTTCCTCACTTAAATGTTTTTGAGAACATTGGATACGGAATCAGTAAGAAGGATCCCAATAGACAAATTAAGATAAAAGAAATGTTAAACATTCTAGATCTTTTAAATCACCAAAAAAAGATTCCTAGCCAATTATCTGGTGGTCAGCAACAAAGAGTTGCTATTGGCAGGGCTATGGCTATTAATCCTTCTGCCATTCTAATGGATGAGCCATTCTCAAACTTGGATTTTAGCCTAAAGAAAACTTTATCTTCTGAAATCAAAAAAATAATAAACAGGTCAGGAACATCTACGATAATGGTTACGCATGATGAGGGTGAAGCAGAAAGATTGTCTGATAAATGCTACTTAATGGAGAATGGGAAATTAAGAGATATTTAGATCATTCATTTTTTAATGACAATATTAATGGGATAGCTAGAAAAACCAACAAAGAACCTACAGCGAAGGATACCCGATAAGTTTCAAATAGATCATAAATTAGTCCACCTAATATAGGAGCAATTGCTGAAAAAATTCCGCCAATAGTACTCATCATTCCAACAGCAGTACCATAATTTTTTCTACCAAAAAAGTCTGCTATCATAGAAAGTCTCAATGGAATTGATGCTCCAAAACCTCCTCCCCAACAAAGTCCAAAAATCACAATTAAAACATTAGTGTTTATTGTTATTCCAAAAATTTCTTTATCTATCATGCTTAATGAAAGTGATCCTATGCCTAGAAATAGAACAGCAATTGACATTAGATATTTTGGATTAATTTTGTTACTAGAAAATCCAACCATTAGTCTGCTTGATACATCAGCAAAAGCAATAATAGCTATAGAAAATCCAGCCAAAGAAAGAGATACATTAAAACTAGTTAATGCAGGGATGTGTAGCAAATTTAAGGCAAATAATCCTTGAGTTAAGCTGGTAGCTATTGCAAATTTCCAAAAAGTGGCTGATTTGAATATTTCTTTAACTGATTTGTCATTATTTTTTTTAATGTTATTCCTTGATCGATCATCATCTTCGTTTTCAATTTCTCCGTCTGGCAATAACCCATAATCTTCGGGAGTTGATCTCATAATTAGAGTAGCTGGAAAACCAATAACCCAAAAACCAACCCCAGCAAAAATGATCACTGGTCTCCATCCATAATTACTTATAAGAATTACTAATAATGGGACTAATAATCCTCCTATACCTGAAGCAGACATCATTAATGAAAGAGCTAGTTTTCTTTTTTTAACAAACCAATTTCCAACAGTTGCTACTAGAACAATAAAAGTGCCAAATGACATCCCAACTGTTAATAATGTTATACAAAGATAAAAGTGCCATATCTTCGTAATAAATCCCATTAAAATAAAACTTAGTCCAGTGGTAAAAATACCAAATGCCATAACTTTTTTTATTCCGAATTTATTTAGAATAATTCCAACAAAAGGAGATATCATTCCTCCTTCTGATCTTTGTATCGACATTCCTGCGGCAGTTAAAGCCCTGCTCCATCCCATAGATTCAACAATAGGATCAAAGAAAGCAGTGAATCCTCTCCAGAAAACCGTAGAGGCATATCCCTGAACCATAGCTCCTGCACCTACTATTTTCCATCCATAAAAAAATTTATTTTTTTTACTAGACGTAATTCCTCCTATAGGCCCATAATTCCATATCCACTATCTACTGGTATTATTGCTCCCGTGATTCCAGAAGATAGATCACTTAATAGAAAACTTGATGTATTTGCTACTTCTTCGTGAGTTACATTTCTTTTAAGAGGAGATCTATCTGAATGAACTTTTTGCATTTCCTTAAATCCAGCAATACTTCTTGCAGCAAGGGTTGGTAAAGGGCCTGCGGAAACAGCATTAACTCTAATATTATTTTTGCCATATTCAGATGCTAATTGTTTTACGCAATTTTCTAATGCTGCTTTTGCGGTGCCCATAATGTTATAGCCAGGATAAACTTTTTGAGATGCCTCAAATGAAAGGGTGATAATTGACCCTCCTTCTGGATTCATGATTTCCGAACCCAATTTTGTTATTGGAATTAAACTATAAGCACTAGTTTCAAGAGCAGTAGAAAATCCATCTTTAGTTACATTAGAAAAATTGCCACCTAAATCTTCCCTTTCCGCAAACGCAATGCTGTGAACTATAAAATCTATTTGATTCAATTTTACTTTTGCTACTTTAAAAAAATTATCAAGACTATTTTGATTTAATACATCGCACTCTTCTATGAAAGATGGATTAAGATCGTTTAAGGATTTTTCTACACTACCCAATATTCTTTCATTTTGATATGAATAGCCAATTTCAGCCCCTAAACTCGACAGTTCTTTTGCTATATAGTAGGCAATGCTACGATGATTTGCTACTCCAAAAATTAATCCTTTTTTCTCTTTAAAATCCATTTTTATCTCCTTACCAATTTGTTACCGATCCATCGGTTCTTTTTAATTGAGGAGGATCCCATTTCTTGAATTTACTTTCTTTGAGTATTTCCTCATTTACAGATATTCCTAACCCTGGCGTATCTGCTACTTTAAACATTGCATTTTCCATCTTATGATCTATTTTAATTATTTCGTCGTTAGAAAATCCAGCATTTTCAGATGCTGATTCTCTTGTTTCAAGCCATGCAAAATTTGGTATAGAAGCTCCAAAATGTATTGAGGCGGCTGTACATACAGGTCCTAATGGATTGTGAGGCATCATGTCTATATAATGACTTTCGCACCACCCAGCAACTTTTAAAGATTCAGTTATTCCTCCAACGTTACATATATCTACTCTGGCAAATTGAGTTAAATCATTTTCAATATAAGGTACAAATTGCCATTTTGAAGAAAATTCTTCTCCTATTGCAAATGGAATATTGGTCATTTTTCTTAGAGCCTCGTATGCGCTTGGTGTTTCATCTCTGATTGGCTCTTCTACAAAATCCAATGTTCCGCTAGGGAGTTTATTACAGAAAGATGCTGCTTCTGCAACTGAGAACCTGTGGTGTAAATCAACACCTAAAACTACTTCACTTCCTAATTCATCCCTTGCTTTTACTAACCACTCTGCAGTTTTATTTAGGGACTCTCTAGGCTCAAAAATTAATTCATCATTCTGCAACTGTCTTGATTTTGTATAAATTGATTCAAATTCTCCGGAACCTCCATCAGAAGACATGCTTAATCTAAATGCTTGCCAGCCTGATTTAATCAACTTTTTTGCTTGATCTATCATTTCTTGGCCAGGAGGTGCAGACGTAGTAGCAAAAGTTGGAACAATATCTCTTTGCTTTCCTCCGATTAGTTCATAGACAGGAACTCCTAAGGCTTTACCTTTTATATCGTATAGGGCTAGGTCTATTGCCGAAATGGCTGCCGTCAAGGTTCTGCCTCCCTCAAAGTATTGACTTCTATACAATCTTTGCCAAACTTTACCAATTTCAAATGGATCCATCCCAACTATAATATCTTTATAATGTTCTATTATTCCAGATACTCCAAGTTCTCTTGCCGATAGTCCTGATTCTCCCCAACCAAATACATCACTGTCCGTTTCTATTTTTACTAATAGTTGATTTCTACTTCCAATCCAAATTGGATAAGGTATTACATTGGTTATTTTCATAATGGATCCTCTTTCTGATTTTACCTTATTACCATAGACTAAAATTTAAAAGCCCTGATTAAATTATTATTGTGCATTTAAAAAATTATATTTGTGATGTAACATCAAAAAAAATATTAGGAGGTTTATTTGTTAGATTATTTTAAAGTTCCTGAAGAAGATGTCGTGATGGTAGATGTTAATGATTTAAGAAAAATAACTGAACAGATGTTCATTAAATGTGGAGTTCACCCTGAAGAGGCAAAGATTGGCACTGATGTTTTAATGCATGCTGACTTAAGAGGTATAGAAACCCATGGAGTATCTAATTTGCTGAGAGGTTACATTAAAAATTATAACTCTGGCCAAACTAATGCAAACCCAAATTGGAAAATTGTTAAAGAGTCTCCCACTACAGCAACAATTGATGGAGATAATGGCCTAGGATTAATGACAACTTACCATGCCATGAAAGTGGCAATAGAAAAAGCTAAAGAATATGGCACGGGGGCAGTTTCAATAAGGAATTCTGCCCATTGTGGTGCGGTAGGATATTTTGCAATGATGGCATTAGAGCATGATATGGTTGGCACATGTATGACTGCAGGTGGAAATACCATGGTTCCAACTTTTGGGGCTGAAGCAAAGTTAGGTACAAATCCTATTGCTATAGCGGTTCCAACAAAATCAAAACCTCCATTTGTATTTGATGCTGCAACAACAACAATTGCAGGAAATAAAATGGGACTTTTGGAGAGAATAGGAGCTGATATGCAACCAGGTTGGGTGGCTCATGATGATGGAACTCCTGACATGGAAGGCGGAGGAGAATTTCAGTATGCGAATGGCCCTCAAAAAATGCAATTACCTTTAGGTTCTACAAGAGAACTAGGTTCGCATAAAGGTTATGGTCTAGGCGTATCTGTAGATATATTGTGTGGAATATTAAGCAATGGAATCGGATTTCCAACTCTTGAAGCTTCACGAAGAGCACATTATGTATCTGCATTTAGGGTTGATGGGTTTTCTGAGATTGATGAATTTAAGAGTTCCATGGATCAGATGTTGGATGGTCTAGAGAGAACAAAACCTGCCCCTGGTCATGACCGAGTTTTATATGCAGGATTAGAAGAATATGAAGAAGAAATAAAAAGGTCAAAGGATGGAATACCTCTTCATAAAGAGGTAGTTGAGTGGTACAAAGGGGGGTGCGAAGAAATGAATATAGAGTTTATTTTGTCTTAGAATTTTTTCCAGAAAGGCTCAATTTTTTTAACCTTTTCTAATATTGATGGATCCCACTTAGGCTCAATTTTTTTAACCTTTTCTTGATCCCAATTAATTTTTCTGACTACTCGCTCATCGCTATAATAGACTGCAAAAATTGATTCTTTGAATTTATTAAAGTCATCTATCATATTTTCTTCATGCCACCTTATAATTTCTATTTTTTCTGTAAGGTCTATTGAAAAGAAGCTGCCTGAAATTCTTACATTAGGATGCAAATTAATTGATTCTAGAATGCTAATTATAGATTTTTTATGGTTATTTGAACTAAGGAAGTGTTTTTCTATTTGTTTATATAACCCCATGTCCCCGGCAGCAGGTATTTCATCATTTTTAGGTATCATAATGTTCATTATGTCTTTTAATAACCTCTGATTTAATTCTGATATTTTATTTTCCATTTTTTGATAAGTTATCCGCTATCATTAAGGCTATTGCTTGTATTGTTGGAGTAGGATTTACTGATGCAGAGGTTACAAATAAACTACCATCAACAATGTATACATTTTCTAAATCATGCATTTTGCCTGATTTATTTACTACTGATTCTTCTGGATTATTGCCCATCTTTGCTGTACCCATCAAATGCCATCCAGCTTGCCTCATTAAAGGTGTGTTAAAAGTAAATTTTGCTCCTGCCTCTTTTAATACTTCGTCTGTTTTTTCTATAGCAAAGTCTAATATTTTTCTAGAATTTTCGCTTAATTCGTAATTTATTTTTACGCCTGGAAGACCATCCGAATCTTTTGATCTATTATCCAAACTAATATAATTTTTTTCTTCCGGGAGATCTTCGGCAATTATAGAAAATCCTAAAATATTTCCAAAAGACTCAGAGAACTGTTCATGATGATTTTCTCCCCAGTCTAATTCCAATGCAGTCATTGCGGGGCCATGATTTCTGACCATTTGGAGAGAGAACCCTCTAACAAATCCTCTATTCTTGTCAGTCTCATAAAATTGTTGTGACATTAGAATATTAGCGGTAGGTCCATTAAAAAATTTATTCTCTCCTTCAAAACGTCCTCTAATAAATGAATATGGATGGAACATGAGATTTTTCCCTACTAGCCCACTGCTATTTCCTAATCCATTTTGATGATTTCTAGAAGAAGACATTAGCAATAGTCTGGCAGTACCTATCGCATTGCATGCTATAACAACATTGTTTGCATTTATTGAAATTTCTTTACCATTTTTAATATATTCCACACCGGTTGCTCTTTGTTCGTTATTTGTGATGATTTTTTTTACTCTTGCGCCTGATATAATCGTTGCTCCATATTTTTTTGCTTCAGGCCAATATTTATTATCTGTACTTGAAACTGAAGTTCTGTCCATAAGGGCGTGAGAACCTATAAATTCCCATTTGTTTTTAAAGTAATTCGAATCTACGTAGTTGTCTGAAGGCCACCAATGCCAATTTAACTTATCAAAAGCTTTTGCCATTATTTCGCCGTCATCCCCTAATGGGACAGGAGGAAGAGGCCTTGTTGTTCTTGGCGGGTTTGCAGGGTCTCCTGATATTCCTGAGCAACCCATCATGATGTCATTTTCATCATAGTATTTTTCTAGATCAAAATAATTTATTGGCCAGTCGTCTGCTACACCATCAAGAGTTTTGACTTTAAAGTCGGATGGATGGAATCTAGGTGTATGGGCTGTCCAGTGGATAGTGCTTCCACCAACCGAGTTATACATCAATGGATGTATTGGGCTATTTTGGTTATTTATGGGGTAATCAAATTTATTTTCTCGAAAATTTGGGTTCCAGTTCCACTTTGTAAACCCATCAATTTCTAATGTATTTTTATTTTTAGGATACGAATCATAATCAATAAATTCTCCTTGCTCTAAACATACAACTTTGGCTCCATTTTTTGACAATTTCCATGAGAAGGCTGCACCTGATGCACCTGACCCAATTACTAAATAATCTATTTCATCTTTTTTCATAAGTTTAAATTGGTCACTTTTTCATAAATTAACTTAAATGATAGAATCTGGAAAGCGATATGTTAATTTCAGTTTTAGTTTCATTCATAATTATAGTAGTTTCAGCTGCTATTCCTATAGTTCACTTTTTCGCATTCCCGATAAGCCCATTTATATCCGGATTTATTGGAGCATCAATTGGAGATTTACAGGATGAGAGGATAGTATACTTTGGACTTTTATGTTCTGTAGTACTATTTTTGCCTCTTTTTTTATTAATGGAATTTACAGGCGTACTTGGTGAATTAAGATGGTATTATTCATTGATAATTTCTTTTCTACTAAGTGGTTATGTATGGTTTGGCACCACGATTGGCGCCCTATTAAAATTTTGGAGTTCTAAAAAAAATTAGTTATTAATCAATAATATTATCTGCAATTATTTCTAATACATGTTTTGGTTTGTGAGTAGAGAAATCTTCTATTTGGTGCCTACAAGAAACTCCCGTAATTGCGACTTGAGTATTTTTTTCAATATCATTTAGATAGGGGATTAGTCTATCATTAGCTATTTTTTTTGAGATATCGTAATGCTCTTTCTCATAGCCAAATGCACCAGCCATTCCACAACATCCTGATGGAATTTTTTCTACTTTTGAATTAGGTATGAGTTTTAAGGAATCTATAGATACATTTTCTCCCATAATAGTTTTTTCGTGGCAATGTATTTGAACCGCATATGATTTTTTTTCTAGGTTGCTTTTAAATTTAATTTTATTCGAATTAATAGGGTCAGCAATTATCTCCTGCAATAAATATGTATTATTAGAAATTAGATCCACCCTTTTATCTTGTGGGAACATATCTGGGTATTCATCCTTTAAAGCTGATATGCAACTAGGCTCAACTCCCACTACAATTGCCCCTTCTTTTACTTGCTCATATAGTTTATCTATATTGTATTTAGCATTGTTTTTCGCAGACTCTAGTAACCCCTTCGATATTAATGGCCTGCCACAACACTTTTTATCAATCAAAGTAACATTATAATTTAAAGATTTTAGTATTTTTATAGCAGATAATCCTACTTCAGGATGATTATAATTGGTAAATGTATCATGAAAGAATACAGCCGTTTTGTTATTACTATTTGAATCTGATTTATATAATTTCTCAAATGAATGAGAGGCTATCTTTGGAATATTTCTTCTTTTATCGATCTTTAACACATAATCTGAAATAAGTTTAAAAATAAATAATTTTCTAGTTAAGTTAAAAATACTTGGAAAGATTGATCCTATTTTATTAAGAATTGCTATATTGCCGGTTAATCTTGACCTAATAGGAATATTATTTTTTTTATAATATTGATGTAAAAATTCATATTTGATCTTGGCCATATCTACTCCAGACGGACACTCTGACCTACAAGTTTTACACTCTAAGCATAAATCCAAAACATTAAATAATTTTTTAGAATTTAATTCTTTTATCGGGAGTTTACCTGATAATGCAGCTCTTAATGCATTTGCTCTTCCACGCGTTGAATCTACTTCATCTCTAGTTGCCATAAATGAAGGGCACATATACCCAGAGTTAATTTTTTTACAAGCAGCTTGACCGTTGCACATTTCGACAGCTTGAGCAAACCCTCCCTCTTTTTCAAAAGAAAGTAAAGTATCTATCGTTTCAGTTTTATAATTTTTTCCGAACCTAAGATTAGAATCCATAGGAGGTGTTTCTATTATTTTTCCAGGATTCAATATATTTTTAGGATCAAATGCCTTTTTTAAATCTTTAAAAGCAGAATATACTTTTTCCCCATACATTTTCTTTGTCCATGCACCTCTTACAATCCCATCTCCATGTTCCCCACTAAATGCACCTCCAAATTCAAATACTAAATCAGAAATATCACTCGATATTTTTACCATCTTTTTGATATCAGTCTCTGACTTAAGGTTAATTAGTGGCCTTATATGAAGACATCCCACAGAAGCATGACCATAATATCCTGCTGTAGTTCCATTGCTTTTTACAATTTCATCAAATCTTTTAACATATTCAGGTAATTTCTCAGGAGACACAGCAGTATCTTCAACAAAAGGAATTGCTTTGGCTTCTCCAGGTTTTTTCATAACTAAACCTAAACCAGCCTTTCTCATATTCCATACTTTAGTTTGCTGGCTTGAGTCCATCACAATTGTGCTCGATATAGCTAATTTTGAATTTTGAATTTTTGAATTAAGTTTTTCTATTTTATCTTTTACTTCAAGTTCATTTTCACCATAAAATTCTGCAACTATTATATCTGTGGGGTTGCCTTTTAAGTAGTCAATTCCAGAAGCAAATTCAGGAGATTTTTTTGCTTCATTGATAATAATTTCACCTATATGCTCTACCGCTGAGGGGCCAAATTCAAGAGCATGTATTGAAGCCTCCATTGATTTAATAATATCCGAAAATTCTATTACTAAAAGCCCTTTATTATTTGGGAGGTCTACTAAATTTAATTCTGCCTCTGTAATTGTGGCTAAAGTACCTTCAGAGCCGACTATTAACTTGGTTAAATCAACATACCCGCCTTTATTAATCTCGTCCAAATTATACCCACCGACCCTTCTTTGTATTTTTGGAAATTTCTTTTCTAATTCATCTGTATATTCCTTAAATAGATTTAAAGAATTACTATAAATATTTGACTCCAAAGAACCCTTGTTTAGAAGACTTTCAAAACTATTAAATGATAATTTTTCAAACTTATGATTATTGCCGTTTGAAAGGATAGTTTCTAGGCTATTAACATGATCAATTGTTTTTCCATATATTACAGAGTGCGCTCCACAAGAATTATTTCCTATTACTCCACCTACAGTTGCTCTGTTTGTGGTGCTTGGATCGGGTGTAAACAGTAAATTCATAGGTTTTAGATAGTTATTTAATGTATCTATAGTGATGCCAGGCTGTGTTATTATTTTTTTATTATTTTTATCAAAATCAATAACTGAATTTAAATATTTTGAAAAATCAATTACTATAGCTCTGTTCACAGTTTGCCCAGACAGGCTTGACCCTCCTCCTCTTGGCAATATAGCAATATTATTTTCATCTGCGATTTGGACTATAGTTTTTACGTCATTAGTATTTTTTGGTATCGCTACACAAAGTGGAATTATTCTATATATGGAGGCATCTGTTGAATATATTTCCCTAGTAATTTCATCAAATTTAACTTCTCCGCTAATTTCTCTTTGAAGTGTCTTTTTAATAGAATCTTCTATTTCATCTACAGAGTAGTTATTTGATATTTTTTGAACCATCTTTTTCCTTAATTATATTAGAAAGTAAAATACTAGCTGTAATAATACCTACTATAGTACCTAAGGAGATATACGTATTTATATGAAAATGGGTAATATATTCACTATTAATTAATGGACCTATTTTTTCGCCAAGATATTCCATTGACATTTTAAAGCCAATAAAAACTAATATTAAAGATAATCCGTACTTCAGAAATCTAAACTGATTCTGTATTTCTTGGATAAGGAAATATAATGGCCTCATACCAATAACTGCCATCATATTGGAAGTCCACACTATAAATACATCTTGAGTTATTCCAAAAATTGTTGGAATTGAATCAATTGCAAACACAATATCTGTGCTTGCAAGCACTATAACAACTAGAAACATTGGTGTGAATTTTTTAACACCATTAATGTTTGTTCTAAATCTTGATCCATCAAATTCACTACTGACATTAACAAATTTATTTGCAATTCTATAAATTAAATTATTTTCAGGATTGGAGTCACTTTCTTTAACTAGAGAAATTTTTATTCCAGTATAAATTAAGAAAATTCCCATAATCAACAATACCCATCCAAAATTTGAAAGAATAATAGATCCAAGAGCAATGAATATTGCCCTAGTTATTAAAGCTCCCATTATTCCATAAGTTAAAGCTAGTGATTGTAATTTTGCTGGGATTTGGAAAAATTCAAAAATAATTATGAATACAAATAAATTATCGAAACATAAGGCTTTTTCTGCAATGTATCCAGCTAAAAAGGAAACCCCTCTTTCATTATTAGTCATTAATGACCCATCTTCTACAAAAAACCAGAGCGCCACAATCATTGATATAGATACCCAGCATAAACTCCAAATCAATGCTGATTTAAATTTATAAATTTTCCCTTTAGATATGTATAAGTCAAAAATAAGAAGTATTATTACAAATACATTAAAGACTATCCAAGGGTAATAATCAGTCATTACTATCTATTTGAACTTGAGGTAATCTTATACTCTAATGTACCTGAAGGACTTTTAACACTAACAATTTCTCCTTTAGCTTTTCCAAGTATTGCTTTACCAACAGGAGAATCTGATGATATTTTTGAATTCAAAGGATCTGCTTCATGAAAATCCACTATTTGGAAAGAATGAACTTCTTTATTATCTTGGTTCTCAATAGTTACCTTTGTTCCAATATTTATTTTGCCTTTCAATAAGGATTGAGAGCCATCATCTATAATAATCGCACCTCTCATTAAATTTTCTATATCTGTTATTTTAGCCATAACCATGCCTTGAGCTTCTCTGGCAGCCTCAAGAGGTGCATTTTCTCTTACGTCACCATCTGCTGCTGCATTTTGAATATCAACTGCTAAATCCATCTTTTGTTTATTTAACTTTTCTAATTGGCCAATTAAAGTTTTATATCTACTTCTTGTTAGTTTTGGCCCTTCTTCGAATGTAGAAACCTTATTCTTAGTTCTTTTATTAGTTAGGATTCTTTTAGATCTTAAGTGTGACGGAATATTTAGTTCATTTTTGATTAATTCACTATTATGTAAAAAACTTAGAAACTTTTTTACAGAAGCAAGTCTAGATTGTGTATCAGTGTTAGCCATTCTAGAAGTAATTTGTTGGCTATAGTCTCCCACTTCAGGAGGCTTTAAATTTGATAATAATTTTTCTTCACCAATATTAGTAACAAAATCAGCTACAACAGCCCTCTCATTCATTCTCTCAGAAACTGGAATTGTTTTTACGTAGTACTTCAAAGCATCTATCATAGTAGATTCTGAAGTTAATTCCATTTCATTTTTTACTTCCTCTACTTTAGTCTTTTTTGCCATTTTCTATTCCTATATATAATGTTTTTTTGCCAGTAGTAGTAAACTATTGAAAGTTAGATTACAATATACGAGTTTTACAAGAGAATATTATAGTCCTATAAAGGATTAAACAACAACAATAAGAAATATATATTAATTTTAAGTACGTGACTCGAGATGACTAAGAGAACATATCAACCAAAAAAAAGAAAAAGAGCAAGAACTCATGGTTTTCGTGTGAGAATGAGAACTAAAAGTGGAAGAAATATTCTTAAAAGAAGGCGAGTCCGAGGAAGGAAGCTTTTAACTGTTGTTTCAAAACAATAGTTTAAACCTTTGATTTCAATTGAAGTCATAAGAAAATCTAAAGAATTTCTAGAGATAATTTCGAATGGTAATAAATTTACTAGACCTGGAATTGTTATTTATTATTTAAGACCTAATGGGCTTGATAAATTTAGAGTAGGAATTTCTGTAAAGAAGCAAGTTGGTAACTCAGTAGTTAGAAATAAACTAAGAAGACAAATTAGGAGCTTATTAAGAGATTTGCCAACTAGATTTAATGAAGTTTCGATGGTCTTAATAGTTATGAAAAATAATCAAGGTTTAGATTATTCTTATATTAAGAATATTCTAGATGAATTTGATGGCCTGATCTCTAGAGTTAGCAAAAATAATGTTTAAAAAAATTATATTAAAATTTATAAAATTATACATCTTGATTGCTTCTCCTTATATTGGAGGGAATTGTAAATATACCCCTTCATGTTCAAATTATGGTCATCAAGCAGTAGAAAAGCATGGAGCCCTAATAGGATCTTGGATGATTTTTGTTAGATTATTTAAATGCAATCCATTTGCAAAGGGAGGATATGATCCAGTTCGATGAACATTATTAAGGAAAATAAGATATTACTTATTGTTATTTTGTTTTTAGCAACAACTTTATTTGGATGTATGAATGATATGGAGCATCAAGGCAATTGGTCTTCTCCAGTAGTTGATGAAGATTACGTATATGTCCCTTCGGATAAAGGAAAAATTTACAAATTTTCTAAGAAAGATGGATCTATAGTTAATGGCTGGGAATTTCCTTCAGGAGAAAATTCTTTAGGTTCTTTTTATGGAGAAATGATTTTAAATGATGGAATTTTATATGGTTCAGCATATGGAAATGGAGAAGGAAAAAAATGCCAGAACAGAAAATGTGTTTCTAGTCTATTTGGCATAGATGTGGCTAGTGGTGCTTCCATATGGATGGAAGAATATATAAGTATAAATGGCTCAGTTGTAGGAGGTGTTGTTTATCACAATAACACTATATATGTTGCTACTTCTGAAAATGATAAAAGTAATGATGCTGGAGGATATTTATATGCTATTGATTCTAAGTCTGACTCTAACAAAACGTTAGATGAACTTACAAGCAAGATATTGTGGAGAATCCCTTTAACAGGTGAAGTATATGGCGCACCTTTTTTAGATGAAGATCAAGAAATATTAATTATTGGTGGATTGAATGGGGATATTTCATTAATAGATATCAGTATTGATGATTCGTATGATTCTAATTCTCTCAACAGGCTTATTTTGACAAGAGAAGGCGAGTATCCAGTAATTTCATCAGCAATTAAAGTTTCTGAAGATTCATACTGTCATGGAGACATTAAAGGCAAATTAAAATGTTTTCAATTAAGTTCATTTCAAAATGATATTTCTGAAGTTAATGGATTTAATTATTGGGGAGAATTAGCGCTGGACGGTTGGATTTGGTCTGATATAGAGACATATAATAATTCATACTATGCGATCACATTATCTGGATGGTTATATAGGATCGATATAGATCCTGATTCAGAATTAATATCTATACTTTGGGATAAGGAATTAAAATTTGACGGAAAGCCAGTAGCTGGATTGGCTCCCTATTCATTTAGAAATCAGGTACTTTTAGCTGTTCCTTTTGACAAAGACAAGATAATTATTATTGAAGATGGCACTGGCTCTACGCTAGGGGAATATCCATTAAAGAATGGTGTTCAGTCACTTCCTATTGTTGATAATAATCTTATATTTATTATAGATAGGGAGAATAATTTTAGGAGTTATTCTGTTTCTGACAGGTCACAGATAATATGTTTTGATTTAAATGATATGAAAGGCTGTGATTAGTTAATGTTCTCCCTATTATGGAATGAAATAATTATGAAGCCAATGGTTAATATTTTGACCATCTTTTATTCACTTTTCTCTGACAATTTTGGATTAAGTATTATTGTATTCACTATATTAATCAGAATACTTATGATTCCTCTTTCGTTTAGGCAAGTTAAGCAAATGATTGGAATGCAATCAATTCAACCTAAATTGAAGCAAATTCAGGCGAAATATAAAGATCGAAAAGATCGAGATAGCAGGCAAAAAATGAGCCAAGAGACTATGAATCTTTACAAACAATCTGGTGTAAATCCAGTTGGATGCCTAGGTCCTATGGTTATTCAATTGCCAATTTGGATAGGTCTTTATAGGGCTATATTTAAAGTAGTTCCCCCAACCCCAGAAGGTTTAGCTAATTTATCTTGGTATCTATATTCATGGAATCCTGTAATAAATAAGGTTCCTTTAGATAGTTTTTTTATTGGAATAGATTTAGTAAATCCTGTTCAACAGGCAGGAGGATTATTTGCGATATTGCTTCCATTGATTGTGGCAGCCACGACTTTTGCACAGCAAAAAGTTTCGATGTTTAAAAGCTCAGACGAAAGACAGGAGCAAACAAATAGAATGATGCTATGGATGATGCCAATAATGTTTGGCTTTTTTACACTATCTTTTCCTGCCGGGTTAGCAACATACATAATTTTTTCAAACATAGCAGGATTTTTTATACAAATTTATGTACTAAAAAAATTAAAAGTGGAACATTCGCTAAAAGAAATGTTAAGTTTCAGGTCTTCAAAACCTGAAGATATTGATATTAAACAAAATGAAAATTTTGAAGTGCAAGTAAAGGAGGAAAATTATGAGCACTCAACAATTTCAAGGAAAAACCGTAGAAGAGGCAACAAAGCTCGCTCTAGAAGAATTAAAGGTAAATCTAGAAGAGGTTAAAATTGAAGTAATATCTCCGGGAAAATCTGGTATTTTAGGATTAGGAGGAGAGCCAGCCTTGATAGAGGCAACAATTGAGGATGATAAAGAGAAATCATCTAAGTCAGGGTTGACAAAAAAATCAAGCAATAAAAAAACATCTCCCGTTAGAGAGATGGATGATGTAGATGAGGATACAGAAAAACTTGCAGTAGATTTAGTAAATTATATATTGTCTAGTTTGGAAGTTGATGTAAAAACTTTTTTCAGAGATCAAGATGATTTTGACAATAAGTCAGTTTATTTTGAGATAGAAGGAGATGATTCAGGTTTAATAATTGGAAGAAAAGGTGAGACTTTAAGATCTTTAGAATTTTTAATCTCATTTATTATAAAAAGACAATTAGATAAAAAGGTGAGAGTTATTCTGGATGTAGAAGGTTATCAGGAAAGAAGAAGACAAAATATAGCTTCCCTTGCTGAATCTGCAGCCGAAAAAGTTATTAAATCTGGTAAGCCTGTAAAGATGGATCCAATGTCACCGTTTGATAGAAGGATTGTTCACCTTGCTTTAGAGAAGGAGTCAAAAATAACTACTGAAAGCCAGGGCAGTGGTTCAAGGCGTCAAGTTGTAATCAAATTAAAATAAATTGGATTCAATTGATATATTAACTATAGGTAATATAACTGAAGATAAAATATTTAAAGAGGGTAAGTTTTTTTCTTCAGTAGGGGGACCTTCGTTTTATGCGGCAAGAGCTTGTATTAGATATGGAATTAGAGTAGGAGTAATATCCGCATCAAGTGATGAATTTAATCTTAATGATTATATGACAGAAGCAATAGTTTTCCCTCAAAATAGAAAAAGCCATGCTGTATTTGAAAATCATTATTCTGATAATTTAAGGACACAAAAAGTAATTAATTTTCCCTTAAATTTGAATGTTAATGATTTGAATTATCCACCAAATTATCCTCCTCCTAAGTTAGTATTTTATTGTCCGGTTTTAGATGAAATTACAGATGAATTTCTAGATCTATTTCCAAGTAGTATTAAAGTAGGTAATCTTCAAGGTTGGATGAGGAATTTAGACAGTAGAGGAAATGTATCGATTAAAAGAAAAATTCCAGATTTAGATTTTTCAGTTTTTGATGCAGTGATTATGTCAGATTGCGATATGGATTACGATAAAGCCTTAGAGATAGCGGAAACATGTAAAATAGTATGCATAACTAAAGGTAAAGAAGGTTCAACTTTAATAGTAAATAATGAGGTAAAAAATTATAAAACTATCAAGGTAAAAAATATTGATGAGACCGGAGCAGGTGATATTTGGGCTATCACATTTTCAGTATTTCATTTTATATTTGAAAAGAAGATAGATGAGAGTGCCATGTTTGCTAATACTGCAGCTTCTATTTCCATCCAAGGTTTATCAGATTCTCAAATTCCTACTTTAAATAAACTTTTGGATTCAAAAAAATGGTAAGAAGAATAAGACTGGATCAATTAATGATTCGAAAAGGTCTAGCAAAATCAAATAAAGAAGCCGAATTATTTATAAATTCAAAAAAAATAAAGGTTAAAAACTTTAATTCAGATAATCTTTTTCCTCACACAATGATTGAGGTAGGTTCAGAATTAATTATTGATAGTAGCAGATTTGTATCAAGGGGTGGCGAAAAATTAGATAATTTTTTTAATGATGTAGGAATAAACTTCAATTTCAATATTTGTATTGATATTGGAGCATCAACCGGGGGCTTTACAGATGTGCTACTAAAAAATGGGGCTAATAATGTTTATTGTATCGACTCTGGAATAAATCAGATTCATCCATCTCTACAAAGAAACCCTAATGTTTTTTCTTATGAGAAGGTAAACGCTAAGTACGAAATTAAATTGCCTATTAAGAAAGCAGACCTAATTGTAATGGATGTTTCTTTTATTTCTACTTTAAAAATAATTCCAAATCTAATTAAATTCATGAAAAATGAAAGTAAAATTATAGTACTCATAAAACCTCAATTTGAGGCAATAAGAAGCCAAGTAGAGGCAGGAGGGATTATATCTAATCCTTATATTCATGCTGAAGTACTTAATAATTTATTGATTGAGTATAAAAAATTAGGCTTATCTTTTATAGAAGTTAAAAAATCAAGAGTCTTAGGTAGAAAAGGTAATCAAGAGTTTTTTTGTGTATTAAAAATCTTATGATTATTTTTGGGAATATTTATAATTAAGTTTTAGATTATAAAAACCAAAAACCCTAAGATGCAAGAAAAAAAGTTATCCGAAAAATGTGGAGTTATTGGAATTTATCATCCAGAGGAACAAGTTGCCTCTTCAACATTTTTTAGTCTATTTTCATTACAACATAGAGGCCAAGAATCCGCTGGCATAGCTACGACTGATGGTTCCTCTATTTATGAATACAAGAACCTAGGGTTAATAAATCAGGTTTTTGATGAAGAAAAAATATCAAAATTAAAAGGTAATATTTCTATTGGACATACTAGATATTCAACTACTGGGTCTAACAATCTTGCAAATTCTCAGCCCATAAGGGTTTCTGGTGTCAATGGAGATCTGCTTATAGGGCATAATGGAAACATAATTAATACAGAAGAGATTATAGAGTTGTTAGATTCATGGGGAGTGTCAACTTTTAGTACTACTTCTGATTCGGAGTTGATTGCTATGATGTATGTCAATGCGCCGGGGTCTAATTGGGCAGAAAAATCTGAATTCTCAATGAGTAAATTAAAAGGTGCTTATTCTATAGTAATGCTCAATAAAGATTCATTAATTTGTGCTAGAGATCCTAATGGATTTAGGCCACTTGTATTAGGAAAATTTAGAGAAGGTTATATAGTGGCTTCAGAGACTTGTGCATTTGATCACGTTGGAGCTTCTTTTATAAGAGAGATAGATCCAGGAGAAACTATAGTAATTAATAAAAATGGTGTGACTTCGTCTCTAATAAAGAATAATTCTGCTAAGTCACTTTGTTCATTTGAACAAATTTATCTTTCTAGGCCGGATAGTATTTTAGACGGAGAATTAACATACTCACGAAGAATGAGTATGGGAGAAATTCTAGCTATTGAGCATCCTGTGGAGGCTGATTTAGTTATTGATGTGCCTGATTCAGCAACCGCAGCAGCAGTGGGGTATGCCAATAAATCTGGAATTCCATACGTATCTGGTTTAGTTAAAAATAGATATGTTGGAAGAACTTTCATTTCTCCCGATCAAAGATTAAGAAATCTAGGCGTACGAATCAAATTTAATACTTTGAATTCTGTTATATCTGGGAAGAGAATAATTCTTATAGATGACAGTATTGTTAGAGGAACTACAACTCCTCAAGTTATCAAAATGATTAGAAAGGCAGGGGCGAGCGCAGTGCATGTTAGAGTTGCTTCGCCTCCAATAATTTCGACTTGTCATTTCGGAGTAGATACTGGCAGATTAGATGAACTAATAGCATCAAGATTATCCATCGGTGAAATAAAAGAAGTTATTGAGGCTGATTCTCTTGAGTTCTTAAGTATAAAAGGATTGGAGAGGTCCATGAATTATAAGAATAATTATTGCCTAGGGTGTTTTACAAAAAAATATCCAGTACCTGTTCAACTTGAGATGGATAAGATGAAATTAGAAGAGAGAGTTTAATGACTAATAGAAGTTACAAATCTTCTGGAGTCGATCTTTCTTTTTCGAATAATTTAACAGAAAAGATATTATCTATTATGAGTGATAATAATGAATTTCAGGATCTTGGATTTTTTTCATCTTCCTTAAAGATAGATTCTAATATTAGTGTTTCTGGAAGCGTTGATGGCGTTGGAACAAAATCAAAAATTTTTAAATATTTTGGTAATTATTCAAATCTTGGGCATGATATAGTGAATCATTGTGTTAATGATATTTTACCTTCGGGTGCTAAGCCATTTATGTTTCTTGATTACCTAGCATTTAGTGAGATAGCAGAGGAAAAGGTTTTAGATGTTGTAAGAGGGATATCTGAAGCTTGCAATAGTTTGGATTGTATTTTGGCTGGAGGAGAAACTGCTCAAATGCCTGATATTTACAAGAAGGGAGATATAGAAGTAGTAGGATTTATATTGGGGATAGTAGAGAAAGAAAAGATTCCCAAGATTAATGATATTAAAGAAGGAGATATAGTGGTTGGAATTCCTTCTAATGGTTTACATACAAATGGGTATTCTCTTGTTAGAGAAATATTTGATTTTGATAAAAACGAGAGAGAAATGGATATTACTGTTCCTGGTACAAAAAACTCTTTAGGAGAAATGTTAACCAGGCCTCATAGAAATTACTATCATTCATTGTGGGAATCATTAGATAAGTTTAAATCTATCGCGCATATAACTGGAGGAGGAATTGGAGAAAATGTCAGCAGATCTATTCCAGATAATGTAAAAATTGAGATTGATAGTAGGTCATGGGAGACGCCTAAATTATTTAACTATATTAAAGATAGAGGTGGCATTTGCTTAGAAGAAATGTTTAAAGTATTTAACATGGGCATTGGAATGATTATTATCGTAGAGCCAAGATTCCAAGATATCGCTCTTAGCACTGATAAAGACTCTAAGATTATTGGAAAAATACTTAATAGAAGTAATAATGAAGAAAAAGTTGAAATTATAGGAATTTAAATTGAGAGCTCTAGTAAGTGTATATAATAAGCAAGGCGTTGCAGACTTTCTAAAAAAAATTCAGCATGAAATTGATTTAGAAGTAATTGCTACTGATGGAACTTATTTTCATCTAAATAAAAATGGAGTTAAAGTCATAAATTTATCTTCAATCACTAATTTTCCTGAAATCCTTAATGGGAGAGTGAAATCTTTGCATCCAAGCATTTATGGGGGAATATTATTCAATAGAAAAATCAAGGATCATCAAGATGAAATTAATGACCTGAATATTAAAGAAATAGATTTAGTTATATGTAATTTGTATCCGTTTAAAGAGATTATTTCAAAGGAAGATTTTATTCATGAAGAGGCTATAGAAAATATTGATATTGGAGGAGTTTCAATGATTAGGGCTGCGGCAAAAAACTATTCTGATGTTTTAGTGATTACAGACCCAAGTGATTATGATTTAGTTTTAAATAAAATCATTGACTCAAGCATATCTGAAAATGAAAGATCTGGTTTTGCAAAAAAGGCCTTTAATTATACTGCAGATTATGACTTCCAAATTGCAAAATATTTTGAACCTTCAGAGAAAAATAGTGTTGAATCATTATTAAACTATAAAATCCAATTTAAAGAAGATTTAAGATATGGTGAAAATCCTCATCAGAAAGGATCAATTTATTCATTTAAGGACAGTAAATTTGGCATAGCCAATTCAAGGCAATTAAACGGAAAAGAAATGTCATATTCTAACTATTTAGATGCAGATTCAGCCTTTTTAGTTTCTAATAGTTTTGATAAGAATTGTGTTTCTATTATTAAGCATACTAATCCTTGTGGATTATCTGTGAATGATAATCAGTTGCAGGCGTTTAATGATGCAGTAAAAGGTGACCCTATTTCTGCATTTGGAGGTATCATAGGTTTTAATTCAGAGTTAACTTTAGAGGTTGCTGAATTGATTAGTCAATCATTCTATGAAGTCATAATAGCCCCTAGTTATAATGAGTTAGCTTTAAATAAATTGAAAGAAAAGAAATCTATTAGGATTATTCAGGCAGAATATCAATCTGAAGCCAAGCCTTTGGTGAGGTCAATTTCAGGAGGAATTTTAATTCAGAGTAGTAACTTGATTGATAATTATGAATTTAAGTATGTAACAAAAAAACAACCATCAAAAACACAAATCGAAGATATGATTTTTTCATGGAAATTAGCATCATTTATTAAATCTAATGCTATTGTTTTAGCAAAAAATAATACACTTATTGGCATGGGAGCTGGGCAACCTAATAGGTTAATGAGTGTAAAAATTGCAGGAGAAGTAGCGGGAGAAGAAAGTGAGGGCTCTGTATTAGCATCTGATGCATTTTTTCCATTTCCTGATGCTGTAGAGATGGCTGTTGATTTAGGAGTTAACTGTATAGTTCAGCCAGGAGGTTCAATAAATGATGACAAAGTGATTGATGTAGCAAATAATAATGATATCTCTATGGTTTTTACTGAGCAGAGGAGATTCCTGCATTAGATTATGGACAGATCTATAGACTTAGTTTTACCGGTTTACAATGAATCAAAATCACTTTTGAGTAGTTTTGAAAAACTTTATAATTTTATGGAACTTCATGTTTCTAGAGATTGGATAATTACAATCGCAGAAAATGGATCTTCAGATAATACTTTAGATATTGCGAAAACCATACAAAGAAAATATAAAAAATCTAGGGTAATTTCGAATGAAAATCCTGGTAAAGGACTGGCTTTAAAAAATGCATGGCTAACTAGTAATGCTGAAATATTTGCTTATATGGATCTTGATCTTTCCACGGATATAGAAATAATACCTAGGTTCTTAGATGAGATTGATAATGGGTATGATTTTGTAATAGGATCTAGGCTTATTAAAGGTTCGAAAGTTATAGGAAGAAGTTTAAAGCGAGAAATAATATCTAGGAGTTATAGTAAAATTTTTAGATTTTTTTTATCAGTAAATTTTTATGATGCTCAATGTGGATTTAAATTTGCAAAAAAAGAGGCAGTATTGAAAATTTTAGATAATTGCAAAGATGAGGGCTGGTTTTTTGATACTGAAATACTTTACAAAGCTGAGAAAAATAATTTATCTATATGCGAACTCCCTGTAACATGGATAGATGATCCTGATTCTAAAGTTAATATAGTTTCTACGATTATTAAAGATTTAATTGGTTTAGTAAGATTGAGATTAGAAAAGAATGGATGAAAAATTTGACATAATTCAGAAGGTACTTCTTGGTGATACCTCGGAGGCTAGCCTTTATAGGACTTCACAAATTTTAAGAACCCAAGGTATAAACCCTAAGGTCACAGTAGAGTTTATTTCTAGAGAAGAAGGTGTGTTTTGCGGGATTGGAGAAGTATCTCAACTACTTTCTAGGAACCTGCCTGAAGCATTTAGAGATGATGTTTGGGCACTTAATGATGGGGATATGTTTAAAAAAAATGAGGTATTGTTAAGAATAAGTTGTACATATGCAATTATTTCTCAGTTCATTACAGCTATAAATGGTTTTATAGCTGCTTCTTCAGGATGGGCCACTGCATCTAAAGAATGTGTTGATGCATCTGAAGGTATACCTATAGTCAATTTTGGTGCATCCCAGGTTCATCCTAATGCAGTAGGTGCTATGGACTACTCTTCAATTCAGGGAGGCGCAAAAGGTTGCTCTTCTTTGATAGGAGGCACTCTAGCGGATCTTACTCCTGTAGGTAGCATGGATGAAAGTTTAGTTTTATTATCCGGAGATGTTGTCGAAGCAGCCGATTCGTTGGTTACTAATTTAGATCCAGAATTACCTAAGGTAGTAAGTATAGGCATAATTGGAGATGAAGCTGAAGAAGCCAAAAAAATAGTTGAAAATTTTCCTTCAATAAGAGGATTAAAAATAGAAACTCCCCATGAAAGGGGAGGCGCGAATGGACTCATAATAAAAGAAGTTAGAGAAAGATTGGATCAATTAGGTTTCTCTAATACTCAACTTTCAATTTCAGGGGATTTAGACCCTAAATCAATATCACGGATAGTAGAAATAGAAAAAGAATGGCAAAGTGATATTTCTAAAATAATGACTCCAGAATCTGAAGATAACCAAGTATCTTCAAATCTAAATCGAAGGATTGTTCAGGTTATTGGAATAGAAAGGTACATTGCTTCCCACAAACCAATCAATGTTGCTTCTCATATAAAAACTATTGATGGTAATCCCGTTGCAAAAAGAGGGCAGATTCCTGGATTGACTCCTACATCAAGGCTATCAAAAGTTATTTTTGAGTAAGTTTTTTTATTGTAATTCTTGATCTTGATGCAACTAACTTAATTGGTCCAGGTAAATCAAGACTATAATTATTGTTCCCAGAGTATGATTTTTCGATTATATAATTTAAATGTTTATTCTCTAGAAAAGTATCATCAGACAATTTTTCAGAATTAATTTTGAGGATAAGTTTTTTATCAAATTCTGGCAGTTCATTAAATAATGTTCTTGAGAATGAAATTTCATTTTTTTCATTACTTGGTTCTAATCTTTCAAATTCAGAAATAATCCTTCCTTTTTCACTGTCATTTATTTGATTTATTATTTTTGTAATTCTATTTATTGAATCTAAGAAATTTGGATTCATTTTTTCAAATTCTGGAATTATATTATTCCTCACTCTATTTCTAGAATAGATATTTGAATTATTAGTATGATCATAGTTTGGGTAAACATCATTTTTATAACAAAATTTTATCAGTATATGCTTCGGAATCTGGATTAATGGCCTAAAAATCTTTAATCCATTTAATTCTACAAATTCTTTTATGCCTTCCATTCCTTGCAAACCTGATCCTCTAGCAATTTTCATTAAAAAAGTCTCCACATGGTCATTAAGATGGTGGGCTGTGAAAATTCCATTCGAATTAGTATTAACTGCTATCTTAAAAAATTCTTTATATCTAGATTCTCTAAAATAATTTTCAATATTTGTAGATTTTAATTTTTCTTTTGAATAAGGCCTTGCAATTGTGGTCAAAGGGATATCTATTTCATTACAAAGATTTTTTATAAATAACTCATCTCTATCTGACTTTTCTTCCCTTAATTTATGATTTATATGTACAGCTTCTATATCAAGATTAGTTTTTTTTGAAATTGATTTTAATATTAATAATAATGCTGTTGAATCATATCCTCCTGATACCGCCACTAGCATCTTCTTGTCGAAAACTTTAAAATCATTTAATTTTTGTTCAACAAAATCAACTATATCTGATTTATGAGAGAAATTATCTTGCATTATTATTTAATTATCTGGCCTTTTTCTAACTCTAACTTTAGAAATCCGCGATCCCTGTTTTTCTGAAATAGTTATTCTTAAATTATCATAACTAGTTTTATCTCCAATTTCTGGTATTTTTTGGTAGTTTTCTATAACGAATCCGGCTATGGTCTCATAATCCCCTTCGGGTATATTTAAGGATAATTGGTCGTTGGCTTCATCAATCGTCATTGCTCCATCTATTTCGTATGTATTAGCCCCTAACGTTATAAATTTTTCTTTTGGCCTTATCCCTTCTTCTCCAGTTGATCCCACAATTTGTTCTATTAAAGTTGTTAAAGTTATTAACCCAGAAATTCCTCCAAATTCATCCACAATTAGACTTATTTTATTTCCGGTTTTCCTCATTAATGTAAATAAATCATCAAGCCGCTTAGATTCTGGTACGAATAATGGAGTTCTCATTATTGAATTAACTATCTCTCTTTCATTCATTTTTTCTGATGCAAGAGACGTCATTACATCCTTAGTGGATAATATTCCAATCACATCGTCATAATCATCATCATATATAGGAAATCTTGAGTGGGGATGATCTTTATATTTATTAAGAAAATCTTTGAAGGAAGTCTCATAATGTATCCATTGGATATCATTTCTTGGAGTCATAATTTCTTTTGCTTCTGTTTCTCCAAATCTAAAAACATTTTCTAGCATTTCTCCTTGGTCTAGTTTTACTGTTCCTTCTTCCTCTCCTACATCTATAAGCATTCTAAGTTCGCCTGATGTTACTAATGGATCTGATTGATCATCCTTAGATTTAAAAAGTGCATTTAGTGATTTTGGGATTAAAGCAAATATGAATACTAAAGGACGAGTAATTTTCATCAAAGAATTGACCATATCAGATGTCATTAGTGCCCATTTCTCTGGCTTAATTGTGGATAAAGCCTTCGGGGTTAATTCTCCTATCACTACAATTACAATAGTTGTGACTATTGATGCAATAATTACAGCAGTAACAGAATTTTCTCCTATTAATTTAATCGTAAGGCTTGTTCCGACAGTCGCTACAGTAATATTTAATAGATTCCCAATAAATAAAATTGTTGCAAAAAAATCTTCAAAGTTTTCTTGTATTTTTAGTATTACTTTAGCTCTTCTGCTGCCTTCTTGAGATAAATGCTTTATCCTAATTTTATTTACAGCAATTATGCTAGCTTCAGACGCACTAATTAATGCGCTTAAAAGCAATAAGATTAAAATTATTATTATCGAATTATACAAATTAATATTTTAGATTAGAGGTGATTGTATGATGAAGATCAATTAAAGTAAATCAATTTTCTATAAGAGATTTTCTAATTTTTTCATCAATTTCATCAGTTAAAGTTTTTTCCTCTTTTAGGAATTTGCGGGCGCTTTCTCTGCCTTGCCCAAGCCTTTCATCTCCGTAAGAAAAAAAAGATCCACTTTTTGTTATTATTTCTTGTTCAACTCCCAAATCAATAATTGAACTTTCCCTGCTTATTCCTTCAGAGAATATGATATCCATTTCTGCTTTTTTAAAAGGAGGTGCCATCTTATTTTTTACAATTCTTGCCCTTACTTTGTTTCCGACTATATCAGTCCCATTTTTTATTGGTTCTACTCTTCTAAGATCTATTCTTACTGAACTATAAAATTTTAAGGCTCTTCCCCCTGGAGTTGTTTCGGGGTTTCCGAATACTACTCCCACCTTTTCTCTTAATTGATTTATAAAAATCGCTGTACTGTTAGTTTTTCTTATGGTTCCAGTAAGTTTTCTTAGTGCTTGTGACATCAATCTTGCTTGCAATCCTATCTGTAACTCTCCCATTTGACCTTCTATTTCAGCTGTTGGAACTAATGCAGCCACGCTATCTACAACAACCAAATCTACATTTCCACTCTTAACAAGATATTCAGTTATTTCTAATGCTTGCTCTGCCGAATCTGGCTGTGATACCAATAATTTATCTAAATCTATACCTATTTTTTGCGAGTATGATGGATCTATTGCATGTTCTACGTCTATATATGCTGCAGTTCCACCCAATTTTTGAGTCTGAGCAACTGCTGATAAAGCTAAAGTTGTTTTTCCTGCTGATTCAGCTCCAAATATTTCGATTATTCTACCTCTAGGCAATCCACCTATACCTAGGGCAAGATCTAAAACTATCGAGCCGGTAGGTATTACGCCTTCTTCATAACTAGACCCTGAATCATTCATTAACATGATTGATCCTTTGCCAAATGTTTTTTCAAGTCCAGCCAGAGTTTCTTCTATAGATGATTTAGAGTTTTTTGTTTCTTTTTTTGACATATATATTTCTTATTTAAATTTATTTCTTATTTAAATTTAGAATACTACAAGTATTAGGATTTTTTTATGCCCTAATGACACTAATTTCGCAAAGGTCTTGAACCTAAGTTAATATCTATACTTACGTTTTCATTATCCCTAATCACAGTCAATTTAATTTCTTCTCCGGGATTAGAATTTTCAGTAAGGAAATTTACCAATCCGCTAAAGGTATAAACTTTAGATGTACTTAATTCATTTGAAATACTTGTTATAATGTCCCCTTCTTTTAGTCCTGAATTAATTGCGGGTCCATTTTTTACCACATCTGTTACATATATCCCTTGTATTTCAAATGGTATATTCAATTCCTTTTTTAATTCTATAATTAGGTCTGTCCCACTAATTCCCAAATAGGGATGTTCATAGTATTTTTTAGAAATTAATGAAGGGATTACCTTTTTGGCAGTATTTATTGGTATTGCAAATCCGATTCCAGAACTACTTCCACTTCTACTGACTATTTGTGCATTTACTCCTACAACTTCACCTTCTTGATTAAATAAAGGTCCGCCTGAATTGCCTGGATTTATAGATGCATCATGCTGTATTACTGAACCTATCTGAAAATTAGTTTCTAGGTCCGATCTTGCCCTGCCGATAGCACTAATTATTCCTTTAGTGAGTGTAAAGTTTTCACCATAAGGATTGCCTATTGCTAGGGCAGTTTGCCCAACCTCTACTAACGCGCTATTTCCAATTTTTAATGGGTTGATATTGTAATTTTTGGGGTAATCAACTTCTAAAATAGCCAGATCAGAATATATATCATGAGCAATTAATTTTGCTTCCATTTCGTCCCCATTAGAAAAACTAACTATAATATCTCCTAGTATATTTCCAGATTCTCTAACGACATGTGAATTTGTAGCAATTCTTCCTGCCTTATCCCAAACAAATCCTGACCCTGTACTTGGCCCCATTGGAGTTTTTGCTCTAATGGCTACTACTCCCGAAACTGCATTTTCATAAAAATCAGTTAATAAATAATCACTATATGTAGCATCCTGACTTATAGCACTCTCAGTGATATTAGAATCATTAGAGCATGAGGCAATTAAAATAAATATAATTAAGTTGATTATTATTTTCTTCATTTTTTATTATTTTTAAATACTGGAATAGGTTTCATCTTGTGAATATTAGGCTTTCTAATTTCGTTATATTTTTCTATATTTTTACTTTTTGAGTTTTTCATTGCATCTTCAAGTTCTTGATAAGTTAGTCCTTTTAATTGATCATAATCTGTCCTGCCATCTTCCCATAGGCCATCGGTGGGCGGAGCATCAATTATTTCTTGTAATATTCCTAGTTTTTTTCCTATTTCCCATACTTCGGTTTTCATGAGATCTGCTATAGGAGATATATCTACCCCTCCATCACCATATTTTGTAAAGAATCCAACCCCAAAATCTTCTACTTTGTTTCCTGTACCAACTACCAACCCAGATTTAGATCCAGAAATTTGATGTAATGCCACCATTCTCAGCCTAGATTTAGAATTAGCAAATGAATGCTCAGAATCATATTCTTTAGTCATAAGGTTATTGAATGTTCTATAAACTTCACTTAGGTCAATTATTTTGTGATTTACATTTGAAAATTTACTAGTTAGCCAATTACCATGAGCTAAACTTAAATCATGTTGGGATGAAATTTGATCAATTGGCATTGAAATAGCATAGACTTTTATTCCAGTCTTAGCACAAAGAGTGCTGACTACTGAACTATCTATACCCCCGGATATTCCAACTACAAGAGAGGCTCTATTATTTTCAATTGCATATTTTTTAATCCAATTTGTAATTTTGATTATAGTCATTTAATTAACCTATAAAGTTCTTGAAAAACCTATCACTCTAGGTAGTTTAGTTGATCCCATTAACCATTGATCAATATTTCTAGCACATTCTCTTCCACTAGCGATTGCTCTAACAACTAAAGATTGTCCGTGATGCATATCGCCGCAAGCAAAATATTTACTTTTTGATGTCATCATATTTTTATCAGTTCTTACATTCCCTAAATTATCGAGTTCTACTCCTAAAGATTGGATAAGACCTTTTTTTTGAGGATGCAAGAAACCCATAGCCAACAGAACTAGATCTGCCTTGACTGTGAATTCACTATTTGGAATCTCTTTAATTTCTGTTCTACCTTCAGAATTCTTTATAAATTCCACTTTTACCGCATGAAGAGTTGTTACTTTTCCATTTTCTCCAGATAATTTTTTTGTTAATACAGAATAATCTCTTTCTCCCCCCTCTTCATGCGCTGAAGAAGTTCTCATAATTAAAGGCCATTCAGGCCAAGGATTGTAAATTGATCTTGTCTCAGGCGGAGCGCTCATCAGTTCAAGTTGTGTAACAGAACTTGCCCCTTGTCTATGTGAAGTTCCTAAGCAATCTGCTCCTGTATCCCCTCCTCCAAGAATTACAACATGTTTATTTAGGGCATGTATTTTATCTTTATTGTTGACTCCTTTATGATAATTATTCTGTTGGGTTAAATATTCCATAGCAAAATGTATTCCCTTTAGATCTCTACCCTCAACTTCTAGATTTCTAGGAATTGTTGATCCGCCTGCTAAGCAAATAGCATGAAAGTTATTATTTAATTCATCTATTGAATAATTTTCTCCTACATTTACGTTAGTTTTAAAATCTATTCCTTCCTTCTCCATTAGATCTATTCTTCTTTTTACAACCCATTTTTCTAATTTGAATTCAGGGATTCCTAATGAAAGCAAACCCCCTATAACATTGTCTCTTTCAAAAACTGTAACTTTATGGCCAGCTCTATTTAATTGTTGAGCTGCAGCTAATCCAGCAGGTCCAGATCCAATTACAGCAATTTTTTTATTTGTTCTGGTGTCAGGAGGTGTAGGTTTTATCCAGCCTTCTGAAAAAGCCTTTTCTACTATAGTTTTTTCAATGAACTCAATTGCCACAGGCTCTGAATTTATATTTAGTGTGCATGAGGCTTCACAAGGAGCTGGGCATATTCTGCCAGTAAATTCTGGAAAATTATTAGTTGCATGCAGTTGAGATATAGCTTTTTTCCAATCTCCTTTTGAAACTAAATTATTCCAATCAGGGATTAAATTACCTAGAGGACATCCATTATTACAAAAGGGTACCCCGCAATCCATACATCTAGAAGCTTGCTGATTTACTTCTTTTTCAGTCCATGGAAAGTAAATCTCTTTCCAGTCCTTTACTCTTTCTTTAACTTCTCTTCTTTTAAAGTTTTTTCTTTTGAATTCTTTGAATCCTGTAATTTTCGCCATATTAATTTATATATACTTCGTGTTTTCTATTTAATTTAAGTAAAGCTTTTTCATAATCTCTTGGGACAACTTTTTTGAATTTTAAAACATAGTTTTCCCAATCGGATAACATTTTCTTTGCTAAAGAACTATCAGTTTCTTTAGAATGCTTCTTGACGATTTTCATCAATATTTTATCATCTTCTGAGCCTGGAGATATTTGCTTTAAGTCACATAGTTCAGAGTTAAATTTGTCCTTAAATTTATTCTCTTTGTCGAATACATAAGCTATTCCACCGCTCATTCCAGCCCCAAAATTTCTTCCTGTTTCTCCAAGTATTACCGCTGTTCCGCCTGTCATATATTCGCAGCCATGATCTCCTATTCCTTCAACCACTGCTAGGGCAGAACTGTTTCTAACACAGAATCTTTCTCCTGCTAAACCACCTATGTATGCTTGTCCTCCAGTAGCACCATATAAAGCTACATTTCCAATAATAATATTTTTTTCGGCTTCGAAAGTTGATTTTTTACTAGGAAAAATAGTTAATTTACCTCCTGATAACCCTTTGCCAAAATAGTCATTAGCGTCACCTTCTAATGTGAAATTAAGTCCCTTACAAGCAAAAGCACCAAAACTTTGTCCAGCACTACCCAAGAAATTTACATTAATTGTACCTTCAGGTAATCCTGTCTCTCCATGAATTTTTGTAATTTCAGAACTTAAGATAGACCCAACTGTTCTATTATAATTATTAATTTTTTCATTAATAAATATTTTTTTATTATTACTTATAGCACCTTCTACTTTTTCTAATATTTTGAAATCTAAAGCTTTATCAAGCTTGTGGTCTTGTTCTTGGGAGGCAAAAGAATTATCACCATCTAATACTGATGGTTTTGCTAAAAGTACATCTAGATCTAGTTTGGCATCTGGCATATTATTTGCCCGCATTGAACTCTTTAATTTGTCAGTTCTTCCAACCATTTCATCTACTGTCTTAAAACCAAGCATCGCCATATAGTTTCTTAATGACTCAGCAAGAAATATGAAATAATTGACTACTGCTTCAGGGGTTCCTTGGAATAATTTTGTTAATTCTGGATCTTGAGTTGCAACCCCTACTGAACATGTATTTAAGTGGCATTTTCTAAGCATAATGCACCCCATAACAATTAATCCTGCAGTTGCAATCCCCCATTCTTCAGCACCCAATAAGGTAGCTATAGCAACATCTCTACCAGTTTTCATTTGACCGTCGGTCTGAACGACTATTCTGCCTCTCAATCCGTTTGATACAAGTACTTGATTTGTTTCAGCTAATCCCAACTCCCATGGAAGACCTGCATGTCTTATAGACCCAAGAGGGGCCGCACCTGTTCCACCACTCATTCCAGAAATTAGAACAACATCTCCTTTGGCTTTTGCTACACCCGCGGCAATAATCCCTACTCCAGCCTCAGAAACTAATTTTACATGTATTCTTGCGTGCCTATTTATATTTTTTAAGTCGTGGATAAGTTGTGCTAGATCCTCAATTGAATAAATATCATGATGTGGAGGAGGAGAAATTAATTCAACGCCGGGAGTCGTTTTTCTTATAGATCCAATATATTCTGAAATTTTGCTCCCTGGAATTTGCCCACCTTCCCCAGGCTTGGCACCTTGAGCCATTTTTATTTGCAAGTCTGTAGAATTCACAAGGTAGTTAGCGGTTACCCCAAATCTTCCAGAGGCTACTTGCTTTGTCCTGCTATTCTTCTCAGAATTAAATCTCTTTGAATCTTCTCCTCCTTCCCCAGTGTTGCTTCTTGCCCCAATTCTATTCATGGCTACTGCAAGAGTTTCATGAGCTTCCTTACTTATAGATCCTAGTGATATGGCCCCTGTAGCAAACCTTTTCACAATATTCAGAGCTGACTCTACCTCTTCAACAGGAATGGAATCTTTTTCTGAATAATTAAAGTCTAATAATCCTCTTAAAGTGTAGGCTTCCTCTGTTTCATTGTCAGCGATTTTTTCGAATTCATTGAATTTCTCTTGATTATTTGTTGCTGTAGAGTGCTGCAATAGAGAAATAGTAGTTGGGTTCCACATATGAGATTCTCCTGTGCCTCTCCAAAGATATAAACCACCAAGATCAAGTTCTAATTCTTCAGGAATTCTTGATTCTTTAAATGCGCCTATATAATTTTGAATCATGTCCTTTTTTATTCTCTCTTCATCTACTCCACCAAGTTTATTAGGTGTCCAAGTAAAATAATTTTCAACGAATTTTTTTGACAACCCAAGAGACTCAAAAATTTGCGCTCCTTGATATCCTTGCAGGGTAGATATACCCATTTTAGACATAACTTTTAGAAGTCCATACTCAGAAGATTTTAGATATTTATTTACAGCTTCCTCATTATTTTCAGAATTATTTAATACTGTTTCTATAGCAAGATAAGGATTTATAGCTGATGCCCCATATCCAAATAAAGTAGAAAAATGATGAACTTCGCGTGGCTCACCTGACTCTACAATTAAGTCCGCTGAAGATCTTAATCCGGCTCTTATTAAATAATGATGAACTGAAGATAATGCTAGTAGGCTTGGAATTGGAATGTATCCTTTCTTAAGCCCCCTGTCAGATAGTATTAAAATATTGTGCCCATCACCTATTGCCTCCTCGCATTTAATTCTTAACTCTTCAATAGATTTTATTAAGTCAAAATTATTTTTCTTATCTAGTTTTATTAATGTTGATATTATTTTGACGCTAATACTTTTATGTTTTATTTTTTTTATAGCTGCCATTTTCTCGTTACTTAGGAGAGGATTATCAATAAATAAAATTGAACCTTGTTTTTCTGATTCTTCTAGTAGGTTGAATCTTTTTCCGGCAGGCACTGAAATCTGGGTTACGAGTTTTTCTCTAATGGCATCTAAGGGTGGATTAGAAACTTGGGCAAACATTTGTTTAAAATATGAGAATACATTCTGAGGCCTTTTTGAAAGAATTGGTATTGGAGTATCACTTCCCATTGAGCCTACAGGATCCTTTGAGGACTTTGACATTGGGTCAATCAATACATTTAAATCTTCTTGGGTATACCCGAAAGTTTGTTGATATTTTATTATTGGCATATCAAGTTTTTCAGATTTCTGATCTAACAAATTTTTAGTATCAATACTGTTGTTATCAATCCATCTGGTGTATGGATTTAAATTTGATAAGGAATTTTTTATTTCTTCGTCTCCAATGATTTTGCCTTGCTCAAAATCAATTAAGAACATTCTTCCAGGCCTTAATCTTTCTCTGTATTCAATATCACTTTCATTAATATCAATAAGTCCAGTTTCAGATCCCATTATTAACGTTCCATCTTTAGTAACTGTATATCTAAATGGCCTTAATCCATTTCTATCAAGTACCGCACCTACTTTTTTACCATCGGTGCAAACTATTAAAGCTGGGCCATCCCAAGGTTCCATTAAAATACTGTGAAATTTATAGAAATCTTTTAGATCTTTACTCATTGATTCATGACCATCCCAAGATTCAGGAATCATCATTGCCATTGCATGTTCTAGATTCCTTCCTCCTAGAGTCAATAATTCCAAAACATTATCAAATGATGCTGTGTCACTATCGTTCGGTTTGCAAATAGGAAATAAATCATCAGTACTATCACCGAATAATTCACTTGAAATTAGAGGCTGCCTTGCTGTCATCCAATTTCTATTTCCTTTTACAGTATTGATTTCGCCATTATGCGCTATAAATCTATATGGATGAGCTAATTTCCAGTCTCCTAATGTATTAGTACTAAATCTCGAGTGAACTAAACCAAAGCTACTTTCCATCTTTTCGTTTTGAAGATCTAAATAAAACTCTGGCACTTGGTCAGATGTTAATAAACCTTTATAGATAATTTTGTGAGCTGAAAGGCTACATGCATAAATTTTTTCAATTTCATCATTGTCAAACTCTTCATTGGCTATAGATTCAAATTTTTTCCTTATGATAAATAACTTTTGCTCAAAGTTATCTATATTTTTATTATTCTTTAGGCCTATAAAAACTTGGATAATATTAGGCATTACCTCTTTTGAAAGTTTTCCAATTTTTTTTGTATCTACTGGAACATCTCTCCAGCCAATAACTTGCAATCCTTGGCTTAGTGAGCATCTTTCAATAATTTTTTTGACATTTTCTGTCGATTTTTTATTACTTCCTGCAAAAATAATTCCAGTCCCATATTTATCTTTTTCAATATTAAATCCGAGATTAGAAGTTGCTTCTAAAAGAAAATCATGGGGGATTTGTATTAATATTCCTGCCCCATCTCCAGTGTCAGGATCCGCTCCAGATGCCCCTCTATGTTCAAGATTGCGCAATGCTGTCAAACTTTTCTTTATTATTTCATGGCTCTTTACACCTTTTATATTGGCTACTAGACCCACTCCACATGCATCACGCTCAAAATTAGGATCATACGACCCCATATTTTTTAGCATTTTAAAATTTTCTTTTATTTTTTTACTGTTCATATTTTTCATAATTAATAATCAAAAAAAATTAAAGGAATGATAAATTATACTACGAATATCTGTATAAACCTATAAGTTTAACCAGTTTTTTAATTCAAAATCTGATACTGTTTTTAGATATTCTCCCCACTCTCTCTTTTTTCCTTTTAGAAATACTAAATAAGCTTCTTCGCCTAAAGCATCTTTAAGGATTGAGCCGTTTTCAGCATTTTGAATAGAAGTGCCCAGATCATGGGCTAACTTCTTTGTGCCTTCAAGTTTAGTCAAATCCTCTTGGGACAGTTTTGAAAAAGATTCTTCCATTGCAGGCTCGAGTTTATATTTATTTTGCATACCCTTGAGTCCGGCAGTAATTATTGCAGCAAAACTTAAATATGGATTGCATGCTGGATCAGGTAATCTGAACTCAATTCTGGAAGAAATATCACCCATTTTTCTTATTTCAGGGATTGTAATTAAATTTCCATAGTCTGGATTCTTTGACCAGTAGCGGTAAGAAGGGGCTTCGTTTAAAGATGCTATTCTTTTGTAAGAATTTACCCATTGGTTTGTTGCCAACATAAATTCATTAACATGTTTTAATAATCCGGCAGTAAAACTTTCGCCTTGTTTTGATACACCTGACTTTGATTTTTTTTCATGAGCAAATAAGTTCTTTTCTCCTTCAAATAATGATATGTGCAGATGCATTCCATTTCCTTCATACTCTTCAAATGGTTTAGGCATAAATGTAGCAAAAACATTTTCATTATTCGCTACTTCTTTAACTAGTAATTTAAAAGTTTGTATGTTGTCTGCCATAGTCAGTGAATCGTTATATCTCAAACTAATTTCTTGTTGGCCAGGTGATACTTCATGATGAAATTTTTGGATCGGGATACCTATCTTCTCAAGTCCAAGTACTGTCTTTCTTCTTAAGTCGGATCCTAAGTCACTGTGGATACCAACTTGATCAAAATACGTCTTTTCATCTATTGGCTTCATACTTTCTGAATCCTCAAGGTAAAAATATTCTATTTCAGGGGCTACATAGAAGTTTAAACCTTTTTCTTTAAGTTCATTTAACTTTTTTTTCAAGATGAATCTGCTATCTAAAGCAGATGGAGTACCATCTTTGTTGATAATTTCGCAAGTAATCTTTGCTACTGAATTTTCTTCAGGTCTCCAAGGTAGTATTTCAAAAGTTGTAGGATCAGGCATCGCTATCATTTCACTCTCTTGAAATCTCTCTGAACCAAATATTGATGCTCCATCAAAACTAGCCCCTTCATTAAGAACTTTTTCTAGTTCATCAATTGTTATGCCAAATCCTTTTACACTTCCAAAAATGTCAGTGAACCAAAGCCTAACGAATTTAACATTATTTTCAGTAGCCTTAGTTAATACGTAACTTATTTGGTTTTCTTTATTTTTTTTAGTAGTCATATCACATTACTTTATATATTTTTTGCTTTGACAGATTTGAACCTATACCCCACATTCCAAACTGTTTCAATGAAATTATACCTAATATCATTTATTTTGCTTCTTAACCTTCTTACATGTACGTCAACTGTTCGAGTTCCTCCGTAATAGTCATATTCCCAAACACTATGAAGAAGTGATTCCCTTGAAAATACTCGCCCTGGTTTTGCGGCTAAATATCTTAAAAGTTCATATTCTTTAAAAGTTAGATCAACCTTTTCACCATCTAAGGTTACTTCGTAACTTTCTTGATCTATTATTAGTGGGCCTGAGATTATCAATTGTTTGTTTTCATTGCCTGATTTACCAGTAATATTTATTAATCTTAGAAATATCTCGTTCACATCGTGAGGAGGTAAACAAAAATCAAAAAATGGTCTTGAGAAATTAGTTATTAAAAGATCCATGTCATTCAGTGGCATTAGTGCGATAACCTTTTTTTCTAATTTTTCGGCTTTTTTTAGATTTTCTTTGAAAAGATCAAGGTTTAGGTCTTCGCCAGATATAATAAAAGATTCATTATATTTACCTTCTTCAGGCTCCAACTCATCAATATTATTTTTGACAACCATAGTAAATTCAGAAGTTTTAAGCTTTAAAGATAGTTCTTCCTCTTTAATTTTACTTAAACCAATAACAGTTACTATTCTTTTTTCTGGCGACATCTTTTTTTTGTACTTAAAATTCTTAATTTCTAACTATAAGGATATTATAGTAAGTTAAGTTCAAGGTTTTTGCTATAGCGCTATAATTCTGAAATCCCTATTTTCTTATCGATAAAATCAAAAAAAAAACATAAAAAAGTCGTTGACGATAACTCCATTCAAATATATACTCGCTCATTGCGGTTGAATTTTAGTTTGAAATTCTTATAGATTTTGAACTTGACGCTAAGTATAAAAAGAGAAATATAAAATGCCTACGATAAATCAGTTAGTTAGAAAGCCTAGAAGGACTCCTTCAAAGAAGTCCAATACTCCTGCGTTAGGATTCAACTATAATTCATTGGAAAATAGGCTGAATACCAAGACTAATAGTCCCCAGAAAAGAGGGGTATGTCTTCAAGTAAGAACGGTTACTCCAAAGAAGCCAAATTCAGCCCTAAGAAAAGTTGCAAGAGTTAGATTAACTAATGGGATGGAAGTCACTGCTTATATACCAGGAGAAGGTCATAATCTTCAAGAGCATTCAGTCGTACTGTTAAGAGGAGGCAGAGTCCCTGATCTTCCAGGAGTTAGATATCATATTGTCAGAGGATCTTTAGATACTGAAGGCGTCCAAAATAGGTCACAAGGTCGAAGTAAGTATGGAACCGCCAAACCCTCTGGTAAATAGATAAATGAAGGGTGCGCTAAGATAAAATGTCCAGAAGAAGAAGAGCAGAAAAAAGAATAGTCGCACCTGATCCAAAATTTAATAGCACTGATTTAGTAAGGTTCACCAATAAACTTATGGAAGGTGGAAATAAGTCTGTTGTACAGAAGATTGTTTATCAAGTTCTAGAAGAATTAGAGCAAAAAACAAATAAGCCAGGCAAAGAAGTATTTGATCAGGCCATTAAGAACGCAATGCCAACTGTTGAAGTTAAGCCAAGACGGGTTGGAGGGGCAACTTATCAAGTTCCGGTTGAAGTTAAGCCTGCAAGAAGATTATCTTTGGCTATCAGATGGTTAGTTGATGCTGCAAGATCTAGGTCTGGGATGTCTATTTCAAGGAAATTATTTCAGGAGTTACTAGATGCATCAAATGGTGAAGGTATAGCAGTAAAAAAGAAAGAAGATACTCATAGAATGGCAGAAGCAAACAGAGCTTTTGCTCATTACAGGTGGTAGATATATGTCAGATCAACAAAAACTAAGAAATATTGGATTTATCGCTCATATTGATGCGGGTAAAACTACCGTGACTGAGAGAGTACTTTTCTTCACTGGAGCTACATATAAAATCGGATCAATAGATGATGGGACTGCAGTTATGGATTTCATGGAATTGGAGAAGGAAAGAGGAATAACTATTGGTTCAGCCGCTACAAATGCATCTTGGAAAGATTATGATGTTAATATTATTGATACTCCTGGGCACGTTGACTTTACTGCAGAAGTTGAAAGAAGTTTAAGAGTTTTGGATGGTGCTGTTGTAGTTTTTGAGTCTGTATCAGGTGTTCAGCCACAGTCTGAAACTGTTTGGAGGCAAGCAGATAAACATAAAGTTCCTAGAATGTGTTTTATCAACAAGATGGACAGGCTTGGAGCAGATTTCGATTTTGCTGTAGGAACTATTGAAGATAAATTGAACGCAAATCCTGTCCCTATGCAGATTCCAATAGGAGCAGAAGTTGAATATAAAGGGTTGATTGATCTAGTAGAGATGAAAGCATACGTGTATGACGAAGGAAATAATCCTACTGAACCAAAAGAGATAGAAATACCTGAAGACATGCTTTCTAAGGCAAATGATGCTAGGGCTAATATGGTTGAGAAGATAGCCGAAACAGATGACGTACTTATGGAAAAATTTCTAGAAGACCAAGAGATAAATATTGATGAATTAAAAGCGGCTACTAGAAAAGCCACCTTGGATCTGAAGATTTTTCCAGTTTTTTGTGGGTCAGCCTTAAAACATAAAGGAGTGCATCACTTACTTGATGCAATATGTGATTATTTACCTTCTCCAGACGATCTTCCGCCTGTTGAGGGTACTGATATATCTGGCGAACAAGTTTTACAACGAAAATTAGATTCCTCGGAACCTTTCAGTGGCTTGGTGTTTAAAGTTGTTTCAGATGAGCATGTTGGAAGGTTATGTTATATGAGAATTTATTCAGGGAAGGTTTCTGCTGGAGATAAGGTTTTCAATACTACAATTAATAAGCAGCAGAGAATTGGAAGATTGCTTAAAATGCATGCCGAGGAAAGAGAAGAAATTCAAGTAGCTCAGTCTGGTGATATTGTAGCTGTGGTAGGATTAAAAGAAATTTCAACTGCCCATACTCTAAGCGATCTAAATGAGAGAATTCTTCTTGAAAGTATGACATTTCCTGATCCAGTTTTATCGGTCGCAATTGAGGCAAAAAGTAAAGCCGATCAAGATAAAATGGATATCGCAGTTACTAAATTAGTTGACGAAGATCCAACATTGAAATTTAACACTGACCAAGAGAGCGGGCAAATGGTTTTGGCAGGAATGGGAGAACTTCATCTAGATGTAATCATAGAAAGAATTAAAAGAGAATTCAAGGTTGAAGCAAATGTTGGCGCACCAAAAGTTGCATATAGAGAAACTATCAAGAAGACTGCCTCAGCTCAAGGCAAATTTATAAGACAATCTGGTGGTAGAGGTCAATTTGGTGATGTGACTTTAAGAATAGAGCCTTTGGAGGCTGGGTCTGGATTATTATTTGAGTCTGAAATTACTGGAGCAACACTCCCTACAGAGTACTTTAAGCCAGTAGAGCAGGGCTTTAAAGAGGCTGCACAGTCCGGAGTAGTAGCAGGTCATCCAGTTGTAGACATAAAAGCTATCTTGATTGATGGCTCTCACCATGAGGTTGATTCTTCTGAAGTAGCATTTAAAATAGCAGCTTCTATGGCATTTAAAGATGCCTGCCAAAAAGCGAGCCCATTTATATTAGAGCCGGTTATGTCAATGGAAGTTGTAACTCCCGAGGAATTCCTTGGTGATGTTTTAGGGGACTTGCAAAGCAGAAGAGCGCAAGTTCAGTCAATGGATGCACAGTCAGGCTTACAAATAATTAAAGCATTTGTTCCATTAGCTGAAACTTTTCAATATGCTACTATTTTACGTTCAAATACAACTGGTCGAGCCAGTTTCTCTCAAGAGTTAGATCATTATGCGCCTGCGCCCATGATAAAGAAGGAAGTATAATGCCAAACCAAGCAATTAGAATCACTTTAAAAGCATACGATCATAGAGTTTTGGATCTTTCAGCACAACAGATACTTGAGGCTGCTGAAAGAACTGGCGCAGCTGTTGCAGGTCCTATACCTATGCCAACAAGTATAAGGCGGTTTTGTGTACTTAGATCACCTCATGTGAATAAAAAATCTAGAGAGCACTTTGAATTGCGGATTCATAAGAGAATTATAGATATTGTTGATCCTGGAGCAAAAACTATTGATTCATTAACAACATTAAACGTTCCTGCAGGAGTAGATATTAGGATGGTACTGGATTAGAAATGATAAACGGATTAATTGGTAGAAAATTAAAAATGACAACATCTTTTGATTCTGAGAAAGGTATTGCGGTGCCTGTAACTATTGTTAGGGTGGGGCCTTGTAAAGTAACTCAAGTAAAAACTGCAGGAAAAGACGGATATGAATCTGCTCAAGTTGGGTTTGAGGAAACAAAAAGACTAAACAAACCTTTAGTTGGTCATCAGAAAAGAAGTGAATCTAATTTTAAATACTTAAAAGAATTTGCAGTAAATGATATCGATTCTATAGAGGTTGGACAATCACTAGATTGTGGTATTTTTGAAGTCGGTGATCATGTGTCTGTAACTGGGATCTCAAAAGGTAAAGGGTTTGCTGGGACAGTAAAAAGGCATAATTTTAGTGGAGGGCCTAAAACTCATGGTCAGTCCGATCGTCATCGTGCTCCTGGCTCAATAGGTGCAGGAAGTTCCCCGGGAAGAGTATGGAAGGGCACAAAGATGTCTGGCCATATGGGGTCAAAAAGGATTACCCAAAAAGGATTGCGAGTAATAAAAGTTGATATTAAAAAAAATATATTAGAAATTAAAGGATCAATACCAGGATCTGTTTCTACCACTTTAATGATTGAGAAAGAATAAAGACATATGAAAGTAGATGTAAAAAATATAAAAGGTGAAGTTATTGATAACTTTTCAGCATCTGATTTTGTATGGAATCAGTCAATGAATGAGACTTTAGTTCACCAAGTAGTGGTTGCCCAATTAAACAACAAGAGGCAAGGTACTAGTAATACTTTAAGAAGAAGAGATGCAAGTTATTCTACAGCCAAGTTAAGAGGCCAAAAAGGTGCAGGTAGGGCTAGAGTAGGGAGCAGATCGTCTCATGTATTAGGTAATAGTGTTGCTCATGGACCTCATCCTAGAAGTTATAACCAAAAAATACAGAAAAAGGTTAGAAAAGCTTCTTTAAGGATGGTTCTTTCTGAGAAACTTAAAGATGGGGAAGTTATGGTAATTGATAAATTTGAATTGAAAGAATTTAGTGCCAAAAAAGCCTCTTCGATTATCAAGTCATTAGACCTACCTCAAAAAACATTGATTGTTTTGCAAAATTCTGAAATTAATGAAAAGTTATTGGGTTCTTTGAAAAATATTACCAATATTAAAACTATCGCGTCGAATTTAATTAATACATATGACATTATGAATTCAAACCGATTAGTAATTACAAGAGAGGCCTTCAAGTCTATTGAAGAAATATGGGATTCTAATATTAAGAAGCGAGGCAGTAAAGATGAAGATTAATACTAACAGCGATTTGTTGATATCTCCCGTAATTACTGAAAAGACTACTCTTCTTCAGGAAAGAGGAAAGTATACTTTTAAAGTTGCAAAAGAAGCAACTAAAGATCAAGTTAAAAAAGCTGTAACAGAAATATTTAATGTAAAGGTATCTTCTGTCAATATAATAAATAGGAAAGGTAAGCCAAAAACTTTTGGAAGAAATAGAGTAATAACACCTAGTTCTAAAAGAGCTATTGTTACCTTAGTTTCTGGCGAAACAATTAACATTACTGAAGGAACTTAAATTATATAATTATGAAAACTTACAAACCGACATCTGAAGGACAAAGATCTAGAATTTCATCTGAATTTGATGAGATAACTACGTCTAAGCCAGAAAAATCTCTTTTAGCTCCTCTTACAGAGAAAGGCGGAAGGAATAATACTGGAAGAATTACAGTAAGACATAGGGGCGGAGGGCACAAGAAGAGGTACAGAATAGTTGACTTTAAAAGATCTGTTCAGAATGTTGAAGCTAAGGTAGTTTCAATAGAATATGATCCAAATAGAAGTGCCAGAATTGCTCTTGTTAAGTCTGAAGATGGAAGAAAATTTTATATGATTGCGCCTGATGGGATTAAGGTAGGAGAGAAAGTAAGTAGTGGAGAGGAAGTCGATGTCAAAATTGGCAACTCAATGCCATTAAAATCTATACCTGTTGGTTATTTGGTTCATAATGTTGAAACAACACCAGGAAGAGGCGCTTCTATTGCTAGAAGTGCAGGAACAGTTGTTCAGGTTATGGCGCATGAATTTGGTTATACATTAATTAGAATGCCTTCAGGAGAAGTAAGAAAAGTCTTAGAAAACTGTATAGCTACAATTGGGCAAGTCGGCAACCTTGATCACAAGAATCAAAAACTTGGTAAAGCCGGAAGAAGTGTTCATAGAGGCAGGAGGCCGACAGTCAGAGGTTTAGTAATGAATCCTAATGATCACCCTCATGGTGGTGGTGAAGGTAAGACTGGGGTAGGTTTGAAACACCCTAAGACTCCTTGGGGGAAGCCCGCACTAGGCAAAAGGACAAGGAAATCAAAATCAAGTGATAAATTAATATTGAGAAGAAGGTATGAGAGGTAAATAAGCATGTCTAGATCAACTAAAAAAGGACCATTTGTAGATGAGAAGTTAATGAAAAAAATTTCAAAAGCTAAGTCTCAAGGTGTAAGTAATACCGTAATTAACACTTGGTCTAGATCATCTACGATTGTTGAAGAAATGTTAAATTTGACCATTGGTGTTCACAATGGGAGGCAACATATACCTATTTTTATAACCGAAAATATGATCGGGCATAAGTTGGGTGAATTTTCACCTACTAGAATTTTTAAAGGACATTCAACTAAATCTGATAAGTTAGGTTAATTATGACAGTTAAAGCAAAAACTAAAAATATAGGAATTTCGGCAAAAAAAATAAGACCTTTAGTCAATTTGTTGAGAGGAAAAAAAGCAGTTGATGCAGTGAGTATATTATCCTTTATGCCTTCTAATTCATCAGAAGTTTTATTAGAACTAATTAAGTCTGCAATTGCCAATGCTGAGAGTATGCAATATGGAACTAAAGATGAATTAGTAATTTCTACGATTTACGCAGACAAGTCTACATCTATGAGAAGGTGGAGAGCCAGAGCCAGAGGTAGAGCAGGAACATTTGATAGACCTCAATCGCATATATTTGTTGAGTTAACTGATAATACAATTCAGGAGGAAAACTAGATGGGTCAAAAAACACATCCTATTGGATTTAGATTAGGCACAACTAGAGATTGGTCTTCGCATTGGTTTGGAGCAAGTCCTAAAGATTATAAAGCTCAGGTTATGGAAGATCATAATATTCGTGAATATATTGAAAAAGAATTAGGGAGTTCTGCCGGAATTTCATTGATAGAGATACAGCGAAACGCTGAAGATTTGTCAATAAATATTCATACCTCAAGACCAGGTATAGTAATTGGTAGAGGGGGGTCAAATGTAGACAAATTAAGAGAGTCAATTGAAAAAATAACTTTTAAAAAAGCAAAAGTATCAATTACTGAAATAAGACAGCCAGACTTGAATGCGAGATTAGTGGCACAGAATATAGCAGAACAAATTGAGAGAAGAGTGGCTATTAAAAGGGCGATGAGGCAGGTAGGAAATAGATGTATTCAAAATGGAGCGCAAGGTATAAAGATTTTAATTTCTGGAAGACTTGGTGGTGCAGATATCGCTAGGTCTGACAAGATGATAGAAGGAAGAGTGCCCCTGCATACATTAAGAGCCAAAATTGATTATGCAATAGCGGAAGCCAGAACAACATACGGAATAATTGGTGTTAAAGTTTGGATTTATAATGGAGAGGTTGGCGCAATAGACAAAGGATTGTCAGATAGAGCTATACAAAGAGTCGAAGAAAGCCTATCTCAGACTAAAGAAATTTTAGAAATTGACCAATCTGAATCAAAGGCTAAAGAGACAAAGTCAAGTAAATCTGAAACTCCTATTAGAGAAATAATATTGGAGTCAGAGGAAGAGACACCTGCTAAAAAGGCACCTGCTAAAAAGGCACCTGCTAAAAAGACAACTGCTAAAAAGGCACCTGCTAAAAAG
>VFGU01000013.1 GCA_009392285.1 SAR202 cluster bacterium
ATCTTTAGTTACCTGATCTTTTGATCCAAATTCAACTAATTTTGCTCCAGCATATGTTAAGCATCTTTCATAATGATATCTTTGCCTAGACTGAATTAATATCTCGTCTTTAATTCCTGTTGTGTCAGGCAATTGAACTATTAAATCATCGTTGTCCCCAGCCATAAAAGCCGCAGTAGTTAAAGTAAGTGCTGAACCAGCTCCGGAAGTAATGTAGCATGCTTCTGCACCAAAAAGTTCCGCTAAATAATTTCCTGCCTTTTCTTCGAGTTCGTCCATTGGGACATACATATCTTGTGCGCTTTGCATGGCATCTATAACTTCAGGAGGTTGAGTAGAACCTCCTAGTAAAGTCACGCTTCCAATAGCATTAATAATTGGTTCAATTCCCAGATCAGAATAAATTTTTTTGCTCATAATAACCCCTAATAAAACAAATTAGTTATATTATTAGTTTAACAATGTGAAAATAAATGACAATGATTAGTAAAAAAATTATTAAATCTAAAAATATTTCTAATGCATCAACTGACGGATGGTTAAAGGACCACTGCATTTTAATCAAAGATAATTTAATAACAAATATAATGCCTGAGTCGGATCTACCAAATGACTATTCTCAGAGCCATGAAATAATTGACCTAGGTGATTCATTTGCATTGCCAGGGCTGATTGAAAGCCATGCACATTTTCAATTTTCTGCTACACCTGATGCATATAAAATATATTTTGAGGAAAGTGATTTACAAAAAATGGAAAGGGCTAAAAATAATGCAAAAACTGCTCTTCATTCAGGTGTTACTACCATAAGAGATTTAGGAGCACCCAACGAATTAATTTTTCCTCTAAAATCTTTAATAGATAATGAAGAAATAGATGGCCCAGAAATCTTTCCAACCGGAACCCCACTTACTATAAAAGATGGCCATTGCTGGTTTTTTGGCACTATTGCCAATAATTCCAAAGAAATATGTTCAATTATTGAAAAGCAACTTAAATTAGGTGCAACGCATATTAAGATCATGGCCTCTGGAGGGTATTTTACGCCTAGCTCTAACCCTAGAATATCTCAATATTCATTTGAAACTTTAAGGGACGTTGTAAATTTTTGTAACAATAACGATACATACTTATGTGCACATACACTTTCTAATGAATCTACGAAAAGTTGCATTGATGCAGGCGTCCACAACATTATTCATGGAAGATGGTTTGATAAATCTTTAGATAAATCATATAAATTTGAAGAAAATTATTCCAAGAAAATATCAGAAAAAGGGATATTTGTTGACTCAACCATTTCTAAGCACTTGTTAGAGTATGAGTCTAAGTTAAAAGGCGAAAAACAACGAAAACCTAATCCGAATGTAATTAAATCTGAACCAACTCTTGAAGAGATCATAAATATATTTAGAAGATTAGATCAAGACAATGTGGATATTATAGGAGCATTGGACATGGGAATGTCCCAGGCTTTTTTTGATAAATGCGTTGCTAGTGCTTGGGCTCACGTGGAATGGCTTGGATTCGATCATTGGAAAGCTATAAGAAGCATAACAAGCCTAAACGCAAAAGCTTTAAAAATTGATAATTACAAAGGGTCGTTAAAAAAAGATTATGTCGCTGATATTGTATCTTTCTCTAATGACCCAACTCTGAACATTAGAAACTTAAAAACTAACCCTAGTTCAGTAATAAAAGCTGGTAAGGCTATAAAAATAAATGGTCAAATAATATAGTTAATCATCTTCAAGGGTTGAAATATCACCTTCAGGAAGCCCTAATTCTCTGGCTTTAAGCAATCTTCTCATTATCTTTCCGCTTCTTGTTTTTGGCATTGTTTCTACGTAATCAATATCTCTAGGAGCGACTGCAGCTGAAAGTTTCCCTCTCGAGAACTTCATTAACTCTAACCTCAGTTCTTTATTCCATTCATAGCCATTATTCAAAGCAACAAACGCCTTTACTACCTCCATAGCTAATTTATCAGGAATGCCGATTACTCCTGCTTCTGCCACTGCTTCATGCTCGATTAATGCGCTTTCAACTTCGAAAGGACTGACAAGATGACCTGCAGTATTAATTACATCGTCAGATCTCCCTTGGAACCAAAAATATCCATCCTCATCCATGAATGCCTCATCCCCTGTTATGTACCAACCTCTTTTAAATCTAGAATTATACCTTTCGTCATTTTTCCAATAAGCAAAAAATTGAGAAGGCCATCCTGGCTTCACCGCAAGAATTCCTGGCTCATTTGGAGGAAGCCTTTTTAAATCCTTATCAAGTATAGCAAGTTCAATTCCAGGCATAGGCAACCCCATGCTCCCCGGCCTAATTTGCATAGAAGAAAGATTTGCGCACATTATTGCCCCTGTTTCAGTTTGCCACCAATTATCATGGATAGGCATTCCATAATTTTCATTACCCCATACAACTGCCTCAGGGTTTAATGGTTCTCCAACACTCGCAATAAATCTTAAAGATGACAGATCACTCTTTTTTATTGGAGAATCGCCTGCCTTCATTAGCATTCTTATAGCTGTAGGGGCTGTATACCAAACATTTACGTCATACTTTTCTATAACTGAATACCATTTAGATGCCGAAAATCCACCTTCATAAATTATTTGAGTAATTCCATTGCTCCAAGGAGCAAACATACCGTATGATGTTCCAGTAACCCATCCAGGATCTGCAGTACACCAATAAATATCATTCTTTTGGAAATCAAGGGCCCATTTTCCTGTCGCATACTGCTGAACTATAGATTGATGCCTATGCAATGCACCCTTAGGCTTACCAGTAGTTCCAGAAGTATAATGCATAATTGAATAGTCATATTGTGATGTGTTCTCAATTGATTCAATGGGCTCTGATGATGCCATCAGTTCTTCGTAAGACAAATCTTCTCCTACCAAAGCATTCTCTTCTCTATTATTTTTATTAACAATTATGATTTTTTCTAAATCAGGTAGATCAGGAAGAATACTTTCTATCTTTTTTCTTAACTCTGGCTGTGTAACAAGAATTTTTGCGCCTGAATCTAGCATCCTATCTTTTACAGGATCAGGACCAAATGCTGAGAATAAAGGTCCAACTATTGCACCTATCTTAAGGCCTCCGAATACAGAAATATAGCATTCAGGCAATCTATCCATAAACACAAAAACTCTGTCTCCTTTATTAACCCCAAGACTTTTGAGTACATTGGCAAATTTATCAGTATGAACTTTTAAGTCTTTGAATGTATATGTCTCTTCTTCATCATTTTTTCCATTCCATATCATTGCCACATTATCACCGGCACCAGAATCTACGTGACTGTCAATACATACATAAGCATTATTGAGTCCGCCTCCAGGCAACCAAGGTATTTCTTCAAACATTTCTTCCCAGATAAAATCCTTCTTAAAATCTGAGATATTTTCTATATTTGGTGTTATTTTTGGTTTTCTGTTTCCATCCTTATTTATGTATTCGAAAGCCATACTTTTCCCCTAATCTACTAATAGCCATTTAAGTTTTTCCATAACTGATATAAGATAATTTAACCAATTATTTAGAACATGATATAAATATTATTCTAATAAAATCGTGTTAAGTTGAAAAATCGATAGAAATATATTGAAAAATGAAAGTTTTATTTTTAAAAGATAACCTACCAACAGCAATGGCTGGTGAGATAAAAGAGGTAAAATCAGGATTTGCAAGGAATTTTTTAATTCCTCAAGGTATAGCTGAAAGGGCCAATAAGTCATCAGTGGCTAGGGTAGAGAAGTTAAGAAAGCAAGCTGAGATAAGGCGTGCAGATATGAAAACTAAATGGCAAAGTGTTTCGGAACTGATTAATGATATGAAATTAGAGATTGTGGCCCAAACTGGACCGACTGGCAAACTTTTCGGATCTGTTACAAATTCCCAAATTGCTAGTTCCCTAGAAGAGAATTTAGATGGGGTTACTATAGATAGGAGATCAATAAGGATATCGGAACCAATAAAAATGATTGGAAATTATGAAGTTCCAATTAAATTATTTGAAGGAGTTGAGGCTCAAGTAAAAATTCAAGTTAAATCAGATGGAAATGTTGAGTTTGCTGAAGAACTTTTGGAAATTAGTGAAGGCAAGAGTGAAGAATCTCCTGAAGAATCTCCTGAAGTAGAAAACTTACAAGAAGAAAACACTAATGATTCAGACGTTGAGTCAGAAGAAAATAAAGAAAGCGCCCCAGAAGAAAAAATAAGTAAAGAAGAGTAAATTGCTAGGTGAAAAATTACCACCTCATGACCTTGCTGCAGAGACCGCAGTAATTGGTTCTATAATTTTAGATGGTGACTCTCTGGTTAAAATCTCAGGTTTCTTATCGCCTTCTGATTTTTTCAATAAAGCTCATTCTGTTTGCTACCAATCTTGCATAGACATGCTTGATAAAGGTATTGCAATAGATGAAAAAACTCTAGGTGATTTTCTTGAAACTAGTGACAGTCTAAATGAAATAGAAGGGGGCAGATCTTATTTAACTTATTTAGTTTCTCAGACACCAACATATATGCACATTGAGTTCTATGCTAGAACTGTCCACAGGACAGCTACTCACAGAAGGCTCATTACTGCTGCATCTGACATAGCCAATCTAGGATATGAAAATTCTCAAGATGTAGATCAAGCACTAAATCAGGCTGAAGATATACTTTATGGCATTAGATCAACCCATGATTCCAGAGATTTCGTTGATATAAGCGTGCCTCTAGATAGTTGGTTAACTTTTGATGATGAAAATGACAGTGATATCGCGCCAATCCCTTCTGGCTTCCCTGATTTAGATAACTTGCTGGGAGGATTAAATAGATCAGACATGATTGTCCTTGCAGCTAGGCCAAGTATTGGAAAAAGTACACTCGGGCTAAACATAGCTAGAAATGTTGCAGGAGGAGGCCATAAAGTTGCTATTTTTAGCCTTGAAATGGGAAGAGACCAGATTGCGATGAGACTACTATCATCAGAAGCACTAATTGAAACAAACCGAATAAGGCAAAGATTCACAACAGATACCGAAGATGGAAGAATTTTAGAGGCAATTGGTAGACTCTCAGACCTTGATATATCGATCGATGATACTCCTTTCCAAACTGTTACAGAAATGAGAGCAAAAGCGAAGAGGCTTCAAAAGGAACGAGGCTTAGATTTTATAGTAGTTGACTACATGCAGTTAATCTATGGCGGAAGGAATATGAGCGACAACAATAGGGCTCAAGAAGTGAGTAAGATATCTAGAGCATTAAAGGGCATGGCGAGAGACTTAAATGTGCCAGTAATAGCGATTTCTCAATTAAGCAGGTCTATTGAGCAAAGACAAAGTCATAGGCCAGTTTTATCAGACTTAAGAGAAAGCGGAAGCATTGAGCAAGATGCTGACATCGTTGCATTTATACACCGAGAAGAAAAATATATTACGGAAGAAGAATGGCTTAGGTCTAGATCTGCAGGAGAGGCATATCCTAGAGGCATTTCAGAACTAATTATTGCGAAACACAGAAATGGCCCAATAGGCAATATAGACCTAGTTGTTCAAGATCAATATGCAAGATTTAGGTCAATAAAAAAACAATCCGCTAATTAAAAATCATGAAACCTATGCAGGGTGAGATGTGGGAACAAGAATATCCGGAGTGGCTTATTATTCTTGACAGATTAAATGAGGTAACTATTTCTGATGCTGATGATAATTTCATAAAAGATATTGAAAAAGACTACGAATCGATAAATATTGTAGATGAAGCTAAGAAATTCGAGTACTATTGGAGTGGTAAAAGAAAACTTAAAACAAATAGAAAAGGAAGTTGGAAACTAGGCTGGAAAAATTGGTTAGACAAAACTAAGAGGCAAAAAGAATATTATGAAAGAACTAAGCAAGGAACTCCAAAAAATTCAGCGGCAAATAATTACTTCAGGTCAAAAGAATATCTCCAAGAAGTCAGAAGAAAACAAGAAGAAAGAAAATCAAGAAGATCAGAAATTGATTAATTGCTCTATCTGTGATGATTTACACTGGATATCTCCATTAGATCAGAATATAAATTCTGCAAATTACATTCTTTGCGAGTGTGTTAAAGATGAGGTTATAAGTCGCCAAAAAGAAAGTATCACCAGCTCTCAAGACCTTGGGGATCTTACTCCATCTATGCTCAAAAGAATGACCTTTGGGACTTTTAAAACTAACCAAAGAGATTCAAATCTCGCTGAAGCCCTAGAAATATCAAAAGCATATTTTGAAAACCCAGATGGATGGCTACTTTTTACAGGCCCAACCGGGGTAGGAAAAACACACCTTTCAGTTGCAATAGCTGAAAAAAGAATCAAATCATTAAAGCCTGTGTACTTTGGTTTTATCCCAAACATACTAGAAAAATTAAGGAATTTTAATAACTACAATAATCAAACTGAAGGATATTTATCTTTTTTAATTGAATGCCCATTCTTGATAATTGATGATTTAGGTTCGCAAGTTAATAGTAACTGGTCAGAAGAAAAAATATATCAAATCATAGTAAATAGGCACAACAATGGATTACCTACAATTATCACTACACGCGCAAGTGATATTAGCGAACAATTAGTATTCAATCCGCAAATCAGTGAAGCTATACAATCAAGGCTCCAAGACACAAAAATGGTAAATGAATTTGCAATCGTTTCTCAGGATTATAGAAACAGGAAATAAATATGCGAAATAAATTTTCTAAATTAATACCTAATGTAGATTTAATAAAACTATACTCTGGGACTGTATGGGCAGAAGGGCCTGCGTGGATAGATAATATATCTTCTCTTGTATGGAGTGATGTCAGAAGCAATAAGATGCTAATTTATGATTCTAAGAAAGAGTCCGTAAGCACATTTAGAAGCCCTTCAAATTTTAATAATGGAAATTGCCTAGATAATTCACAAAGACTCATTAGTTGCCAACATGAAACTAGGCGCATTGTAAGAGAGGAAGGCGATGGAAGTTTAACAGTAATTGCTGATAATTTTGAAGGCAAAAAGTTCAACTCGCCTAACGACGTAGTTGTTAAAAGTGACAATTCTATATGGTTTACCGATCCTCCATATGGAATATTAACAAATGAAGAAGGAAAGAAATCTGAAAGCGAGATAGGAGGAAATCATGTATACAAAGTAGATGATAATGGCAGAGTTTCAAAAATTTTAGACAACTTTGACAAGCCTAATGGAATAGTTTTTTCTCCTGATGAAAAATATCTTTACGTGGCAGATAGCGGAGCAGCAGAACCAGGAAATATAAATTTTAATAAGCCCCATCATGTTAAAAGATACGATTTAGACAATAATGGCAATTTAAGTAATGAAATCATTTTTTGCGATATAGAAGAAGGCTTTCCTGACGGAATGACAACAGATGTTGATGGAAATTTATTTATTTGTGATCCCCATGGCCATAAAATTCATATATATGAAAACTCTGGGGATTTTATTGGGCACATAAATATTCCTGAGCGGGTTGCAAATTGTACATTTGGAGGAGAAAATAACTCTTTACTATATATAACTGCATCCACATCTTTATATCTGCTAAAGACAGGAACAATTGGGCAATGACAATTACTGATATAGAAAAAAAATGTATTAATGCAATCCGATTTTTATCGATTGATATGGTTCAAAAAGCAAATTCTGGGCATCCTGGTGCACCAATGAGTCTAGCCCCACTAACATTTGTATTGTGGAGGGATCACTTAAGGTTTAATCCAAACAAACCTAAATGGACAAATCGTGATAAATTTATTTTATCTGCAGGCCACGCTTCTGCCCTTCTTTACTCCATACTCCATTTAACAGGCTACAAAATTTCCATTAACGATATAAAAAATTTCAGGCAATATGAAAGTATAACTCCTGGTCACCCAGAATATGGACTAACAGATGGGGTCGAAGCTACTACTGGACCTTTAGGTCAAGGATTCGCAAACGGAGTTGGGATGGCAATAGCATCAAAAAGAAAAGAAAGCATAACCGGAGAAGTTAATGACAACACAATTTATTCTATAGTCTCTGACGGAGACCTTATGGAAGGCATATCTTCTGAGGCAGCTTCAATTGCAGGGACTCTGAAGCTGGGCAATATTATATATTTTTATGATTCTAATAATATCTCTATTGAAGGCTCTACAGATCTAGCTTTTAAAGAAGATGTGGCTAAGCGATTTCAATCTTACGGATGGAATGTAATTGAAAATGTTGAAGGTGAAGATATTTATAAAATATCAGAGTCCATAGTTTTGGCTAAAAGCTCGGATTTACCTACTTTAATTATATTAAAGACTGAAATTGGACACGGAAGTCCTAATAAATCTGGAACTGAGAAAGCTCATGGTGAAGCGCTAGGCGAAGAGGAAGTTAAATTAACAAGAAAAGAATTAAATTGGGCCCATGATCCATTTGATATACCAAATGATGTATATAAATATTTTGAAGAATTTGTAAATAAAAAGATTGCAAGTTATGAGAAGTTAAAAAATAATAAGAAAATCGATTTTGGGGAAACTGATTTTTCAAAATCTTTCTTAGAACTTAAATCTTCCAGCGTAAAAGAAAATATCTCTACTAGAGATTCATCAGGGGTAATCCTAAACAAGTTAAGCGAAGATTCAAATTTATTTATTGGGGGTTCTGCTGATTTAGCTGGATCAACTAAAACCTATATAAACTCTTCCACTTCTATTAATTCTGATAATTTTTCAGGGGTAAATATGCATTATGGAGTTAGAGAACATGCGATGGGCGGGATAAGCAATGGCCTTGCGCTATCAGGATTTGTTCCATTTGCAGGCACTTTTCTGATTTTTTCTGATTATATGAGGAACTCGATCAGGCTTTCTGCATTAAGTGAACTGCAAGTTTTGTATATCTTGACTCACGATTCAATCGGTTTAGGTGAAGATGGACCAACCCATCAACCAGTTTCCCAATTAATGTCTCTTAGATTAATACCCAATTTATTAGTATTTAGGCCAGCAGATTATTTTGAAACTATAAATTGCTTTGAGGAATCCTTAAAGAATACCAAAAGGCCCTCTGTATTTGCATTAACTAGGCAAAATGTTACCACCATGACCAAAAATGATACCTCTGAATCCAATAAAGGGGGTTATGTATTATCAGGAAATTCAGAGGAAACTCAAGACATTATACTTATAGGAACTGGATCTGAGGTTCAGTTATGCATAGAAGTTCAAAAAGAGTTAGAAAAAATAAATATCTCCTCAAGAGTTGTTTCTATGCCTTGCTGGGAATTATTTGAAATGCAGTCAGATGAATATAAAAATAAAGTGCTTCCTCCTGAAATGAAAAAGAGAGTTTCAGTTGAGGCAGGGGCAACTTTGGGATGGCAAAAATATATTGGTGATAATGGCATATCAATTGGAATAGATGAATTCGGGTCATCCGCTCCAGGTAATATTGTACTAGAAAAAAAAGGCTTTTCAGTAGAAAATATACTCAACGTATCTAAAAAAATACTGGAAAGGTAGTATTCTAATGAAAATAGCTATAGGTGGCGATCATGGCGGATTTGAACTAAAAGACAAATTGATTACTTTTTTAAAGTCTCAAAATCATGAAGTAATTGATATGGGTGCGTATGAATTTAATTCAACTGATGACTATCCTGATTTTTGTTTCCCAGTCGCAAAAATGGTTGCAGAAAAAAAAGCAGATAGAGGGATTATTTCTTGTATGAGCGGAATTGGTGCAGTAATAACTGCAAATAAGGTGAAAGGGGTTAGGGCAGGATTATGTCACACGGAATATTTAGCAAGGCAAGGTGTAGAGCATGATGATATGAATGTCTTATGCCTTGGAGCTATAATTGTAGATCACAATATTGTAGAAAACTTAGTATTAGAATTTTTAAATGCTAAGTTCCTCACTGACGAAAAATACACTAGAAGGCTAAACAAAGTTATAAATATTGAAAATTCGGAAGAACTCTAAGTGAATTCAGAAATACAAAAAATTAATGCCTTAGGCCAATCTATTTGGCTAGATTCTATTTCTAGGGGAATGATTAATTCTGGAAAACTAAGTTCCATGATTTCAGAAGGAATTTCAGGTATTACATCCAATCCTGCTATATTTCAAAAAGCACTATCTTCTGAAAATACTTACGACAAAGATATAAAATCTCTAACTAATTTAGATGGTAATGCAAAAAATATTTTCCAAAATTTATCTATAAAAGACATATCAGATGCCTGTGAATTACTAAGGCCTATTCATAATAATACTCAAGGCAAGGATGGATTTGTAAGCATAGAAATAGATCCTAAATTTGCTAATGATACTGAAAAGAGCATTAGTGAAGGGATTTATCTTCATAAATCCATTAATCAACCCAATGTGATGATTAAGGTCCCTGGCACAAAAAATGGGATGCCTGTAATAGAACATCTAATTAGTCTGGGAATAAATGTTAATGTGACATTATTGTTTTCAAGATCTATGTATAGAAAGGCAGCAAAGGCATATATAAATGGGCTAAATAAGTTATCTCCAGATCAAATGAAAAAAGTAAATTCTGTAGCTTCTTTTTTTATTAGCAGAATAGACACATCTGCAGATAAAGTTATTGATAAAAAATCTCAAGGTAAAGTTGCTATCTCAAACGCAATTCTTGCTTACCAAGATTATAAAAATATATTCTCTAGGGAGTCTTTTGGTCAATTAGAAAAGGAAGGTGCTAATAAACAGAGACTTCTTTGGGCTTCTACTTCGGTTAAAAACCCAAACTATCAAAAACTTCTCTACGTTAGCGAACTTACAGGACCCGAAACCGTAAACACAGTTCCAGAAAATGTATATGAAGAAATTACCTCAAATAATGTCCAATACAAAGATTTGCTTAATTCAGACACTAAATATCACGAAGGAATTATTAAAAATGTCCTTAGTGATGACGAATTAGAAAATATTACTGATGAATTATTGAGTGACGGCATAAGGCTTTTTGAAGAAGCTTTTGATGGTCTTTTGAATGAAATAAAAAATAAAATTACTCATCATTCATAAGGCATGTCAGATTATAGCCTACAGCATAATGACCCTATCTTGCTCAATGATATTGAAAAGGACTTATTTAGGCTTCATGGGTCAAAAAATATCTGGATAGAGCACTCTCTTTCTTACCAAGAAAGGTTGGGCTGGGTTGAAACTCCAACGCTCATAGAGGAATCAATAAAATTGTGCAAAAATGCCTTTGATCGGGCAGTCAGCCACCTAAACCCTTCTTCAGTTGTATTTATTGGAATGGGCGGCAGTATTCAAACTGGAAAAGTGCTAAATCAAATATCTTTGAAGAGTAAGTATCAACTTATTTTCTTGGACAGCACAAACCCTAGAGATGTTTCATCAGTTCGAGAAAAAATAGATATACTCAAGACCCTATTTGTTTTTATGAGCAAATCTGGAACAACATTAGAAACAAATAAATTAATGAATTTTTTCACCAAAGAACTCACCCAAAAAGGAAAATTTGATTTTGGCGATAGGTTTATTGTGCTAACTGATGCTAAAAATTCTTTAGAAAAGTTTGCCCTTAAAAATAATTTTTTTCAAATAATAAATACTCCAAAAAATATAGGAGGAAGATTTTCTTCGGCCACAGCATTTGGAATTTTTCCTGCGACGTTTATGAATGAGATATTAACTTCATTTAAAAATAATTATCTTTGGGATTCAAATCAAGTTATAAAAAAATGTTCCCTCCTTACTTCTATATTAATAGATTCTTACGAAAATCATAACGGTATTTTAAACTTAAAAATACCTGAAGAAATAAGTCAAATGGGTATTTGGTTAGAGCAAATAATTGCCGAATCAACTGGCAAAGACGGAAAAGGTATAACCCCAATAATTAATAATTATATTGATATTGGTTGTCCTAAAATATTGATAAATAGCAAGGATCAAAAAAAATATACTAGTACTAGAGCAGATGAACTAGTAATTAGTTTCGATAAAAATACAATTTTCGAAGACATGTTTATATGGCAGGCATCAATATCAATATTATGCAAACACATGTCTATTTTTCCATTTGATGAACCTGACGTGGAAAGATCTAAACTAAACACTAAAAATATACTTAAAAAATATAAAGATATGAGAAAGGTTACAATTCCTTATTCTAGATCTGATATAAATAATATGATAAATGAAAATGAAACAAATCGAGTTTTATACATAAATTTATATATAAATGAAACAAAAAATATTAATACTTCATTGAATAAGTTGAAAGAAAAATTAAGTTCATATCATGGCATAAAAGTAGTTGCAGGGTTTGGGCCACGATACTTGCATTCAGTTGGCCAACTACAAAAAGGTGGACCAAAAGATGTGTGGTCCATATTTTTTTATGACGAAAACTTAATTAATTCATATACCGAAAAAAATAATTACAAAGATTTAAGCGATACATTTAAAGCTCAAATGCTAGGAGACCTTGATGCTTTAAAGGATCTTGAGATAAACACTTATTTAGTTAACATTGATTCAAACAACAAGGATCCTTTTAAAAATGTTATAAATAAAATAAAGGAGGAATAGTGGAAATTGCAGTAATAGGGCTAGGAAAGATGGGGCTAGGTATATCAAAAAGGCTTATGAAAAATGGACATACTGTTTTTGGTTATGATTCAAGTTGGGATACTAAAAAATATAAAAGCAATCAAATAGAAGAATTAAAATCTCTAAATGAAATACCAGGCAAATTCAGAAATAATTCTAGGAAAATAATATGGGTTATGGTTCCTTCTGGAGAGCCAACAAAATCCACTATAAATGAATTAAGTTCAATATTAGATAAGAATGACATAATTATAGATGGAGGAAATTCTTTTTACAAAGAGTCAGTTAAAACATCTTCAGAGCTATCAAAAAAAAATATTTATCTTATAGACTCCGGTACCAGCGGAGGAATATGGGGTGAAAAAGAGGGATATTGCTTGATGATAGGAGGAGATAAAGATGCTTATGAATACTGCGAAAGTATTTTTGAATCGCTTTCAACTGACGGAAAAGGTTACGGATATATGGGGCCAAGTGGTTCTGGTCACTTTGTAAAAATGATACACAATGGAATTGAATACGGAATGATGCAGTCAATGGCAGAAGGAATTGAAATATTGCATGAAAAGAAGGAATTTAATCTTAATTTAGCTCAAATAACATCCCTGTGGCAACATGGGAGTGTTGTAAGATCATGGCTTTTAGATTTATTAAATAACGCTTTAGAAGAAGATTCTGAGTTATCAAGTGTTGCGCCTTATGTTGAAGATTCAGGAGAAGGCAGATGGACTATAAAAGAAGGGATAGACCTAGATGTGCCAACACATGCAATAACATCCTCTCTTTATTCAAGATTCTACTCAAGAAATAATGATTCTTTTGGATTCAAGATATTGGCTTCACTTCGGAATCAATTTGGTGGTCATTCTATAAAAAAAGTTAACTGAAAATTTTTGAATAAAGTTCTTCCTGCCTATTCATTGCATTCTGATATATGATCATGTTTTTTTCATTTGGCTCATAAAATTTAGTTACCTCAAATTCAAAATCATTAAACGAACTTGATATGCCCATAGCATTTAATGCTAAAATTGCAGTTCCTCTACCTGTATCCTCTTGCACATTTGATACACCAACCCGCATACCTAAAACATCTGATAGCATTTGAAGCCAATATTTTGAAGATTGAACTGCTCCCCCGGAGGCAATTACTGAACATTCTTCTTGAAGCAAAGTCATTAGTCTTTTTGAAACTAAACCAAATCTATATGCTATAGATTCTAGAAAAGCCTGATAAATTTCTGGCTTGGTTGTAGATAATCTAAGTCCTGTTAATGTACCTGTAGCATTTTCAGCCCATCCTACAGCTCTTTCCCCTGCCAAAAAAGGCAAAACAGTTAAACCATGAGCATCAGGCTTAGACCTTAATAGAATATTTTCCAACTCTAGGCTAGATTCATTTGTGCTAATTTCTTCATTTAAATTTTCATCTGAATCTAATTGAATATTCATTAATTTTTTTAACCATAACCCCACATTACCACCTTCTGAAAAAGCACCTCCTAGCAAACTATGATTTTCCCCTAACCTATAATTCCATAACCCCTGAGGAATATTAATTTTTGTTTTATTAGTTAGTACTCTTAGCGCTCCAGTTGTTCCAATAGATAAGGCTATCTTGTTTTCGGAATTGCACCCAACTCCTATATTAGATGAAGCTCCGTCACCTACTGGTAAAAAAAATGGCACATTAGATAAACTAGGCCATCTTTTTGAGTATTCTCTATTCAACCCTTTTATATTTTTTGTATAAGGACTTAAATTAGGAAGATTATCCTCTTTTAAGCCAATAAAATTTAATCCAGGCGCATACCAAGTTAATTTTTTTCTATCTAGCAGGCCTGTCCAACTAGCCACTGAATAACTTATATCAATATCTTTCTTCTGCATCCATTTTCTTAGTAGGTAATTAGAAAAATCAGTCCAAATATGAATCTTTTTGTCCAAATCTGGATATTTCTCTTTAAACCAAATAATTCTTGAAGGGATATAAGAAGTGTGCATTGGGCATCCAGTATCGTCATAAAAAAGTTTCTGATTAACACCTTCTTTAAGTTTTGCAAGTTGCTTATATGGCCTTGTATCTGCATATGTAAATACATCTGTTAAAGGGGCGTAGTTTTTATCAAGACCAACTATAGTGCTAGCCATTGTGTCGGTTGAAAAGGCGACTATTTGATATTCGGCGGCTTTTAAAAGTAACTCATCAAGCCCTCTCTCAATAATTTTAGAAGATTCAAGGGCACTAAAAGTATAGGTGCCATCCGTCTTTATTGTCATCCAATGCTCAAATTTTATCTGACAATTTTTAATGGGGTTTGCAGATAAATCAAATAAACCAATTTTTACAAATGATGTGCCAATATCTAAAACTAAAACTGCTTTTTTGTTTTGAGGAGCCACTAGAAATAAAAACTATTAGTGATTAGGCAGGATTGGTTCCAATTTATATTGGTTATTACTTTCTCCATCCCACTGAAGGTGCTGTTACAATTTTTTCCTGAGTTTTTTTCATATCCAATTTTCCCCATCTTTTATTTGGATCGGCTTCAGGTATAGAGTCGATAAGCAACTGTGTGTAAGGATGGGCAGGTTTTTTAATTACCGTTTCAACATTACCAGCCTCCACCAAATTACCTTTGTAAAGAATCATAATTTCATCGCTAATCTGATAAGCAGTAGTTAAGTCATGGGTAACATAAACAACAGCAATACCCAATTCTTTATTTAATCTAGAAACAGCATCTAAAATTGTCGCTCGCAATGATGCATCAACAGCAGATACAGGCTCATCAGCCAATATAACCCTTGGCTTTAACAGGAGGGCCCTAGCAACCATAACTCTCTGCCTTTGCCCACCACTTAACTGATGAGGAAGTCTGCCTAATGTTTCTGCAGGAACCAAACCTACCATTTCTAAAGCTTGGTTGACCATATGAACAGCCTCATCTCTATTTTCTGCCATTTTAAAATTTTTAACAGGACTAAATAGGACATGATCAACTTTGTAAAAAGGATTATAAGAACCATAAGGATCTTGGAATATAGGTTGAACCTCTCTCCTGAATTCTCTTCTTTCTGCTCTAGAGATTTCTTTTAGGTCTTTTCCATCATACTCCACTGACCCACTTGTTGGATCAGCAATTCCTAACAATAATCTAGCCAATGTTGTCTTTCCGCTACCTGATTCACCAGCAACAGCTACAATCTTTGGTTTTTTCTGATCTAAACTCATAGAAATATCATTTACTGCAACATTTTCTTCTTCTCGGCTAAGAAATCCTCCTCCGAATACTTTTGTTACATTTTTTGCTTCTAATACTGCTGGCATTTTTTCTCCTAATTAATTATTTCCCGTAACTAGAACATTTTTTACAATCTTGAATAAAGTGGTCTTTTGCTACATTAACCCACGGAATCTTTTCAGGGTTGGTTTGTCCAATTCGTAAGCAAAAAGCACAACCTTCAGGAAGATTTAAAAGGGTAGCAGGAAGTCCTGGGATTCCTATGAAATCTTTCTTGTTGCTTAATGTAGGCAGGCTCTTTATTAGAAGCCTTGTATATGGATGCTTTGGCGATTTAAATACTGTTTTCACAGGACCAACCTCAACCAGTCTTCCAGCGTACATAACCCCAACATGGTCAGAAAACTGAGCGACTAAGCCCATGTCATGACCTATTAATATAATAGATGCATGCAAACCTTCTTGCAGCCTTCCTAGAGTCTGCATAACATTTCTTTGCACAACTACATCCAATGCACTTGTAGGTTCGTCTGCAACTATTACTCTTGGCTCCATTGAAGTTGCTATTGCTATTGCCACTCTCTGCTTCATTCCTCCGCTCAATTCGTGAGGATACATTTCAGCAACTGAAGGCGCTAAATCAACAGCCGTCAAAAGCTTTTCAACGATTTCAACTTGCTCCTCCTTAGACATTTTTTGATCGCCTTCTGTTTGATGGTCATATAATCCATCAAGTAATTGATTCTTTATTTTCATAACAGGATTCAATGAATTCATAGCTCCTTGAGGCACTAAGGCAACTTCATTTAATCTCTGAAGTCTCATCTCTTCTTCATCCAAATCCAGCATATCTCTACCGCCAACATATACTTGGCCACCAGCAATTCTTCCTGGGGCTCTGGTAAGCCTCATTAAAGCCATCGCCAATGTACTTTTACCACTTCCAGATTCACCTACTAGCGCCATTCTTTCGCCTTGCCTTAATGAAAAACTAACTCCATCAACAGCCTTAACAACTCCATCAGGAGTGTCATAATGAACCTTTAGATCTTTTACGTCTATTCCTAATTCAGACTTAGAGGATTTAGACGCAACTTTTTTAGCAGTTGTCATACTCTTTTCCTTAATCTAGGGTTTGACCATTCATCCAAACCTGCAGTTATCAAAAATAAACCAACAAATATCATTGCTAGTACTAATATAGGCGGACCGAACCACCACCACATTCCGTGAAGAATAGACGAAAACTGAATATTCCAGTAAATTGTCATTCCAAGAGTTGGGCTATCAAAAGGTCCTAAACCAAGCGCCTCAAGACCTACAGATGCTAAAATTGCTGAAGCTACAGATCCAACTAAAGAAGCACCGATATACGGAGCTAAATTCGGCAACATTTCTTTGAACATAATCGAGAATCCGCTAGTGCCACTCAACCTTGCTATTTCAACATATAACTGCTCCCTCATTACAAGAACTTGAGCCCTAATTGTTCTCGCAGGCCAAACCCAAGCAACTGCCGATACTGCCAGACCCATCTGCTGAACACTTAATCCACTTTGTATATTTACAGCAATAACGATTAGGATTAGGATTCCAGGTATGGTCAATCCTACGTCTACTATTGTACTAATAACCTGATCAACCCATCCTCCGTAATAAGCAGCAACAAACGCAAGAATAGTTCCAACGCTAATGCCAATCAGCCCTGCTATCAAACCTATCTGTAAAGTTAGAGGTATTCCAGCAATCATAACTGACATTACATCCCTGCCCTGCCTATCTGTTCCTAATATATATCCTCCATCTCTTGTGCCTGGGTTATATGGATCAGGCTCAAATGGCGCCAAATCTGGCCCACCACTTAATGGCCTAAATCTTTCAACTTCATAAGTTGCATATCCAATTATTACGAATAGTAAAAGGGAAGCTAGCAATGCTATCCCCACACCTAGAGACGGATTTCTCCTGATATATCTACCAAAGTCTTCCAGTCTTCTTCTGAAAGTCTTTTTTGTTAAATCTGCACTTGCATCAGTAGTGGCTGTCGTCATTATTAACTTCCTTTCTTGTAACTAACTCTTGGGTCCAATAGAGGGTATGTTACGTCTATAATGAAAGTAGCTAGCCCTAAGGTCACAATCACAATAAATATCATACCTCTAATAACAAAGAAATCGTTCAACTTAATTGCCTGATAAAGTGTATTACCAAGCCCTGGATATCTAAAAATAACTTCTACTAACACAGATCCAGTGAACACTGTACCAAGTGATAGGGCCAATGCTGTAGTTTGAGGAAGAACTGCATTTCTAACTGCATAGTTAAAGAATAGCCTTATACTTCTTAATCCTTTTGCTTCGGCAGCAATCATAAAGTCTTCACCCTGATTGGTAACCATCATTCCTCTCATCCCAAGAGCCCAAAAACCTAATGAAGCAAGAACAATTGAGGATGCAGGTAATACAGCATGATGAACTACATCCCATGCGAAATTAAAACTCCACTCTGGTAATGTGGCCACTGCATATCCACCAAAAAGCGGAAACCAGTCAAGATTGAATGCAAAAATATAAATCAATACAAGGGCAAGTAGATAATAAGGTATTGCGGCCAACGTAAGTATAGGCATGAATATGTATTGAAGGAAATTAGGGGACTTAGGCCAACCCAATAAGGCGCCAGCAATCGTCCCTACAAAGAATGCAATAAATGTACAAACTGCTAGCAATCCAAATGTCCATATGACGGAATCGCCAATTAATGAATTAACAGACTTGGGGAAGTAAGCAATTGATGGCCCAAAATCAAATCTGAACAGATCTGCCATATAGTTACCATACTGAACTAATAATGGCTTATCTAAGCCAAATTTTCTAGAATACTCAGCTGCCATCTCCTCTAGACCTGCCTGCATATGTCCACCTCTTTGGGCTTCTAGCAACAACTTCTCTTTTACAGGATCTTGACCCGATAGTCTTGGTATTAAAAATATTGCTGTACTGGCTATCCAAATAATGAGTAAAAAAAACAAAAATCTTCTAAAAATGTAATTTGTATAAATGCTAGCTAAAATATCCCGAAAGGTCATAATTTAATTTCCCTTAAATAGTTTATTCAAATTTTTAGTATATATATAATATAAAGCCTGAAATATATTCATAACAGAATAACTTAGTAAATATAACCCTGATTGATACCTTTTACAAGTGTTTGTTTCAAAAATGTTTCTAGTATGTTTCTCAAATTATTGCATTTTTAAAAATTGTGGTATTATTCCATAATCATCTTAATTGGTGTGAGTTGTGATTTTGTTATTTTTCAACTTGAACGCTGACTAATTTATTAAGGTGGTTTTTAAAAACTACGTACGGGCAACTGCCCGTTCATAAAGGAGAATAGGTAGATGAGTCGAAAACTTCTATCATTAATGCTTGCCGTATTGATGTCTCTTTCTCTTGTTATGGTTGCTTGTGGTGGAGACGATGATGCAGAAACTGCATCTTCATCAACATCATCTTCTTCTGAGTCTAAGTCAGAAGTTAAGATTCTTGAAAAGAGCACTCAACCACCAGCGAAAAAAGAGGAATCTGCCAGTTCTAGCTCGGGTGGACTCAAATCAGTGGACCGTGCAAAAACTTTCATAACCTTCCAAGGAGGTTCTGAAGGTCGACACACAGACCATGAATTGTGGAACCCGTATGCAATTGGTGCTAACCACCAAAGAGGTCCAAACATTATTTATGAACCTCTAGCTTTCTTCAGTGCTTTCGCTGATGAGACAATTCCTTGGTTGGCAACAAGCTGGGATTGGAACGGTGACTTCACTGAACTTACAATTAACCTCCGAAAGGGAGTTAACTGGAGTGATGGTGAAGAATTCAACGCGGATGACGTTGTATACACCCTTAACACTTTGAAGGACTATGCAGAAGAAGTGCGATGGGGTACTGACATCGATGCAGTGATGGATACTGCTACTAAAGTAGATAGCCACACTGTAAAAGTTTCATTAACTAGACCAGACCCAAGATTTATGTTCTTGTTAACTTACAAGTTCGATATTGGTGTTTACATGGTTCCTGAACACGTATTTAACGGTCAGGACTGGACAACTTTCAAGGCTTTTGATGTTGATGCTGGACTTCCAGTAACAACTGGTCCTTGGAGAGTAGTCGCTGGAACACCTGAACAAAAAGTTTTTGACAGAGCTGATTCATGGTGGGGAGAAGGAAAATCTGACCTTAAAGGTTATGGTGTTCTTCCTGAAGTAGAAAGAATAATCTACTTACCTGGAACAGGTGATCAACAGACTACTGCACAAGCTCTAATTAAGGGTGATGTGGACTATGCTGCAATGACTACACCAAAAACTATTAAAGAAACACTAGCTCAAAACTCTAAGCTTCTTACTCACTCTGAGCAAGAATCACCATATGGATATGTTGACTGGTGGCCAGTATCACTTGCGTTTAACAACTCAGGTAAATACGGTCCTTACGATGACAAAGATATCCGATGGGCTATGAGTTACTTACTAGACAGAAAAGAATTGTCTAAAGTGGCTTATGATGGTGCAGCAGCGCTTAACCCGTTGACTATGCCTCAATACCCGCCTCTTCAGAAATACTTTGATGGTGTTGCTGACCTACTTGTAGGTGACAGAGACACTACATTGTTTGCTCCTGAAAAGGCTGCTGCTATCTTCACTGAAAAAGGCTGGGCGAAAAACTCAGACGGAATGTGGGAAAAAGATGGCGAGATGATTAACTGTGAAATTATTGGATTTAGCCCATGGGTTGACCTTGGTCCTCTTACTGCTGAGCAGTTGAGAAAACAAGGTATTAACGCTAGCTACATTCAACCACCTGATGCTTCATCTAGAATGGCTGAAGGTAACTTCGAGTGTCTAATGTTTGGACACGGTGGTTCAGTAAGAGACCCTTACTTTACTATGAAGCTTTACCAGAGTTCATCTGTGAACATTCCAGGTGGTCACCAAGTTAACTTCTACCACTGGGAGAATGCTACATGGGACGAACTTACTGATAAGATCGCTCAGACTCACCCAGATGAAACTGACACAATCATGGACTACTACCATGACGCTATGGAAATTTGGATCGAAGAACTTCCAGACGTGCCAATTCTTGAGTTCTACCACAGAATTGTGATGAGCAGAGAGTATTGGGATGGATGGCCTGTTGACCGAGGTCCTAAGCAAGACAGTTATGTAAACGAAGCTTCTTGGCACCTTACATGGGGTCTAGTGCTTCACAAACTAACTGCTGTTCAGTAAAAATAACTAGAAATAGTTTTTAGAAAGAGCCCACATTGTTGGGCTCTTTCTTTATTTAACTCTTTGATTCGAATAAACTAACTTTCTATATATTTGTAAGGAGAAAGTTTTGTTAGCAGATTTATCTGGAAAAACCGCAATTATTACTGGTGGTGGTCAAGGTTTGGGTTTTGGCATATCTACTAAAATGGCTCAACAAGGGGCAAATTTAATTATTACTGATATAGATGATAGGAATAAATCAGCAATAAGTGATCTGGCAAGTAAATACGATATTAAATACTTGTATATCGAAATGAATGTTACAGACCAATCCCAAGTTGAAAATGGAATAAATGAAGCTTTAGAGTTTTCTGATGTAGATATATTAGTAAATAATGCTGGAGTGGCTGGTGCTCCTGGATCTACAGGGACAGTTTGGAGAGACGAAGATTGGGATTTTACATGGGAAGTTAATGTTAAAGGATTGCACAGGGTGACAGAGGCAGTCTTACCACATATGATTGAAAAACAGTCTGGAAAAATTATTAATATCTCTTCTGTTGCAGCTAGGGCAGCAAAATACACTACTTCATACTATGCAACTACAAAAATGGCTGTAATTGCCTATACACAGGCTTTAGCAAGAGAATTTGGCCCAAAGAATATTAATGTTAATGCTATAGCTCCTGGAAGAATACTCACAAACTTCCATAAAGAGTGGGTAGAGAACAGAAAAAAACTTGGAGACACCACAACAGATCTTTTTTCAAAAGAAGCACTAGGTCAGGTTATGCCTCTTGGTAGAGCTCAAACACCTGAAGATATTGGGGCTTTGGCAGCTTTTCTTGCTTCTGAAGATGCAAAAAATATTACAGGACAGACGATTCAGTGTGATGGTGGACAGGTTATGGCGTAGTAATTAGCAATGAAAGTAAATTTGAACACGTATTTCTAGATTCAAGTTCGTCTTTTCCTTCGCACATTACTATAACATTATTAAATACTACGAAATCTCCATATTTTGAAGTGTAATTACATCCTGAATGTGGTTGACCCGGGGGTCTGCTACACCTTCTCCTATCTTTTTCTCCGTCTTCCCAAGGAACATCACCTGTTACTATGCCATTTTTACCAGTTACCAATTTAGCGTCATCTGAACCTTTTCCTATAGCTTCCTGATGATTGGAATAAAACCTAAGTTCATAATCCATCTTTTTATATATTCCATGAAAAGCAGCGGAAAGTGGAGGGATTTCTTCAACGCTCTTGTACTCTCTGAGCGACTTAAATCCTACAGACTTAAAATCTTGTATGCTTAAATTATTTCCATTATTAGTAATTTCAGGAAAAGCTTGTTCAATGAGATCTGCCTCTGATTGAGCATTATCAGAGGAACATGAAAAAATAAAAACAAATAATAGGATTTGGAAGATTAGAAATAAGTTAGTTTTGGAGTGTGAATTACTCAGTTATTACCCCTTTTAAACCATTTACAATTAAATTAATGTTTTTATGAGATTCTTCTAAGTCAGCACCTTGCCCCAAAATAATTACATTTCCAAATATTTTATAGTCAGCATATTTTGGGATAATACATGCTCCAGTATGATGCCCTCCATCACCTTGGCATTCTCTTGCCTCTTTAAGTAATTCTTGCCAATCTGCTCCTATAGGATGAACTGCTTTAGGGTCATTTGTAGTCTTCTTTCTAATTTGTGCATTTTCTCCAGTTCTTAGGTCGGCAGATTTTTCCCCCATACTTACTGCATCAGAATGAGAAGCATAGAACCTTAACTCATAGTCAATCATGTCTTTTCCTGACCAATCCTTATATGGGACCTTCCAAAAACCCCAATATGCATTAGTCATGCCATCCATTAGTTTGTCTTCTTTTACAGACTTGCCTTTTTTATATCCTATTGCAATAAAATCATCTAGCGAGTAGGTACTGCCACTATCTTCAATCTGTTCAAAAATAACTGCTGCACTAGACGAGTCGCTAGAAGACGAGTCTGAGCCTCCTCCGCAAGCTACTATCATCAAAGACGTAAAAATTAATAAAAATGAAATAAGTATTTTCTTCATTAAATCGCTCCTAATACAATTATCTCTTTGTTTATTTTATTAAACTAAGTGATTCTTCATGTTAAGATATAATTTGATAGTTTATCAAAAATTCTTAACAATACCCAAAAAAGGCAAGTAAGATTTTATGTTGAAAAAAAACACATTAACACTCTTTATTACTGTTTTATGTTTAATCGCATTCGGATGCTCTTCTAGCGAGAATGAAACACCAAAAACAGAAAAACCACTTACTACTAACACTAGCCCCAAATCAGAAATCATTCCTGATAACAATGTCAAAGCTGTTCCATATGCAGTTAAAGGAAGATCGGTGGATATTGAATTTGATGGAACTCATATATGGATTGCACACTACGAAGATTCAATAATTTCTAAAGTAGATTTGGAAGGAAAAACTATTGGGACATATGAAGTTCAAGGAGAACCAATAAAACTAACCTTTGATGGGGAATTCATTTGGGTGGCTCATTTCACAGAGCCAATAGTAACTAAATTAAACCTAAATGGTGAAATTGTCGGGGTTCATGCTACAGGCGAATCACCTGGCGGCATATTTAGAGACGGAGAAGATATTTGGGTTGCGAATGGAATGTCTAACTACATATCTAAAATATCGAGAGATACAGGAGAGACATTAGCAGAGTACCCGGTAGGTGGAGGCGAAATGCCAGGTCCATATGCAATGGAGTTTGATGGGGAAAATTTATGGGTAGCTAATTATTTTGAAAATACGGTTGAAAGGCTTAATTTACAAGGAGAAGTTATACAAACTATTATGCCCGGATTTGATCCTGTTTCATTAGAATACGATGGGCAAAATTTATGGGTTGTACTTGTTGATGAGGATAGTGTTGCATTAATTGATAATGAAGGCGAAATAGAAAGTGTGCACCCAGTGCCCAATGGCCCAAGGCAAATATTGTTTGATGAAAAGAGTTTGTGGGTTGTAAGTTTTGATGAAAAAAAATTATCTAGACTCGACTTAAATGGAAAAGTTGAGGGAGAAATTTCACTAGATGGAGGACCTTGGGCAATGGAATTTGATGGGGAAAATTTATGGGTTGTAGATTCTACTTCTCCCAAATTATGGAAAATAACCAACAAAGACGGTCAACTTAATGAACCAAAACCAATTAGTGAAAAATATTATAGCCTTAATGAAATTGAATCACTTCCACATATTGTCACAACTGATCAAGGCTTTTTTTCATCCCCATACCCATCAATAATCATCGAAGACACAATCTGGCTTTCGATAAGAGAAGAGCAAAGGATTGTCCTCATAGATGCAAACGGAGAGGAAAAGAAATCCATTAAAATTGATGGCGAACTTTCTGACATGAAATTTGACGGAAATTTTGTTTGGGTTTCTGACCCAAAGGAAAGGTCCATATCAAAATACACATCTGATGGATCTTTTGTTGCAGAATATGATGTATCTTCAAGGCCTACAAAGATTGAATTTGTTGAAAATAATATTTGGTTTATTAGCACCGAAGATGATTCTTTAAGTTGGATGACAAAATCAGGAGAAATTGGAGAAGTATATCAAATTGGGGGGTGGCCTCTTGATATATTGTACGATGGCAAATATGTCTGGACATCCAATTCTAGGGATAAAACTGTAACAAGAATCACTCTAGATGGAGAGGAATTAAAGAAATATAGAGTTGGAGATACACCTATTCAAATTCTTTTTTCAGATTATCACGGAGAAGGTCATATATGGGTACTTAATTATGGTGATAATAGTTTAATGAAACTTACAAGATACGGGATGAGGCTTGCAGTTGTTTCACTAAGCAAAGGTTCCTCTGACCTTGCATCGTTTCAAGGCAAAATAATTACATATAATCCAATAACAGAGGAATTTAAGGAAGTTTCTGCTGAAATTGGAGGAGAGTCTATGGAAAATAATAAATGGAGAGAACCATCAAGATTCACAAAATAAAAATTTTGATAATCCTTATTTTGTTTGTATTTTTAACCCTAATTGGATGTTCTTCTGAAGAATCAGTAAATAATAATCAATTAGAAAAAATAGTTAACCCTACCCTAATAACATCAATCGCTGAAATATCTATCCCTAAGTTTAAGTTAGGTAAGAACTATAAAGTTGAAGATCTACCAGAAGCTATTGCTGTCTCAAGAGCAATATTTAATAAAAAAGATATAGAAATAAGAGAATATAAAACTCATGAGGATGCTATACAATTTGGAGAAAAATTTGCATCAAGCGTTTCTGGAAAAGACGCTATAGTAAGTGGAGACAATGTGATGTGGAAAGAAGGGGCTAAAGACAGAAGAAAATGTGTGCCAAGAGCAGGGAATTCTGAAGCTGGATGCGACCAAACTCCTAGATTTGGAGGATATATAATTTTAGGAAATCTAATTATTTTATGTGAAGGCCTTAGCGATCAAGAGTCTTTGGAATTATGTCATTCATTTAAAAACTCATTAATTCAATAACTTATTCTCCCTGGTCACCTGTATCCCAATTCCCCCAAGCCATCATTCCTCCATCAACAACTAAATATTCTCCTGTAATAAATGAAGCTTTATCGCTACACAAGAATGATGCTGCATGACCAATCTCTTCCGGTTGACCAATTCTCCCAATTGGATGGGCCTCCCCCATTGTCTTGAAACCTTCTTCAATATCTCCTGCCATAGAGTTCCTTAGCAAAGGAGTATTAAATGCCCCGGGACAAATAGCCATAACTCTTATTTGCTCTTTTGCATAGTCAAGAGACATGTTTCTAGTAAGAGACAATACTCCTCCTTTACTAGCCGCATAAGCAGGAACTCCTCTCATAGACTGAAGACCTTGCACGCTAGCAATATGAATTATTGCCCCCTTGCCATTCTTTCTCATATGTGGAATTGCATATTTAGACATTAAGTAATAACTCTTTAAGTTAACATTTAGTATTGCATCCCATATATCTTCAGGAGTTTCCTCAACATTTTTATAGGAAGCAGGAGGCTGAATACCCACATTATTAATAAGAATATCTACTCCACCAAAAGCACTAACGCACTCATTTACAACTTTTTCAGGGACATCCGATTTTTCAAAATTGGCCTTTACAAATATCGCCGAACCACCATTTTTGTTTATAGTTTCTGCTGCCTCTTGTCCGTGCTCATCTGAAATATCAGCTATACATACTTTTGCTCCTTCTGAAGATAGAACATCGACCACTCCCCTTCCTATGCCTTGAGCCCCTCCGGTTACTATTGCTACTTTATTGTCATGAGTACCCATAAATTACCCCTTTATAATTTTTTTCAAAGTATACACGATATAAATATATCCTGATAATATGATAAAACATATCTAATTAAGTTAAGGAGTGTCATGGAATATCACATTGAAAAATTAGCATCTCCAGGTGCAATTGTAGGCGAAGGTCCTGTATGGAATCCCGAAGAAAATAAACTTTACTGGACAGATATACAAGGTGGCAAACTATTTAAGTATGACCCAGAGACTGGGGCAAATGATGTAATTCATGATGGAGTAGAGGTAGGAGGATACAGATTCAATGAAGGGGGAGGTCTGGTTTTAGGAACATGGGAAGGCGTGATGTTATGGCATTCTGATGACGATTACAAATGGATTCAAAATGGAAATTTCGAAGGAAAGGATACTGCGATCAAGATAAATGATGCGACTTCAGGTCCTGATGGGAGTTTTTACTGTGGCACCGATGCTTCAGACTGGCAAAGTGACATCCTTTTTAGAGTTAATACTGACACATCTATAGATATATTAGATGAGGGGATAACTTTATGTAATGGGATGGGGTTCTCTCCTGATGAAACCAAATTCTACAATACTGACACCCTTGCAAAAACTATATATCAATGGGACTACAACACCAGTACAAAGGCTCTGTCCAATAAAAAGGTATTAGTAAAAATTGATGATGATTCTGAAGGAATCACCGACGGAATGACTGTTGACTCTGAAGGATTTATTTGGTCAGCAATATGGTGGGGCTCAAAAGTTATGCGATTTGATCCTGATGGAAAATTAGAAAGAGAAATTTATTTTCCTGCATCTCAAACTTCATGCCCTATGTTTGGAGGAAAAGATTTAAATGAACTTTATGTTAGTAGTGCAGCATGGGGATCAGGAAGCACCCCAGAAGAAGCAACCGGCATTGAACCAAAAGGATATGACTTTAGTTCATACAGGGGCGGAGATTTATTTAGAGTTAAATTAGATATTCAAGGTAAGCCAGAATATAAGACTAAATTCTAATTAAAATACTCTGTATTTAAGGTAGGCTTCTTGAGGATCAACTCCTGAAAGTATATCTTTTCTGAGAGCGCTTTCGGTATTTATGTAGTCTTCCGTTTCAGAAATTACCTCGGAAGCAATTTCTTTAGGAATAACTACTACTCCGTCTATATCTCCTAATACATAATCTCCGGAGTTTATTATTAAATCGCCTATTTTAATTGGTTCGCCTAAAGATGTGATTTTCCATCTGCATACTACATCAGAAGGAGTAAAGTATTTACAAAAAACAGGAAAACCTAGATTAAGGATAAAGTCTACATCTCTGCACCCACCATCAACTATGTATCCTTTAACTCCCCTGTACTTTAATGTTTCCGCTGATAATTCCCCCATATGAGCAATTGTTCCATCGTTAGGCTGGCACATTATCACTGACCCGGAAGGCGCTTTGCTAAGCATTTCTGTCCAACTAAGCATTGTTGTGTCTTTATCTAAAGTCTCATCGATTTCTCCACTACAAGTCCATATTTCTCCCGCTAATTTTTTAGATGGATCAATAGACTTAATTTCATGAGGAAGGATAGAATTCTTATTACCTCTTTCTCTAAGAACATCATAAACTGCCCCTGTATAACATTTTTCTAATCTCTGTACTAAATTATTTTTTTGCATTTCTTTTTACCGAATCAATTGTTGCTTGAATATAACCGTTAGCAAAGGCTCTTCCTCTGTGCCCCCATGTTGTATCATTAACACCTACTGGAACATGATCGTCTACAAATACACCCTCAAACCCAACATCATGGTATATTTCCATAGCTTTAAGCATATCCACATATCCTGTATTTATAAATTCTTCATGAAATTTAGGAACTTGAGCTGACACATTTCTGAAATGCACATATAAAATCTTATCTCTTTCTCCAAAGTATCTGATCATTTCATAAATATCTTCATTCATTTCAGAAAAAGTGCCTTGGCAAAATTCAATTGCATTGCTATCAGATGGATAGATTTCTATTAATCTTTTATAGGCTTCAAAACTTCTAAATAACATTGCAGCCCCTCCTAATTTAGGTACTGGAGGATCGCATGGATGAATTCCTAGCCTAATCCCCTCTTCTTCAGCAATAGGAGTTATTATTTTTATCCAATATTCAAGGTTTTCCCACATCTCATCATCTTCATATATTCTCCCGTGAGCTAAAGAAGGCTTCTCATCAACTATTGCTCCATTTTCTAGTCCCTCTTCAACAATCTTGTAGTCAAATGCAGTTGCCTTAGCTCCACCTCTTATAGGCATTTCTCTTTCCGTTCTCCAAACCCTTGAAGGCATCCAATTGTAACCAAATATAGAGACTCCTGCCCTAGCAATATTTCTAATGGTATAAATCATATTTTCAATTTGCTCATCTCTCTTAGGGCCTCCGAGCATGACATGATCATAAAATCTAGTAGGAACATTCTCAAATGCTTCAATTTTGCATCCATAACTTTCTACTTTCTCTTTTAATGACAATATGTCCTTTAGCTCCCACTTTTCTTCTCCTAGTATGGCTCCTTCAACATATGACTGTATTATCAGGTCTGTAGCTCCAAATTGAGCAGCAAATTGCAATGTTTCGTCTACTATTGACTGAGGCTTTTCATAATTCACTGGATCAACTCCCATATTAAATCCGGGTCTCATAATATTTCCTTTCGCTATCTATTTGATAATAGGTAATCTATACATTAATATAATTTCAAATTATAGTCAGGTGTAAAATCATGAAAATCAATTCTTATATATTCTTATTAATTATCTTATCGACGATTTTTATTGCATGTGGCGGATCATCATCCAGCGAAGAATTTGTTTCATCAGATAATGTTTACGAAATGTCTGATGTTACGTCTGCTGGGTGGAAAATGAAAAGAGGCTTCGAAATTGCTGAATTTCCAAATTCTTCAGATGCTAGATGGGGGTTTGCTCCACCAAACGGCAGAGAAGTTGCTGTCATTAGATATCCTTCTGTTGATTTAGCAAATTCTGATGGGCTACAGGCAGCCAAAGAACAGACAGAATACATAGAGCCTATAGAAGGGATTAAAGCTTATGGTGACAAGGTTGAAAAAACAGCATGCAGAGGTTTTGCTGATTACCCTCCTCCATATAAGTTAACTGATTCTAATGGAATAAATAAAACTTATTTATTAAACAAAAATACATTTGTAGAAGAAACCAAGATTCCTTTTTCTGCTGACTGCCCAAGAAGAGAACCTTTTTACAGAGTTTATTTGATTGAAGGAAACTTAGTATTTCTTGGAGAGCTCATGAGAAAAGAAGACTTAAATATGGTTGAAGTTTCATTAAAGGAATTAGCAATTAAAATAAGGGAAGGAAAAGAATAATGCCAAGAATTAATAAACTTATTGATTTAATAGAACAAGGCCAACAAATATACATAAGTCATCCAGATGAACTTTCTTTTCAATGCGGAAAAGAGATGGCAAGTACTTGGGCTGATCTATTACTAGTTGATTTTGAACATCACTATTTTGATATAAAGGGACTGCATGAATTTATGAAGGGACTAAAGGCTGGCGGACCAACAAAAAGTGGTCATTTAACTCCAGCGGTTATTACAACTTTACCTTCAAACGCTACTACTGTTAATGAAGTTTTGGCCAATGCTTGGCAATCTAGACATGTACTTAGTACTGGTGTACATGGAATACTAAATACTCACACTAGATCAGCAGAGTCAGTTGCAGCATTTGTTGCAACATGCAGATACCCATTCCAAAAATTGGGTGAAGAGGTAATACCTGAAGGTTTACGAGGAGCAGGCGGGCAAGGTGAACCTGCAGAACTATGGGGTATGTCAAAGGAAGAATACGTTCAAAAAGCTGACCCTTGGCCCTTAAATCCAGAAGGAGAACTTTTCTTAGGTCTAAAAATTGAAGATAGGCATTGCGTAGAAAATGTAGATGAAATTGCTACAGTCCCTGGAATTGCATTTGCAGAATGGGGGCCTGGAGATATGGGGATGTCGTACGGACTTCCTGATGCCCATGACCCACCATATCCAGAAATTATGGATCAGGCTAGAGAAAAGATAAAAACTGCCCTTAAAAAGAATAATAAAGTTTTTTATTCCAGTTGGAATGATTTTTCAATGAATCCAGAAGAAAGAATAAAATTTATAATTGAAGAACTAGGGTCAGGCATGGTAGGAGGGCCTGATATTGTAGAAATGGCTTCAGCAGGAAGAAAACTTACAGCCAGAAAAATGCCTTACTAATTTGGGATTTCTATAAATTTATCTTTGGTAAAATTTTTATTAATATTTATCATTCTAAACCCAGAATTATCTTCACCAAGAGGAAGCCCTAACGAACTGGTAACAGTTATTTTTATACCGTTGAAACTTGTTAGAAGATTAGAATGCAAATGGCCAGAATATATAGATTTATTCTTAAATGGCTCAAGAAGACCCATAAATTCATTAATGGTCTCTTTAGGAAAAATCCAATAATCAATAGATCTATCTTCTAGTAGATATTGAGCTTGACTCTTACTTAGGTCATTTACATTTATATAAGGCGGATGGTGCAAGAAAATAACAACATTTGTATCAAAATCTAAACCTGACAATGTTTCTTTTAAAAATTTATTTTGTAAATTAAATTCACTTTGAAGTTCTTTGTGATTAATAAATAATGAACTATTAAGAAATAGGAAAATGCTGTTTTCTTTGCTAATACTGTAATAGTCTTTTCCGAAATTATTTCTATAAAAATCTAGTCCAAAAGAAGACGCTATATTAGGGTCTATTCCAACGTCATGGTTGCCTGGCACATGATATATTGGTATAGGATTCAGGTCCTCTATTAAATTCAAGTATTCCTTTATAGGCAATTTATCCTCTATCCTATTAACTATGTCACCACAATGAACCACGAAATCAGGATTTTCTTTGATTGCATAATCTATGAAATATTTAAGATTTTCCTTCTCTTTTTCTATTCCTTTAGAAGAAATGGACCATTTTTCAGCTCTTTTTGACCATTTTTCAGATGACAAATTATCATCACACATTCCAAATTGATTGTCTGTTATTAGTAATATCTTCATTATTTTTTTACGAATTAATCATAATTAATACATTTTTGAAACATTTTTGAAACATTTCATTGCATTCTTTTGCTTAATATATTCTAATAATATCTTAATAATTAAAACAGGAGGTAAAAATGGCTGATTCTAATGTTTCTTCAGTATTGAAGTTGATGAAAGATAATGATTGTGACATTTTAGATTTAAAATTTATAGACGTACCTGGAACATGGCAACATGTGGCTCTACCTATTTCAGAAGTAAATGATGCATTATTTGAAAAAGGTACTGGATTTGATGGGTCTAGCGTAAGAGGTTTCCAAACCATTGATGAGTCAGACATGCTTTTGCTACCTCATGCAGAGACAGCAAAAGTTGATCCATTTATGGAAAAGACAGTTTCGATAATAGCAGACATCAGAGATCCACTAACCAATGGGAATTATACTAGAGATCCGAGATATATAACTATTAAAGCAGAGCAATACCTTAAAGATTCTGGGGTAGGTGACACTTCTTATTGGGGACCTGAGTTAGAATTCTTTGTTTTTGATTCAGTTCAGTTTTTTCAAAAAGAAAATGAAGCATACTTCAAGGTAGATTCTGATGAAGGAATTTGGAATTCAGGATCAGAAACAATGATAGATGGTGGGCCGAATATTGGTCAGAGGCCGGGATATAAAGGTGGCTATTTTCCTGCATCTCCAATCGACACTATGCATGATATGCGAGGTGAAATGACAAGGATCATGATTGATCTCGGGATTGAAATTGAGAAACATCATCATGAGGTTGCTACAGGTGGTCAAGGAGAAATTGATCTTAGGTATGACACTATGCTAAGTATGGCTGATAAAGTAATGAGATATAAATATGTTGTAAAAAATGTAGCTCAAAGTTGGGGCAAGGTTGCAACATTTATGCCTAAGCCACTGTTTAATGATAATGGAACAGGAATGCACACACACCAAAGTATTTGGAAGGATGGAAAACCTTTGTTTGCGGGTAAAGAGTATGCAGGATTGAGCAAGATGGCATTGAACTATATCGGAGGAATTATAAAGCATGGAAGAGCCTTAATGGGATTATGTGCTCCTACATCTAATAGTTACAAAAGATTGGTACCTGGGTTTGAAGCACCTACTATTCTAGCGCTTTCAGCTAGAAACAGAAGTGCTGCATGTAGAGTGCCTATGTATTTCGATAATCCGGCTGCAAAAAGAGTAGAATTTAGGTCTGCGGATCCTACTTGTAATCCTTACTTAGCATTCCCAGCAATGTTAATGGCTGGGCTTGACGGAATAGAGAATGGTTATGACCCTGGAGAAGCTTTAGAAGATGACCTTTTTGAACTCTCTAACGAAGAACAAGCTAAATTGAAGCAAGTTCCTGGAAGCATAGAAGGGGCGCTTGATGCTCTTGAAGAGGATCATGACTTCCTTCTAAAAGGCGATGTATTCACATCTGATCTGCTTGAAGCTTTCATTTCTTATAAGAGAGAAACAGAGGTTGATGAAGTTAGAACTAGGCCTCATCCTTGGGAATACTTCTTGACTTTCAACTCATAAACTAACAGGAATACAAAAAAGGAGAGAATGATTTATTCATCCTCTCCTTTTTTATCTCTCACTTCATAATCTGTTTCAATATATTCTTTGGAATCTAAATATTTTTTAGATAGCCTTTCAAACCAATAAAATGCAATATAAATTATAAATAAATCATCTATAAGGCCTATCCCGAAAATCCTTATTTCGGGTAATAAATCTAGAGGCATAATAAAATAAATAACCCCAGCCATAGGTATCAATTTATATCTAGTTGGAATTTCTTTATTAAATAAATATCTGAATGAGTTACGGGCAGTTTTTATAACATTTATAAATCTAATTAATTTAAACATTTATCTCCAAGACCATTCCGTAAAAATTTTATAACTTTCACCTGGGTTCACATAAAGCACGCCAGTGTCAGTGACATTTTTTTCATTTAACTGAAAAGGATTTATGGTTGCAGTTTGAGGCTCTACACATACAAGATCTGAATTTGGACCAGAAGGGGTATATACCATTAAATGTCCGCATTCATTTGAAGAGTTAATTTTAAGAGTTAGTTCTGGCCACACTAGGTATACTAATGATTTTTCATTAATTCTATAACACTCATCCAGTGTCCCAGGTTCTGGAGAGTACCCTTTAAAAAAATATTTAATTTCATTTGAATCTAGTTTACTAGAGGTAGGAATTTCATTTTTAGTTTCCCATTTATATTTAGCATCAAATTTTATTTTTACACCTTCATCTTTTAAATTTCTTTTAAACCAAGGGTGCCACCCCATTGAAAATGGCATTACATCTGAATCTTTATTTAAAATTGATAATTCTTGCTTGATGCTTTGGCCATTCAATGAAATTGCAAAAGTAACATTTCCTTTGTATGGCCAAGGTTTATTCAGATTGGTAGAAATAGAAACGTAATTTTCGCTTGCTTCATTTAAAGTCCATTCTGAAAACATTGCTGTTCCATGAATCGCATGCTTGAAATCAAACGGGTTTTTTTCTAATAGATCAAAATTACCTTTGGCACATTTAAATTTCCCTTCATTTATCCTGTTGGCCCAAGGCGCCATAATAAAGGATGAAACACGATTCTTTGCGTCGTAACCTAAAATTTCATATTTATTTGAACCTATAAGTATTTTTATAGATTTTATAGAACCTCTATAAACCTCAATTTCACAGTCTTCATTTTTAATTTTATGTATTTCCATGTTATAAATTTTGCAATGTAAGAATATTAATAGCAAACTAATATTAACTTTTGTAAAGGAGATAGTTATGAACAAGAATTCAATGAAGCAGAAATTAGAAAATAATGAGCTAACTTTGGGTGCTTTTGTAAGTACGCCGTCACCTTCAACTGTAGAAATGCTAGGATGGCTAGGTATGGATTATGTAATGATTGATTGTGAGCATGGTGTTACAGATTATGAGACAGCGGAGAATATGATTAGGGCTGCAGAATTATCAAATATTACTCCAATGGTAAGGGCTGGCCTGAATATGCAACAAAATCTGCAAAGATATCTTGATGCTGGGGCACAAGGAGTGTTAATACCCCTCATAAATAATGCTGAAGATGGAAAAAGGGTTGTAGATAGTTGTAAATACCCTCCAGTAGGGAAAAGAGGGTTGTTTAGCGCTTCAAGGACAGGAAAATATGGGACTATACCTATTCCAGAGCACGTCAAAACAAGCAACGAAGAAATATTTGTAGCAATTCAAATTGAAACTTTGGAAGGAATTGAAAATCAGGATGAGATAATCTCCTTAGATGGAGTAGACAGTGTATTTTTAGGTCCTGGCGACTTATCTTCTGTTCTAGGTGTTCATGGACAAGTAACTCACGAAAAAGTTCGCTCCACTATGGAGAAAATGATACCTAAGATAATTAAGGCAGGAAAACATCCTGGAACGCTTGTTACAGATGCTGATCAGGCAAAATACTGGCATGATAAAGGAATCAATTTCCTTATAGGCAGTGCTAACAGATACTTGATGAACGGAACTAAAGAATTTATAGAGACAACAAAAGAAAAACTTAAGTCATAAGAGGGCTCAGCCTATCCATAATCTTTTGCAATTCTAATTGATCTGAACTATCAAAAGGTTTTGTTACAGGAAGCCTAGTAGTAGGACTCTCTATAATTCCCCTTTTCCAAAAAACCCATTTATATGCAGTAACTCCAAACCTACGTTCAAAATTAAGAGATGGCAATAATGATTCCCACAGTATTCTAGCCCTATCATTAATTACAAAATTTCCGTCTTTATCTTTTTTTTGGGTATCAAGAGCATTCCATATGCTTACAACTATATCTGTAAAATGTCCTGCAGGCATTGTTCCGCTAGCACCTCTTCTGTATTCATCCATTAAAAATGTCCCTCCAATACCTCCCATAATAGACTTGCACTTACTCCCCACTTTTTCGACTACTTCACTAATTACATGACCAGCGAATCCACTTTCTTCTTTAAGGTAAATTATGTTTTCAAAATCATTAATTAAATCAATTATTACCTTTGTAGGAACTAATTTACCTTGCATATCGTTATTTTGTATCCATAAAGGAATACCAACAGTCTTAGAGATTTCTCCAAAATAATCATAAATATACTGAGCAGAAGAAATCTTAACTGCTGGCATCGTCATGATAGAATCTGCACCCAAATCTTGTGCAATTCTTGATCTTTCCGTGACTTGCTCAATTGAATTTCCTGTTACTCCTGCAACAAAATGAACAGATCCTGAAACAGTTTTAATTGCTTCTTTCAAGACTAGGTCTCTTTCTATATCTGTTAATGTTGATACTTCGCTTGCATTAACAGGCATTACTATTCCGTGAGCGCCTTTTTCTAAGCAAAATTCTATACATTTTTTTAGGGATTTAATATCAAGTTCACCATTATCTTTAAAAGGTGTCACTGGTATTGAATAAACACCTCTTGGATTTTGTAATTCTTTAGACATCTTAATTGTTGTCATTAATCGCACTCCACTCTAGGCGGAGGATTTAAGACACAATGAATTGCCAATAAAGTTCCTTTACTATCAAACGGGTTATTACATCCGTGCCTTGCCTTCACCTCTGCAGTAAACATGTCTCCTGCATTCAATTCAATATTATTTTCTTCTAAATAAACTGCATTTAGTTTTCCTTCTAAGCAGTACATAGATTCTTCATGATGCGGATGATAATGATTTGGGGCATCAGAGCCTGGGTCAAAGTTTAGTTCTGAAAAATAACTAGATATTGCACCTGAAAAATCTCCAACCATATCATACCTCATTATTCCAGGAGCGAATTCATAAGGCTCCATTTCTTTTCTTATTGAAACGTATTTATCTGGAACCCCAGGAGAAGTAGTATGATTTTCAACAGCCTCTCTTCCAAATTTTATTTTTGGGAACATAACAAGTAATCTTGCGGTATTGCTAGATTTATTCTTCATACCATGAGGCATTCCAGCAGGAGCTAGCATGCAATCCCTGCTATTCATAATAAATTCGTTATTACCTAAAATTGCTGTTAACTCGCCATCGATTAAAAAGTGCGTTTCTTCAACATCTGGATGTAAATGAACTGGAATTTCTGCGCCTGGCTCAAGAAATAATTCTTTAACTGTAATCATTTTATCTCCTCTTTCAGGCCCAGAAAGAGAAGTCATGGTTATGCCATTATCATTACTATCTGGCTTTAAACTTTCTTTTTTATGTATTGCCATTTTTTCTCCTTATACATTCAATGAAGTATCAAATAAATCCATGTTACTCCATCTATTATTTTCCTTTGTTTTCATTAAAGCAATAGTTTTGATTACTTCAGGATTGGCCAATCCATGAGGAGCTTCGCCTTTCAAAATTTTTATTACATTCTCTGCTTGCTTTCTAGTTCCAATTTCTCTAGAAACATTTGAAGAGCCGGCAGTGTGAGGAGTTATAATTAAATTATCCAAACTCAATAGTGGATCCTCAGATGATATAGGCTCTTTTTCTGTTACATCAATCCCTGCGCCAGGAATTATATTATTTTTTAACGCATTAAAAAGCGCAGAAGGATCCACAAGAGGCCCTCTGGCACAATTAATTAATAAGCAATTGCTCTTCATTTTATTGAACGCATCTTCATTAATAATATGATGAGTTTCTTCAGTTGAAGGCGCATGAATAGTTATAAAATCAGAAATTTTTAGCAATTCATCTAATTCGACTAATTCAACACCATATAAGTCTGCGGTAGTTCTATCAATATATGGATCATAAGAGATAATTTTTTCAGGCCCAAAACCTTTTATTCTAGTAGCAAATGCTTTTCCTATATTTCCAAGACCAATAATTCCAACAACATTTCCTGCAATTCTTCCTAACTCTGATCTATACGGATGAACTAACTCTGTTCTGTCTGCCCAATAGCCTTTCTTTACTAAAGCATCCTGTTCTCTAATTTTTCTTGTTAGTGACAGTAGTAATGCCATTGCATGGTCTGCTACTTCAGTTGTATTTATCCCAGGTGTGTTGCATATACAAATTCCTAACTCAGTAGCAGCATCAAGGTCTACTGAGTCAACTCCAACTCCCCCTCTACTTATAACTTTTAAATTATTAGTTTCTTCCATAACCTTTCTGGTTGTAGGAGGATGAATATATATTAGTGCTCCATCTGCTTCTTTGAGTAACTCTATATATTCTTTTTCATTTGTACATTCTTTTTCTATTAACTCAAATCCTTCTCCATTAAATAAATCTCTTAAGTATGGGGGGTTATCACCATGAGCAACTAGCGCTACTTTCATAATTCTCCTTTGCAAAGTATTTAGGTTAGTTTAGGATAAAAACATATTTTAACAAAAATTAACATTAAAAGATGAAACAAATCACAGTCCGAATTGCAAAATTACCTGATCTATCGTCTCTGCAAAACTTGCAAGTCGATATGGAGCACACCATCGAAGATGAACCTTATCCAGACGAATTAGGTAAATTAGGAGTTGAATACATACTCAATAATCCTGACCAAGGATTTTATTTAGTTGCAGAACATTCTGAGGAAGTAATTGGGGCGTTAAGAATTTCTTATGAAAGAAGTGTTAGCAGGAATGGTTTTTTTTGGTGGATACAAAATGTGTGCATCAATGAAAATTACAGAGGTAACGGCATTTTTCAAAAATTACACGATAAAGTGGTTAATTTAGCTAAAAAAAATAAAGAAGTAGTCGCTATAAAACTACACGTACATACTAATAACCGAAGTGCCATAAAGGCCTATGAAAAGGCGGGCATGAAAAAAACCCCAGAGTATCCATATATTTTTAATTTGAAATGAAGCCAATTGGAGTGATAATTTGGACTGAAAAATTAGAAAACTTATTAGGGTTTTATAAATTAATTTTCAATTCAAAAGTATCAAAGAAAAAAGATACCTCGGCATATTTTATAAGAGATAACTTTAAATTTTATATTGCTGAGCATTCTGAGGTAAGTGGAAATTCTAAAGACCCTAATAGAATCATTTTTAACCTAGAGACTGATGACATAGAACTTGAATACAACAGATTAAGTAATGCCGGTGTCACATTCCTGAGATCTCCCGAAATTGAAAAATGGGGCGGGAAAGTTGCAACTTTTGAAGATCCGGAGAAGAATAGAGTTAATTTAATTGAACAACCGAAATAAATGAATATGAAAATGATCCGAATAATATTTCCTCTTCTTTTGCTATCGCTAGTTTTAATCTCATGTGAAGCAGCTGACTCATTGTCAGGAGGAAAAGACCCTAAAATGAATAATAATAAAGATATGATGAGAGGGGACAGAGAGAGGATGGAGATGGAGATGATGAGAGACAGAGAGAGGATGGAGATGGAGATGATGAGAGACAGAGAGAGGATGGAGATGGAGAGAAGGAATTTTGGCATGCAAGACGAGCAGATGAAGATGGATAAACAAAGAAGGCAAGATGAAATGAATTTTGAAAAGGAGAGAATTGCTGCAGACGAAGAAAGAAGAAAACTAGATAAAGAGATGCAAAAAGAAATGATTGCCATGGAAGAATCTAGATTAAATATGGAAAAAGAAATGATGAAAATGCGTCTTGAATATGAAAAAGAAATAATGCAACTTCAAATAGAGCATGAAAAAGCTATGTACGATTTAAGAATTCAAGGAGAAACAGATATTCTAGAAGCTAAGAAAGGTCTTCAGTCTCAACCGTAATTAATTGCCAGTATTATCTGGCCAAGCACCCCCATAAAAACCTTCATTATTTCTTTCTGGAAGAGACCTTTTAAACTCTTTATAAGGATAATCATTTAATTTTTCTTCATTCAAAGCTATACCTAAACCAGGAGAATCATTTAGTGTTATATACCCATCTACTGGAATAAGTGGCCTATCAGAGATAACTAAGCCTACATCTTCGAATGGCATAAAATACTCTGTTATTAAAAAATTAGGCATAGTTATTGATGCATGCAAAGTAGAAGCAAGAGCAATTGTCGTAGAATTATAATTATGAGGTGACATAGCAACTTGACTCGCTTCGGCCATAGCCCCTATTTCTTTTAACTCAAGTATGCCTCCAGTATTCGCAACATCTGGATTTATTATATCGGCACATTTTTTTGAGAATACTTCTGGATAAGCATTTTTTGTATACAATGCTTCTCCAGTAACTACGGGCATATTTATAGAGCTTCTAATTTCAGATAAGTTATCCAAAAATTCTGGAGGACATGGCTCCTCAAACCAAAAAATATCAAATTCTTCAATTTCATTGGCAAATTTAATTGCAGTCATTGGGGAAAATCTTCTGTGTACTTCAATCAATAAATCAACATCATCACCTACCGCATTCCTTACTTGCCTAACAGTTTCAATTGATTGTTTCATGTTATTGCTAGAAATTGCTGATCTAAATGGGCCTGGGATTGGATCAAACTTCAAGGCTGTAAAACCTTTTTCAATCGTCAGTTTGGCTTTCTCAGCATAGTCTTCAGGTTTTGTTGAGCCGGCGTACCAACCGTTTGCATATACTCTGAGTTTTCCTCTACATGGCCCACCTAAAAGTTTATTCACTGGCTGATTTGTTGCTTTTCCGCATATATCCCAAAGCGCTTGCTCAATTCCACTTAAAGCAGAATATATTTCCATGGAACCTCTTCTAGATGAATAGTCATCAAAAACTATTTGATTAAAATATTTTATTTCAAAAGGATCTCTCCCAATAAGATAAGTTGATAGATGGTCAATATGAACAACTATTGTTTTATCTCTATCCGATTGCGTATAGCATTCCCCCCAACCAACTAGGCCATTGTCAGTTGTAACTTTAACAAAAAGAAGGTTCTTGCCCCATCCAGGATTTACCAAAAAATGATCTACACTCTTTACTTTCATTTACCTCTCCTTTAGTAAGGCATCTTTCTTTTAGTATATTTTCTGCCTTCTTCAGCTAATTCAGGATCACCACCTGAGATGATTCTTGCTCCAGTATCAATAACCTTTTTCAATGCTTCTACTTTTTCACCGTCTCCATGTACACCTCCAAGAAACCTTACTCCATTTTTTTCACAGGCATTGTTTACTCTTGTTCTTGCTTCTTCAACTCTTTCATCATCATGATCTCCTCTAACCAACCCCATTGACATATGCATATCTCCGGGGCCCATCTCGGCCCATGCAATGCCAGGGACAGTAAATATTTGCTCACAATGATTAAGTCCTCTAACTGTTTCAATTTTTAATCCTAATAAAAGTTCTCCGTCAGGATTTATAGGCCAAGGGTCTGCTTTAGAAAGATATTCATCTCTATCAACACCCCAAATAGGAGCTGCAGTATTCTCAGACCCAACTCCACGCGTTCCTTTACTTAAACCTTTCCCAACTCCATTCATATTCGTTGGGTACCTGCAAGCCTCAACGAACGCTCTTACTGCATCAGCACTTTCTGCGGTACATAATAATATCCCATGTACCCCTCTCGCCAATATTTGCCTAATTTGCCAAGCATTATATTTGATAATATTTTCTTCAGTTCCTTCTACAGGCAATTCTACTATTACTGGAGGTGTTCTGTGTCCTGATTTTGTAGGCCCTCCATCCACAAGACCTCTTAAATAATTATCTAGTCCTGTCATATCAAAACACCCATGTTCCATACCTACATTAATATAATCTGCCCAAGTTTGAGAATCTTCTAGTCCCTGCTCATATGTCAAAACATGACCAGAATGCGGGCCCATATAATATATCGGCTGGTCTTGATCCAATAGTTCGATGGCTCTATTTATTCTTTTTGGCATTTTGACCTCTCTTAACAAATATTATTTACATAAGAATAGCAACATTTTAAAATGAATAACAGTTTGAATTTAGTACTATACAATCCAGAAATACCTCAGAACACAGGCAATATAATTAGACTATGCCATAACACAGGCACTAGACTTCACTTAATCAAGCCTCTGGGTTTCAATTTTCAGGATAATAAACTAAAAAGGGCCCATATGGATTATGACAAGGGCAATAAACCTATTATTCATAATTCCTTTAACCATTTTGTTGAATCCGAAAAACCAAAAAAATTATATGCAGTTGATACTCATGGAGAAGACAATTACTCCGATATTAATTATGAAGGATCAGAATATTTTATTTTTGGAAGTGAAAGCTCTGGCTTACCAAAAGATGTCTTTTTTGATAAGTCTATTTCTAATAGAATCAAAATTCCGATGAAAAAAGATAGCAGAAGTATAAACCTCTCAAACTCTGTAGCAATAGTATTATATGAATCATTAAGACAAATTAATTTTAATAATCTTTAATATGACCACTGAAGAAATAATAGTATCAATCGTAAGAGTGCTTGGGGCTCTTCCAGTATTAAAGTATGCATTATTTGGATCAATATTTGCTGTACTAGTTGATCTTTCTGATTTATTCATTATCGGAAATTTGAAACTAGGCGGAGTAAGAAATTATCAAGATCTTGATAAAATACTAGACCTTGCCTATATGGCAACATTTCTTTTAGTTTCGCTAAGATGGACTGGCCTAGAAAAAAGAGTTTCTATATTTCTTTTCTCTTTCAGGATAATAGGAATGGTTTTATTCGAAATAACAGGAAGTAGGATCATTTTATTTTCATTTCCTAATATTTTTGAATTTTGGATAATAGGAATTTCTTACCTGAAATTAAGAAATAAAAATCAAATAATTTCTAAAAATAAATTATATTACGTACTTTCTATAGCTTTTGTTTTAAAAATGACCCAAGAGTGGATTCTTCACTGGAATAGATTTCTAGATAACTATGCAATGGGGGACATATTATCTGTTATAAAAGATATCTTTATTTTCCTCTAAACATTTGAAGAAAAGTGGTGCCAACAGTCACTACTATACCAATCATTGCGAGTGTACCAGGATCTGAAAGATTATCAGTTACTCCACCCTGCCTTACAGTACCTGCAATTGGGTTACCAAAAAAACCTCTCTCACCTTCCTGATAAAGTTCATTATTTTCAATTACAGTTTGCATGTTTTGGTATTGCCTTTGATCAAACTCTAAGTCTCTCAATCTCTGGTCATATTCAGAATCAATTTCATATTGTCTCTCTAAATACCATCTATCATAATCACTTAGCATCTCTTGATATTCTTCTTCAGATAAATTTTGTTCAGATCTTCTTCTTTCTAATTCTTCTAGCCTAATGCTAGATTCGTTTTCTAGATTCATTACTGATTCATTATAAAATCTGTCGGTTTCGCTTTGTCTTGCGGTCAAATCAGTTTGCATTTGCATCATTTCAGCTTCCAATTGAGCCTGATCCATAGATAATCTTTGCTTCTCTAATTCTGCTTGAAATTTAACTTCTTCTTTCTGATTTTGGTAATCCATAAATTGATTTTCATAATCAAGCTGAATCTGCTGACGTCTCAAATCCCATTGCATTTCTCTTCTCTCAAGCTCCATAGCCATTTGCTGATTTCCATATGCAATATTCATTTCTACGTCTTGAAGACTAGATTCCTCTCGGAGCTTATAATCTTCGAATTCAAATTTATGACGCTCTAGTAATGAGGCTCTTTCTCTTTCTCTGTTACTAACAAAAGTTACAATTTCTTGTTCTCTTATAGCTTTTTCATTCTCCATAGCCTTAGTAACATTTTCTTTGTTTCTTGCATATCTATTTTCGCTATCAGCATCTTGAAATGTTTTCTCATCCTCAAGATCCCAAATAGATCTTTGGTTATCGCTAAATGCATCTTCTAATTCTCTTGCTCTGTCTGTTTCAACATCTTCCTTGTCTCTTGCTTTTCTTTTGTTATGGTAGTCAACTGCCTCTTGGTCTCCGTCTCGTATATTCTCCTGGATTATGTCGTTCCAATAGCCATCAAGATATATCAGATAATCATCCCACCTATTATTAATCTCGCCAGCCCTATTTTGATACTCCCAATCAATAGATTGCAATTCATTGGTATACCATATTCTGGTTTCTTCAATTTCTCTAAGTCGATCTTGTTCAACTTCATCCAATCGTCTTTGGTATTCAAAGGTTTGCCAGTTTTCTGAATCCTCTTTCTTTGCTTTAAGGTCATATTGAGTCATTTCATCAAAATCGGTTAATTCGTATTGATGGCGAGTCTTCAAGTCTTTTAGTTGAAATTCCCATTGATACTTAACATCTTCAATAGCTCTATTATTCATATCCACATTCTGATTGTGCTGTTGCATATAACTGTCAATTTCAAGTTCTAGCATTTTTAGTTCAGATTCTCTTATATATTCTAATTCAGCTATATAACTATTTATTCTGTCCATTTCTAACTGAACCTGCTTGTCATACTGATCTTCTAGAGATTCTTCTTGTTTAAAAATATCATTAACTCCGCCACCTACATCAACCTTTAATCCTATTGCGCCTACTCCTATTTCTAAAGCCCCTTCTGATCCATCTAGTCCTTTTTCATAAAAAGACCAGCTTATTGGTGAGCCATCCGTGAGATCTAAACGATAATCCAGATCCTGTCCTATAATAAAATCTGCCATTCCGGCAATGCTTACATTACTATTATCTGCGAAATGACCGCTTTCATAGTTGTCGCCAATGTATCTCTTAACCATTATTTGACCATTTCGAGTGATATATGCAATTCCTTCTCCTGCTGGACTAACTTCAGGAAAAGCAGCCGTACAACAACCTGTTCCACCTCTGTGGCTTGTGTTTGTTGCAAAAGCTTGACTAGAGGTTAAATACTCTGGGCTTTCATCATCAATGCCATGCTCACATGTGACTATTATCTTTTCCGAATCATCCTCAATGCCATGCTCACCATCATCAGGAATCCAGCCAGTAGTATGATAAGCAAATACTTCTGCTCTAGGATCACAATTAACAGTCCCGTCATCATTCATAAGCCCTGGGATACGCCAATAATTTTGAACATCAGTACCCAATTGATCATTAGATCCAAAATCACCTCTAATTATTATAGGGCTGCCAATAAACTGAATATCATCTCCTTTGTGCCTAGAAATTGCAGGTACTGAAATTACTCCATCTGACCATAAACGAACTGCGCCTTCAGGTGTCATAGCCGTAAGGAAATCTCCGTCAGGTGCAAAATATGGATCCCAAATCTGATCAATATCTCCTATTTTTTTAAATGCATCAATTTTTCCCAAGGCTGAAGATCCAATTTGATCATAAAAATTAATATAATAAACTTGGCTTTTGCCCTGAATATCCGAATCAAATGCTAGCTTTGATCCTGTAGGATCCCAAGTTGGATTTCTTGAATTAAAATTAGAATTTTTTTCTCTTCCTATAGTCATTGGGTACCATTCAGACGTATCTTCCAGATTAATTGCTGCGATCCAGTATTTAAAATTTGGGTTATATCCGTAGAAATCACAATCAGTCGCAAATGCTAGCCATTTTCCATTTGGGGACAAAGAAGGATCTCTTTGATTACATTCACCCTGATCTAAGATCCCGTCAAGCCTTACTAAGAATTTTCTGCCATTTTCCCAGTCGGTATCAGCATCCCAAACAACTATATCTCTATCAGGCGTACTAGATTCTTCAAATGTAACATAAGCTAATCTTCCATACGAAGACCATGAACCACTTGCATCAATCCTAGAATCACTAAAACTGAATGCACTTGCAATTAATACAACTATAAATAATCTCGAAAAAAATTTTATAAACATACGTAAGTCATTTTATATTAAATCTCATTTGTAATACAGATATTTTCTAATTTCTTATTTAATCTGATAAATTTATATAATAATTTTAGAATAGGAGCTTAACTAAAATGAAAAAAGAATTAATTCTCGGCATATTTTTATCTACTTTGTTTGTATTTGGTTGCGGAGGTTCTGATGGAGAAAGTTCATCACAATCTGACGAAGGCCCTAAATATTTTGAAATAATCAACGCAGATAAAACTTATACGATGGATGACGTAAAAGCCGCAGGACTAAAAGGCACTAAAACTTTCAAGACTGATGCAGTTGATAAAAAAACCGGAGAAGCACTTACGCCAGGCGCAACAGAAATTGTATTAGGATTCTTCAAAAGTTCTTCTGGACCGAAAGATATTGAAGTCAGATTGTATGGCTCTCATCAAGATGCTGTAGACCTAGGTCAAGCTCCTGCAGAATCAATCACAGAAAAACCTTCTAATTTAGTTGGGAACTCATCTGTAACTACTCTTGCTGATGCTGGAGTAGGTATGAAAGGTAGCACCAAATATGGTGGGTACGCAATAAATGGAAATATGGTTATTCTTTGCGAAAGAGAACTTCAAGCTTGCCTTGATTTCATTGAGAAATTACCTTAAATTTATTCAGCAAAATTTTCAAAAAGGTTCAAATTAATTTCCTGATTTTTTGATATTTCACGAAATCTTATTTCTAATTTTTTGGTAATACGCCAAGAATTCAATGTAGTTAAGTGATGTTTCGAGGATCTAGATAGAAAGTCATTCCTTTCTAAATTCTTTATTGCTTTATCGAAATTAATCTTGATTACATTTTTTCTATGAGTATTTTTTATTTCCTCTTTTATAAATGCTTCAGAAAATTCTGTTAAATAAGAATCATTGTGACTGAACGACGAATTATTATATATAGAATAAATTATTAAAATTTCCAAATTCATATCAACCATATTGTCATAAAATTTAATATTGTGAGATAGTTATTTCTATAAAATGAATAATAATGATAACAAAATAGCTGTAATCACAGGTGCTGCTCGCGGAAATGGAAAAGCAACTGCACTGAGCCTTGGTAGGTCAGGGTCTTCTCTATACCTTACTGATCTTAATTCTCAAGAACTAGAGGAAACAATAACTGATATAAAAAATGAGGGAATTGATGTATCAGGCGGGGTATATGACGCAAGTAAAATTTCTGACGCTAAAATTTTAATTGATGATGTTATTAAAAACTGCGGAAGAATAGACATACTGGTAAATAATGCGGGAGCATCAAAGCCAGTAAAATTTCCTGATGTAGATGAAGATACTTGGGATTGGGTATTAGATCTTAACTTAAAAGGGCCCTACTTTATTATGCAAGAGGCTGCCAAACATATGATGAAGCAAAAATCTGGATCAATAGTTAACATAGCTTCAATCTCTGCTTCAGGAGGAATGACATCATCTCCTTCATATGCGATTGCAAAAGCTGGTGTTGTTACTATGACAGTTACTGCAGCAGCATATCTTGCAGAATACGGTATTAGAGTTAATGCTGTATCTCCTGGAATAGTAAATACACAATTCCATGATGAGGTTAAGGTAACCAATCCAGATGTGCTTGACCAACAAGTAAAATCTATCCCGCTTGGAAGACTTGCAGAACCAGAAGATATTGCTTCTACAATAAGTTTTATTACCTCGGATGAAGCAAGTTATATCACTGGAGAAATTATTACAGTAGGTGGCGGCAAAAATAGTCTATGAATATTAAGACTCTAAATCCTGTCTTTAATCAATAATATATTTAGACCTAATATCATTGACTATAAATTCTGCATCCTCTCCTACACCGATAAACTGAGCAGATTTTGAAGTATGCATCCATTGCAATCCCATGAAATATAATCCATTGTGCCTAGTTACGCCCCTTCTTTGAATAGGATGGCCGTTCTTGTCAGTTAATTCCAACTTTATCCAATCAAAATTATATCTGAATCCTGTTGCCCATATTACGCTTGAAATAGATGGAGATAGTGTCATTTCTGGCACAGAATTAATATTCCCTTTATTTATTCTTTTATCTCTTATTACACTGCTAGGAGGCGTCACCATATTTTCTCGAATAATAAAATCGTCTACTCTTTTGGACCAATTTATAGCGAAATCATCAGAAAATTTTAGATTCTCGTATAAATCATCATTAAAAATTACTTTGTTATCTGAACAACTGTAAACAGAGCCACAAAGATTCAAGCCTTTTTCATAAAGATCCATCAAATTAATATCATGGCCCCCTCTGCCTCCAGAAGTATGAGGGCTACACTTCCATCTATCGTTAAATGGAACTTCATCCACTGTTTTATCAAATAAACCCATCTTATAATTCCACCAAGATGAATCTTTTCCTTTATATTTTCTTAATCTTCTGCCACATTTACTTACAGCCAACCAAACTTCTTTTCCTGATTCAATCAAATCTTCAGCTATTTGAGCACCTGATTGACCTGACCCGACAACCAAAACCCCACCTTCAGACAACTGTTTATGATTTTTGTATTCTGCCGAATGAATTTGAAAAATATTATTACTGAGATCTGAGTTTATTTTTGGAATATAAGAATTTCCGAATGCACCTGATGCAACTATGACTATATCCGATCTTATAACTCGTTTTGAAGTAACTATTTTATAACTCTCTTTTTCTTTAGTTACAGCATCTACATTTTCATTAGTATAAATTTTTGAACCAACAAAACCTCCAAAAGATTTAAGATATTCGATTGTCTGTGACTTGTTCAAAAATCCGTCGGGATTTTTTGAAGGAAAAAATTTGGTACCAAATCCAAATTCTGGAATCTTAATAGCCCAGTTAGGATTAACAAGAGAAAAATTATCCCATCTCTCATTTATCCAAGTATTGGCCACCTCTCCCCTCTCCAGTATGATGTGAGAAATATTTTTTTTAGTTAAATAATAACTAGCACAAAGCCCAGCTACACCTGCCCCAATAATTATCACTGGCAAATTTGTCTTTTGTTTGCTTGCTAAATCATTCAAGATCATTCCTTGCTGAAAATCTTATGGTGGGCCCTGTGAGGCTCGAACTCACGACCTACTGATTAAAAGTCAGTTGCTCTACCAACTGAGCTAAGGGCCCGGCTATTAGGATTCATTAAGCGTAGAAATTAGATTATAATCAAAAATCTTCAAATTAGAAAAAGGCCAGTAAATTATCCACACTCTTCCTGTAATGCTAGATCTTGGTACCAACCCGAAACTTCTAGAATCATTTGATTCATTTCTATTATCTCCTAAAAGATAGTAATAATCTTCAGGAATAAGTATTTTTTCTTCTTTGGAAATTTCTGAGGTAGACCCAAACTTATTAGCGAAAGGTTTACCGTTAACTAATATTGTTCCATTATAGTTCTCAATAGTATCGCCTGGCTTACCTATAACCCTTTTAACAAACTCTTTGCCGGTAGTGTCGTAGGGAAACGGAGGATCAAATGTTACAACATCCCCATTATCAGGATTCAATTTAAATTTATTTATCAAATTAATATCAATCTGGCTCTCATAAGGTATATGGAAATAAATAAATTTATTAACAAATACTCTTTGATTGTGATTCAAAGTAGGGCTCATACTGTCCCCATCTACTATGTAGTTTCCCAAAACAATCTGAAGGAAAAGAGATAGCCCGAAAGCAAATATTAAATTTTTTGATATATTTCTTAACTGATTCATAATTTTAATTTGTATTATCCCATTTTAAACCTATAATCAAAAATGAAGGAGACATAATGGTATTAAGTGACAAAACAATTAAAGAATATTTAGAAAGTGGCAAAATATTAATCGACCCAGTTGATCATAAAGATATTCAACCTGCCAGTGTAGATTTGCATATAGATAAAGGGATTTTAATATTTAAAAACTCATCAGAGCCTTTTATAGATTTAAGAAAAGAACTTCCCAATCTCACAGAATCAGTTGAAATTCAAAAGGGAGAGCCTTTCATGTTGCATCCCGGAGAATTTGTGCTTGCTTCAACTATTGAAAGAATTAAGTTAGGAACAGACGTTGTAGGTAGACTTGAAGGAAAAAGTAGTCTTGGAAGAGTAGGTCTGCTAATTCATTCTACTGCAGGATATGTTGACCCTGGATGGGATGGACAATTAACACTAGAATTAACAAATGTTGCTAAACTTCCAATCACCTTATATTACGGAATGAGGATAGGACAGATATCTTTTCTAGACTTATCTTCAAAGGCAGAAAATCCTTATGGATCTGAAAAACTTTCTAGTAGATATCAAGGCCAAAAGGACCCTACTGCTAGCAAGATACATATTGATTTTGATGATCAAATAAAACATACAGATGACTGAAAATCTTAATGACTACGAATTAGCTCTAAATCTAGCAGAAAATATTTCTGTAAATTTAAGTCCTAGGCCTCCAGTAGGTGCAATTATAACAAATGAAGGAGAATTATTAGGAAAAGGTGTGACCCAACCCTCTCCAGGAAATCACGCAGAGATAAATGCAATATTAGATTGTAAAAATAATAATTTTTCTACAAAAGGCTCTACTATGTATACCACGCTTGAACCCTGCTTTCATGAAGGAGAAACTAACCCTTGCGTAGACAAAATAATAGAGTCAGGAATTTCTCAAGTTTTTATTGGAGTAGTTGACCCCAACCCTAAGGTAAATGAGAAGAGTATAAATAAATTATTAAGCAATGGAATTAAAGTAAATATTATTGAAGATGAAGTTCAAAGAAAAAGGTCTGAAGATTTAATAGAACCTTTTAAGCATTTTATTACAACAGGGATGCCTTATGTAACATCAAAAATAGCAATAAGTTTAGATGGAAAAATAGCAACTAAAACAGGTGATTCTAAGTGGATATCATCTGAAAAATCTAGAGAAATAGTTCAAAAAATGAGATCTCTATCTGATGCAATAATCATAGGTTCAAAAACTCTTAAAATTGACAAGCCAAGTTTAAGTGCAAAAGAAATTTCCGAGCAACCTAGATATAAAGTGGTATTAAACTCGAAGCCATCAAATCCAGAAAGATATCTTACATTAAAATCTGAAAGTGAAATAATAGTTTTTTGTGAAAAAACTCCTACTGATTTATCTAGTTGGAAAGGAATAGAGTTTATAGAAATTGCTTCTAAAGATAATAAACTTGACTTAAAGGAAGCTCTAAGAATATTAGGAGAGAGGAATTGCATGAATGTGTTAGTAGAAGGTGGTGGACAATTAATAGGATCTTTAATTGACTTAAACTTAATAAATAAAATGCGACTATTTATCTCACCTATGCTTATAGGAGGAATTAACTCTGCTGACTCTATAGGAGGAGAAGGAATAGAATTCATTAGTCAGAGCAAAAAACTTACTGACATGGAAGTTGTAAGAGTAGAAAGCGATATAATGGTCACAGGAAAAGTAAAAAGTCATGTTTAGCGGAATAGTCCAAGAAATAGGAAAAGTTGTAAAAATGGAAGGTGAAAACCTTACAATTGAGTCTGAATTTATATCTAAAAATAGTCAAATTTCAGAAAGTATTTCTGTTTCTGGTGCATGCCTAACTATCACTAATATTGAAGACAATAAATTTTCGGTAAATGTGGTTAATGAAACCTTGTCTAGAACAAATCTAGGAAGTTTAAATTCAAACTCAAAAGTCAACTTAGAATCATCGTTAAAATTAGGAGACAAAATTGGTGGTCATATGGTTCAAGGTCATGTAGATTGCACAACCAAGGTAGTGTCAATTAATAAAGATTCTGGATCTTGGAGAGTTGAGTTCGAAAAACCAGAAAAAATTTCTTCTTATTTAGTAGAAAAAGGGTTTATTGCAATTGATGGGGTTAGTTTAACAGTAACTAAGAACGAAAATACTAACTTTGAGGTATCTATTATTCCTTATACTTGGGAGCATACTATTTTTAGTGGCTATCAATCAGGATCTATTGTAAATTTAGAAACAGATATGACTGCAAAGTATATTGAAAACTTTATGTTTTTAAAAAAATAATAAAAAAGGTATAAATACAGAATGAAAACTAATACTATCGAAGAAGCAATTCAGGATTACAAAAATGGAAAATTTGTAATTATTGTAGATGATGAAGACAGAGAGAATGAAGGAGATATTACGATTGCTGCGGACTTTATAACTCCTGAAAAAGTTAATTTCATGGCATTGAATGCAAGGGGTTTAATATGCGTCGCTATAAATGGTTCAATTTTAGACCAATTAAAAATACCTTTGATGGTAGATGAATCAAACGATAGTAATTACACCGCTTTTACAGTTTCTGTTGATTATATTCCTGGAACAACAACTGGCATTTCTGCAGAGGATAGGTCAAAAACTATTTTAGGTTTAATTGATAAGAAATCAGATAGTTCCATGTTTCAAAAGCCAGGGCATATATTTCCAATAAAGTATAAGGAGGGGGGTGTCTTGGTAAGGGCTGGTCATACAGAAGCATCTGTAGATTTAGCAAAATTAGCTGGACTCAGTCCTGCAGCTGTAATGTGCGAAATAGTTAAAAAAGATGGAACTATGGCTAGAAGACCTGATCTAGAGGAATTTGCAAAAGAAGCTGATATAAAAATTATTACAATAGCAGACCTAATATCATACAGATATAGTACTGAAAAAATTATTGAAAAAACCTCCACTGCTAATCTCCCAACTAAGTTTGGGGATTTTAAGGCTATCGGGTATAAGTCACTATATGACAACGATGAGCACGTAGCACTAGTGAGGGGAAATATAGATAAAGATCCTACATTAGTAAGGGTTCATAGTGAATGTCTTTCTGGAGATTTCTTAGGTAGTTTAAGGTGTGATTGCGGAGACCAAGCTTCAGCAGCACTAGAGAGCATAGGAAAAGAAAAATCGGGTGTATTTTTATATATGAAACAAGAAGGAAGAGGGATTGGTCTTCACAATAAATTAAAGGCTTACGAACTTCAAGATGAGGGGGCAGACACAGTAGAAGCGAATGAATTATTAGGATTTCCTCCAGACCTTAGACACTATGGAGTAGGTGCACAAATTCTTGCTGATATAGGACTAAAAAAAATAAAACTTATGACTAATAACCCTAAAAAGGTAATTGGACTAGAAGGCTACGGAATGGAAATTGTAAGTACCGTCCCATTAAATATAGAACCTAACCCAATAAACGAAGCTTATCTAAAAACTAAGAAAAATAAATTGGGCCACAAAATAGAAAATGTCTAAAGGTTTTCCTGAAAACAATGATTTTTCGAAAAGAGATCTTGATAATAAAAAAATAACATTCGTTGTATCTAAGTTTAATGAAGATATTGTCAGCAGATTGCTGAATACCACCAAAGAAAGATTATTAGAGTTAGGGATTAATAAAAAAAATATCAACATATTATATGTACCAGGAGCTTTTGAGATACCATTTGCTGTTAAAAAATCAATTGATAAATATAGCCAAAATGCGGTTATATGCTTAGGGGCTATAATAAGAGGTGAAACATCTCACTATGAATTAATCTCAAATCATGTTTTTTCCTCTCTGGCAAATTTAAACATTTCTCAAAAAATTCCTATTATCAATGGAATTTTAACGACTGAAAACATTAATCAAGCAGAGAAAAGAATTGAAAATGGAAAATACTATGCAGAAACTTGCATAGAAATGATTAATCTTTAATTTTGAGAATTCAAAATAAATCTCTATTCTGCTAATATTCCAATAAAGTTTCGCTTATGGCGATTCGTCTAGCGGTAGGACCCCAGACTCTGAATCTGGTAGCCCAGGTTCGAATCCTGGATCGCCAGCCAGATATGGCCCCTTCGTCTAGCGGCCTAGGACACCACCCTCTCAAGGTGGAGATCACGGGTTCGAATCCCGTAGGGGCTACCAAAAACTTAATAATAAGGAGAAAAAATGAAAAATATCAAAGGAATATATCTCGGCTATGCTGAAAATCTAGAGCCACAATCAAGGGCATTTGAGGAAGTTGGAGGAGAACTGATAAAAGGAAATCTTTCAGGTGGGGATTCTGGAGGAAGCCTACTTTCTCCTAAGGACGGAAGTAATGACAAAGTTGACCAAGTAGTATCTTTACTAGAAGAAACTAAGGCTCAATCGCTTGTGCTTCAAGGACACGGATTCCCTTTAAACAAGGAATTTTTTGATGCGGTAAGTAAAGTTGATACTTTCAAAGGTATCGCTTGTTTTGGTCATGGTTTTGATGGGATAGATATTGATAGTGCATCCGAAAATGGCATACTTGTTGCAAATGCTGCTTCATTTGGAACAGAAGAAGTATCAAACCATGCCTTAATGTTAATGTTAGTTTGTGCTAAAAAATTCGTGTTGCATGACAAGTTAGTTAGAAGTGGAGTTTGGACTAGGGAACACCTTGCTCCTATGGGTCACATTTCTGGACAAACTATAGGTATAGTAGGAATCGGGAATATAGGTAGAGCCATGGGAAGAAAGTGCAAAGCATTAGGAATGAATGTGATAGCCTACGACCCTTCGGTTTCTTCATGGGACTTCAAAGAATATGGAATAGAATATATCTCAACTATAAATGAACTATGCGAAAAATCTGACTACATTAGTCTGCACTGCCCTTTGCTAGAAAGTACAGAAAAATTAATGGGTGCAGAACAATTCAAAAAAATGAAGTCATCAGCATATCTCGTTAATTGCTCAAGAGGTCCTGTGGTGGATGAACTAGCACTTATTGATGCACTTAATAACAAAGAAATTGCCGGTGCAGGTTTAGATGTTTTTGAGGAAGAGCCGACCTATCCAGAAAATCCTCTACTAAAAATGGATAATGTGGCTGTAACAAATCATTATGCTAGTTATTCAGAAGTTGCGTGGGAAAGGGCAGAAACTCAACTTGGAGAAGAAGCTGTGAGAATATCTACTGACAGTTATCCAATGTCTCTTGTAAACCCAAGCGTGAAATCGAAAGTTTCAGGGAAAAAAGAGCCTCAAGGATGGGAAATTTATAGAGATACTTTAAAGTAACTTTTAAAAATTAATATTGAAAATACATTTTAGATTTGATTAGTTGTTTTATATCTATAATTGATTAAAATTACCTTGTTGAAAAATATTGCATCAAAAAAATATGCTTGGTCCTAAACATAGAAAAAAATTTTCGTTAATTAATTCCGGCATACTTGCAGAAATATTAGAGAAGTATTTTAACGATCCGGATTCGATAGATGATTCAGAAATAAAGCTTATTACTTCTTACTTCGGTATAGATTTAGTCAACAGTTCAAAATCTTCGACAAAAACTGAACTTGATAATGATTATGTGCGTGATTTTGGTTATCTGCATGCAGACATTAATCCCATAAAAGAAAATGAAAATATTATCGGTAATGTTAATGTTTCACCTGAAATAGAAAGTGTTTACCTTAATAAGATCGGATGGGAATTTGCTCATATAAGAGAAAAATCTGAAAAAAAATGGTTATACGATTTGGTAGAAAATATAGAAATCAACATTAGCAATGACCAGAAATTTCAGATCTTAAAAAGGTTAATAGAGGTTGAAAATTTTGAACAATTCCTTCATAAATCTTTTGTTGGCGCAAGATGGTACAGCCTTGAAGGTTCAGAGTCACTAATAATTGTTTTAGACAAGATTATATCTGACTCTAAAAATTATGATTCGATAAATTTTGGTATGCCTCACAGAGGTAGACTGAATGTTTTAGCACATATATTTGATAAACCTTATTCTGAAATCTTCTCTGAGTTTAGAGAAGAGAATATTAACCATATGGGTTCAGGAAAAATTGATGAATATCTCAGGGATGTTAAGTATCATTTAGGGGCTAAAAAAGATCAGGATTCTGAGTTATTACTATTCCCTAATCCAAGCCACTTGGAAATGATAAATCCGGTTATACTTGGAGCAACAAAAGCCAAACAGATTATAGATAACAAAAGTTTTGGGGTTTTAGTTCATGGAGATGCGGCATTTCCTGGGGAAGGAATAAATTCTGAGTCTTTTAATTTGAGCAGACTGCCAAATTACAATTCGAATGGAAGTATTCATATAGTTACAAATAATCAGATAGGTTTTACAACTAACCCAGAAAATTCTTTTCCTTATATATTTGCTACAGATTTTGTTAGAGGTTTTGATATCCCAATTATCCATATAAATGCCGATGATATTTTAAGTTGCTTAAAAGGCACTGAAGTGGCTATCAATTATAAAAATAAATTTAATAAGGATGTAGTTATAGATTTAATTTCATATAGAAGATATGGACACCAAGAAATGGATGACCCAACTATAACTCAGCCAGTAATGTACGAAAAAATAAACAGTCACCCAACTATAACTAAAATTTATTCTGAAGAATTAATTCAAGAAAAAATATTAAATGAAGATGATATATCAGAAATTAAATCTTCCCATACTAAATACATGAATGATTCCAACAAACCTGCTGTTAATCAAGAGACAAGTATATGGCCAGGAGAGTTCATTACTGAAGAAATAGATTACGAAAAAAGTTCCCAAGCCATAAACATAAGTGAACTGAAAAAAATTAATACAGAATTATACGAAATCGATGGCAAATTCAATTTAAATAAAAGGCTAAAACAGATTTTTGATAAAAGATTAAAATTTGATGAAAATCTTAAATTAGAATGGGGTCATGCGGAAATGCTTTCATTGGCCTCATTGGTGAAAAGCAATATTTCAATTAGATTGTCGGGACAAGATTCTCAAAGAGGAACTTTTAGTCAAAGAAATGCAGTAATTTGGGACACCAAAGGAAAAGGTAAAAAAAATCTTCTAGATAACTTCTCAGAAAAAAATGTTTACGCTGATGTTATTAACTCTCCCTTATCTGAAATGGCGGCTTTAGCATTTGAGTTTGGGTATAGCATTATAGAAAACAAATCATTGATAATTTGGGAAGCCCAATTTGGTGATTTTGTTAACAATGCTCAATCTGTTATAGATGAATTTATTGTCAGCTCTCAACCTAAATGGGGGCTAGACTCTAATTTGGTTCTATTGCTTCCACATGGCTATGAAGGTATGGGGCCAAATCATTCAAGCGGATGGATTGAGAGATTCCTTGAATCTGCAGATAATAACAACATTGCTATTGCAAATTGCAGCACATCTTCTCAATATTTCCACCTTTTAAGGGCTCATACACTATCAACAAAACAATCAAATCCATTGATAATTTTTACCCCTAAAAGCCTGCTAAGACATCCTATTTCTTCTAGTTCAGTAAAAGAAATTTCGTCATCAAAATTTCAATCTATAATCAAAAATCGGAATACAAAAGATGCAAATAAGATCATTATTGGATCTGGGAAACTTATTGTTGATATTATGCACGATGAAAATTATAAATATTTATCTTCAAAAACAGAATTGATAAGCCTAGAAATGCTCTACCCATTTCCTAAAAATTCTTTAAAGAAAATATTTAATGGTCATAAAAATCTCAAAGAAATAATTTGGGCTCAAGAAGAACCTAAAAATAGAGGAGCGTGGAATTTTATCAAAGATAGAATTACTGAAATTTTGCCAAATTCTGTTTCTTTAAAATACATTGGCAGAGAGCCTAGCGCAGCCTCAGCAACTGGCTCTGCATCAGTACATAAAATTCAGCAAAAAAGAATAATAGACTCCATATTAAAATAATTGATAGAATGATCAATTATGTTACATGAAATAATCGTTCCAGATCTTGCTGAGTCTACAGTAGAAGCGACTGTAGCAACATGGCTCAAAAAAAGTGGTGATATTGTCAATGAAGGCGAAGTATTGATTGAGTTAGACACAGATAAAGTAAGTTTGGAAGTAGTTTCTCCTTCATCAGGACAATTAACAGAAATAAGTAAAAATGAGGGTGAAACTGTAAATGTGGGAGAACTGCTAGGCAAAGTTGATGACTCAGTTTCTTCATCGGCTAAATCTGAAAAGCCAGTCACTAAAAATGAACCTAAACCTCAAGTTAATGAAAATCCAAAAACCAAACCCGATAATTCTGAAGTATCAGTAACCCCCGTTGCGAAAAAAATAGCAGAAAAAGACAACATTGATCTTACTAAAATTAAAGGCTCTGGTCCTAATGGGAAAATAACAAAAAATGATTTAGAGAATAAAAACGATACTCAAAAAACTTCTACTGCTGCAGGACCTGAAGAAGTTATTAAGTTATCTAGAAGAAGAATAACGATTGCTAAAAGGCTTAAAGAAGTACAGTCAGATACTGTAATGACAACAACATACAATGAGGTAGATCTATCTTCTGTGATATCTATAAGAAAAAAATTCCAAGACCAATTTGTTGAAAAACATGGCGTAAAATTAGGTTTTATGAGTTTCTTTGTAAAAGCAACCGTAAATGCTTTGCAAAGTTTCCCGCATCTAAACGCAGAACTATACCAAGATGAACTTATATTGAAAAAATATTACGACATGGGTATTGCTGTTGCAACTGAAGAAGGATTAGTAGTTCCTGTACTAAGAGAAGCAGATAAGAAATCGTCGGCTGAAATCGAAAAAGGGATAGCAGATCTGGCAACTAAAGCGAGGGAAAGAAAAATAACCTTAGAAGAATTGCAAGGTGGAACATTTTCTATTACTAACGGAGGGGTTTTTGGATCATTAATGTCAACTCCACTGCTAAATCCTCCTCAAGTTGGAATACTAGGAATGCATAAAATACAAGAAAAGCCTATTGCTGTTAATGGAGAAGTGGTGATAAGACCTGTTATGGTTCTTGCGGTTACTTATGACCACAGAATAATTGATGGTGCTATGGCGGTACAATTTCTAGTCAGGATAAAAAATTTATTAGAAGATCCATACCAATTGCTTATTGATGCATAAATATATACTTCATGAAAATCACAGATATAGAAATAACTGTTTCAAAGGTTAAAGACCTTGGAGACCTTGATGATTCTCCTGCAAAAGATACAACAACTTCTACTTCTCCAGATATTGTTTTAGTGATTATCCACACAGAAGAAGGTATAGATGGTTATGGATTTGGGTGGGGAACTAAAGGAGGGCTTAGAACAGCACATACTATAGCAGAAGTGTTTAGGCCAGAATTAATTAATGAGGATGCTTTAGCAAGAGAATATCTTTGGCAGAAAGCCCATTATGCAGACAGACTTGGTGGCAATACCGCATTTACTTCGTATGGCCCTTTAGATGTTGCTCTTTGGGATATTGCGGCAAAGAAAGCTCAAATGCCTTTATATAAATACCTTGGGTACTATAGGTCTAACATTCCTGCTTACGCAAGTTCTACTTTTTTAAATGAACCAGAAGAGTACGTTGAATTAGCCAAGCAAGCAGCGAAAGATGGATATAAAGCGTTCAAGTTACATCCTCCAGGGATTCCTAAATTGGACATAGAATGTTGCAAGGCTGTAAGAGAAGCACTACCAGATATGGTTTTAATGAGTGATCCTGTTGGTGGTCATTATAGCCATGAAGATGCAATTAGAGTTGGAAGAGAATTAGAGAAATTAGATTTTTTATGGCTTGAAGAGCCTATTTATGATCATGATATTCATGGTTTGAGTAAGTTATGCTCAACCCTAGATATCCCTATCCTCTCAAGCGAATGGAACTCAGATTTTTTTTCAAAAGCTAATTATATTAAATCAGGAGCCGCAGATATTCTAAGGGCTGATGTATCTTGGACAGGAGGAATCACTGGGGCTCTAAAAACAGCACATCTTGCTGAAGCATTTGGTATGAATTGTGAAATACACATGACACTTTTGTCATTAATGGATTTGGCTAATCTACATCTTGCTCTTGCAATAAAAAATTGTGCCTATTTAGAAATACCCTACCCTTCTGGGTCAACTTTTGGAATAAAAAATCCCGTAAAAATTAATTCTGACGGATTAGTTTATCCTGGCAATGGAATTGGCCTTGGAGTTGAATTAGACATGGAAGAAATTGAATCATCAAAAATAATTTCGTTATAATTAAATAAAAAATTAAACTAAAAAAATAATATAGTGAAGAAAACAAAAATAGAAAATATTGAAACAATCCTCTGGGATAGATGGTTGCTATTAAAGATATTTTGTGAAGATGGAACAGTTGGGATTGGGGAAGGTGGTGTTCACGGATGGCAAAGACCAACCCAAACTATGATTAATACAATGAGTGACTACTTGATCGGAAAAGATCCGTCTCTCATAGAGCATCACTTCCAATGGCTATATAGATCTAGTCATTTTATGGGATCTGTGGTGCAAGGGGCATTATCTGCAATAGATATAGCTTTGTGGGATATAAAAGGAAAAAGATTATCAGTCCCTATATATGATCTAATCGCTGGAAAAACAAGAGATAAAGTTAGATGTTATATGCATGTGTATGGAGATACCCTAGATGACCTAGTAGAAGATTCACTAGAAAAAGTAAAAAAAGGGTTCACGGCTATTAGATTTTCACCATATTCTTCAGAATTTTTTAAACATAAATCTCTTTCTGAATGGATTGAAGATGCTGTAAAAAGAGTGGGTGCTGTAAAGGAGGCTGTGGGAAATGATATAGATTTGTGCATAGAAATACACAGACAAATGAACCCTGCTGAATCTATTTCTTTAGGGAAAAGATTAGAAAAATTCTCTCCCTTCTTTTATGAAGACCCAATGCTACCTGACTCGCCATCTTCAATGAAAGAAATCAAAGATCATTGCAACATTCCTATTGCAACAGGCGAAAGATTTACATCTATTTTTGACTTCCAGCAACTATTAGAATTGAATGCAACGGATTATATTCGCCCAGATCTGTGCCTAGCTTCTGGTATATCAGGTTGTAAAAAAATCTCTGCAATGGCTGAAGCGAAACATATAAAGGTTATTCCTCATAACCCTCTATCCCCTATCTCAACAGCTGCTTGTGTTCAACTTGATGCATCAATTCCTAACTTTGCCTTACAGGAGTACACAGGAGAGTCTGAATCTCCAAAAAAAGATTTAATAATTAATCCAATAAAACTGGATAATGGATATCTAATAGTACCCGATGAAGTTGGTCTTGGAATAACCATCAACGAAGAAAGTTTAAAAACTCCTGAAAACCCTAAAATACTTGATACACCTTTAGGATATGATGGCTCTGTTCAAGATAGATAAAAACCATTTAATAGACCAAAAAGAACAATAATTCCAATTAAAATATTATAAATACTAAACCATTTGAAATGATAATTTTTTGAAATAACTATCATCAACTTTATTCCTAGAAAAGAAAACAGGAAAGAAAACAGGAAAGAAATAGTTATGTTGAATAAATTATCTATTTCTTTGCTATTTACCAAAATACTATATAAATCATAAGACGAAGCAAGAAGTATCACTGGAATGCTCATTAAGAATGAAATAATTACTGCTTTTCTAGGATCTAGCCCAAGAAGTAAACCGATTGCAATTGTTATTCCTGACCTTGATATTCCAGGGAAGGCCGCCAGAATTTGAAAAATAGCCATTAATAAAATAACTTGAGTAAATTTTAATTTGTATTGCTTAAATAAATGTAGTGAAATAAATATACCTGAAACTACAAATGAGGCTGAAACTATCTCTAAGTCTCTTGCTCTTCCATCAAAAAAATCTCGAAAAAAATACCCAATTACAAGTATTGGAATCCAAGATAAGAAAATAATTTTTAATGTCATACTCTTATCTAATAAATTATCTTTTTCGTTATCAAAATTTTTGTAAAAGAAAAATAAAATAGCTACTAAAGAGCCAAGGTGTGCGAATATATCGAAACTCAAAGTAAGGGGTTTTATATTAAATAATCTAGACAATAAAACATTATGCCCGCTACTGCTTATTGGGAGAAATTCTGTCAAACCTTGAACTACTCCATAAAATATTGATGCAAATATATCCAACTTAATTATTCTGTATTTTTAATTATTTATCTTATAGTATTGAATCTTATAATTTTATCCTAATAGTTTACATTAAGAGGAGATTAAGATTATGCCAAAGATTACTAAAATTGACGTTATTAGAAATGAAAACTATGCCAAAATAATATGGGTTTTAATCCATGATGAATCAGGCGAATTTGGGATAGGCGAGACATCATGGGGGCCTGATACGGTCGAGACTTTTATCCTTAAAGAAGCTGCACCATACTTAATTGGGCAGAACCCTATGCAACTAGAGAAGTTATGGAGTGATATTTGTAAACTTGGCATTACTGTTAGGCCTGCAGGTGCGGAAATAAGAGGGCTATCTGCCATAGATATGGCTTTACATGATTTAGTTGGAAAATTAACTCAACAGCCACTATACCAATTACTCGGGGGTTTATTTAGAGATAAGATAAAAATATACAATACATGCGCGGGATATTCATATGGTGTAAACAGACCTGAAACCTATAGAAATATTCCCGGTGATATAGATCATAAGCCAGAACAAAACTATGAAGATCAGCATGCTTTTATGACAGACGCTGGAAAATTAGCTAAAAGTTTACTTGACGAAGGAGTTTCAGCAATGAAAATATGGCCTTTTGATCAATTTGCTGGAAAAACAAATGGAGAATTTATTTCTTCAGAAGATATAGACAAAGGGCTTGAGCCATTTCAAAAAATTAGAGATGCCGTTGGTAGGAAAATGGATATTATGGTTGAACTTCATTCAATGTGGAATTTGCCATCAGCAAAAAGAATTGCAAAAGCTTTAGAGCCAATAGAGCCTCTATGGTATGAAGACCCCATTCCAATGGATAATCTAGATGCTTTGGCTGACTTTAGGAAATTTACTCACATACCAGTTACTGCAAGTGAAACTCTATCTTTAAGGTGGAGCTTTAGAGAATTATTTGAAAAAAAAGCAGTAGATATTTGTATGTTTGATATTTGTTGGGTAGGTGGTATTTCTGAAGCCCATAAAATATCATCTATGGCAGCCGCGCATCACCTGCCTATAGCGCCTCATGATTGCGTTGGACCTATTACCCTACTGAATGGAATCCACTTAAGTTTAAGTGCTCCAAATGCAATGATCCAAGAAACTGTAAGAGCATTTAATAATACTTGGTATAGAGACATAATTGAAACTATGCCAAAAATAGAGAATGGATTCGTGTATGCCCCAGAAGGTGTTGGAATAGGAACGGTTTTTACAGATAAATTTATAAAAAGCAAAGACACTAAAACTAATTCTGTTACTTAATGCCTATTTACTCTAAACAAAACTTAAAAGGCAGGGCCTTGACTGTTTGTGGCCCCATAAATCCAGCGGACTTAGGAAGAGTGATATGCCACGAACATTTACTAATTGATTTCAGGGTTGTTTTAAATGAGCCTCCAAATAAAAAAGATATTCATTACATGAAAGAAAAAGTTAAACTTTCTAATCTTGGATGGATAAGGACTTACTGGAACAGCAATGAAGATAATCTTTTACTAGAAAATATAAATGACTCTATAGACGAGATGATTGATTTTAAATCAAATGGAGGGCAAAGTTTGGTTGAAGTAACTCCATTGGGGCCTACTAGAGTAACAGACCAAAATAAAAAACTTAAACATATAAGTGAAAAAACAGGCATCAATATTATTATGGGAACAGGTTTCTATGTAGATAACTCACTGCCTAGCTACTTTAATAATAAATCTGTAGAAGAGCTTGCTCTAATAATTATAAAAGATATCCTTCAAGGAAATTCTGGAATTCACTCAGGCATCATTGGTGAAGTTGGTTGTAGTTTTCCACTAACAGATAATGAGAAGAAAAGTTTAAAGTCTGCAATTATGGCCCAAAAAGAAACAGGTGCTGCCATAATAATTCATCCGGGAAGAGACGAATCTTCCCCTGCTGAAATAGTTGATTTTATAAAATCAAATAAAGGAGTAATCGACCGAACAATAATAGGTCATATAGAAAGAACAATATATGATTATGAGAAATTAGAATCATTAGCCAAAACAGGAGTATATTTAAATTTTGATCAACTCGGAATAGAGTCATCTTATTACCCTCTAAACCCTAAAAGTTATATGCCTAGCGACCATCAAAAAATAGAACTTATTAAAGCAATTTCTGATTCTGGTTTTAATAATAAATTACTATTAGGTCATGATATATATTCAAAAAATAGACTAAAAAAGTATGGAGGTCATGGATATAGCCATACTTTCCAAAACATTTTAATGAGGATGGAAAATATAGGAATGGAAAAGAGAAAAATTGATGAAATTATCATTAAAAATCCCCAAAAAATACTAACTTTTGAATAATATTTTTATGAAATTAATCCATATAATACTTTTTTTTACCTTAATATTAACTTTCTCATGTTCTAACAATTCTCAATTAGTTGATAACAATTTATCCTTATTGCTTATTTCTTCTGACCATTCTTTAGGAAATAATAAATTTAGATTCGCTTTATTGGATGTAAATGGAAAATTGATCGATGAAGAACTTGACGAAGTAATAATTAGAAACTTGAATTCGAATAAAATACAAAGAATTGACCCAATTTATGAAGAATGGTTTACAGGAAAAGGAGCATATTATTCCGAAACTATTTTTGATGACTTTGGAAATTTTGAGGTTAAGGCTACTAGAAATAATAAAACTTATGGAACAGCACTTTTTCAAGTTAATAAAGAATCTTTAACGCCAAAAATAGGATCTACTCCTCCTGTAATTAGTACAAAAACAGCAGATAATATAGAAGATATAAAAAATATTTCTTCAGACCCAAATCCAAATATAAATTTTTATAAGATTAATTATTTAGATGCAATTAAAAACAAATTACCAACAATTATTATTTTTTCTACCCCAGCATTATGTGTATCTGGAACTTGCGGGCCATTATTAGACCACATAAAAGAAATCTCAGTTAACTATCCTAATTGCAATTATATTCATGTAGAGGTATATGAGAACTTCATTGGCAAAAATTTAAATGATTTAGATTCTTTAAAAATCACTGAGCCAACTAAATCATGGAAACTGCCCACAGAGCCATGGATATTCTTTTTAGACAGGGAGGGTATATTAAAATATAAACTGGAAGGGTTTGCTAAATACCAAGAATTACTTGATTTAACTAAAGATATAATTTCAAATTAATCATTTTTTGTTTCTTCATGCAAAGCTTTAGCCTCTGAGTAATATATAGGAATTTTTGGCTCTTTGCTTATATCCATAGCTTCTTTAAAATTTTCATTTGCTTCTTTTTTCATATCTTGATTAAGAAATATCTTGCCAATAAGCAAATATGATTCTGCATTTTCATTTTCATTAATAAATTCTTCAATTAAACCTAAAGATTTATCATAATTATTTAGATAAAATTCATATTCTGCTTCTAAAAGATTTGTTTTTATTGATTTAATTTCATTGATAGAAAATATTTCTTTGGCTTCTTTACTTTTACCTTCTATTTCAAAACATAAACCTAATATTAGAATTAAAGGAGGGTAAGAATATGACTTATAATCTTTATTTTTTAAAAACTTTGAACATTTATCTAGTTTTTTGTACATCAATCCATTTAGATATATAGCCTCTTCTAAGTTAGGCTTAAGTCTTAAGGCTTTATTATTAAATTCTTTCGCTTCTTCTATTTGATTTGTTAAATATTTAACATTTGCTAAACCAAGAAACCCTCTTGCAAAATCAGGTTCTAATTCAACAACTTTTTTAAATCTGTTTTCAGCCGCACTAAGATTATTAATTTCTAGATATCTATGTGCCCTAACATAATGATAAACGCTATCTAACTGATTTTCGGTAGCTTCAATTTCTAAATTTTCTTCTAAAAAATCTTCTTTAGGTGCTTCACTATTGCAACCCAATAAAAAAATAATAATTAACGGAAATAAATAATTTTTTAACATCATTTTGAAATTAACAATAGTTCTAGTTCTAAATCTTGATCAAACCTCTGAGTTTTGCTTTTCACATCAAATTGCAAAAGAGAGTTTTGAGTATCAATTAGTCTTAAAAGGTCTATATTTTTTGCAGTGGAGAAGAGTTTGTCAAAATAATATTTACTTTTTATCCCAGTAATTTGAGAAATTTCCTGAACTGATTTTTTTTCAATTATTAAGTATTTAATCTGCAATACTTTATGAATTTCTGAATTCATTAAAGCAACAATTTCATTTGATTTAACTCCACTGGAAAACAAGTTATTGATAATTTTAGATATCTCATTAACTCTATTAGCAAAAAACATATCTAGAAGGTCAAATATTTTATAGTTCTTTGAAAAAGAAACTAATTGAGTAAAATCATTGTCAGAAATTGCTTCTCCTTTTGAAAAAATCGCTAACTTTTTTAACTCATTATCTAGTAAAGAATAATCTTTATTTGACTCGTAAGTCATATACATTCTCTGGTTATTATTTAAATTTAAACCTAAATCTTTTTCTCTTGATCTAATCCAATCTGTGATTTTTGCAGAACCCCCTCTACCGGATGGAGTATTAACAACTTCAATTTCACAATTTAAATCTGTGACAATTTTCTTTTTTAAAAATAAATTTAGTTCAATTTCATCTTCAAATTTTTCAACAAAGAAAATACTATTAGGGGATCCTGGGGGAATTATTTCAGTAAATAAATTATCCCAATCTCCAGTCTTTTCTTCATCAATTATCCTTATTAAAAAACTATCTATTATTTGAATTCTCTTTTCTTCAAACATTGAAAAAGAAGATAAAGAAACGGAAAGTTCATCTTTTGAAATATCAGAACCTTCAATTCTTAATACTTCCCCTAAACTATTTTCTTTTATATGTTTAAGTTTTTCTTCAATCAAAAAATGATTTGTGCCACAAATAACTTTAATTTCCATAGTAATTTATAATATATATATTAAATTCTAATATTAACTAATTACTTAAAAAATAACACAAATGAATTTCTTAATTATGGGACTGCCCAAAAGTGGCAAGTCAGCTTTATTCAATGCTTTAACTAAATCTGCAAGGCAGGATATTTATCCTGATATAAGGGTTGGAACGGTAAAAGTTCCAGACAAAAATTTAGACCGAGTTTCAAAATGGCACGAAACTGATAAAAAAGTAAATGGAGAAATTGATATAACTGACCCAGCAACTAATTTAAATTTTGATGCATCAAGTGACTTTATTGAAAAAAAATATTTACAAGAAATCCAGAAGTATGATGGAGTGATTTTAGTTATTAGATCTTTCAAAAACGATTCTGTACCTCATCCTTATGGAAAAGTTGGGCTTGAAAATGATCTGGAGCAATTCACAATTGAATCTAGGCTTATAGATGTACAGATAATAGAAAAGAGGATAGAGAATATAGAAAAGTCATTCAAATCTCTAACAAAACAGGAAAGGGAAATTAACCAAAAGAATATACAAACATTAAAAGAAGTATCAAAGTTAATTGAGCAAGGTGAACCCTATAGTTCTGAAATTTATACTGAGGCTCATAGAGCGGCAATAGGCAGTTCATTTTTAATCTCAAAATCGCCTATGATGGTGATTATTAATACAGATGAAAATCAAAGTATTCCACAGCCAGAATTAGACAAAATAGCACCCTTAATCAGAAAAGATTCATTATTAATACAAATGCCCCTAGGCTTTGAAGAAGACATGATTGGATTGAATGACAATGAAGCAGAAGAATTCAGAAATGCTTCTGAAATAACTTTAAATGATTTTGATTCCATTTTTAACAACTTACTAAAAGTTTCAAATTCGATTTGTTTTTTAACAGCTGGAAAAAAAGAATGTAGGTCTTGGATTATTAAGGAAGGTTCAAGCGCGGTAGAAGCAGCAGGCAAAATACATAGTGATATTGCTAGAGGATTTGTTAGGGCAGAAGTAATAAATATCGAAGATTTATTAAAATTTTCAAATGAAAAAGAAGCAAAAGATAAGGGCTTAATAAAAGGGGAAGGGAAAAATTACATCATAAAATCAGGAGATGTAGTAAACTTTCTTTTTTCTGTATAAATAACAAGAGGAGAGTAATGAGTGAAGAATTAGGTAAAATAGAAAAACCCTCTGCAGATAACTCCGCCTTAAAAAGAAAATTATATTTAGTCCAAAATATCCAAAATTATTTTCCTGAAAATAAAGAGTTTAATGTTTTACTTGAAGAATATTGGGTCTCGATCTCAGAGCAATTAGATAAATTAGAAAAAACCGCTGGAATTATTTCCCATATATATATAGAAGGTATGTGGCAAGAGTTCGAAGAAACATCAAAAGCTATCTCTGATTCAAATCCTGATTGCATTAATATGGTAAAAGAGAGAGTAAAATCTGGATCTAAATACAAGCCTATAGAAGACGAAAATATATACAAAACTTTAATTGATTGGACAAGGATTGCTCAATTAGGTTTTATTAGTGAAGATGTAAAGAAAATTGTTGAAGAAAATTACTCATCAATTGCTATAAAAAGAGAAGAATATATAACTGATAAAATAAACGAATTAAAAGAAAGTGAAGCGGCTTTATTTATAATATCTTCTGGGGGACATAAATTTGCTGAAGACATTGAGATGTTTAATATAATTCCTCCTACGCTGGATAAAATGAATAGATGGATTCAAGACAACCAAGAATCGCTTGCATCTCAATCAGAGCAACAAAAACCAGCAGCACCTAAAGATGAAGATCCTCAAGAAAAATCAAATCTCTGGACCCCATAAAGATCTTTCAATATATATACACATTCCTTTTTGTGAAAAAATTTGCCCCTATTGCGATTTCAATAAATACTCAAAAGTTGATGAATTAATTCCTGATTTTACTCAATCATTAATTAAAGAAATCCAAATCAATTCAAAGGAATTTAAAAATTCAAAAATCGTTACTATATCTTTAGGAGGAGGAACTCCTTCTTATATAAACAATCAAGATTTAATATCAGTCTTTGATTCTATAAAGAATAATTATTACTTAGATGATGAATTTGAATTTTCCATTGAAATTAACCCTGCTGATCTAGACGATTCTAAACTAGAGCTTTATGAAGAAATTGGCATAAACAGAGTAAGTGTAGGTGGGCAAAGTTTTGATAACAAAATCTTGAAAAAATTAGGTAGAAACCATGATTCTGAAATATTAATAAAATCATTAGAACTCTTATCAAATAGTTATATAGATAATATTAATTTAGATCTAATTTTTGGTGTACCTAGTCAAACGCTTACTCAATGGGAAAACTCATTAAAAATGTTTCTTAATTTTTCGTTTCCACATCTATCCACATATCTACTAACTTTTGAACCAAAAACAAAATTCTATAAAGATCTAAACCAAAGAAGAATATTTGAACCAAAAGAAAATGAAATAATAAATATGTTCAATTTAACTAAAGAAATATTAAATAACAATAATTATTCTCAGTATGAAATTTCAAATTGGGCTAAAAAAGATAGAGAATCTATTCATAATTTGAGGTATTGGAATTCAGAGAACTATTTAGGCTTTGGCCCCGGGTCATCGTCTCATATAGATGGCAGAAGAATGAAAAATATTTCATCCTTAAAAAAATACATTCAATTATGTAAAAATAAGATTAATCCAGATGAGTTATATAGTGAAATAAGCACAATGACTGAAGAAGAAAAAATGATTGAATATGTAATGCTTAATCTTAGACTAAAGAAAGGTATAGAGCATGAAGATTTTCAACGAAAATTTGATAATGTTTTTACTTTAAAATTCAGAGATATGCTGGAAGAATTGAATAATAACTTTTTAATTAAATCCAATTCAAAAAGTACATCCTTAACTAATAAGGGGAAACTTTTGAGTGACTACATTTTTAGCAAATTCACCGAAGAAATCAGTTTATAGGTTTTTATTTCTAAACCCTTGTTCCCAGAAAACTAAAAATTGGGACGCGACAAATATAGAACTATATGTACCAACTATCACTCCTAATATCAGAACCACCAAAAAATCTCTCAAAGTAGATCCACCTAAAAGTAGCATCGATAACAATACTAATAAAGTAGTTATACTGGTGCCCAGAGACCTTGTAATTGATTCATTAATAGATCTATTAATGTTTTGAGAAATACTAGAACTCGAAAATTTCAAATTATTTTCTCTTATTCGATCAAAAATAACTATTGTGTCGTTTACGCTATATCCAATTACAGTAAGGATGGCTACTATAAAAACTGAATTAACTTGTAACCCAAATAAGTGCCCCAATAGAGCATATAAACCGGTAACTAAAATAACATCATGAATTAATGTAAAAACAGCTGAAAGTGCAAATCTAATTGAATTTTCAAGTTTTCTAAAGGCATAAAGAATATATATCATCACAAATAAAGAAGAAACGGTTACTGCTACTATAGAATTTCTAATAGTTCCTTCAGCTACTTTAGACCCAACCGTCTCAACTTCAAGAATTTTATACTGATCATCAATTTTCTTTAAAGAATTTTCTACATCTTCTCTCGACACATTTGAAGTATCATCTGAATTACTAAAATCTGATAATCTTTCAGTTCTAATAAAAAATGTGTCATTTCCTAAAGACTGAGTATTAGTTGAACTTAAGCCTAAACTATTAAATTCACTTTGGATCTGCTCTGTGTTTATTTCTTTTTCAAAACTTACTGTAATCCCAGTTCCTGATAGAAAATCTATTCCTAAATTAAGATTAGGAGGGATAGCCAAAGAAATTATTCCAATAACAAATATTACTAACGAAAAACCTAAAAACCATATTCTTTTTGCAACTACATCTATCATTTTAATCTTTCTTGCTAAAAATTTTTCCTACGGGATCATAGAAATTAAGCATTTCTCCTAGTGCTGTTTTAGATACAATTCTCATCAATAGTCTGCTGATAGTAAAAGCAGTGAACATGCTTATTATTACTCCAATACCAAGAGTAAGTGCAAAACCTTGTATTACACTCGTAGTAAACCTATCTCCAAACCAATATAGAACCACACAAATTATAATAGTAGATACATTACTGTCTCTTATTGAGGGCCATGCCCTACTAAAGCCTTCATTTATTGAAGAAAAAATATTTCTACCTGACCGGATTTCCTCTTTAGTTCTTTCAGAAATTAGAATATTTGCATCAACAGCCACCCCGATAGATAAAATAACTGCTGCTGCTCCAGATAAAGTTAATGAAACTGGTATCAATTTAAAAACTGCAAGTAATAGAGTTGCATAAAAAACCAATGATAATGATGCAATTATGCCAGGGATTCGATAATAACTAATCATAAAAATTAAAACCAATATTAAACCTGCACCACCGGCGATTAAACTTTTCCTTAGTGAGTCAGAACCCAATGATGCATCTACATTTCTTTCCTGAATTAAACTTAACCCAACTGGCAGGGCTCCAGATTTTAATTGAATGGAAATTGTTTTTACGCTTTCGCTGTCAAAAGTTGGCCCTTGAATATATGCTCTTCCTCCAGTAATACCCGAACTAGCACTTGGAGCAACTAATGGCTCTCCATCTAAAAAAATAGCCAGTAAATCTTGATTTTTAGCTACTCTACTTGTTATATCAAAAAACTCATCTGCGCCGTCTTCATCAAAAACAATTGAAACTACCGGTCTTGTAATTCCAGGTTGAACATCTGGGAAGGCATCTACAAGGTCCCCTCCAGATAACGCAACCGCCTTATCTTCGTAATAAGTAGGGATGATACATCTTACCTGTATCCACTCTTCTTTGGACAAATTATCTGGCGGCCAAACCTCTTCATTATTTTCATTCTCAACAGGTAAGCAATCTCTTTCTTTAAACTCTAACTGAGCAGTTTCTCCAATCAGTTTTTTTGCCTCTTCTACTCCTCCAGAAATTCTCCAAGAAGATATACCTCCAGAAATTGATGCTTGAAATAATGCTCCAATCTCTTCAAAAGGTGCTGCCAATAAAGATGTTTCAGCTTGATCTAGAAATCTATAATTTATGTCTCCAGATCTAGGTACATAAGAAGGAAAAGTTATTCTAAATACCCCTTGAGACAGGTCTTCAATGCTGTAGTCATTCTCTCCAGTTAATGATGCAGCAGCCTCTACTTGGTCTACTGTGGGCACAGTAATAGATTGATTCTCATCATCTAGAGATGTATAAGCCAATATCATAGACAGAGGAAATGATTTATCAAGTTCAGACAACAATATAACTGGATCAGTTTCTCCATCATTTCTTTTTATTCTGGGCCCATTAATTACAAATCTGCCATCTAATCCTTCAATTTGAGAAATTTTTAACTCCTCATAACCCAAATTCAAAACTAAATCTTCTAATTCCTTTTCTGAAACTTGACCTGCTATTGTGACAGCTATATTTATTTGCTGTAATCCTGGCAATTGAACTAGTATTTTAGTAGGAACACCTGTACCAGAACCAACTAATTGAACAGAAGATTCGGATATCCCAAAAGAATTAACTCTCTTCTCTAATATTCTTCTGGCTCCTTCCATGTCATCAGACGTTAATTCAGAACCGTTATTGGGTATGGCTTCATAAACTAAGTGAGTTCCTCCTTTAAGATCTAGACCTAAAGTCAATCCTAGAAAAGTTTCTGAGTCCCCTCTTTTTATATCCAACCCAGGCAAATCTATATCAATAACCTTGAATGAAATAGAAAAAATTGCAATTAAAAATATAATTGATGCAAAAACTATTGTCCTTATCTTAATCATTTATCTACTCTGCATCCTTAATTATTTCTGCCCTATCTAAAGCTAATTTCAGATCATCTATACCAATCTTAGTATATAATTTTTTATTAAATTCAGGTTCACCTTGATTGTTCTGAACATTTACAGATACATTTATATCATGAGTGTGAGGTCTGTATTCAGGAGTGGTCATAGATAATTTTTCATGCTCTTTTAAATGATCCAAGAACAAGATTCCATTTAAATGATCAATTTCATGTTCTAGAGCCTGTGCTAATAGTTCATCTGCAGCAATTTTTATTTTTCCACCACTTTCATCAAGATATCTTGCAGATACAGAAACAGATCTAGTAACAATTCCAGAGTAACCAGGAAAACTAAGACATCCTTCTACTACATCTCTTTTTCCAGTTCTATGAGTTATCTCAGGATTTATGTATGCGACAGCATCACTTTCTGGAGAATTAGAAATTACTACAACTCTTTTCAGCACCCCTACTTGATTAGCTGCCAACCCGATTCCAGAAGCCTCAGTCAAAGTTTCTTTCATGTCTCTAATCAAATTCATAATTTCATTATCAATATTTTTAACTGGTTTTGCTCTTTTTCGTAAAAGGCTATTAGGAAAAGTCAAAATAGGACGAATTGGCATCTCCTAGATTCTTCTTTCTTTAATTCTTGCGCTCTTCCCAGATCTCTCTCTCATATAGAAAATTCTTGCCTGCTTAACCTTTCCTCTTCTATTAAGTTTTACAGATTCAATAACAGGTGAAAAATATGGAAAAATCCTTTCTACCCCTACCCCACTAGCTATTCTTCTTACTAAAAAAGTAGATGATATGGATGGAGGATTATCTTTAATAAATCTTCCCTTAATAACATCCCCTTGAAAGGACTGAGTTCTCTGTCTATCACCTTCAATAATTTTCAAATTTACGGTTATATTATCTCCCGGCCTAAACTCATCAAATCCAAGCTCAACGGGCTTAACCTCTTCGGCTACTGGAGTTTCTTCCTCTTTAGGAGCCTCTTCGGCTACTGGAG
>VFGU01000014.1 GCA_009392285.1 SAR202 cluster bacterium
TCACCAGGCATACCACCACCTGTAGTCATATCACCAGGCATACCACCACCTGTAGTCATATCACCAGGCATACCACCACCTGTAGGACCCATTGGGCCACCTGGGCCATCTGGTCCACCTGGGCCACCTGTTGTGGCTGTAGGACCCATTGCAGATTGAGAATCAGGTCCTCCTGGTCCTCCTGGGCCACCTGTTGTGGCTGTAGGACCCATTGCAGATTGAGAATCAGGTCCTCCTGGTCCTCCTGGGGTTGGAGCAGAATCAAACATAGATCCCATTCCTGCGGCTGCAGGACCCATTGGGCCACCTGGAGGCAATTCATCTTTTAAATCATCTTTAAGGTCGTCTGGAAGATTATCAAACAATCCTGGAGCAAATGTTCCGCCAAAAGATCCTCCACCACCTGCGGCTGCAGGACCCATTGGTCCAGCACCTGGAGCCTCACCTTCAAACGATCCTCCTGGCACAAATTCTGAGGCAGGGGGGGCAAAGAACACATCTGCAATCTGATCTCCAGATAAAGCATTAGGGTCTTCCATAACATCAAAAATATTAGTACTTGGAGGAGGTGTCATACCTGGGCCATCTGGGCCACCTGGAGGCATATCTTCAGCTGCGCCAAACATAGCTCCGAAGCCACCTGCTGCCCCTCCACCTGGAGGCATATCACCAAAATCAGGTCTTGGCCCAATTCCGATCATAGGGCCATCTGGGCCATCTGGGCCACCTGGGCCTGGCCCACTTGGGCTATCTGGTCCACCTGGGCCAAGAGTTACATCAAAGGTTCTTGGACCATCAGAAATTAATCCTGCGTCTTCAAATAATCCTTTAACTGATTCTGACCTAGATTCTGTAGCTGCCATGAACATGTCAGCAGTCTCATCTAGCCTTTCTCTCTTTTCTTCAAAAAATGCTGCGCCTGGGTCAGCTACGAAATCAACATCACCACCAAATGCAGCACCAAATTCAAAGTCTGTTTTTGGTCCTTCGAAAGCAATTGCCGGACCTGCAAAGTTGGCTGCAGATGTAAATGTTCCATCAGCAGATACTGCTCCTCCAAATTCTGGAGTCAAGAATGATGTGGCCGATGCTGGGCCACCTGGGCCACCTGGGCCACCTGGGCCACCTGGGCCACCTGGTCCACCAAATCCAAGGGCTATAGAAGGAGGGCCACTTGGTCCACCTGGTCCACCAAATCCACCTCTTGGGCCTGATGCAGTTGCAAATGGATCAATATAATCGTCAGGAATCTCCATAACTATATCTTGACCTTCTATTAAGTCAGATCCACCTCTACCAAACACTTTAAATTCACCTGCTTGTGCAGGATTTATACCAAAAGCTGGAGGAGGTTCCATACCTAGGCCGCCTGCTGCTGGTCCAAATGTAAATCCACCTGGGGCACCTGGGCCTGGTCCACTTGGGCCACCAAATGTAGTAGGGCCACCAAAAATATCTTTAGGTCCTTCCATCATTGCGGCTGTAAACATTGAAACATCTTCTTGAGCAAAAGTAGCCGGTCCACCGCCTGGTCCAGTTACTACTACTGGAGGAGGCATAAATCCAGCCATATTTCCATCTTCTGTAAATAACACTTTACCTTGGATATCTGCAACAACAGAATTACCAGACGCATCCATAGTTACTACTTGGATTTTTTCTTCTAACTTATCAAGTAAAGATTCATCTTGAGATGCCGCTGCGAAACATGTAGGCGATAAACAAGACATTTCCGTTATTGGTTTAAACCCTGAAACATCCCCAGATGCATCTCTGAATACTTCTTGAGGTCTAAATTCATGACCCGTCATCTGGTTTCCATCGGCATTAAAGAATACTGCGTCTTCTTCAGGAATAATCCATTTATCAGCGGATTGTTCTATCGCCCTATCGCTAGGTCTGCCTCCGTCTTTCATAAAAGCAATCGCATCAAACAGATCTACCGGTGCTTCACCAGTACCAGGTACTAATCCAGGATCGAATTCAATCCCTGGTCCACCACCTATACCGGCTTCAGTTCTTTCAAGCATTGCAGCGGATTGTTCAACAAAGAAATCTTTTCCTATAATCTCACCAGCTTCTAATCCACTAAATCCATCAGATCCAATACCAATGGTTGTTCCTGCAGCCATTCCCACAGGTTCTCCATCCTTACCAAAAACTATTGGGCTAGGAATCATAAATTCTTGAAATTCTCCTGTAACACTATCAACTGAAAGGAAAGGCATTTCGTTTACAACTGCCAGAGTTCCATCAGCGTTATAGTCTAATGCAGGTATTTTAGGAGGCTCTGGAGCAGCACCTGAAGGCGTCTTCATAATAGCAGGGTCTAGAGGGATGCTTCCCTTGGGATTTCCAAATAAATCAAACTCAATGATTGTAGGAACTAAGTTTCCATCTGGATCGAAAGTGGAAAGAGGTATCGGGGATAGTCCAGCTGATGCACCTGCAGTACCTTGAACTGGAGCCTTAGGAGCAAACGCATTGAAGAATGTGGTAGCAACCAATTTGTCTTCACCAGTTTTGTCTCCCAAATAAAACACATCTGGAACTTTTCCTGCAACTTCATTTCCTTCAACATCAGTTGCAACCATATCACCCATTTTCTTTCCAATAGGATTACCACTCGGATCAAAAATAACTTGATCAGGCTCCTTGACACCTATCTGGTTACCGCTCTCATCATAAAGTGGCTCTGGCATAGGAGGTAGAAATTTTTCTTTAAAGGCATTTTTAGCACCCTCAAAACCTATTTCCCCTCCAGTAACAGTATCTATGCCTGCAGTATTTTCTACTACAGTTGCACCTTCAAAGTCACCTATAGTAGCAACTAAATCTTCTTGTATAGCTAATAATTCTTCTTCGGTTGCTTCACCATTTGCAACTGCTTCCTGTAGTTCAGCAGCCTCAACCATTAAATCAGCAGCATCCTCATCCACAGCTTTTAATGCTGTTCCTTCTTGTAGGCCATCAGAAGCTTCAAGAACTTGATCGATTGGAACAGGTAATAACAAATCTGGGTCTAATACAGATTCTTCTTGAAAAACTTCGTTAGTTATTGCTAAAGCAGCATCAATATTTCCTTCATTTGCAATAGCTTCAACTCCTTCGGGTCCAGCTAATGCTGCCACTTGAAGGATAGCTAAATCTTGTTGAACTGCATCGGATTCAAGAGCTACCTCTGCAGCAACATCTAAAACTTCTTCATCAAATACTTCAGTTCCCGCCAAAGATACTATGTACCCTACATCTGCAGCTAGTAGAGGGTCAGCTTCAATCATTTCGGCTGTAACAGGTTTTTCTTCTACTGACTGAAACGCAACTCCAGGCTTAACAACCATTGCCTGAAGTTCTTTAGCAGCAACTGTTTCGTCACTCGCTGCGCTTTCTTCTAAATCTATTTCGGATTTCATCCTAACCATAGTAGCTGTACCTTCTAGCAATTCAATCTTGGTATCAACAGTAGCTGCCTTAGTATCTCCATCACAAGCAGCAACATCTGCAACTTCAGCGTCACTACAAGCAGATAATTCTTCCTGCATTCCAACTCTTCTTGATAATGATCCTCCAGTACCCTGAATAGTTACGGCTCCATCAGGGGTTAGAAACGCCCAAGTATTTGGAGGAGATTCTGCCGGAACAACATCAAAAGCTACTCCACCATTAACTATTTTCAAATTAACGTGCCTTTCCCCTCCTTGGGAAACTCCGCCATTTATTAACTGATAAAGAGATATATCAAGTTCTGTATTTGGCTCCAAAAGAACCATACTTCCATCTTCAAAATTTAAAACAGCGGTAGAAACAGTTAATGTTTTAACACCCCAGCCTTGTTCTATCGGTTGTGCATCAACCGCATCAATCCAACCTTGTCCATCTTTCATATTAAACTGTGCTTTACCTTCAAGAATAGAAAGTGTTAGTGGTGCTAACTCTACAGAAACCTCAACACTTAACTCTCCGGTTAGATTAGGAACTTCTTTCTTTTCTGTAGTTGAGTCAGAATCATCTGATTTCCCAGTTTTTTCTTGAACTTTTTCTTCGACATTACCTTTTATATCATCCATTTTCTCAGCAATCTCGTCTGTGCCACCACAAGCAATTACAGTAAATAAAGCTGATAAAATTAAGACTATTTTAAGATATTTGAATATAAATATTTTTTTCATTTTTACTCTATCTCTTTTTTGTTTTAAATTTTGATGGCTCCAATTTTAACACAATCCTGCACGAATAGCTAAAAATCAAAGGGCTTATTTAACTATCAAAAATACCTCAAATAATTTAGAATGACTTACGCTTAAGCGCCCCTGTAGCTCAGGGGATAGAGCAACTGCCTTCTAAGCAGTGGGTCGGGGGTTCGAATCCCTCCAGGGGCGCCATATTATTAAAATGACAATTTCAAATAAAATAAAACAATTCATGAGTGACAGTTCATGGATAAGAAAAATGTTCGAGGAAGGGCTAAACCTCAAGGAGAAATATGGACATAAAAATGTTTACGATTTTTCTCTCGGAAATCCTATTTTAGATCCACCAGAAGAGTTCTTTGAATCTTTAAAAGAAATATCAGAGTCAAGAATTAAAGGAATACACGGATACATGCCAAATTCTGGCTTTAAAAGTACAAGGTCTAAAATATCTCAAAAAATTTCTGAGCAAAGCAAATCTAACCTAAACTCAGATGATATTTTGATGACATCAGGGGCTGCAGGTGCAATAAATGTCATATTGCATTCTATACTTAATCAAGGCGAAGAGGTTATAATTTTCAAACCTTTTTTTCCTGAATATAAATTTTATGTTGATAATCATGGGGGGAAGTCTTTATTTTGTGATTTTGAGGAAGATTTTACTCCCTCAATGGATGGCTTAAAATCATTATTGAGCCCTAAAACTAAGGCTATTATCTTGAATTCACCCAATAATCCAACTGGAATAACTTATTCAGAAAAAATTATAAAAGAAATATGTGAACTTGCTTCAGAGTCGGAGTCTAAATTTAATTCGAACATTTTTATAATAAGTGATGAACCTTATAGATATTTAGAATATGAAAATCAAAAACAACCATTTATCTTTGATCTACATAAAAACGGCATTATAGCCTCTTCTTTTTCAAAAGATTTAAGTATAGCCGGAGAAAGAGTTGGTTTTATCGCCCTAGGTGAAAAATTAAATGAAAAAGAAACTGTTATAGAAGCACTTAATTTTTCAAATAGGACCCTAGGATTCGTAAGTGCACCTGCGATTGGTCAAAGGCTTGTAGAAAATTCGATTAACTCTATAGTAAATATAAGTAAATATAAGGCAAAAAGGGACTATTTTTATACTGAATTGACTAACTATGGATATAAGATTATTAAGCCATCAGGAGGATTTTATTTGTTCCCCAAATCACCAATAAATGATATCGAATTTACTGAACTATTAAAGAAGGAAAGGATATTAGTAGTTCCTGGAACAGGGTTTGGAGCTCCAGGGTATTTTAGAATTTCGTACAGTGTAGATGATTCTGTAATAAAAAATTCTCTTGAAGGGTTTAAAAAGGCTATAAAAAAAATTTAGATTTTAACGTTCGATAAATCTTTTAAGCCCGATCCAGTAATAGGCACAATCACATTAGAATCTTTTCCAATCACACCTCTATTTAATAATTTTTCAGTTCCCGCTAGTGCAGCTGCACATGTTATTTCTGACAGAATGCCCCAACTGGCAATCTCTTTATGCCAACTTAATGTTTTCTCTTCTGAAACAATTTCACATTCAGACTCAGACTCTTTTATAGCATCAATAACCTGATTAATCCTTGGAGGGTCAGAAACAGCTATTCCCCCTGCTAAAGTTTTGGAGTTTACATCAAATTCCCAATCCAAGTTCATAAATTTGTTAGATATAGGAGAGAAACCTTCAACTTGGATGCAGTGTAATTTAGGAATTTTATTTATCAAGCCTTGATTTTTTAACTCTTTAAATCCTTTGTAGGCGCCTATAAGAAGAGATCCGTTTCCGACTGGAATAACAATATCAGTTATTCTGTCATTAAATTCTTCAAAGATCTCATAAGCAAAAGACTTCATTCCTTCAATAAAATAAGGATTATAATTATGGGAGACATAGGGAATGCTGGTCTTGTCACAAAATTCTTTTGCAGCAATAGTAGAGTTCTGTCTAGGACCTGGGACATTATGTAATTCTGCCCCAAAAATCTTTATCTGACTTTTTTTGTTTAACGGAGTTTGATCAGGGACAAATATATGGCACTTCATACCTAAATTTTTTGCATATGCCGACATAGAGGCCCCTGCATTGCCAGAAGAATCTTCAACAAATTCTTTTATTCCCACCTCTTTTGCTTTGGATAAAAGCAAAGATGTCCCCCTATCTTTAAAAGAACCAGTTGGTGAAAAATACTCTAACTTAAATATAAAGTCACCTAAATCAGAGAATTTATCTTTAAAACTAACTACAGGAGTGCTCCCCTCCCCTAAGCTTTTTATATCAAGGGGCGACGGCAAAACAGGAAAATTTGCATTACTCTTGTAATACTTAATATCAAAGCAAGAATAATCAGATTCTTCGCATTTTAACTTAAAAAAATCTGCTTCAAATTCTTTATTACATTCTATACATACGTATTTATGGTTCATTACAATATTAATTTGATATTTTAATTATGTAATAATAATCTCATTTTAGATAGCAAATTAGGAGATTATTATGACAGAATCAGGACTAACAGGTCTTTGGTATGATAAACCAAAAAAATGGGAACTTGTAGAACTTCCAGTTTATAAACCTGATGATGATGAAATAGTAATTCGTGTAACAGCAACTGGAATTTGCGGATCTGACCTACATGTGACTAGAGGAGATGGAAGAGATAAAAACTCCCCTGAAAGAGGACCTCTAGCCATGGGCCATGAGATGACTGGAATTGTTCATAGCATGGGTAAAAAAGTGAAAACTGATTCACTGAAAAAACCTTTAAAAGAGGGAGATAGGGTTATTTTTCCTTTTTTCTTTCCTTGTATGAGTTGCTATAACTGTATAAAAGGTGAATTTGGGGCATGCAAGTATAGATCTCGAATACCTTACCAAGATTTCAAGTATTGCAATTCTGGATTCTCTCAATATTATGTTCTAAGGTCCCCTCACTTTATTTTTCATTCACCTAAATCATTAAACGATGAATCTTTGGTTTCACTAAATTGCGCTTTGGCCCAAGTGGTAGAGGCATTTAACTTCGGAAAAGTAAATTTTGGTGACAATGTAGTAATACAAGGCGCAGGGGCTTTGGGTATCTATGCAACTGCTGTTGCTAGGAGTATGGGTGCAAATGAAGTAATTGTGATAGATGGTCATGATTCAAGGCTTAAATTGGCAGAAAAATGTGGTGCAAGTAAAACAATAAATATTTCTGAAATTCAATCCAGCGACGAAAGAATAGAATATATTTATGATTATACCAATGGAATAGGCGCAGACATAGTAATTGAGTTGGTAGGTTTTCCCGCTGTTGTTGAAGAAGGGCTCAAAATGGTAAGAATGAGGGGTAAATACTTGGAGATTGGAAGTATTGCACCAAATTCTTTTATTAATGTAGATACAAATTTTCTAGTTTCTAATCAAATTAGAATGATGAACTTCCAACATTACGACCCTTGGATTTTACCTAAATGTGCAGATTTCTTAGAAAGGACTAAGTCAGAATATCCTTTAACTTCACTGGTGTCTCACAAGTTTAAGTTAGAAGATATAAATGAGGCTTTCCAAAAGTCTGACTGGCTAGGAGAGCATGCTGACAAATCTATAACTAGGGCTGTGATTTTACCTTGATTGGTGCCTAAACCTTAAATTATCTCTGCTTAGATCACTTATTTTAGTCACGCCCATTAATTTCATATCTCTTTCTAATTCAGTTTTGTAGATATTCAGTGCTTTTTCAACCCCTTTTTCACCTGCTGCAGCAAGTGCGTATAAATATAATCTTCCACCTGAAACAGCTTTTGCACCCATAGACAAAGCCTTTAACATGTGGGTGCCTCGATGGATGCCTCCATCAACAATAATATCAATCTTACCCTCGACAGCATCCACAATCTCTTTCAACTGATCAAATGATGATCTTGATCCATCAAGTTGCCTGCCACCATGATTGGAAATAATTATCCCTGTGCATCCAATATCAATAGCCTTTTTTGCATCTTCAGCACTCATAACTCCCTTTAAAGCAAAATGTCCGCCCCATTTTGATCGAAGTCGCTCAGCATCATTCCAATTCATAGATTGGTCTAAAAAGTTTGAAAAATAGGAACTTATAGACATTGAAACATCAGACAGCCCTTCAACATGATCTTTTATAAGGGGCAATTCAAATTTTTTCCTAAACGTATAGTTTAGCCCCCACTTTGGTTTTGTTGCATATTCAAATAAACTTCCTAGAGTTATTTCTGGAGGAGATTTAAATCCTGTCCTTAAGTCCCTTTCTCTGTTCCCTGCAACAATGGTATCTACAGTTAAAGCAAGAACATCAAATTTTGCTGCTTTGGCTTTTTCTAAAACAACATCATTTAAGCCACTGTCCTTGTGATAATAAAATTGAAATAATTTTGGAGTATCAATCTCGGATAACTCTTCTACAGGTATTGTGGATAAAGTTGATACACCAAACATAGTATTTAGCTTCTTTGCAGCTTTTGCTACTGCCTTTTCGCCATCATAATGAAATAATCTTTGAAGTGCGGTTGGAGAACAAAAAAACGGCAAATCTAGTTTTTTATCAAAAATTGTTGTTGATAAATCTATATTTTCAACGCCCCTTAAAACGTTTGGAACAAGATCCACATCATTATATGCGCTCGAATTCCTATTGTAAGTTACCTCATCTTCTGCTGCCCCATCAATATAATGAAAAATTGGAGACGGAATTCTTTTTTTCGCTAATTTCCTGAAATCATAATAATTGTGACAATTGTCCAAGGCATTGCTACTTTTAAATTTAAATTTTATGAAATTCATTTTTGGTGCTTATAATTAAAAGACTTATATTAACAAAAGGGAGTGATAAATTGAATTTAGATTTAAGAGACAAGATTGCAATAATTACTGGAGGTAGTGATGGAATAGGGAAAGAAACGGCAAGAATTATGAGTGAAGAAGGCGCAAAAGTTTCCATATTTGCTAGAAATATGGAGAATTTGATGAAATCCAAGTCAGAAATAGAAAAAATAACATCAAATGAAGTTGATATATATTCTGTAGATGTCCGAGATCAACAAAGTATAAAGTTATCCGTTGAAAAAGTGATCAAAAAACATGGAGATATTGATATTTTGGTTAATAATGCAGGCACATCTTCAGCTCATCCTATTATGGATATTACAGATGAAATTATGTCAGATGACATAGGAACCAAGCTATATGGTGCGATTTATATGATTCAAAGCGTAGTGCCCTCTATGAAAAAGAAAGGAGGAGGCTCAATAATTAACATAACTACACCTGGAGGAAAAGCTTCAGGAGCAAACACAATTCCAACATCTGTATCAAGAGCTGCAGGTATTTCTATGACAAAGGCCACTTCTAAAGAACTGAGCGCTTTCAATATAAGGGTTAATACAGTTTGTGTAGGTTTGTTCAAATCAGGTCAGCATAGGAAAAGATATGAGAAAAGATTGAATAATGAACCTAATCTCACATTAGATGATTTCTATCAAGAGTTAGGTAAGGATGTGCCTTTAGGTCAGAGAGTTGGAGAAGCTGAAGAAGCCGCATCTCTTATCACTTATTTAAGTTCAGGACAGGCAAATTATATTACTGGCACAGCTATTAATATTGATGGAGGGGCTTCTCCTGTAGTCTAACTTAATTTTTGTAAAACCAAGTTAATCATAAGTTCAATTCCATAATCTAAACATTTTTCGTCAAAATCAAATTTAGAATTATGGTGCATTTCTGTTCCTTCCTTGTAACCCCCTAGCAAAGCATAAACTGAGGGTGCCAGTCCCATAAATTCAGACATATCATCTGCAACACTAACCGGCCTAACCGTAATTGCTGACTCTTCGCCAAATAAATTCGAAGTTAACTTAGAAACATATTGCGAAAAAGAAAGATTATTTACTACAGGACCTGTTCCGCTAATCAAAGAAAAATTTCCTTTTGCACCAAAAGTTTTAGGTAAATTTATTGCTAAGCCTTCCAACTCAGATATCAAAATTTCTCTACTCTCTAAACTATCTGCTCTAATAGTACCTTTAAGTGTGACCTTTTCCGGGGTTATATTTGCTGCTGTTCCAGCATTTATTATCCCAAATGATATTACAGATAGATCAGAGGGATCTGCCTTTCTACTTACAATTGATTGAGCAGAATTAATTAAATTAGATGCAATATATATCGGATCAACATTTTTATGTGGCATAGCTCCATGTCCATCTTTTCCAATAACCTCAATCTGAAAGGTATCTGCACTTACAAAAACACCAGAAGGATTTACTGCTAATTTTCCTGTTTCAAACTGATTCCATATATGAAATCCAAAAACAAATGAAATATTTTTAAATAAATCAGGTTTTTCATCTATCATTATTT
>VFGU01000015.1 GCA_009392285.1 SAR202 cluster bacterium
AACCCACAACCTGCTGATTACAAATCAGCTGCTCTGCCATTGAGCTACCGAGGCATTCTCTTTGATTGATTAATTGCTTCTTCGAAAATAACTTTCAAAGGAATATTATGCATTTTTGCAAGATTCTTGCAATCTTCATACTCAGGATGATAACCAATAACATCATTATCATCAGACAACTTTAATTTTACCCTAACTTCGCCATATTCTGTTGAAACTTTTTTTTCTGATCTGTTAAACCTTACACGATCTATAGAACTTATCCTAAGACCAAATGTAGATGTCTCTTTATTAATTATAGATACTACCTGTTCTATTATCTCTTGATTGCATAAAACAGAAATCATAACGGCTGGTCTATTCTTCTTCATCAAGATGTTAGAACACCAAACATCTTTTGCTCCTATATGGAATATTTTTTCCATTAAATATGGCACTATTTCAGGACTCATATCATCTATGTTGGTCTCGATTATAGATAATTTTTCTAAGAAATTTGTATCTGGTTTCATAATTGATACGGAAATAGAATTTGATATTTCCTTAAAATCAGCATTACCAGCACCAAACCCTGTATTTAAAATTTTTGAGGAATCGAAATTATGAAATTTAAAATTTTTTAATAAGCTTAGTCCAGTTGGAGTGCAAAATTCAAAATTAACTTTTTCATTAAAACCAAACACTGGAATATCAATTTTTTTTACTAAATTCAAACTTACGGGTGCCAAACTAGATACAATTCCATGCTCTATAGACACATTACCTTGAGAAAAAGGTACCGCTGATGAGAATATGTTATTGATATTTAAATACTCAATACAAGAATAGAATCCAACAATATCAAAAATAGTATCTATTGAGCCTAACTCATGAGGATTATTATTTTCATCGCCATGAACCTCTTCTTCAGATTCTTTTAATAAATCCAAAGTGCTTTTTACATTTTTATATAAATTTAAATTTTTTTTAAATGGTTCTATTGCAGAAAATAGATCTTTCCAATTGTACTTATGATTTAGTAAATCTTTTGGAAAAATAGGCTCAATTAATACGCATTGAACCGGCCCTCTATTAACTCTTTTAGTATTAATTGAAATCTTTGAGTCAATTAATCTTAAATTATCTATTATCTTCTCAACTGGTACGCCTAGATCAATCAGAGAAGCGATCAGCATATCCCCGCTTACCCCAGCATTTAAGTTAAAATATAGAAAGTCTTCTTTTTTCAATTGGTTACTCAAAATATGGTAGATTTTCAGATTTCACTATTTAAACTCCCAGACTCAAAACTCTTTAAGTCCAAGGAAACGAATTTAAACCCTAGTTTTTTAAATTTTTCATCTATCCCGAATCGCAATTTTTTATTTAATATCGTCTTAAAATCAGATTCGTCTAGTTCAATTCTAGCTACAGAGCCATGATTTCTTACACGAAAATTACGAAAACCTAAATCATGTAGATAATTTTCCGCATCTTCAATTTGTTTTAATATATTCATAGTTATTTCAGTGCCATAAGGAACGCGAGAAGCTAAGCAAGGCTGAGCAGGTTTACTCCAGTTCTCTAAACCTAAAGATAATGAAATGTCTCTTACCTCTGACTTAGAAATATTGCATTCCAAAAGAGGACTAACCACTTTGATCTGGCTTGCTGCCTTATTACCTGGTCTATAATCTCCTAAATCATCAAGATTAGTTCCATTAAAAACAACTTCAATCCCACATTCTTTAGAAATTTTATCTAAAGAAGAATAAAGTTCAAACTTACAAAAAAAACATCTTGATGGATTGTTTTTCCTATAATCTTGATTATCAAACTCATTGGTTTCTATTTCCGAGTAATTCCAATCGTTTTTATTAGCTAGTTCTCTTGCATATTTTAATTCTCTTGAATTTAAACTGGGAGAATTAGCAAGAATAATTTTTGCATTACCTTTATTTAGCACCTTAGAAGAAACAAAAGCGACCAATGATGAGTCAACACCTCCGCTATAAGCAACCAGTACCTTAGAATAAGAAGCTATAAAATTTTCAAGTTCGACAAGTTTGTTAGATATTGAATTAGAAGATCTTTCTGAGGATAATAACTGCCTCATGGATTTACGCTTCTCTGTTTGAATTTACCTTGTCATCTAAATTGACGGCTATCTTTTCACCAATTAAATCTAATTCAATCACATCACCAGGTAAGTATCTGTCTTTTAAAAATTCTTCAGAAAGAATATTCTCAATTTCATCTTGAATTAATCTTCTAAGTGGCCTAGCTCCAAATTTAGGATCATACCCATTTTCTACTAAATATTCTCTAACTTTGTCAGATACCTGCAATACATACCCATTATCCAGTACCCTAGATTGCAATTCATTTAATAATAAATCTACTATCTCAAAAATATTTTCCTTGGATAGAGCGTGGAACACTTCGACATCGTCAATTCTATTTAGAAATTCTGGCTTAAAAAATCGCTTAACTTCATCTAAAACTTTCGATTTCATTGATTCATACTGGTTTTTTGAATTTTCATTGCCTGAAGAACTTGCAAAACCTAATACACTGTCATCTCTAATCAAGTCAGACCCTAAGTTACTAGTCATTACAATTAAAGTATTTTTAAAATCAACTCTTCTGCCTTTAGAGTCAGTTAGGAATCCATCTTCAAATATTTGTAGCAAGATATTAAAAACATCAGGGTGCGCTTTTTCTATTTCATCTAATAATAAAGTTGTGTACGAATTTCTTCTAACTGCTTCTGTTAATTGACCCCCATCTTCAAATCCAACATACCCTGGTGGAGATCCTATCAAACGAGCAACTGTATGCCTTTCCATATATTCAGACATATCTAGCCTAACCATTTTATCTTCAGCACCAAAAAGGAATTCAGACAATTTTTTAACCAAATGAGTCTTGCCTACACCTGTAGGACCTAGGAATAAAAAACATCCTATAGGCCTTGAAGGATTTTTGATACCACTTCTAGCCCTTCTAACTGCCTTAGATATAGCAGATATTGCATCTTTTTGACCTGACACTTTTGCAGTCAATGAAGTTTCCATATCTAATAATCTCTGCTTCTCTTCAGTTCCAAGCCTAGTAACAGGAATTTTGGTCCACATACTCACAACTTCAGCAATCTCATCTGAGGTTACTTCCATGTTGTTATCTAAGCTTTTTTCCCAATTTTTTCTTAACTTCAATGCCCTAGCTTCTTGCTTTAGTTCTTCATCTCTTAAATCTGCAGCGACTTCATAGTCTTGAGTTTTCATCGCTTCTTCTTTTTTTATTCTTATTTCATCTAACTTATCTGAAGCTTTCCTGACAGTGTCTGGGACAGTGCTATTGTTAATCCTAACCTTTGATCCTGCTTCGTCTATCAGATCAATTGCCTTGTCAGGCATAAATCTATCAGAAATGTATTTATCTGCTAGTATGCATGCTGTTTTAAGGGCTTGTTCAGTTATTACTAATCCGTGATGCTCCTCATATTTACCTTTTATTCCCATCAAAATTTTTATAGTGGCATCAATATCTGGAGGGTCTACCTTAACAGGCTGAAATCTTCTCTCTAAAGCAGGGTCTTTTTCTACATTTTTTCTGTAGTCACTTATAGTTGTTGCACCAATTATCTGTAACTCACCTCTTGCAAGGGCAGGCTTTAGAATATTAGCTGCATCCACTGCACCTTCTGCTGCTCCAGCACCAACAATTGTGTGCATCTCATCAATAAAAACAATGCAATCCTTGCTTTGTTTCAATTCCTTGATTATTTTTTTTAGTCTGTCTTCAAATTCACCTCTATATTTAGTGCCAGCAACAAGAGATCCAATATCAAGAGTTATAACTCTCTTAGATTTAATCATTTCAGGAACATTAGAATCAAAAATATTTTGAGCCAATTTTTCAACTATAGCCGTCTTTCCAACACCTGATTCTCCTATCAGAACAGGATTATTTTTAGTTCTCCTGCACAGAATTTGTATCATCCTCTTTAATTCTTCTTCTCTCCCAATAACTGGATCTAATCTATTATTCTTTGCAAGTTGAGTCAGGTCAGTCCCTAGTTCGTCAATCATAGGAGTCTTTGATTTAACTTTAGCGGTTGCTGGGGCAGGTGAAGAAATATTTTCGGAAAGAATTTTTTCTGATTCTATTCTCACATCTTCAAGATTGGCTCCGAGATTTTCTAGTACTCCCGCGGCCACTCCGTCGCCTTCTCGTAAAATACCTATCAAAATATGCTCGGTTCCAATGTAATGATGATTTAGTTTTCTTGCTTCATCAACCGCTAATTCAATTACTTTTTTAGCCCTGTCAGTAAGTCCGATATCTTCTCTAGATGAATTATCCCCTTGGCCAACAATGAATTCTACAGCTGTTCTTATCCTCTTCCCATCAATACCAAGCACCTCGAGTACTTTGCTGGCGATTCCTTCGGGTTCACGAGATAAACCCAACAATATATGCTCAGTACCTATATAACTATGATTAAATCTCTGCGCTTCCTCTTGAGCAAGTGCAAGAACTTTTCTTGCTCTTTCTGAAAATTTTTCAAATCTACTAGGCATAAATACGAATTCCTTTCGGTATTTCGAGATATTTCTATCATTATATCAGGATAATGAGATGTTAGTGCAATTTATTCTAACCTAATTGATAGATTTATTTTTTTTCTTCTGATTCTTCTTCAGGAGTTGCTTCTTCTGATTCTTCTTCAGGAGTTGCTTCTTCTGATTCTTCTTCAGGAGTTGCTTCTTCTGATTCTTCTTCAGGAGTTGCTTCTTCTGATTCTTCTTCAGGAGTTGCTTCTTCTGATTCTTCTTCAGGAGTTGCTTCTTTATCTAATAGGAGTGAAAGGCCTAATCTTTTTCTTTCTTCTTCAATTCTAATTATTTTAACCTCAACTTTTTGACCTTCTTCTACAACTTCATTAGGTTGTTCTATTTTATCGTAACTTAATTCGCTAAGATGAATTAAACCTTCTAATCCTCCCTGAACTCTAGCAAAAGCCCCAAAGGATGCTAACTTAGTTATAGTTCCTGGCATAATATTCCCCACATTTATCTCAGATGAAATCTGATCCCAAGGTTCTGGCTGTAATCTCTTTAAACTAAGCGCAATTCTTAAGTTATCTAAATCAATTTTAATGATTTGCACATCTAATGTAGTGCCAATTTGAACAAAATTTTCTGGATCCATAACGGTGTCCCATGACAACTCAGATATATGGATTAATCCATCAGCACCATCCATCTCAACAAATACACCAAACTTTGAAGTCCCCAAGACCTTCCCTTTAACCACATCTCCAACATTTAACTCTTTGATTCTTTCTGATTTGACTTTGAGTTTTATTGCTTCAAGCGCCGCTCTTTCAGAAAATATTGCCCTATTTCTTCTTCGATTTAATTCTGTTATTCGAAATTCAATAGTCATGCCTATAAATCCTGGCTTAGGAGGTCCTGACGGTGTGTATAATTCTCTTGCAGGGCCAATTAGTTGAGAAAGAGGCACGAAACCTTGTATTCCCTCACACTCAACAACAGCTCCCCCTTTATTGCTATCAATTATCTTGCCCACTAAAGTTTTTCCTTCTTGCCTAGCAACGTCAAGAGTTTTCCACCCTTGCTCTCCTTTAGCCCTATCAACAGATAGTAAAATTGTCCCTTCCTGAGTTTCAGGGAATATAACATAGGTAATTATTGATGAGCCAGGTGTATAGTTTTCAGAATTAATAAGAGTCTTCATTTCACCTCTAGGCACGAAACCTTCAGATTTCTGGCCTAAATCAACAACTAAACCGGTTTTTTCAACACTAATAATAGTGCCATCAACTATTTCACCTCTCTCGAGTATCTGTTTAGGTGAGAATTCCTCAATTAGACTCTCCATAGTATCTATTCCAGTTGTTATATCAACTGGCTCTAAATCATTAGAGTTATTTAATTCCTGATTGTCATTATTAAAATTCAAATATTCTCCTAAAAAATTTTAAATCTCCCGGCGGTGACCTATTTTCCCACAAAACTTGCAGTATCGTCAGCGCTAAAACGTTTAACTTCCGTGTTCGGAATGGTAACGGGTTGTTCCATATTGCCTAAACTACCGAGAGACAAATATATATAACTGGTCGCGGGGGGCGGACTCGAACCGCCGACCTTTGGGTTATGAGCCCAACGAGCTGCCGCTGCTCCACCCCGCAACTAAAAACGAATAAATACAAGTTGATTTTCTTAATGGGTCAAACCCTCGGACCATTAGTATTACTTAGCTCAAAATGTTACCACTCTTACACATGTAACCTATCAACCCTGTAGTCTCCAGGGGGCCTTACTCTCATAAAGAGATGGGAAATCTTATCTTGAGACAGGCTTCGCACTTAGATGCTTTCAGCGCT
>VFGU01000016.1 GCA_009392285.1 SAR202 cluster bacterium
AACATTCACAGAGTCGTTTACTGGTATAAGTTATTTAAACACTCCTTTTTATATAATTGCAGAATTAATTGGTATGTTAATTGCTGTTTATATCGCAAAAAAATTATTCTTAGAAAAAGATTGAAAAATTTAAAACTAACAAACAATATTAAATTAATTAATAAAAAATTTAAAAAAAATGAATTTTATCATTTTTTAAAAACCTCAAACCTTTCAATCGTAATACCCAAAATTAAGAACAAGTATATTTTGGTTTCACAAAAAAGAATTCCTATAAATCAAATTAATTTTGAGTTTCCATCTGGTATCATTGAAAAACATGAAACAGCCTTAATATCTGCTAAAAAAGAATTAATTGAAGAAACGGGATATAAATCAAGAAATAAATTGAGAAAAATTACCTCGTTTTATTCTGAACCAGGTCGACTCACCACTAAAATTACTGGTTTTTTTTGTAATAATCTTATTAAAATTTCAAAGCCTGAAAAAGGAATAAAAATCCACATAGTTTCAGATCATCAAATAATTAAATTAATTAAGAATGGTAAATTTAATAACGCCTCTCATATTGGTATGTTTTTGTTTTATAAAAAAAAATACGCTCGATAACAGTATCGAGCGTATTTCAGGGGTATATTGTTAATTAACCAATTCTAGAGCCATCATTTTTTCTAATAGCTATAATTGAAGATCTTGGAGCCGTTCCAGGTCCGTCTGGCCATATAGAATTACCTTTTTCACCTGGATGTTGAATACCAACAAACATAGTTTTGTAATCTTTACTCCAGGTCAATCCTGTAACCTCTGCCTCATTAGGACCTACAAGAAATCTTTTAATCTCACCTGTCTTTGGGTCACCATACAACATTTGATTATTACCCATACCAGCAAAGTCTCCTGAATTAGAGTATTTTCCATCTGTTTGTATCCATAATCCTCCTTTAGAATCAAATTTAATTCCATCAGGAGCATTAAACATATTTTCCTTAGTTATGTTTTTAGATCCAGCATTTGGTCCTTTGTGAACAGCTGGATTTCCAACTAAAGCAAATATATCCCATTTAAAATTAGATGAAGCATGATCACCTTTATCTGCTGTCCATCTAACAATTTGACCATATTGATTGTTTATTCTGGGGTTAGGTCCATTTACAGACGTATCATCGCCACCAGCATTTGGTTTTTTTCCTCTGTTCTTATTATTTGTTAAAGCAACATATGCTTCTGCTTTTAATGGATTTGCTGCAACCCATTCAGGTCTATCCATTGTAGTCCCGCCTGCTGCAGAAGCTGCCATTCTAGTGTGAATAGCTATTTCGGCTTTAGACTTCATTCCAGTTGTTTTAGGTGTTAAAGGTAACCATTTGCCTTTTCCATTGTCATCAAACTTGGCAACAAATAAATCTCCATCTTCTAAAACTTTGGAGTTATCACCATTTTTATTATATTTTTTTGATGAAATAAATTTATACAAATACTCACCTCTTTCATCATCTCCCAAATAAACAACAACTTCATTATTTTTACCAAGTGTTACCTCAGCATTTTCGTGCTTAAATCTTCCTAAAGCTGTTCTTTTTTTTGGAGTAGATGAGGGATTTAATGGATCGATTTCAACAACATAACCAGCTCTATTTGGCTCATTTGGTTCTAGATCCCAATTAAACCTATCATCAAATTTACCCCAAGCATAACCCCAATCCTTTGTTGAAATACCATATCTTTTAAATTCTGGTGGAATATCGGCATTAGGGTCAGTATTAGAAAAATATCCGTTAAAGTTTTCCTCACATGCAAGATAAGTTCCCCATGGAGTTTTACCATTTCCACAGTTGTTCCATGTTCCTAAGGATAATGTTCCCGTTGGATCAGAAATTGTTTTTAACAAATCATGCCCTCTTGCAGGACCTGTAATTTCCATTCTTGAATCTGCGGTTATTCTTCTATTATATTTAGAGTCCTTAACTATTTCCCATTTACCATTTTTATTTGATATTTCAAAAATACTAACACCATGACCTGCTTTACCTTTTCTAACATCATCTGCTGTTTCAGGTAATTTGGTGCCTCTGTTGTCGTAAATAATTGATCTATTTACATATTCATTATTAACAGCAATGATTGTTTTACCATCTTTAGTATAAAAAGTATCCATACCATCATTGTTATCACCAAAAGCAAGTTCCTGTGTCTCACCAGTTCCTCTTGTGTAATGATCAAACCATTTACCCTTAGTAAATAATGGGTCACCCCACTTAGCTAAGATTTCCCAACTATATCCTTCTGGTACTGTAATATCATCTTTTGTATCTGCTTTAATTGGTTTAAAATTTACAAGACCAGAAAATGCAGCTTCTGCATCTGTAGAGCTTAAAATGTTAAGTCCAGAACCAAGAACAAAAGCTGATGCGCCAAACATAGCACTATTTTTCATAAAGCTTCTTCTGCTCATTGCCTTTTGAAGTATATTGTCAAAATCAACCACTTCTGGTGGTGGATTATTTATTTCATCATATTCATCAATTGATAAATTATGTATTTTAGTTTTATTATTTTTCATAAAAATCTCCTTTAGAGAAACATCACAGAAAAATATGACATTTAAATTAATGATATATTTCAATAAAATTAAAAATTTATTACAAAAGAAAAATCACTAACTTATAAGTTGTAATAGATTAAATTAAATTTTAATTATTTGAGTAAATTACTCTCGGCTCTAAAAATAATTCTCGCGCAAGAGCTTTAAATCTTTTTGTAACTTGTTTAGAAATTATTTCTTGGTGTTGTGCTG
>VFGU01000017.1 GCA_009392285.1 SAR202 cluster bacterium
GGCAATAGTTTCAATTTTCTCTACTGGTACCTCAACTATTTTTTCTACTATTTTTTCTACTGGTACCTCAACTATTTTTTCTACTGGTACCTCAACTATTTTTTCTACTGGTACCTCAACTATTTTTTCTACTGGTACCTCAACTATTTTTTCTACTGGTACCTCAACTATTTTTTCTACTGGTACCTCAACTATTTTTTCTACTTCAATCACTCTTTCAGCTAAAGGATTACTATTATTATATTCATCTACTGCCTTCTCAACTGCCTCATCTATAATAGGCTCAACGAAAGCATTACAGCCCATCAAAATAGCTGAAAACACTATAAATATTAATATCTGAAAAAATTTCATCTGACCATTATATTTGAGACTGATTGTAAATCCTAATTTATTGGTTCCCGGGCTTGGATTCGAACCAAGGTTAGAGGATTCAAAGTCCTCTGTCCTACCACTAGACGACCCGGGATCATTGGATAGTATATTCTATATTATTTATAAAGTTGAGTTAGATTATAATAATACAAAAGGATTATTCTACTACGAATATTACTCCCCTACCCTTGGCAACCATTGCTGCTCCTGATAGGTCCGGCCCATAGGTAAATCTACCTGGTTTAGTAAATGTATATTCATATGTTGGATTTTCTTTGGCTCCCAATTTTCTTCTAAGTCCTCCTGAGTTAAAAACCTCATCTTGGCCTTCATCAGAAAGAATTCCATATGGAGTTCTTTGAGTATTTTCCCAAATAACACTAGTTCCTACTTTTATAACCACTACTTCAGGCTCATAATAACCCTCATTTAAAATTTCAACTGTAACAGTTTCAGTTGAAGGAGAAATATCTGCAGGAAGCTCAGTAGGCAAATTATCAGTTAATTCGACTCTGTCTAGGTCTTCCATTTGAATAGATTCACCTCTTTCAGCTGCTGCAGTAGCTTCAGCTTGTGCAGTTGCGGCAGCTCTTTCTGCAGGCCTTAAGTCAAGTTCTCCGCCTGCTGCTCTAGTAGCATCCATAGAAACTTTCCTTTCAGCTTCTGCGGTTGCCGTACCAGCATCGTTATCCAATTTTTGTTCAGTTGTTGTAGTTTGAATTATATCGTAGGTATCTAGTCTTTCTGCACATGAAATTATCAAACTCATCACAGCGATAGTCATGATTAGGCTGAAAAAAATAGACCTTCTCATTAGTCCACCTGTCTTAATCTTGGATCGAGCCTATCTCTTAACCAGTCTCCCAAGAAATTAAGACTTATTACAACTAAGAATATTGCACCAGATGGAACCAAAGATTGCCACCATGCACTACTTAAATAGTCTCTCCCCTCATTAACCATTACACCCCAAGCAGGAGTCGGAGGCTGGATTCCTGCACCTACGAAACTCAAAGTAGATTCAGCAAGAATTAAACCACTAGTATTTAAAGTAGCAATAACTACTGCAGAATTTAGTATTCCAGGGAATAAATGCCTTACTATTATTCTAAAATCAGATGCTCCGCAGATCTTTGCAGAGGCAACATAATCCATCTCTTTTAAAACTAAAATTTGGGCTCTAATAATTCTTACAAAATTAACCCAAGCAACCAAAAACAGAACCACCACCATTATCTCTAGCCCTCTTCCAAAAATTAGTGTCAGCACAAGTGCGACCATCAAAAAAGGTAATGCGTTCCAGATATCAACAATTCTCATCAGCACTTCGTCAATTATGCCTCCATAATAACCAGAGACCATCGCAAATGTTAGCCCAAAAGCCATTCCAGTAGAAATTGATATAGCCACAACCATCAAAGAGATTCTTGATCCATGCAATAATCTTGTAAATATATCTCTTCCGGCATGATCGGTGCCTAATAGATGAAATCCATTCACTACATCATCCTTAGAAACCTGATTAACAGTATTTTCTGATGAAGTAAAAGGAGGTAAATGCCTGTCTGCGATATTACCTATATCTCTTTCATAGGGAGTGACATAAGGACCAATAGCTGCAGCTACTAGCAAAAGTATTAGAATAAAAATAGGAATAACTGGATATCTCCTTAGAAAAAACCATCCCATAGCTAAATATTTCATCTACTTCTCTCCTCCAGTAAGCCTTACTCTAGGATCAATTACCGTATATAAAAGATCAGCTAATAAAGCAAAAATTACGAAAATGACCACGAAGAAAAATACCGTTCCTTGAAGAAGAGGAAAATCGTTGTCATTAACTGCAGTAAATAAAGCATCATATCCAATTCCAGGCCATCCGAAGATAATCTCTATTACTAATGCCCCATTTAACCATCCAGAAAATAGCAATAACGCTGAAGTAAGAGGTGTAATCAAAGCATTTTTAAGAGCATGTTTGTAGATTACTTTGTTCCACCCAACACCTTTTGCTCTGGCTAATTTTACGAACTCAGAATCAAGGACTTCCAGCATAGCAGATCTTGTTAATCTCATTAATCCTGCTGCGGCTGGCCAGCCTAATGCTATACAAGGCAATATATATGTCTTAACAGAAAACTTAGGTGGTCTTCCAGCTGCGGGCAACTCAAAAGGTGTATCTTGAAGCCAAACTGCAAATATTACTATTAATAACAAACCAATTACGAATGGTGGTGCACCTTGACCAACTATTGCTACGCCTCTTCCTATATAGTCCCAAAATGTCCCTCTTTTAACGGCTGCAAGCACACCTGTTGGTATGCCAAGCAATATTGCAAAAACCCAGCCACCAATTGCTAATTCTATTGTGGCCCACATCCTTCTTTGAATTATATCTCTTACTGGAACCTGCTGAGCAAGAGATACACCAAAATCACCTAAAAATGCTCCTGAAATCCAGTTCCAATATTGAACAGGCAGTGGGTCATTGAACCCCATCTTTTCTCCTAAATTTTCCCATTGTTCTTGGGTAAGACCATAACCAGAATCTGGCACATAAAGTTCTCTTGGGTCATTGTGAAGTTGAACTAGTAAAAAGATAATTAAAGTTGCCCCAACTATCGAAACTAGAGATGAAATTAATCTTTGTGTTAAAAATCTTGCCATATTATATTCCCGCCAAATTCACTTTCATGTCTTTTGAAGCAATGCTCCAAGGTGTTTCTACTACCCAATGATCTTTTTTGCCAACTTGAACTAAAGGAGGTCTTGAATTTGCATATTCATGTTTCTCATCCACTTTTAATGGAGTTCTAGTCTGAAAAACATCCCCATCAGGTGGATTAATAGGAGATACTACCTCTCCAGGAAGAACTAACTCATCTCTATCAATATCAGGATGGCTCGGTAACGCTGCAGACATAAGAGCATTTGTGTATATATGTTGAGGATTGTTGAATACTGTTTCTGTATCTCCCATCTCTTGGATAACACCCAAATACATAACTGCTGTCCTGTGACACATATACCTAACCGTAGCAAGATTATGTGCAATTAAAACGTATGCCAAATTATGTTCGTTTTGTAAATCTACTAATAAATTCATTATTTGGGCTCTTATCGATACATCTAGTGCAGAAACAGGCTCATCCAAAATAATTAGTTTGGGATTTAATGCAAGGGCTCTGGCTATCCCTATTCTTTGTCGCTGGCCTCCAGAAAATTCATGGGGATAAAAATTTGACTGATACTCATTCAATCCAACTTCTTCGAGTAAATCCCCTACTCTCTTGGCAATCTGATCTTTAGTCATTGTAGTAGCAATCTGAAGTGGTTCCCCAACAATATCTCTTACCCTCATTCTAGGATTTAAAGATGCCCATGGATCCTGAAATACTGCCTGAACTGATTTTCTGTACTCCACAAGACCTGCCTTTGACATTAAGGCAACGTCCTCTCCCTGAAAATAGATTTCCCCGGCTGTTGGATTTTCTAACTGCAAGATCAATTTTCCGGTAGTAGTTTTTCCACAACCAGATTCACCAACTAGACCAAAAGTTTTACCCTTAGGTACATCAAAGCTTACATTATCTACAGCCTTCAAAAGGTCAGTTTTTCCTATTATGTCTTTTCCGAATAAAGATATTGCTTTATTAACGGGATACCATTTACGCAGATTCCTAACCTGAACAATTGAGTCCTTAGTAGAGGTGGTGCACCCAAGTTCACTAGGTACATTTTTCTTAGAATTTGTCTTTTTTTCTGTCTTAGTTGTCATAATTATTATTAGTAATTCACCAAATGAGCATATTTTTTAAAATCTTTAACTGAACTTTTAGATAATTGAACAAAGTGATCCTTGGATACCTCCACCAATTCAGGCCTAATTTTTGCATCCTTTTCAGAAAACTTAAGAGTAGATCTAGGTGCAAAAGAGTCACCTTCTGGCAAATCCCACAATGCAGGAGGTTGTCCTTCAATTTGAGTGAGCCTTCCGGTCTTTTGCTCCAATTTTGGAACAGATTCTATTAGTGCCTTTGTATATTCGTGAAGAGGATTATTAAAAATAGTCCTAACATCAGCGCTTTCAACAATCCTTCCAGCATACATAACAGCTACTCTGTCACACATTTTTGCCACTATGCCAAAATCATGTGTAATAAATATTATTCCTACTCCAGTTTCTTCTTGAATTTGTTTAAGAAGTCTTAAATAAGCACCTTGAATAGTTACATCCAGCGAAGTAGTCGGCTCATCGGCAATAATAACTGACGGATTAGAGGATATTCCAATTGCACCTACAACCCTTTGCCTCATACCGCCAGACAATTGGTGAGGATAATCTTTAGCTCTCTGATCTGCCGCAGGAATTCGAACTGACTTTAATGCATCAACAACTTTATCGAATAAACCTTTGCCTTTTATTCCTTGATGTATCCTTATTCCTTCTCCAACTTGATCCTCGATAGAGAAACAAGGATTCAAAGCAGTCATTGGATCTTGCAATATCAAAGATATTTCTCCACCTCTAACTTCAGTCATCTCTTTCTCAGACAATTTTAATAAATCTCTTCCATTTAGATTTACTTCACCTGATACGATCTCACCTGGAGGGCTAGGTACTAATCTCATTAACGAAAGAGAGGTTACAGATTTCCCTGAGCCAGACTCACCAACTATCCCTAAAGTCTCACCTTTTTTTAAATCGAAACTTACTCCATCAACCGCTCTCACAGTACCCCATTTAGTACTAAATTGAGTTTTTAGGTCTTTAACAGAAAGTACAACTTCATCTCGAACTGTCTTTCTTCCAAAATCGGCTGCTTTGGATGTCTTAGAAGATCTTTTAGGTGTTTTTTTTGTGGCAGACTTCTTAGATTTAGTTGTCACTATAAATACTTCCTCTCTTCATTTATCTTCTGATTAGCTATAATAAGAATTAACAAAATAGTAACAAATTAATTTTAAGATGTCATATTAAATATTTAATTCATTTTTATGCCTTGGTTTAAAGGAAATTTACATACACATACTAATAAGAGCGATGGTGATAGTTCTCCAGAAGTAGTAGTTGATTGGTACGAAAAAAATAAATACGATTTCCTTGTTCTAAGTGACCATAATCACCTAACCATATTAGAAAAAGATGACACAAATATATTACTTATTCCAGGTGAAGAAATTACACTAAATGTGCCCTATTCTATTCATGTAAATGCTATTGGAATTAAAAAGGTTATTGAGCCAACAATAAGAACTAACAAGGCAAAAACTCTACAAGCGAATATAGATAACATAATTACGGCTGGCGGGTTGGCAGAGATAAACCATCCAAATTTCAGATGGGCTCTTGATGAAGATGATTTAGTGCAAGTAAGAGGGGCTCATTTTTTAGAAGTTTTTAATGGTAATTTTAATACTCATAATTATGGAGGTGGAGGCAAAAAAAGTGTTGAAGAAATGTGGGATCAAATGTTAAGTAGAAAAATTCAAATTTGGGGAGTTGCAGTTGATGATTCTCATCACTTTCAGGGAGAATTCGCACTTAGTAGACACAACCCTGGAAGAGGATGGGTTCAGGTTTTCGCAGAAAATCTTTCAATGAATAATATTTTAGAATCTATGAGAAATGGTAATTTCTACTTCTCTACTGGAGTTAAATTTAAAGAAGTTGTTATTGATAAAGAAAAAATTGAATTAAAAATTACTGGGGATGATGTAAATGAAGGATTATCAAACACCCTGATAACAGACTCGAAATATACAACACAACTAATCTCAAAAAACGGAGAAATAATCGAAGAAATTAATGGTAAAAAAGTGAGTTTTTCAATACCTAAAATTACAGATAAAGACGATTACATATACTTTAGAACAAAAACCTTATCTTCTACAGGATCAGTTGCTTGGACCCAACCTTTGTTTGTCTAAATTTTATTTTCGAAATCTATTATAGTTGACTCAATTCCATTAAAAATAATATCTATTTCTTCTTTAGATATATTCAGTGGAGGACACATTGATATTTGATCTCCAGCCCTATAAGAAAGTAGACCTCTTTCTTTGAGTAATTTTGGCATAATTCCATACAAGTTGTCTTCCTCAGAGAATTTTTCTTTGGTGCCTTTGTCTTTTACAATCTCAACAGTTGCTAAAAGACCTTTTCCTCCTCTAACATCGCCGACATATTTATACTTTCTCAACTCTTGGAGCCTATCAAATAAATAAGAACCCATTTCCTTAGCATTCTCAACCATCTTCTGTTCTTTCATTATTTTTAAATTTGCTAAGCCTGCTGCAGTAGCTACTGGGTGGCCTCCAAAAGTAAGTAAGTGAGAAAAAGTCTCTTTTTTGCCTCCCAAGAAAGCATTAGCAACTTTTTCAGTTGCTATAACTGCGCCTAGCGGGGCGTATCCACTAGTTAAAGCCTTAGCTGTAGTAGTTAAATCAGGGGTAACATCCCAAACCATTGTCCCAAACCATTCACCAAGTCTCCCGTAGCCAGTAATAACTTCATCTGCGATCATTAATATTCCATATTTCTCTGTAACTTCTCTTATACCTTGCCAATAAGAATCAGGGGCTATATGTATTCCAGCGGACGTAGATACTGGCTCTGCAATAAATGCAGCTATTGTTGCAGGATCATTATGAATTATAGTAGTTTCTAGTTCTTTCACTAACCATTCAGAAATCTCATCGGGAGACGGATTTCCTGGAATTGGAGGTCTATATGCATCATAATTTGGAACATATACAGTTCCTATCATTTCAGGGCCCATTGGATCTGAATAACTAGCTCTTCCTAGGCTCACTGCCATAGAAGTGGATCCATGGTAAGAAAATCTTCTTGAAATAACCTTAAAAGCTTTTTCTTTTCCATTTAGATGTTGATATTTCTTAGCCATCTTGACAGCTGTTTCAACAGATTCTGAACCACCACTAGTAAAAAAGATTCTGCAGTTTTTATCTTGATATAACTTTGCTACTTCTGCTGATAACTTAACTGTAGAAGGGGTTGTTGAGTATGCAGGAGGCGAAGATATCGAAGACATTTGCTTATAAGCAGCATCTGCAATTTCTTGTTGTCCATAACCAGAACTCTTATACCATAAGCCCCCCATCATATCTAAGAATTTATTTCCTTGTATATCCGTTACCCAACACCCTGAACCTTCTTGGTACATACTCAATCCATCTTTAATCCAATCATTTGTCTGCATTGCATGCATAAAAAGGTGGTTAGATGCCATAGAATTTAATTCTTCTATTTCTTCTCCTGAATATTTAATCTCTTCAGCCAATATATGCTCCTAAATCATATAGATTTCAATAATATAAAAAAATGATACAACATAAAACAAAAAATTATTGAGTTAATTTGATTTTATATTTAATATATTTAAGTTTTTAAATATCGTTCCCGAGTAGCTCAGCGGTAGAGCAGCTGACTGTTAATCAGCGGGTCATAGGTTCGAATCCTATCTCGGGAGCCAATGTTTTAAACTAGAAAAGTTTTTCCAATTT
>VFGU01000018.1 GCA_009392285.1 SAR202 cluster bacterium
AAAAAATTTGAAAGTGAATAATAATATATAAATTATGTCTATTCTAAGATTATTCTTACTTTTACTGCAGTTTGCATTTCTGTTTATAGGGATAATTTATTTTATTTTCTCCAGAGATTTACCAAAGATAGAGACAATTACAGAAATTAAATTAACAAATCCAATGAGAATATATGCTTCTGACAATGAGTTAATAGGTCTATTTGGAACAGAAAAGAGACAAATAGTTAAATTTGATGAAATTCCAGATAATTTAAAGAATGCAATTATTGCTGCAGAAGATGGCGATTTTTTTGAACATTCTGGTGTAGAGATAACTAGCTTGATGCGAGCTCTTTATGGAGAAATATCCGGAAGATCTTTAGGAGGAGGAGGAACTATAACCATGCAAGTGGTTAGAAATTATGTTTTATCTTTCGAAAGGACATATGAAAGAAAGCTTAAGGAGATATTTTTAGCTTGGAGACTAGAAGATTATCTTAATAAAGAGGAAATATTTGAGCTTTACTTTAATAAAGCATTTTTAGGTAATCGTAATTATGGTTTTGCAGCTGCATATCAATATTATTTCGGAAAAGATTTTAGTGAGGCCACTATTTCTGAATCAGCTTTATTAGCTGGTATTTTGCAAAGACCATCCAGGGTTAATCCTGTAAGGAGTCCAGCTGCATCAAAATCAAGACGAGATTTAATTTTGCAAAGAATGCTCTCAAGAGATTTTATTAATGAAAGCCAATTTGAAGAAGCAAAAGCAGAGATTGTTACAGGTCAGAGCTTTGGTCCAAAAATAAATATTGAAGCTGAATATATAGCTGAAAAAATTCGCGCTGAGATAATAAACAAGTTCGGTCCTAGAGCTTATGAAGAAGGAATGAACATATATACAACTCTTGACTCAGATATGCAGACTAATGCGGTTAAATCTTTAAGAGATAATTTATATAGTTACGATAAAAAATATGGTTGGAGAGATGAAGAAGTTTATAAAGATTTTAATTTCTCAATACTAAAAAGTGCTTTTCAAGAAGAAGGTCTTTTTATATTACCTGCAAGAATAAATTATGAAGAAGCAAAAGAAGAAAATTTAGAAAAATTACAGAATTTACTAGATGCAAAAACAGAGCCTGATGGATTAATTCCAAGTTTAGTAATAAGCATGGATGACAATTCGGTGCAGACTTTAGACTCAAAATTAAAACTCAATAAGATAAATTGGTCAGAAGATCTTTATGCTTGGGCAAGACAAAATAATCCAGATGGAACTAGATCTCCAAAACCAGAAAAATTTTCAGATTTTCTAGAAATAGGGAGCCTAGTTTATATCCACAATAAAAATGGAATGCTTCAGGTATCACAGGTTCCAGAAGCAGAGGCTGCATTTGTAGCAATAGACGGTTTAACCGGCTCTCTAAAAGCTTATGTTGGGGGATTTGATTTTGAGAAATCAAAATTTGATAGAGCTGGAAACTCTAAACTTTTACCAGGATCAAGTATTAAGCCTTTTATATATGGATGTGCTTTTGAAAATGAATTGAATCCATCATCAATCTTTATAGATGGACCAATTATTTTTGAAGATAAGAAATTAGAAGGAATATGGAGACCAAGAAATAATTCAGGAGAATTCTTAGGCCCAATAAGGTTGCGTGAAGCATTAATACAATCTCTTAATATAGTCTCGATTAAAATAGTCCAATCACTTGGTTTAGAGAAAGTTTTAGATTGTTTCAAAAAATATAATTTTGATAACCAAATGCTTATCAATGATCTTTCTATAGCTCTTGGAACAGGTACTATAAATCCCCTTAAAGCAGCTGAGAATTATTCAATTTTAATAAATGAAGGACAATCTAATAAAGTTTTCTATATTGATAGAGTTGAAGATATTGATGGAAACATAATTTTTGATCCTAAAAAGAGGTACGCCAAAAAAGTTAATAGTTTTAATGAAGTTAGTTTTCCATGGTTAAGCACAGAAAAATTAGATTATCTCGATATACCAATGATTAAAGCAGGAGATGATGAGCCAAATATATCAATTGATCCAAGAGTGGCCTTCATGATTTCAGATATTCTTAATGAAGCATTAATTCAAAATGTAAAAAGAAGAGGTCTTGAAATGCCCATTACTAATATGGGAGGAAAGACTGGAACAACAAATGATGCAACTAGCACTTGGTTTTCAGGTTATGCATCACATGTTGTTGCTTCAGCATGGGTAGGCAAAGATGATGGAAGTTCTCTTGGTGATAATGAATTTGGAAGTACTAATGCCTTGCCTATCTGGATAGATTTTATGAGTTATTCTAAAGATAAGCTTTCAGATTATTCTATTGATGTTCCTGAAGGTATTGCCGCGATAAGAATAGACAAAGAATCAGGCCAAGTATCACAATCTTTTGAGAATAGTGTCTTTGAATATTTTTTAGAAGAAAATATTAATGATCTATTAAACTCTGATAATAGAAGCTCAGACTTAAAAGAAATATTAAATTAATGGTAGTCGAGCTTAATATCTGGAAATATTTTTAAAAAATTATTTTCAAACAAATTTTTTATTTGATTCAAATTATCCTCTGTATCACCTTCAAATCTTAGAACCAATTTTGGACTAGTGTTTGATGCTCTCATTAAAGCCCAAGAATTATTAATGCTTATTCTTACTCCATCAATTGTATTGATGTCTGCGTTTGGAAACTCCATTTCAGATTTAAATTTTTCAACCATATTGAATTTCTCTTCATCTTTAACATCTAAATTTAGTTCAGGAGTTGAATGTGTCGAAGGAATTTTATTCACTAATTCAGAAATACTAACATCTAAATCAGTAATAATTTTAGTAAGTATTACAGCTGAAAAAATAGCATCATCAAAACCATACCAATCATGATTAATGAATATATGTCCCGACATTTCACCACCCATAACAGCATTTGTTTGTCTAATTCTTCTCTTAATATTAAAGTGTCCAGTTTTTTCCATTACTGGTTCTCCCCCAAACTTCTCTATTAGCAAAGGTAATTGATTGGAACACTTAACATCAAATACTATTGGACCTTTTACTTGATCTAAATAAAACTCTGCCATTAGCATAATTATCTGATCCGCAATAACTGACTCTCCCTTATTGGTTATTAATCCTATTCGATCGCCATCACCATCAAATGCAAAACCTATATCAGCATTTGTTGAATCTATTTCTCTTTTTATTTCTATAAGATTTTTTTCTTTGCTTGGATCTGGGTGATGATTAGGGAAATTTCCATCAGGCTCTTTATTTATTGATATCACTTCATGACCAAGAGCAGTAAACATTTCTTCCGCTAAGATTCCTGCTGCCCCATTACCTGCATCTAAAACAACCTTCAGTTTTTTATTTATTTTTACTTTGTTCATCACTTCTTCTATGTATTTCTTTTTAAGATCTAAATTTTCTACCATCTCTATATCGCTTGTTGGGATTTCACCTAAATTCTCAACCGATTCTTTAATTTCAATTCCAGAAACAGCATTATCATTAATTACCATTTTTAGACCGTTGTCATCTTTAGGATTGTGACTTCCAGTAATCATTATTCCATTCGAAGTATCACCAACTTTAGTCGCATAATAGACTATAGGCGTGGGAACTAGACCCAAATTAAGCACTTTTACTCCTGCAGCATTGATTCCTGTAATAAGATTGCTTTTTATCTCTTTACAAGACAGTCTACTGTCATAACCTACATAAACAGAATTAGAATTATTTTCTTTAATTTTTAAGCCAAGCGCATAACCTATTTTTTCTATAGTCGAGCTATCAAGATCTTTTTCAGCATTGCCTCTTATGTCATAGGCTCTAAATATGTTTGTATTCATTGTTTCAAATAAATTAGCAATTAAATTATACTACTCCATATGTCTAATACTTATTGGTTAAACGGAAAATATATTAATAAAGAGGATGCATACTTAAGCCCTCTAACACATACCTTACATTATGGTTTGGGTGCATTTGAGGGAGTAAGATCCTATGGGTCTTCTAATGGAGATAATGTAAATATTTTTAGATTAAAAGAGCATACTGAACGTCTTTTTGAATCAGCTAAAATAATAAATGTTCCAATTAATCACAACATTGATGAGGTTATGGAAGCTCAGATAGGTGTAATTTCAAAGTCAAATCTGAAAGATGCGTATATCAGACCTCTTCTTTATTTAAATGATGAACGTTTAGGTCTTGATATTGTAGGAATGAGCTCTCATTTGATGATATCTTGTTGGGATTGGCCAACTTATTTTGGTGCTGAATCAATAGAGCAAGGTATAGATGTAATGATCTCATCTTTTACACGACAATTTCCAAACAGTCTAATGACAAAATCAAAAATTTCAGGCGGTTATGTAAATGGCGTAATGGCACATGATCAAGCTAAAAATAATGGCTATCAAGAAGCCATACTCTTAGACACTAATGGATTTGTTGCTGAAGGTAGCGGCCAGAATATATTTATTGTTAAAGATGGAAATCTCTTAACGCCTGAACTGACTTGTTGTTTGAATGGCATAACTAGAAGATCAGTTATACAGATAGCAAAAGATAAGGGTATAGATGTACAAGAAAGACAGATTACTAGAGATGAGTTGTATACAGCAGATGAAATATTCTTTTCAGGAACAGCAGTTGAAATAACCCCAATCAGATCTGTTGATAAAGTTGCAATTGGTCCAGGCAAACGAGGGGAAATAACTACAGTTATACAAGAAACATATTCAGCAATAGTAAGGGGAGAAGCAAAAGAATACGACCATTGGTTATCTAGAGTTTAATGTCTAAACTCAAAATTGCTTTTTTAAGCTATCGAAGTGATCCATTTTCTGGCGGCCAGGGAATTTATCTAAAGAATCTATGCGAAGCTTTGGCTAAGCGTAATCATGACATAACAATTTTTTCAGGGAAGCCTTTGCCTGATGTTCCTCAGAACATAAGGCTTATAAAAGTTGAAACACCTGGTTATTTTGAGACCTTTTCATTTAGAGAAAGATTAAAAATTTTTAAAGAACAAAATAAAAGCAGAATGGATTATTTTGACTTCTTTGAGACATGTACAGGAACATTTACTGAACCTATCTTTTTTGGGGAGAGGTTAGCGTTAAATGAAGTGTTTGCTGAGGAGGCTCATACTTTCGATATATTTCATGATAATCAATCACTTAGCAATTACCCTAAAATTATTAATAAAAGACTTGTAACTACACTACATCATCCAATACATGTAGACAGAGATATTGATTTAGATAATGAAAAAGATTTCTTTATGAGATTAGCTATACGGCGTTGGTATTCATTTCTTAGTTTTCAAAAAAGAAATATAAAAAATATTAAAGCAGTAATTTCTCCATCAGAGTCATCTAAATCAGATATTCAAAAGTATTTTGATTGTCCAGAAGAAAAGATAAAGGTTATCTGGAATGGTATTGATTTAAGTGATCATCAATTCAATACAAAAGAAGGACTCACTAATAATTTAGTAACAATAATTAGCTCCGATGTTCCGATGAAGAATCTTAAGACCATTATTAAGGCAGTAGGCTTAGCTAGAAATGATGTGCCTGATATTAAATTAACAATTATTGGAGATTTAAGA
>VFGU01000019.1 GCA_009392285.1 SAR202 cluster bacterium
CTAGGCAAAGATATCATTATGAAAGATGCTTGACTTATGCTGGAGCAAAATTAGTTGAATTTGGATCAAAAGATCAGGTAACTAAAGATGACTTAGAGAGATCTATTGGAGAAAAAACAGTAGCAGTCCACTATGTTGCAAACGAGACTATTAATGATCCAAGCGCATTAACATTAGAGGATACTTTAGAAGTAGCTAAGAAAAATAATCTTCCAGTCATGGTTGATGCTGCCGGTCAAATATATCCACTATCTAATTTATCAAAATATTCTAATATGGGGGCTGATGCAGTTTCTTATGCGGCTAAATATTTTGGGGCACCTCATTCGACAGGATTTGTTGTGGGGACAAAAGATATTATTAGAAAAGTCGCTCTTCAAAGTTTTATTTCATACGAAATGAGACGAGTTAGAGGAGTTGGTAGGCCTCAAAAAATTGATAGACAAGAAATTATTGGGGCAGTAACAGCGGCAAAAATATGGATGAACATGAACCATGAAGATAGGCTGGCAAAAGCAGAAAAAACATGCTCAGTGATAGCTTCTCATATAAAAGGCATTGAAGGCGTTAATGTTGAAATTCAAGAAAATACAATTGGTCACGATCCTCACGGAGTGAGGATTACACTTACCAAAGACGGGGCATCCCTAATTGATGTCCAAGAAGCTTTAAAAAATGGCAATCCAAGAATATGGATGAGATGCGATCAGGATCTAGACGGAAATTATGATGGCAATTTGGCTAGAATATCTCCATTTGGTTTATATCCAGGAGAAGATGAAATTGTAGGCTCCAGATTAGCCGAAGAACTTAAAAAACTTTAATCTTTAATATTATTAATAACTTCTAAAACTATGTTTTTAAATTCATCTTTTACAGTTTTGGAAGTCATGGATGCTGGCTTTGCACCTTGATTATGTTCTGCATTCAAAGAAACTGATCCAAGCAATGGAATTCTAAATTGTTCTGAAATTTCTTTCCCAGCCCCTGTTCCAAAAACAGGTCCTGAAAAATTTTCTACAACTCCGATTATATTTTGGTTAAGTTTTTTTATCATGTTTATAGACCTAATCGCATCTAACTTAGAAACATTTTGTGGGGCAGTTACTATAACAAATCCATCTAAACTAAGTGTTTGCATTACTGTTAGAGGTCCGTCAGATGTTCCAGGAGGCATATCTACTATCAAATATTCCATTTCACCCCAATGTGTCATTTGTAGGAGTTGGTTTATAGCATTAGTTATCATGGGCCCTCTCCATATAGTGGCTTCTTCTTCATTTTCATGAAAAAAGGACATGGTCATTACTTTAATATCAAATCTTGATGAAGGATAGAATTTGCCGTCTTTTTCGTCTTGAGTAGGTCCCTCACTTAAATGAAGAATATTTGCTACATTCGGACAATCTATATCCACATCAAATATTCCTACAGATTTGCCAATTGATGCTAAAGAACATGCAAGGTTAACAGCAACTGTTGTTTTGCCAACTCCACCCTTTCCACTATAAACACCTATTTTATTTTTTATTTGAGATAATCCTGAAGTTATTTCTTTTCTTTTTTGGAAGTTCTCTCTGACTTGAGCAAGCCTAGCCTCTTCTTTAGGTGTCAACTTTCTTTTTGAGGACATTTAGTCTATACCTAAAAGTTTTTTTCCGTCTTCAGTAATTTTTTCAGGATCCCATGGTGGCTCAAATACGATATCTACATTTACATCTTCTACTTCTTCTAGTTCAGATATAGCCCATTCGGCTTGCTGTGCAATATATGGCCCCATTCCGCAACCAGCCGCAGTTAATGTCATCTTCACATCAACTTCACCATTATCTATTTCAACTTCATAAATCAGCCCTAGATCAACAATATTTACCGGTATCTCGGGATCATAAACTTCTTTAAGAGCCTCAATAACTTTTTCTTTATTTAAACTTTCACTCATGTCTATATTATATATTAAATCAAAGTTTAATTTCTACTTAATTTTAATTCTTCTTAATTCAGAAATTTGATCTCTTATCATTGCTGCTTTCTCGAACTCCATACCCTTAGCATAAGATTTCATTTCCTTTTCCAATTTTTTTATTAATTTTTGGAACTCAACTTTATTCATCTCATGATATTGTTGTTCTTGGTTTTTATCAGACTTTTCTTTTAATTTTTCAGTAATGTCTTTTATTGAAGCAGTTACTGACTTTGGAGTGATTCCAAATTTTTCATTAAACTCACCTTGCACTTTTCTTCTATTGTTAGTTTCTTCAATCGCATATTTCATAGACTTGGTTATTTTATCTGCATACATAATAACTTCCCCATTTATATGTCTTGCAGCCCTTCCTATAGTTTGAATTAGTGAGGTTGAAGATCTTAAGTATCCTTCTTTATCTGCATCAATGATTGCTACTAAACTTACTTCAGGCAAGTCTATCCCTTCTCTAAGTAAATTAATGCCAACAACCACATCATATACTCCGTACCTCAAGTCTCTAAGAATTTCTACTCTTTCTAAGGTGTCAATTTCTGAATGAAGATAATGGGTTTTAATCCCCATCTCTATTAAATATTCTGAAAGTTCTTCAGCCATCCTTTTAGTCAATGTTGTTACTAAAGTCCTCTCTTTTTTTTCTATCTTAGAGTTTATTCTATTGATTAGGTCGTCAATTTGATTTTTTGATGGCAATACTTCGATTTTTGGGTCTAATAATCCGGTTGGCCTCATCATTTGTAGTGTCCTGTCTTGTTCAGTTTCACTCTCGTGACTCCCCGGAGTTGCAGACACATAAATAATTTGATCAACTTTATTATCGAATTCTTCAAAGTTTAAAGGCCTGTTGTCTATTGCTGATGGAAGCCTAAATCCATAATCAACCAATGTTTCTTTTCTGGACCTATCCCCAAAATACATACCTCTTATCTGAGGAAGAGTAATATGACTTTCGTCTATAAAGACAACAAAATTATTTGGGAAATAATCTAGAAGAGTTGGCGGAGGAGACCCTTCTTTCCTCCTACCTATATGCCTTGAGTAATTTTCTATTCCAGGACAACTACCTGTTTCGCGCATAAGATCTACATCAAATCTAGTTCTTTGCTCTAATCTTTGAGCTTCCAATAATTTGTTATGTGACTTTAAGTATTTAAGTTGGTCTTTTAGCTCCATATCTATATCTTTTAAAGCTACATTAAGCCTATCTTGACTAGTGACCCAATGTTTGGCAGGGAAAATGTCTGCTTGATTGGTAGTGCTCAAGACTTCTCCAGTTAGAGGGTCTACTTTTGAAATTTTCTCAATTTCATCTCCCCAAAATTGAATTCTTGTTACAATTTCCTCATCTGAAGGAATAATTTCTACAGAATCACCACGCACCCTGAAAGTTCCTCTTTGTAAGTCTATTTCATTCCTTTCATATTGCATTGAAACTAAGTTTCTAAGTAAATCTCTTTGATTTTGATCAGAACCTTGCTTCAATTCTATTTTAAAATCTCTGTATTCATCAGGATCTCCAAGGCCATATATGCATGATACAGAGGCAACTATAACAACCTCTTTATTAGTTAAAAGGTCATTAGTAGATGCGTGTCTTAGTTTCTCTATTTCCTCGTTTATATCTGCTTCCTTTTCTATATAAGTATCAGATTTTGGCACATATGCCTCAGGTTGGTAATAGTCATAATATGAAACAAAGTAATGAACTCTTGTATTAGGAAGGAACTCTTCAAATTCTGTGGCAAGTTGTGCTGCTAGAGTCTTGTTGTGTGCTATTACTAAAGCCGGCCTTTTTATTTCAGATATAACACTGGCCATAGTGAATGTCTTCCCGCTGCCCGTAACACCAAGCAATGTTTGTCTTTTCGTGCCAGAATTTAAATTTTTAGAAATATTGTTTATTGCTTCTTTCTGATCACCTTTAGGAGAAAATTCTGAATTTATTTCAAACGATGACATTAAGTTTCTTGGAACTCATTTACTAAGTCAGTAGTTATATTTAGGTTCGAAAAAACTTTTTGAATATCGTCTAGGTCTTCCAATTTTTCTAATAATTTCATAGTTTTTATTGCAATATCCTTTTCTACATCAGCAAATGTATTTGGTACGAGTTCAATTTCAGATCTATCAATAGTTACAGACTCATCAGACTCAAGTGATTTTCTTACAGCCTCAAATCCTTGATATGATGTATGGAAAGAAATATTTGTTTCTTCAACATCTACATCTATAGCGCCAGCATCAATTCCTGCCATAGATATTTCATCAATTTTTTCAGGAAATACAGTAGTATCAATTACACCTTTTGTCTCAAAATTCCAAGAAACTGATCCAGATTCTGCAAGATTTCCACCATTTTTCGCAAAACATGACCTTACCTCTGCTGCTGTTCTATTTTTATTGTCTGTTAATGCTTGAACAATAAACGCAGTCCCACCAGGTCCATAGCCCTCATAGGTGATTTCTTCAAAGTTTGCTGAACCAGAATCTTCACCAGATCCTTTTTTAATACTTCTCTCAATGTTGTCGCTAGGCATATTTGCATCTTTAGCATTTTGAATTGCTAGCCTCAATCTGAAATTCATTTCAGGGTCTGAGCCCTCTTTAGCAGCTATGATTATTTCTTTGCTAAGTTTGGTAAAAAGTTTGCCTTTCTTTGCATCTAGAGCACCTTTTTTATGCTTTATAGTGCTCCATTTTGAATGACCTGACATTTAAATTACCTCCGGCATAATTATTTCTATAATGTTATTTGCAATATCTACTTTTAAGATAAATTCTGGCACGTTTGGAACCAGTATTTCTCCTCCATCTTTTAAGGATATAACATAAACATTGTTTTCGCCGGTTTCTATTATTTCCTTTATGGAACCAATAATATTACCGTTATTAATTACATCGGAATTAATTAAATCTGACTGATAATATTTGCCTAGAGGTGCTTCAGGTAAATCATTTTTCGCTATATGAACTTGTTTATTAGATAAGGACGAAGCCGCTTCTTTAGTGTTCAGTCCGCTTAATTTTATAATGGGGCTATTTAAATCATCCCTTACTTCTTCAATATTAAACTCTTTAGATTCAACATAAATTTTAGAAACTTTAAAAATGGTTCCTAATTCAGGAGAGTGTTGGTGGAATCTTAAATGCCCTTTAAGGCCAAATGGTTTTTTCAAAAAACCAATTTCTACTAAGTTATTCGAATCTATGCTAGTCAATGTTTAGTCGAATAACCTGATTTCTTTTTACTGCACCAACTCTTAATATTGATCTTATTGCTCTCGCTACTTGACCTTTTCTTCCTATGATTCGGCCTTTATCCTCTTGCGCAAGAAATAATTTTAATTGCACTACTCCATCTTCATTCACTTCTTCCTCAACAGAAACCTCATCAGGGTTATTTGCAATAGCTTTTGCAATATATTCAACCATTGGGGCTAAACTTTCTTCATTCATTTTTTTCCTCTTCTTCAGCAGCAGCCTCTTCAGCAGGAGCCTCTTCAGCAGGAGCAGCCTCTTCAG
>VFGU01000020.1 GCA_009392285.1 SAR202 cluster bacterium
TCTTCAGCAGGAGCAGCCTCTTCAGCAGGAGCAGCCTCTTCAGCAGGAGCAGCCTCTTCAGCAGGAGCAGCCTCTTCAGCAGGAGCAGCCTCAGATGTTACAGTTGATGTATTCTCTGATTTTTTCTTTTTCTTCTTTGTTAATTCTAGAGGTTTTATTTTTCCGTTATTATCAAAACCAATGATGTGGAATAGTTTTAATACAGATTCTGATGGCTGTGCACCTTTAGTTATCCAGTCGGATACTCTGTCTTCTATTATTTTTACTGTTGCTGGACTTGTATGAGGGTCATAAGTACCCACCTCTTCAAGATATTTCCCACCCTGAGGTTTCCTTTGGTCTGCAACAACTATTTTATAAACAGCCCTTCCTTTAGAACCAATTTTTCTTAACCTAATTCGTACCATAAATAATTTGAACTCAAAACTCGTTTAATAATTTAGAACTAAATGATTTTATGGGGGTAAAACAGATAATGTCAATTAATTTATAACTAAATTTAAGAATGTTAATATATTTATACTATGAAAATTAGACTATTTGCCTCATTAAAAGAAGATTTTGGATCTGAGATAATAGAAATTAATGATCTCAAAATTACTGATATTAGACATTTAAGAGATTATTTAGAGAAAAATTTTAATCTGATAACAAAAAATTGCATGACGGCAGTAAACCTTGAATATGCAGATGACACTTTTAAGTTAAAAGACGACGACGAGGTCTCTTTCATTCCGCCTGTTAGTGGTGGGTCTTCTAATGATTTGGTAGAAATAGTAAATAAAGAAATAGTTCCACAAGATTATTCAATTTCTAAATTATCAATATATGGGTCCGAACTAACTTTTCTAGGTATTTCCAGAGATAATAACAATGGCAAAAGGGTGGATAAACTTTTTTATGAATGCTATGAGCAAATGGCAAAAAAAGAAATTTTGAATTTAATTGATGAATCAAAAATACAATATGGTGTTGGATACATAAGAGTAGTGCACAGGATTGGAGAGGTTAGTCCAGGCAATATTAGTTTGCTTGTAATAATTAGCTCTGCTCACAGAAGAGAATCTTTAGATTGCATGAGTTATTTTTTAGATAAATTTAAGAAAATTGTCCCCATATGGAAAAAAGAAATTTATTCAGACGGGTCAAAATGGCTTGATTCGTGATCTTAAATACATGCTAATTCTCTCTAAAACTACTAAATTTATAGACATCTAACTACTAGAAATAGTAGAATTTGACCTTAAATTAGGCTAGTCGGAGAGTTCGCATAGAGGCCTAGTGCGTCGGTTTGCTAAACCGATGTCGGAAGTAATTCCGACCATGGGTTCGAATCCCATACTCTCCGCCATAAAAAAGGGATAAATTAATATATGAAGAATTTTCATGTTTCGACTGTTGGTTGCCAGATGAATGTGTCTGATTCTGAAAGGTTAGCAAGTGGGTTAAAAGAGCTTGGGCTTCAAGAAAATGATGATATTTATTCTGATCTGGTTGTTTTAAATACTTGTGTTGTAAGGCAGACCGCAGAAGATACAGCTACTGGCCTTCTAGGAAAACTTAAAAACATAAAGAAAAAGAATCCTTCTATGATGATATGTGTGATGGGTTGTATGGTTGGGCCTAAAACCATTGATCTTCAAAAAAGATTCCCGCAAGTGGATATTTGGGCTGCTCCTCAAAAATTTGAAAAAATTTTAGAACCAGTATCTGAAAAATTAAATAACAACCTAAATGGATGTATGCCTGATTTAATCCCTATACAGCCAAAGATTGCAAGTTTTGTTCCTATAATTCATGGGTGCAATAAATTTTGTTCATTTTGCATTATTCCATACAGGAGAGGCAGAGAGATAAGCAAGACAATTTTAGAAATCAAAGAAGAAGTGTCCAAACTTATAAGAAGAGGCGTGAAAGAGGTAACTTTATTAGGTCAAAATGTCGATTCTTATGGCCATGACCTCAATCCAAAGACTGACTTAGCAGACCTTATGTCTGAAATAAATTCTTTGGAAGGATTAAAAAGGTTGAGATTTTTAACTTCTCACCCTAATGATATGTCATCAAAAATTATAAAAGCCATTAGGGATTTACCGAAAGTGTGCGAAACAATCAACTTACCTTTTCAGGCAGGAAATAATGATGTTTTAGAAAACATGAGGAGAGGATACACAAGAGAAGAATATCTAGATAAAGTACAAGAAATACGGGAAACAATACCAAATGTTTCAGTAACTACTGATCTTATTATTGGGTTCCCTGGAGAAACTAGAGATCAGTTTATGGAAAGCCTAGATATAGTAGAAAGAGTAAGGTTCGATAAAGTTCACGCTTCTATATATTCAGACAGACCGGGGACTATCGCGTCTCGAAAGATGGGGGACGATGTTGCCAGAGAAGAAAAAAAGAAAAGAATGGCTGTAATAGTAGATGCTCAGAAAAAAATTAGCATGGAACTTAATTTAGAATATGAAGGAACTACTCAAGTGGTTTTAGTTGAAAATAATTCTGAAGGTGTATATTCAGGGCGTTCAAGATTGGATAAACTAGTATACTTAGATGGCGAAAATATAGAAATTGGAGATTTTGTTGAGGTAAAAATTACTGAGGCAAGAACATGGTCCCTAACAGGTGAAGTACAGAAAAAAATTAATTATGAGATTGAAGGTCAGTTAATTGAACATTAAATCTTATCAACCAAGAAAACTGTCTATACCAGTAACTGAGCTGGAGCAAGCCTCCTTTTGCCAATTAGATGATAATTTAAGAAGCAAGACTCTCGAAGAGGAGTTTAAGTCTGGTGTTAAATGGCAAAAAGTTCCTAATAGGTATCTAAAAATGAGTCCAGAGGAAATTGATTTTGAGATAAATAGAATGAAATCAATTATAGGCTCTAAGTTATACATTCTGGGTCACCATTATCAGAGAGAGGAAGTAATAAAGTTCGCAGATACAACCGGAGATTCTTTTAAATTATCTTTAGAGGCATCTAGAGAAAAAGAGGCACAATTTATAGTTTTTTGCGGAGTTCATTTTATGGCAGAAACAGCTGATATATTAACCTCTAAAGATCAAAAAGTAATTCTACCAAATATGGCTGCCGGATGTTCTATGGCAGATATGGCACCTTCAGAAGATGTTGAAGATGCATGGGAGTTTGTTTCATCGGTTTCAGATAATTATGTTCCTATAACCTACATGAACTCAACTGCTGCAATAAAATCTTTGTGTGGAGAAAATGGAGGTCTTGTTTGCACATCAAGTAATGCAGACAAAGCTTTCACTAAGTATTTAGAATCAGATAAGAAAATATTTTTCTTTCCTGATCAACATTTAGGTAGAAATACGGCCCTTTCTCTTGGTATTAATTTAGATGAAATTAAAGTATGGAATCCTTTTAAGTTAAATGGCGGTCTTTCAGAAATAGAAATAAAATCAGCAAAAGTTTTGGTATGGCAAGGTCATTGTTCTGTTCATACTAGATTCAATGTTGATCAAATTGAAATGGCTAAGAATGATAAGAATGCGAAAATAATAGTTCATCCAGAGTGCACTAATGAGGTTGTAAGTAATTCAGATTATGTTGGTTCCACAGAATATATTATTGATGTAGTGACCAATTCAAAATCGGGGTCAGTATGGGGAATTGGTACAGAGATTAATTTGGTAAAGAGGCTGGCATCAGAAAACCCTGATAAAGATATTTTTTGCCTAGACCCTATTGTATGTCCGTGTGCAACAATGTATAGAATTCATCCTGCTTACTTACTTTGGGTTTTAGATGGAATTGGGGCTGGCTTAGTTATAAATCAGGTAGAAGTAGATTTTGAAACTAGGATAAATTCAAAGGTAGCCCTAGACAGGATGTTAGAGCTTTAATAATGAAGTTCATAAACTTTGAATCTATTGAAAAATTAATCGACATTGCAATTAGCGAAGACTTTGCCAATGGGGATCCCAGCACTGAAGTTTCAATAGAACAATCTTCTGTGTCAGATTTTATATTGATTCTAAAGGAACCAGGAGTTTTGTCTGGCATAGATGTTGCTGAATTTGTATTTAAAAAATTTAATCCAAAAATAAATTTTGATTCATTAGTTGAGGATAAATATTCAGAGCCAAGAGTGTTTGCCAAAATAAACGGCCCTGTAAGATCAATTCTTTCTGCAGAGAGGACAGCTTTAAATTTTATCCAAAGGATGAGTGGAGTGGCTACCTCAGTATATGAGTATAAAAAACTTATCCAAGACCTTGATGTAGATATAGTTGATACAAGAAAAACAATTCCTGGTTGGAGAATTTTAGATAAGTACTCTGTTTTAGTTGGAGGAGGATCTAATCACAGAATTGATTTGGGTGAAATGATCATGATAAAGGATAATCATCTAAATTCAGGGAATTTAGAAGAAATAGTTAATAGATCAAAATATAAGTTTCCCAATCTTAAAATTGAGGTAGAAGTTGAAAATGAGAATCAACTGGATGAGGTACTTTTTTTGCCTATAGATAGAATAATGCTGGATAATTGGGATCCTGAAAAAGCCTCAAAGGCTGTAAAAAAAATAAGATCAAAAAATAAAGACTTAGTAATTGAAATATCAGGAGGCATAAACAAGGAAACTATCAGAAGTTATGCTTTATGCTTGCCCGACATAATATCATTAGGTTCAGTAACCCATTCTGCAAGGGCATTAGATATTAGTTTAGAATTAGTTTAAAAATTGCTTCTTGGAATTTTTCTGTCATTTGAGTCAATTATTAAGGTTAATGGTCCCCAATTGTTAGATTCTATATTCATTTCTTCGCCAAAAATACCTGTCTCTGTAATTGAGTGCTCATTTTTCAGTTTGGCTACAAATTTTTGATAAATAATTTCGGCGCTTTTAGGGTCTAATGCATTGCTAAAATCAGGTCTATTCCCAATTCTAGTTATACTCGATAAGGTAAAATTACTAATTACCAATATAGACTTTTTTCCACTTTGTACAGATAGGTCAAAATTGGAAGAAGTGCTAGGAAATAACCGCAAATTTAATAATTTCTTTATGATATATTCTGAATCGTCTTCTGTGTCAGAATTAACTATTCCCAAGAAAACTAGAATTCCTTCAGTTATCTTTGAATAAATTTTGGAATTTATTGATACAGAGGCGGCTTCGACTCTCTGGACAAGTGCTATCATTACTCAGTTTTTTTAGATTTACTAGGCTTATTTTTTTTAACGCTTTTATTGTCAGATTTGGGGTTATTTTTGCTAGATTTTGATTTAGCCTGACTACTAGAAGATCTGTTAGAAGTCGAATACCACCCTGATCCCTTAAAATGGACAGAAAAGGCACTAATTATTCTCTCGCCATTTTTGATACAATCTGGGCACTTGGCAATAGGCTTATCGCTGAAATTTTGAATTATTTCAAATATTTCAGTATCACAATTTTTATTTAAACATTTGTACTCGTAAATAGGCATATTAATTAGAATAATAGAATTTAATCAGACTGATTATAAAAAATTGACATTAATCTCTCAACTTTAATACGGATATCTTTGTTGATAATCAATTCATTTTTGGTAACCACTCCTATCTCTTTTGAGTCAACATTGTGTTTATTTGCAATTTTGATAACTTCACCTGATTTTCTTGGGTGGCAACTTACAATAATCGCAGATCTATTTTCTCCAAAATAGATAGATTTTTTATTATCTCCATCCAATAAGATATTAGATCCAACATTGCCTAATATACAACTTTCGGCGATAGCTATAGAGATGCCACCTGTAGAAACATCGTGAGCGGAATTAATTAGTTTATTATCGATTATTTCTATCAATGAATTTTGTAGATTAAATTCTTTATTTAGATCAATGTGAGGTGACCCAGAAAGTTGATTTTCAAAAATTTTTTGATATTCAGATCCTGATAGTAAATTTTCATCTTCATTAATTTGCCCTTCTCCTATAATAATTACCTTGTCACCTACGCTTTTGAAAGATGCAGTGACAGTTTTTGAGTAATCATCAATATGTCCAATTGCACCTATTATTGGGGTGGGGAAGATTGGTTTTTGATTTGATTCATTATAAAGACTTACATTTCCGCTAATTATAGGAATTCCAAATTCTAAGCATGCCTTCTTTAATCCCTCTATAGTTTTGGTTATTTGATACTGAACATCCATTTTTTCTGGATTACCCAGATTAAGTCCGTCTGTAAGACCAATAGGTCTTGCTCCTGTACATACTATATTTCTACATGACTCTGCAACTGCCATAGATGCGCCCACTTCAGGATCCAAGTAACATTTTTTTGAATCGCAATCTATACTAATTGAGATTGCTTGGTTACCTTTTTTTAGTCTCAATACAGCAGCATCTGCTTCACCAGGTAAAACAATAGTGTTTAACTGAACTTGGTGGTCGAATTGGCTGTATATTTCTTTCTTTGACGATATGTTAGGTGATTTTAAAAGACTCTCTAAAATTTTATTCATATCACTAATATTATTTTTAGATGGAATATATTTCTGAACTTCAGATATCCATTTTGGCTTTTTATCCGATAGTTCATATGCTGGAGCATTAGTAAGAATCTTTACGGGTGTATTAAGTATTTCATCTCCCTTATATTTTATTTTTACGTTTTTTGATCTATTAAATTTGCCAATTGTATTTGCCTTAAGGTCACGATCATTAAAAAATTTTAAGAATTTTTGTTCATTTTTTGAATCAATTATGATTAACATCCTTTCTTGAGATTCTGAGAGCATTATTTCGTATGGAGTCATCGCATTTTCTTTTAAATGAACTTTGTCTAGATTTAATTCAATTCCTAAGTCACTTTTTTCAGCAACTTCAATTACTGAGCTAGTTAGGCCAGCAGCACCAAGATCTTGCATGCCAATAATTCCCTCCATTTTTGCAGATATTAAGCACGACTCTAAAAGAACTTTCTCTAAAAAGGGATTGCCTACTTGAACCGCTGACCTAGAATCAGAACCCTCTTCTAATGATTGCGAAGCTAGGCCAGAGGCACCGTGAATCCCGTCTCTTCCTGTGTCTGCCCCAACTAATATTGCCAGATCTCCTGCCTTGTCAGCCCTAGCATTTAATATAGGAGACTTATCATCTATAATTCCGACACACATAGCGTTAACCAAAGGGTTTGTTGTGTAGCATTCTTCGAATTCTATTTCTCCCCCTACATCAGGTATCCCTAGGCAATTTCCGTATGTGGATATCCCTTCAACGACACCATTTAATAGGTATTTGTTTCTTGGTATGTCTTGAGGTCCAAATCTAAGTGAATTTAATATAGCAATAGGATAAGCTCCCATCGCAAATATATCTCTTACAATTCCTCCTACACCAGTAGCGGCACCTTCTTTTGGTTCAATTGCAGATGGATGGTTATGAGACTCTACTTTCATTACTATTTTCATTCCATTACCTATATCTAATACACCTGCATTTTCCTTCCCCATTTCAGATAATACTCTTGCACTTTCATTAGGCAGTTCTTTAAGCAAAAGTTTTGTGTGCTTGTATCCGCAATGTTCGCTCCATAAGGCACCAAAAAGACCCAATTCTAGTGATGAAGGCTCTCGATTTAATAGTTCGCATATATTGAGATATTCAGATTCGGAAAGTGCTATTTCTTTTAATAATTTTTTATCTATCATGCTCTAAAATGACTTAATCATTGATTTAAATATTAAATTTCCGTCTTCGCTCCCCAAATCTATAGAGCATGACCTTTCTGGGTGAGGCATCATTCCTAGCACATTTCCATTTTTGTTATAAATTCCAGCTATATTATTCACAGACCCATTTGGATTTGCATCATCATTAATCACTCCAGATTCAGAGCAGTACTGAAATGCAATTTGATCATTTTCTTTAAGCATATTTAAGGTGTTCTTATCCGCTTGGTAATTTCCTTCTCCGTGAGATATTGGAATCTTAAGAATTTTATTTTTAGGAATTGAGGAAGTAAATTTTTTAGATTTTTTATATTTAAGATTTACGAAACTGCAGTTGAACTTTAAGTTTTTATTTCTAATTAATGCACCTGGCAAGATTCCTGCCTCACACAAGATTTGAAACCCGTTACATATCCCTATTATGGGACTGCCTTTTTGATTTAATTGAAAAACATCTTTCATCACTAAGGAAAATTGAGCGATTGCTCCTGCTCTTAGATGATCTCCGTACGAAAAGCCCCCCGGAAGAATAACCGCATCTATATTTTTAGGTATAGACTCTTTGTGCCAAATAAAGAAAGTCTTAACATTTTTAAAAGAAGATAGGGCAAATTCGCAATCTCTGTCGCTCCAAGTCCCAGGAAAAACTATTATTCCAATATTCATATAAGAATCATATATCTGAAAGGAGTAAATGGTAAGTTTATTTTAAAATATTGAGGATAATATCAGGGAAAGGAAAAGGGAAAAAACTAAGTCTCTTTACTTTTTCTTTTTTTGTTGGCCATTTTTTTCTTTTTTAAAGCACTAGGTGGCTCAAAAGCCTGCCTTTTTCTAGTTTCTGAAAGAATACCATTCTGCTGGACCCTTCTATTGAAGCGTCTAAGCATGCTATCAAAAGCTTCGCCGTCTCTTTGTTTTACTTCTGTCATATGTTTTCTAATAAATCAACTGTGAAAGTATACATGTTGTTTACATAACGTTCAATAATATATCAGAGAATGTTTATACAATCTTGAATTCTTGAAACAGACTCTTCTATTCCAAGTATTTCAATTGATTCAAATAAAGGGGGCGAGACCTCAGCTCCGGTAATACAATTTCTGACTAACCCAAGATAATCTCTAAGTTTTAGCCCCAAGTTTTCACAATTATCCCTTAGTAATTTTTCTATATCCGCATGCGTTTTATTATCTTTTTCCAGTAATGCATTTAAATCAGTCACTAATTTGTTTAATATTTCTTTGACTTCATTATCATCTAAGGTTCCGCATTTAATAATACTTTTTTTTGGTTTTGTATAAATAAAGAAAAACTTAATTGATGGATAAATTTCATCAATAGATTTTATTCTTTCTTTTATCAAGGGAATAATTTTTGATAGCTTCTTGTTATTTAATTTATTTTTATTATCAGGTTCCTTTGGCAATGTATCTTGTGCCAATTTAATTAAGGTTTCATTGTCCATTGATCTGATATGTACTCCGTTAAGCCAACTGAGTTTTTCTGGATCAAATATTGATGGGCTTACACTTAGTCCTTCAAAATCAAAATTATCGATAATATCTTGATAACTTAAAACTTCTTTATCATTTCTAGGTGACCATCCTAATAGGGCGATATAATTTACTAAAGCTTCTGGCAGCAATCCACTTTGTTGGTATTCTATTATGGAGCTTGCTCCGTGCCTCTTACTTAATTTAGCTTTATCTTTTCCAAAAATAAGAGGAAGATGAGCAAAAGAAGGAGGCTCTAATCCCAAAAATTTATATAAGAGCAGATGTTTTGGTGTGCTAGAAATCCATTCCTCTCCCCTTAACACATGACTAATAAGCATGCTTGAGTCATCAACTACATTTGCTAGATGATAAGTAGGAAGCCCGTCAGCTTTTAAAATAACAAAATCATCTATTTTGGAAAGATCGAATTTCATAGGCCCTCTTCTAAGATCTGTAAATTCAATGTTCCCTGAAAGAGGTACTTTTAGTCGAACAACTATAGGCAACCCTTTCTTTTTAGATTTTTCCAAATCCTCTCTTGATCTATTTCTAGAGTATCCGTTATATCCGGGGGGCTTACCTTGAAGTTTTTGTTCTTCTTTCATTTTTTCTAGTTCTTCTGGTGTAAGGTCGCACATATAGGCATTTCCATCATCAAGCAACTTGTTCACCGCATCTATATAGCGATTCTTTCTTAGAGACTGAATATATGGGCCATAATCTCCCTCGATTCCAGGACCTTCGTCATAATTTAATCCTAGCCAATTAAGCCCTTCAATTATGTTTTCTATAGACCCTTCTATTTGCCTTTTTTTATCAGTATCCTCAATTCTTAAAATAAATTTCCCTTTATTTTTTTTTGCAAATGCCCAATTAAATAAAGCTGTTCTCATTGCACCTATATGAGGATCACCCGTAGGGCTTGGGGCAAACCTAACTCTCACTTCATGTGTTATTTTTTTATCCATTAATTTCTCCCAATTTTATGAGATCAAGAAATTCTTTAGGAATATTGTCTTGAATTTCTATATCTTTATTATTTGAAGGGTGATTAAATTTTATTCTAATTGAGTGTAAAAACAATCTGTGAACTTTATTTTTACTGTTTGAGTACAAATTATCTCCAACTACTGGACAGCCAATAGAACTTAAATGAACTCTAATTTGATGAGTCCTGCCAGTTAAAATATTTACTTTTATCATAGAAATATTATTATTTTCATCTATTTTTTCGTAAGAAGTATAAGCATCTTTGCCAGTTTCAACTAAAGCCCTTTTGATTTTATTTATAGGGTGCCTTCCTATTGGAGCTTCAATAATTCCTTTATTTTTAATTGGTCCATTTACGATTGCTACATATTCTTTAGTAACCTTTCTGTTTTTGAATTTTAGTTTTAAGTCCTGATATGATTTAGGATTTTTTGCTATTACCATTAATCCGGATGTTTCTTTGTCTAATCTATGTACTATTCCAGGTCTTTGAGTTTCACCAACATCCGAGATTTCAGGATATTTTTCTATAATTCCAGAAACAAGAGTTGGTCCTTTATAAGTGTCTGAGGGATGAACAATAATACCTTGATCCTTAGATAAAATAATCAGATCCTCATCTTCATATTTAACATTTAAATTTAGTTTAATTGGGCTTATGTTGGGTTTAGGCATTAATTCAGCAATTTGAATTTCATCGTTACTCATAATTTTTTCTGAACTTTTTGAAACAGTCGATCCATTTTTTTTAACCATTCCATCACTTATTAGTTTTGAAGCTTGGCTTCTAGAATAGGAGGTATTATTACTTATAAACTGGTCAATTCGTATGTTTTTATCATCTTTATAAATTATCTTTTTCATTTGCTTTTCTCTCTTCCTTCCAGTTTATATAAAGATAAAAAGCAAGCATTGCCATTCCAACACTTATGCATGAATCAGCGATATTAAAAACAGGCCATGAACCTACATCTATGAAGTCTGTGACTGAGCCAAGCCTAATCCTATCTATAATATTCCCAAATGCACCGCTAAGTTGAAGAGAGATAGATATTTGTAGGGTAACTGAGTCTTTAGCAACGAAAATTAGAAAATATGTTATTAGTATTATTGCTAATATACCAACGATCATCAAAAATAGATTAGCGTCTTGAATTATACTAAAGGCACTTCCAAAATTTCTGACATGTGTAAACCTAAAAAACCCTTCTTCAGGTATAGATTCACCAACTTTAAGTGTTCTTATAATTATCTCTTTTGAAATTTGATCCAACAAAAAGAATATGGAAACTATAAGAGGTATATAAATATTTTTATATTTCAATAACATTTTTTTCATGGTATAGCTTAATTTGATAAACTAAGTAACTCCTATAGCAATTTTATATTTTTAAACAGAAATAATTAAGAGGAAATAATTAAGAGGAAATAATTTTGATTGATTTGAGAAGCGATACGGTCACAAGGCCAACTGAAGAAATGAGAAGAGCAATGTATGATGCTGAAGTTGGTGATGATGTTCATGGAGAGGATCCAACGGTAAATGAACTTCAAAATATGGCTGCAGAAATTACTGGAAAAGAGAGCGCTTTGCTAGTGTCTTCAGGCACTATGGGAAATCTGGTTTCATTACTTACTCTTACCAATAGGGGGGAAGAGATTATTTTAGGAGATCAATGCCATGTTTATGCTTGGGAGGGAGCGGGTGTCCCTATTTTTGGTGGAGTAAGCCTAAATGTTGTTAAGAATGAAGAAAATGGAACTTTGAATTTAGATGAAGTTAGTAATTCTATTAACCCAGTAGATGATCATAAACCTACTACTTCTGTGGTAAGTATTGAGAATACTCATAATCAATGTGGGGGTCATCCTATTGACGAAGAATATATTAGGAATCTAAAAATTTTATGTGATGAAAAAAAATTAAAAATCCACATGGATGGTGCTAGACTTTTTAATGCTGCAACTGCACTAAATACTGATGTTTCTAATCTAACTAAATATTTAGATACAGTAACATTTTGCCTTTCTAAGGGATTGTCATGTCCAGTGGGGAGCGTCATTTGCGGGTCAAAAGACATAATACTGGAAGCAAAAAGATGGAGAAAGGCTATAGGGGGAGGTATGAGGCAAGCCGGAGTATTTGCAGCAGCTGGTATTGTTGCACTAAATAATATGGTAGACAGATTAGCTGAAGATCATGAAAATGCTAAAAAAATTGGAAATGGTTTAGCAGATATTGATGGAATCGAAATTGATGTTGATTATATTAAGACAAATATAATTCGGTTTTCTCTTAAAGATAAGTCATTTGATATGAATAAATTTAAAAATGGCCTTTTGGATAATGGTGTTATGATTTCCCCGTCTGGAGGCACGGTTAGAATGGTTACTCATCGTGAGATTTCACATGATGATGTTGGACTTGTTATAAGAGCAGTGTCAAAATCGATTCAAGAACTTTAAAATGATTATAGGACTAATGGGACTCATGGGTTCTGGGAAATCTACTGTAGCAGAATATCTCAAATCAAAGAATATGCCAGTTATAGATTTAGATGTTTTAAGTCACAATGTCTATGATTATGGAACTGATGAATACTATAAAATATTAGAAATTTGGGGCAATGATATTTTAGATGAAGGCTCACAAATAGATAGATCTAAATTATCAAAAAAAGTTTTTAGTAATTCTTATGAATCGATCTCGATTGCTGACCTGAAAAGATCAGGATTAGAAAATTTAGAGTTAATCGTTTGGCCAAAACTTGAGGAATTATTAACTATAGAACTTAATAGCCACAAAAGTGAAGAATTATTATTTATTGAAGGCGCCCAAATTGTTAAAAGTGGTTTTAATAAATACTGTGATAAATTGTGGTGTATTGTTTCTTCTATTGAGAATATTAAATCAAGACTTGATTATAGGCACGTAAATATTTTAGGAAGATTAAAGATTCAAATTGAAGACTATGCAAAATTAAATAATATAGATGAATTTATATATAATGATTCAACGAAACAAGAACTAAATAATAATGTACAATTTCTATTGGAAAGAATAAGAAAGGAAACATAATGGCAACTAAATCCTCAGATTCTAAGAATTATAAAATTGAAGATTATTCAATACAAAAAGAGCCATTTTACATACCCGTTAGTGATGAAGTTCAGGTATTTGAGTCAGCATATAATCAAAAGGTTCCGATTTTATTAAAAGGCCCTACTGGGACTGGTAAAACAAGATTTGTTGAATATATGTCATGGTATATATCAAATAATGTGAAAAAATCTGTACCTTTAATTACAGTTGCATGCCATGAGGATCTGACCGCAAGTGACCTTGTAGGAAGATATTTAATAGATTCGGCTGGAACTAAATGGATAGATGGGCCACTTACAAGAGCTGTAAAAAGTGGAGGGATTTGTTACTTAGATGAAATTGTTGAAGCAAGGAAAGATACCACAGTTATCGTTCACCCCCTAACAGACCATAGAAGGATATTAACAATTGACAAGTTAGGAGAAGTCGTTGAAGCAGCGGATGGATTCTTAATGGTTGTATCTTACAACCCTGGTTACCAAAATGCGTTAAAAGATTTGAAGCAAAGTACAAGGCAAAGATTTGTAGCAATTGAATTTGATTTTCCAACACCTGAACTAGAAGCAAAAGTTTTAAAAGAAGAAGCAGGAATAGATGATTCTATTGCAGAATCTTTAGCATCTTTAGGTGAAAAAATTAGGAATCTAACAGATCATGGATTATCTGAAGCTGCAAGCACAAGGGTGCTTATATATGCTGGCAAATTAATTAAAGATGGTATAGATCCAAGAAGAGCATGCCAAGTTGCCGTTACTTGGGGTATTACTGATGATAAAAAACTGTACAGAAGTATAGAAGAAGTTATAAGTGCGATATTCCCATAAATTATGGATAAATTAAGGGAGTTATTAACTAAAAACTCTGTATTCGAATATGAAAATATTACAAATACTAAAGGGTACAAAAGTGCTGCAGTTTTTTTGCCAATTTCTATAAAAAATGAAGATTACTCAATTTTATTCCTAGAAAGATCTAGTAATCTATATTCTCACAGTGGTGAGATTTGCTTTCCTGGTGGTGCATTTGAAAATGATGATATCAATTTGTTGAATACAGCTTACAGGGAAACTGAAGAAGAGGTAGGCTTAAAACAAGAAAATATTAAACTAATTTCTTCTTTAAGCAAGGAAAAAACAAGAACAGGATTTATTATTCAGCCTTTTATAGTACTAATTAAAGAAGAAGCAGAAATAAAGGTTGATGGAGAAGAGATAGTTGATTATTCATTTATATCTATTTCAGAATTAATATCTAAGAAAAATAAAAGAAGATATTATTTTCTATCTAATGAATTATTAATTAATAAGCCAGCATATATAATAAATAATCAATTAATATGGGGAGCTACAGCTACCATACTTGAAGAATTTTTAAACATGATTGTTTCATAAGATGAAAGATATAAGCGATAAACTTAAAAAATACAGCTGGATAAATATAGGAGAACTGGATCAGAGTTTAAATATTCTGTCTGAAGGACTTAATGAGGCAGCTTTAAATGAGTGGGCTGATATAATTTATTCGACTATTGAAGGTGATTCCATTGGATCTAGCCAACAGGAATATATATTAAGCTTTATATCTGAATCATCAAATGTTTTTAGGTCTTTGCCTCAGACCCAATTTATTGAATGGGCGAAGCAATCTAATAGAATTGCTTTTGAAGACGGAGGGTTGGCTCAAGCTTATGTTAATAGTTCTTCTGAAGTATTAAAGACTTTAAGGCCTAGGCATTTGCTTGATTGGGGTAATTTAGGGTTAAGTTTATTTAAATCATCTAAAAACTCTTCACCATTAACTAAAAAATTTTATGGATTATCTCCCTCAATAAATGCAGCATCCTCTTATGATGATCTTGAAAAATTGGTTGATACTTGTAGAAGGATCTCTGCTAGAAATGTTAATTATTCTTTAAAAATTATTGACTGGGTTTATAAAATTTCACAATTTAGCCCTAATGATCTTAAATCTTGGAATGAAATTATTAATAAAATTTCAAAAATTCTTATCAAAGATTTTGAAAAGATATTCCAATTATTAGCTGAAAATGCTGATTTAATAAATCAGAAAAAAGATTTCATGAAATCTATGATTAAAATTTTAGATTCTAATCCTCAAGATTTCCACGTGATTATAAAGAAATCGATTGAGATATTTTCAGATATTTCTTCAAATTACTCTGATGAATACGAAAAAATGTTTATAACCCTCTCTAGTAATTACGTTGATGAGTTAAAAGGCTATTCTTTAAATTTTCAAAGTTTAAGGCGAGGACTTTCTAAAGAAAAACTTTTTATTTGGTTTAATAACGGCATATCTATTATAAACTCTGGAGATAGTATTGAAGGTTACTTTTCCCTAGATAGCATTGAATCAAAGTCATTATTCAATGAATTAACATTCTCGGTAGATTTAGATGTTGAAAAGGATATTCTGAAACTTTATTGTTGTGCTTTGAGTGGCCAAGATTTAGGAGTTCAAAGTTCCAATATAATGGTTGACAAAGAAATTGGATGGTTTAATTCTAATTTAGCTACAACTGAGGGAACTACAATTTATCTGCCAGAATCAATAAAGAAGTTTTCTGAGAAGGATAAGAATTTTTCTTGGTTAAAAGTTATAGCTACCCATCAAGTAGGTCATGTTGAATTTGGGACATTTAAATTAAGGCTAGATTCCCCGTCTTCAAATTTTAAAGATTTGAGGAGTTCGTTAATAAAAAAATTTGAAAAAAAATTATCAAGTAATGCGACAGAAATAACTGACATGACAAAATTTTTTAAATTATTTGAAGATGCAAAATTAGCACAAGATATTTTTTCAATTTTTGAGGCTTATAGAGTAGATGAAAAAGTCTTAAAGAAATATAGAGGAATAACTAACTCTTACAAGGATGTTAAAGAGAATGCTTTAGAATCAAGACCTGAGATTGAGAGTTTACCTGGTAGAGAATTATTAATGGAATCAATTATAAGATATAGCCTTAGTCCACAAAAATTAAAGGTACCTAAAAAATTACAATCCTCACTAAATAAGCTTTTAAATCTTTTAGTAATTTTAGGTAGGCCAAATTCTCAAATAGAAGATACTGCAGAAGCAACCTTAAGAGCGTATAAGATATTAATAAATGTTAAAAATGATTTGCAGGAAGAATTAGAAGAATATACTTTTCAAGAAAATGAAACCCTAGACAAGTTTCAAGATTCTTATAACGACCTATTAGAATTTTACTCCTTTTCGGAGGGAGATCAATTAGAAAATCAATTAGAAAATACCCCCCAAGAAGTTAACGATGAAATAAAAATGGATGATTATTCTTCTCCTCAAGAGGTAGAGTATTGGGGCGAATTTAAACCGGAACTATCTCAGTTGATGCTTGAAATGAGTTTAGGCGAAGCGGAATTTTCGGAAGACGGAGATTTATCAGATTTTTCAACAGAGCAAATTGAAGAAATGTTAAAAGAGTCAGTTGATGAAAACACTGATGAAAACGCAGATAATGTGGTTGAATCTGAAATAACTCAAAATCTAGAGGAAGCACTAAATGAAATGCAAACAGAAAAAATAGAAGAAGATCAATCAAAATTTGCTGATAGATTTGATCATTTTGATGAAGACGGAAAAGAGCTTGAAGCAATTGAAGAGAATCAATTTTTATATGACGAATGGGATTTCAGAGATGAAACATATAAAAAAAATTGGTGCTTGGTTAATGAAAAAAAAATTGGAGAGGGAGACCTTCAGTATTATGATGAAACATTAGAAAAATATGCAGATATAGTTGCTGACATAAAGAAGCAATTTGAATTAATGAATCCTGAAACATATAGAAAAATTAAAAGACTTGAAGAAGGCGAAGAGCAAGACTTAGATTTAACTGTTGAGGCTATGGTTGACTTAAGAGCAGGCATAAGCCCTTCAGAGAAATTATATTGGAGACGGAATAAAGTAGAAAGAAGCATAGCAGTAGCCTTTTTGCTTGACATGAGTGCTTCCACTGCTGAGGCGATTGATGATACAGATGCTTCCAGAGATGAATGGTCTGCACCTGATAATCCTGAAAAATATATGGAGTGGCTTAGAAAAAGAAGGTCCCAAGGGTTTAGAAGGTCTTATAAAAGGATAGTTGATCTTGAAAAAGAAGGATTAATTTTGCTTTTAGATGCCCTAGAAAATTTAGGAGACACATATGGTATATTCGGATTCTCAGGATATGGAAGAGAAAATGTAGAATATTTTACGATTAAAGATCTAGATGAGAACTTTTCCCCAACAATCCCAAAAAGGATCGATCGAATAAGCCCTTTGCACGCAACTAGAATGGGGCCAGCAGTTAGGCATTGCACTCAAAAACTTTTGAAGACCGAAGAGAAATCAAAATTTATATTTTTAATTAGTGACGGGAGGCCTCAGGACAGAGGTTATAGTAGAGAAGGTGTAGAGAAAGAGTATGCAGTTAATGATACAAAAAAAGCTTTACTAGAAGCTAAACATGAAGGTATAACAACCTTTTGCCTAACCGTTGATAAAGAAGGGCATGATTACATGAAGAGCATGATGGAAGATTTAAGTTATGAAGTATTAGATGATATTGCTTCATTACCATTAAGAATTCCACAACTTTATAAGAACTTAACTTCTAATTAATATCTTAGATGAATGTTAGTAATCAAAGGCAGGGCATTCGCCCGATAATTCTTCTTCTTGGAGGTAAGGTTTGTCCTCGTGAGGAGTAGTGCAAAACATCAATTTAACTATATCGTCTACCCAACTTTCTGATACCAGAACTACATCTTTAGAATCTTGAAAAACAGCATTAGTCTGACCTTCTTGATTATATTTTGGTTTGATATTGCTCAAGCTAACAGTTATTGGCTTAATCAACAAGGTTCCGTTCTCGGTAAATGTGTTATTTCTCAGATAAATATAAGTACTGTTATTATCAATCCCGTATTCCAAGAATTCTTTTTCTGTTTCTAGCCCAGTTACTACAACACTATCAATCTGTGGATTTTTCATATGATCTAATATTGAATTTGGATAGTCCAATCTAGCTACCTCTTCACCATCACAAGGCTCTTTTTCTATGTAGGGGTTCCCAGTAAGATCATCTATTAAAATATCACATATTTTCCAAGGACCTTTTGGTCCTCCATCTTTAGTAAATATATCTCTTCCAAGTGCCTTATATAGAATGCCAGAATGATAAATTAATATTTCATTAATATTTTCTTTTTCGAAGTCGTAAATCCAAGTAGGCCTAGGAGGGTTTTTTAATAAGTTCTCTAATGCATTCCCATAAGATGCGTTCAACGTATGGACAAATTGCTGGTTTTCCAACTTTACAAACTGATATGATTGATCTGAACTTAAAATTCCAAATTCTATAACTATTGGGTCAACCCCATCAAACTCTAATTTAACTTTAAAAGATGGATTTTTTAAACCAAATTGGTCTAAATTCTCTGAATTTCCCCCATCTAATGTTCTTTGGATCAAGGGCCCTTTTAGAAGATATGTGATTCCTGACCACCGAGCTGGATTAACCGGAAAAGTTCTGTCGCCTTCAATTATGCTCCATGAATCGTTAAATTTTTCAAACCTTATTTTATTATTAGCTCCAATAAAATCTATTGAAATAATCTGATCTTCAGGTGCAGTATATAAAAATGATTTATTTGATTTCTCAGATTGATTAACTTCATCAGGTAAGCTTGGTTCTTGTAATAAAAATACAGTTGAAGGAATTGCGATAGAAATAAGTACAATGAGAATTAAGGAAAGTTTAAAATTCATTATCTTCTGCGCCACCAAGACCAAAAAGCAAAGAATATAGATATGCTAGGCAAGAATATCCATCCGCTCCATCTAACAAAGTTCCTTTCATCTTGAGTTAATACCAATTCTCTAAAAACTTTAACTTTAGGTCTTATAGAAATTAGTTCAACATCGCTCGTAAGCCAGTTTATTGAATTAGCAAAAAGATCTTCATTTTTTGCTGAAAATAAGAACTTATTACTCGCAAAATCAGCATCACCAGAAATTATTAGTTTTGAAGATACATATTCCCCTCTTTCATTTTTTATGGGGGCTTCATTCATGGTAGATATAGATTCAACCGCTAGTATTATTGGTAATGGCCCAGCAATCTCATTCTCGCTATCAAAACTGATTGATTCTTTAGAGGTTTCTTCCCAACTATTTAAAGTGGTGTAGGCTATTGGCTCTGCATTAATATAAGGCACCCCATTTTCAGTTAGAGGTATTTCGTCTGGTCTAAGCGAAAGTCCAATAAATCTAGACCCAGGAAAATACATTACATCAAAATTATGAGTGATTGGGTGCTCAGGAATTTGGAGGTTAGAGTCCTTAATTTGTAAAAACTCAACATTTGGAGCAACGTAACTAGCAGTATCAACTAGTGTGCCTTCTCCAGCCACTACACCCCAAGGAGCAACTAAATTTGATAAACTGGAAGGAGATCCAGGCTCTAATAGGAGCATTAAATTACCTCCAAGTCTTAAATACTCTTGAATCAATTTTTGTTCAGAATTTAAAATTTCGTCATTTGCATCTGCGATTACAAGAACTGAAGGGAATGACTCTTTATTTCCAGAAAGAAGTATTCTTGATAATTCGTCAGATGTCGTAGAGGTTACAAAATAGTTATCTCTCTCTAAGGAAATTTTTGCTTGACCAAAAGATTCAGACGACTTGTCTATGTTAGTTATATCTCTTTCTTCATGACCAGATAAGAATAGTACAACTTTCTGTTGAATTTGATTTACAACCAATAATGCTGAAATAAGATCTTTTTCATTAAATACATCAATTGTTTCATTAGGGTCTTTTCCTACTATATGCGAAATTCTCTGGCTTTCTTTGAGTTTTAAAATCAATACTGGCAAATCCCTGCCTGCTAGATATCTGTCAACGTTTAAACTGCTAGCTAAGTTTGGGTCTATATCCGGATCCACATGTCTATAAGTCAGATCGTATTTGTTTGAATTTTTTGAAAACTCACTCAACAGATCTTCAGTTCGGTTAATTGATAATTTGTCTTGACTTGAATCAGATCTTAGGAAAATAAAAACCTCTAAGTCCTCTTTTAGGCTATCTATTGCATTTAATGCTTGGTTGGACAATTGATATTCTTTAGAAGCAGTAAGGTCAGACCTGAACCATGATGGAGAAGCCCCTCTATCATTAAGTATGTAGATTACTGAGTTTGCAGCTATAAGAATAAAAATAGTAGCGATCAGAATGAATATTGTATTAGCCCCATAGGCACCTTTAGAAGAAAAAATAGTTCTTTTTATATTGGTTATGTTAAGAAGCAAGGACAATATGAATGATAATATTCCTATAGACAAAACTATGAACCCAGAAAACTGTATATCTCTTAAAAAGATAATAATTATCAATCCAAGAAATGTTGCAAGGACACCAAACGCAAAAGATATATATTGAATCGAATATGAATAATTTTTTAGTAAATCAATAATTTTCTTTGATTCATTATTAATTTCACCTCTATTATTTTTCACTTCCATCTCCTGGTCTCTAGTATAAGAATTGTGGATAGCAAAAATATGATTGAAATAGACAAGTAAAATACAATGTCATATACCGAAATTATGCCTCTAGCAAAATCAGCAAAATGGCCTTTTTCTGCTATTCCAAAACTGCTTGTGTCAAATACTGAAAAAGAACCTCCCAGTTGCAATTCATTTAAAATAGTCCCTAGAATTCCTGGGACTCTTTCTGATACAAAATCGATAAATGTAAGCAGAGTTAATATACCTGACCCCACAACTAATGAAACTAACTGATTTGAACTCAATGAAGAAGCAAAAATTCCTATAGATAAAGTTGAACAACTGTATAGAACCAAGCCTAGGTATCCTGTGAAAATTGGACCGAAATCAGGCACACCAAAAATAAACAATATAATTGGATAAAAAAGAGTTCCTGCGAGCATAAATAACACTATCGAAAAAGAAGCCAAGAATTTTCCAACTACAATTTCATGTTCTTTTAATGGAGAGGTCATTAAAAGTTCCATAGTCCCTAATTTTTGTTCTTCTGCAATAAGTCTCATAGTAAGTGCAGGGGATAAGAAAATTAAAAAGAAAACAGCTCCAGCTAAAAATCCTCTAATACTCGCTTCGGAAAATGCATCAGAAACCGAGGCAATAAAGAAAAAGCCTGTGACGGTAAAAAAAGATGCAGCCACAATATATGCCATTGGAGATTTAATATAACCCAGAAGTTCTTTTTTAAATATTGTATATATATTAATCATTATTCAGAGGTTAGTTGTAAAAATATTTCTTCAAGGGTTAGTGGCAATGAATTGAGTTTATGAAGACCTATCCCGTTATCTACTATTAGTTTAGCAATACTTTCTTCTACTCCATCACTGGAAGATGTTTCAATAATATAACTTTTATATTCGCTATTATTATCAAATTTACTCCTTACATCGACAACATAACTCTCATTTCTTAATAATTTTATAAAATTTACCCCATCTTTTTCTTTTATAGAAACTTCGCATACTTGAGTAGATTGAAGCCTTTTAGATAAATTATTAGGTGTGTCATCAGCAACAATTTTTCCATCATGAATTACTAAAACTCTTTTGCATATGGTTGTTACTTCAGGAAGAATATGTGAACTAAGAATTAAAGTGTGTTCTCCTCCTAAACTTTGAATAAGTTTTCTTGTTTCTACAACTTGAACTGGATCAATCCCAATAGTTGGCTCATCCATAATTAGAATTTTAGGTTTATGGATAATAGATTGGGCTATGCCAGTTCTCTGTCTATAGCCCTTTGAAAGTTTCCCAATAATGACGTCTCTATAAGTTTCTAAGCCTGTTATACCTATAACTTCATCAGTCCTTTTTGATATTCCCTTTTTCATCCCTCTTATAGAAGCCATAAAATTTAAGTATTCTTTTACAGTCATATCTAAATATAAAGGGACATTTTCTGGAAGATACCCAATTTGCCTTCTTGCTTCAAGAGATTTATCGACAATATCATAACCCCCTACAGATACTTTTCCATTAGTAGGGGGAGTATATCCTGTCATAACTTTCATTGTTGTTGACTTTCCTGCTCCGTTTGGGCCTAGTAAGCCAACTGTTTCACCTTTTTCAATAGAAAAGGAAATATCTAATACAGCAGGATAATCTCCATAATATTTAGACATATTTGAAATCTTAATCATTTTAATTAATATTTTGTGTGTGCTAGAACTACTAAATGGAAATGATAGCCAATTAAATTGTTATATTCAACAATACTTGAATTGTTTTGATAAAATAATCTTATTATGACTTTAGATTCACCAAAAGAAATATATTTAGATAATGCTGCTACGACTTCTATGCGACAAGAAGTCCTAGATGAGATGGTGCCATATTTTTCTGAAAATTATGGCAATCCTTCTAGTCTTTATAGCATAGCCCAAATTGCTAGAGATGCTGTAGATGAGTCTAGGGAAAATGTAGCAAAAATACTAAATTGCAAGCCTAGTGAAATTATATTTACTAGTGGTGGAACTGAGTCTGACAATATGGCTATTATAGGTGTTGCTAAAGCATTAAAGGAGATGGGTGGCCACATAATAACAACTAAAATAGAACACCATGCAGTAATTCATGCTATGGAGGAACTCGAATCAATTGGATTTAGGATTTCTTATTTAAATGTTGATGAGGCGGGATTTATTAATTTAGATGAACTGGAATCTGAAATAAAAAACGATACCTCTTTAGTTTCAATTATGCTAGCCAATAATGAGACTGGCGCGATCCAAGATTTACCAAAAATAAGCCAAATAATTAAAAACAAAGCCAAGGATTTACAAAGGGAAATTTATATTCATAGTGATGCTGTTCAAGCTGCTGGCAAATTAGACTTAGATACAAAAAAACTCGGAATAGACCTAATGAGTCTTTCAGGCCATAAAGTAAGAGGCCCTAAAGGTGTAGGGTGTTTATATTTAAAAAGAGGAATACCTATTAGCCCTATGATTGTAGGCGGAGGTCAAGAACGACAAAGAAGATCAGGCACAGAAAACGTTCCTGGGATTGTTGGTTTTTCTAAGGCTCTTGCTTTAGCTAATGAAGAGAAAAATAAATTCAATACTCATTGTAGAAAATTAACTGACCTGCTGAAGTTGAGGTTACAAAATTTAGAATATGAACATATTATTGTTACGCCTAACGAAGACTCTTTATCTAATATTTTAAATGTCTGCTTCAAAGGTTTTGAGGGTGAACCCATATTAATTGGATTAGATATGGAAGGAATTTTTGCTTCAAGCGGAAGCGCATGCAGCTCCGCATCCCTAGAACCTTCTCATGTCTTAGTAAGCATGGGGATTGATCCTAAATTAGCTGTGGGATCGATAAGATTTAGTTTTTCTTATGAAAATACTCCAGAAGATGTAGAGTTTTTAATTGAATCATTAGAAAATGTTTTATCTGAATTGTCTATGTTAGCTCAAGCATAATAATGAGATCACTTTCGAATAGATTTTTGGTGTTAATAGCAATTGCTTCAGTCTTGCTTTCGGTTATAGTTACTTCATTATTAATATTTAAGCCATTTGAAGATTATGATCCATTGTATGTATCTGGGAGAACCTTATATATAAAAGCATATGATCCAGTGATTACTAAAGAATACGATTACTTAGATTTAGATAACTCTCAAAAAACTTTGTTTGCACCAGAAGGCAAAAGTTTGGTTATATTAAATCTTGAAGTTACCAACGCTGCTTCTGCTGAGATAAGAATAATTTCTGATGAAAATTCTAGCGAGTTTATATCAACTGATGGATTTACCTATAAGCCTGCAAATCCATCTTCAGTTAGTCTAGATAGCACAAAAAATAATAAAGATTTGGCTTACCCGATATGGGGATCTTTTACTTTAAATAACCTAGAGAGGGCAGAAGGATTCTTATTGTTTATCGTTAAAGACTCATTCAAGCCAAGCAAATTCGCATGGAATGCCTCTGATAGAGTTTTAATTTCTTTTGATGAGTAGTATTACCCTATAAATAATGGTCCGAACACTAAAGCTACAATAGTCATCAATTTAAGCAATATATTTATTGAAGGTCCAGATGTATCTTTAAATGGATCTCCTACTGTATCTCCTGTGACTGCAGCTTTGTGCGCGTCTGACCCTTTTCCTCCGTGATTTCCTAGTTCAACATATTTTTTTGCATTGTCCCAGGCTCCTCCAGAATTTGCCATAAAAATAGCTAGAAGGAATCCGGATACTATTGATCCAGCTAGCATTCCTCCAAGAGCTTCAGCTTTTAAAAATAGTCCAACAAGAATAGGGGAGATAATAGCTAAAATACTAGGCAGTATCATGGCTTTAAGTGATCCGGCAGTACTAATTGCGACTGCTCTAGCAGCATCAGGCTTAACTCCTTTTTTACCTGCCTTTAGACCTTTTATTTCTCTAAATTGTCTCCTAACTTCTTCAATCATTGCTCCTGCAGCAGTTCCTACTGCCTGCATTGTCATTCCAGAAAACAGAAAAGGAAGCAAAGCGCCAATAAGAACCCCACTTAAAACCTTTGGATCCATAATATTTATCGAGACAACACCTGTTACCAGTCCGTATGCAGCTAAAAGTGCTAATGCGGTCAAAATTGCAGATCCAATTGCAAACCCTTTTCCTGTAGCAGCAGTTGTGTTTCCTAGTGCATCAAGTGCGTCAGTCCTTTCCCTTACTTCAGGTTTTAGTCCTGCTTGTTCTGCTAGTCCTCCTGCGTTATCAGCAACTGGCCCATATGCATCAGTAGATAAAGTTATTCCTAATGTAGAAAGCATTCCTACTGCTGCCAATCCAACTCCGTAAAGTCCAGCAAGATTAAATGCAATCAATATTCCAACTACTACAGATAAGGCTGGTATAGCTGTGCTATATAGCCCTACAGATATTCCTGCAATAATGTTTGATGGATGACCTGTTAGGGATTGTTTTGATATCCATTTAACAGGAAAGTATTCGTAAGAAGTAAAATACTCTGTTGCTGTTCCTATAACTTGCCCAACAGCAAGTCCTGTTAAGACTACAAAGAAAAGTGATGCGGGCAGGGGATCATTGAATAATAATGAATTCGCCAAATATATTCCTGCAAGCGCAAGAATAGCAGCCCCAAAAATACCTATTCTAAATGACCACAATAATGAATTCATTGAAGCGTCAGGTTTTGTTCTAACTAAAAATGTACCAATAATTGAGGCTATAATTCCAATTGCGCTAATAACTAAAGGCAGCATTACTAGAGAGGAAGTAGATACATTCTCCACGCCAATTAATATAGCTAAAGATATTGTTGCAATTAAAGATCCTGCATATGATTCAAATAAATCTGCACCCATGCCTGCGACATCCCCTACATTATCTCCAACATTATCTGCTATAGTTGCAGGGTTTCTAGGATCATCTTCTGGTATACCTGCTTCAACTTTTCCTACTAAATCTGCTCCTACATCCGCAGCCTTTGTATAAATTCCTCCTCCCACTCTAGCAAATAATGCGATAGATGAGGCACCAAACCCAAACCCAGCAATTATATTAGTGGCTGATGAGGTTCCAGCAATCTGGTCAAAAATGACCCATAATAAGGTTACTCCTAATAGGCCAACTCCTACTACTGTAAGACCCATCACACTCCCGGTATTAAATGCAACTCTTAAAGCTTGGTTAAGCCCTCCTTCAGCAGCTTCTGCGGTTCTAGAATTTCCTCTTACAGCAATATTCATACCTACTATTCCTGCTATTGAAGAGCCTATTGCGCCAGCTAGATAAGATATGGCTGTCCATGGTCCAGAATTCCCCTTGAATCCATCGGCATTAAAAATATTTAGGTCAACTACAAGCCAAAGAATTGCAAACATAGCCACTACAAAAAATGAAAGAATTGTATATTCCTTTTTAAGGAAAGCATAGGAACCTTCTTGAATAAGCCCAGCTATTTCAGATAATTCTTTATTTTTAACTTTCCTCTTAACGACATTCCAGAAAAAATAAACAGCTGATAACAATGCTATTCCGGCTGATGCCAATACAATTAAAACTAAATTATCCATAATTTTTCCTCACTCTTATTTTTTCAATTCTTCCTTCAAAGAATTGATACTTATTTCTAGTTCTTTTCTTTCTAAAGCAATTGTAATGTCTCCCCGCGTTCTTTCCACAACGCTTCTTAACTGGTCTGTTGTCCTTCTTAGTCCAGCAGTTACACCTTCAGGGAAATCAACTGACTCTAGCACATCCACAACCTCATTCATTATCTCTAGATACTTTTCAGATTCTGATACTTCATTATCTCTAATTTTGTCCAAAGCGGTCCTTCTTAATTCGCTTGCTGCTTCAGCCATACCTTTCAATAAGGAACTAGGCGAAAAAATATTAATGTATTTTGAGGGGACAACTTTATTAGAAGTAAAAGATATAAAAAATATTGCTTCACATAACTCCTTTTCTCCGTCTAGCATAAATGTGGAATTAATATCAGATGAATGTTTGATTACTTTTGGTTTTACTGATTTTAATTTTTTGATGCCTTCATCAATTAGCTTTTGAGATTCTTTATATTCTCCCCTGTGGGCTGCCCTTATTGATCTTGATGAAATACCAATTATCTCTCTAGATATTTTTAGCCCCATTTCTCTAGATTTATGAATGTCCTTAAACATTGAATTGCTCAATGTCGTAACTTTTTTTATCGAAGTTAGTGATTTATTTTCCATATTTATTCATTATTTTTTTTATATCTAACACTTCTTTTCTGGGGTTATCTGACAAGGTCACAGCACTGGAAATACATAAAGAGTCAGCCCCAGATTCAAGCACCTTTTTTGCCCTTTCTTTATTTATACCACCTATCCCAACAATGGGTAATTTAAATTTAGTGTCCTTAAGATCTTTTATAACATTTATTGACGAGGGTATTGTATCTTTTTTAGTGGTTGTTTCAAACAAACTTCCTATCGCTACATAATTAAGATTAAGCTTGCTAGACAATAACGCTTCATCTTTAGTTGCATTTGAATTTCCTATTATAAAATCATTACCAAATATTTTTCTGCATTCATTTACATCCATATCTTCTCTTCCTAAATGAATGCCATCTGGTTTAGTTTCTATTGCCACATTAACCCTGTCGTTTATTATAAAAATTGTATCATTTGCATCACATAATGCCTTTATCAAATTTGCTTGAACTATCATCTCTTTGTCGCCAGATTTTTTGTTTCTCAGTTGAATTGTATCTGCACCGGCTTCTATGATTTCTTTTGCAAGATTATACAGGTCTGCCTTCCCTATATTATTAGGGTCTATTATTATATATAAACCTAAATTTTTCATATCTACATCTTATTTATTGGGCTAAAAGATTTTCTATGTATTTTACTAGCACCTTTTAAATTGAGTGATTCTATATGAACTTTTGATCCATAACCTTTATTTTCTTTAAGATAATAACCTGGGTACAAATTTTCATATATTCTAGACATCATAGAATCTCTAGTCACTTTTGCAATAATTGATGCAGCCGCAACCGAGACGGACATCGAATCAGCCTTGTTAAAGCCAATATTGTTTTCTTTTATATCTAAATTTATAGCATCAATTAAAATAAGATCTATATTTGTTTTCAAGTTAAATATTGATCTCTTCATGGAAATTTTAGTTGATTCTACTATTCCGTACTTATCAATTTCTTTGTGTGTTGCAATGCCAATTGAAAACCTTGATCCTGAATAAATAATTTCTTTAAAAAGCTTTAATCTTTTTCCTTTAGATAATTTTTTACTGTCATTAAATTTCATAGGATTGCCTATTATTAAATCTTTGCTAAGTTTTACAGAAGCCGAGACTACTGGACCAGCGATAGTTCCTCTTCCTACTTCATCAATTCCCACAATGTTATTTATTCCACAACGCAATGCCTTTTCTTCAATTGCCGAATTTGGTAAATCAGGTACTTTTAAGGTTAAAATATATTTTTTTATATTCTCTATAATGATAATTTGATGGCTTCAGTTGCTGTATTTTTATTTGAGAATTTATCGAATTCTATAAATCCTCCCCCTAGAACCATATTTTCTTTATAAAACACTAGGGCTTGCCCAGGTGTAATTGCTCTTTGAGGCTCATCAAAAATAAAATTTATGTCTCCATTTTCTAGATAAACTAACTTGCCTGAGGCTGGGAAACTTTTATACCTAATTTTTGCTTCCAATTTCATATCATCAGGTATTTTTTGACCAGCGATAAAATTAACTGATGATATTAGAACATTCTTTTTCATTAAATCTTGAGAGGGACCTACTTCAACATTATTGCTATCAGAATAAATGTTAGTCACAAATAATGGTTTCCCATTGCTTTCAATCCCCAACCCTTTTCTTTGGCCTATAGTGAAATTGTGTATTCCTTCATGTTCTCCAAGTATTTTTCCAGATGAATTTATAATATTCCCTTTTGTATTTTTTACTTTGTTATTAATATATTTTTTATAATCCTTGTCTGGTATAAAGCATATATCTTGAGAGTCAGGCTTATCGGCATTAATTAATCCGAACTCCGTAGCTATTTCTCTTATTTTAGTTTTTGAGTAACGGCCAATAGGAAGTTTTAGTTTATTCATAATTTTTTGATTTAAATTAAAGAGTACATAACTTTGATCTTTCGTTTCATCTGTCCCTTTTATGAGTTCAAATTTGTTATCATTTTTTATAATGGTTGCATAATGACCAGTTGCTATATAGTCAGCTTTTAGGAATTCAGCCCTTTTTAGCAAGAAGTCGAATTTAAGACGGTCATTGCATGCTAAGCAGGGGAAAGGAGTCCTTCCTTTTTGATATTCAGAAACAAAATAATCAATTACATGTTCGTTGAATTCTTTTTCAAAGTTTAAGAAGTAGTGCTTTGATCCTATTTGCCTGCAAACTGACCTAGCATCTTCTACATCATCTAAAGAGCAGCAACTTTTATTTAATTTTGAGGCAGTGTTGTCTTCATATGGGAATAGTCTCATTGTTACTCCAATTACATTAAATCCTTGCTTATGAAGTAATACAGCAGCAACTGAGGAATCAACTCCTCCGCTCATTGCCACCACAACAGTTTTTTTATTATTTGAATCAGACATTTTATACAATCTTAATTAATATACACGAAAGGTTTATAATTTATATATATGGGTAAGTCAATGTTATTGGAAAATTATGCAAGAAAAATTGCAGATATAGCATCAGAAAATTTAGGAGAAGAAATAATTTTACTAGATACCAGTGAAATTTCTGTCTTTTCTGACTATTCGATTCTTGTTACTGGCCAAACCGACAGACACCTTGAAAGCTTGGCCCAAAAAATAATGCGTGCTATGAAAAAAGATGGAAAAAAAATTCATCATAAAGAAGGCACTGGAAAGACAGGCTGGATTTTACTTGATTTTTTTGGACTTAGTGTTCATATACTTTCCGAAAGAAGTAGAGAGAATTACGATTTAGAGAATTTATGGTCTACTGCCAAAGAGATTGTCAGAATTCAATAGATTATTCAATCCAATTGTCTATAGACCTAGAGTATTCAATAATTTCATCTTCCTTAAAGTAAAGTGATATTTCTCTTTCAGCATCTTCACTATTAGCAGACCCATGAATAATATTTTTTTCAACTGTTAGGCCTAGATCTCCTCTTATAGTTCCTGGCGCAGATTCTAAGGGATTTGTTGATCCCATTATAGTTCTTGTCTTTTGAATTGCATCAGGCCCAGATATAACAATCGCAACTACAGGCGATGAAGTAATAAATTCGATTAAGCTTCCAAAGAAAGGCTTTTCTTTATGTTCTTGGTAATGCTTGCCTGCCAATTCGCTATCCATTTGTAGCAGCTTTAGACCTGAAATTTTTAGTCCAGCAGATTCAAGTCTAGAAATTACATCTCCTATAATCCCTCGATTTACACCATCAGGTTTTACTAAAACTAAAGTTGATTCACTTCCCATTATGTCTCCTATTTTTTCTTTGTTATATTGGGTGACCTTGAATAAATTGGGTTTAGGTCAGAATATTTTTCTATATCACCTTCTGACTCTATCCTTCTAATTAATTTTAATATATTCTCAGGTTTCCTATAACTTCGATCAGCATATTTGAAACCAGAAAAATTTTCAAAAATTGAAGATAAATTTTCTCCGCAAAAAAATGTATCCGTACTAAAGATTTTGTCTATGTCATTTACATTTACTATTCCATCAGGCTCTCTAGTATTTATATTGTTAATATCTTTCCAGCAGAAAGCATCAAATCCGGCAGGTATCAATGCGACTAAATTATTTTTATAATTTGAATTTTTATGGCCTTCTAACTCAATTTCAAAAGTTGGCATGCCAATTATTTTGAGATTATTATTTTTTGCAATCCCTAAAGATAGGCTCATCCCGACCCTTATAGAACTAAATCCGCCTGGACCAATAGCAACTGCAATGCAATCAAAATCTGTTTGATTTAAGTCGGTCTCCTTAAATCCGTTTTTTATTGAGTCAATTAATTCAATGCTATGGTTATTTTTTGATGTCCAGCAATTTTCGTACAATGTTTCATTTCCAGAAAAAATAGAAACTGACACATTCTTAGTTGATGTGTCTATAGATAGAATATTTTTCATAATAATTTTTCTAAACTTTCTTTGTTATTTGATTTAATAATAATTTTTCTTTGACTGCTCAAATCTGTGTGCTCAAGTATGATCTCTAAGTCCGGTTTGGGGAGATATTTTTCCCCTATTTCAGGCCACTCAATTATCAAATTGCCATCTTCTAGATATTCTTCAAGGGCTAGATCAAATATTTCTTCAGAATTATTCAATCTAAAAAAATCACAATGATTTATAGAAATATCACCAAAATAGGAAGTGACTAGTATGAAAGTAGGGCTTTTAGCTGGCTGAGAACATTTGTAAAATTCTGTTATGCCTTTGACTAAAGTAGTTTTGCCTGCTCCCAAAGGGCCTTTCAGGTAAGCAATTTTTCCTATTCCAATAAATGGAGCAAGTTTAATTCCTAATCCTAACGTTTCTTCAGGAGTATTAGTTACTATTTCTTTAGAAAAACTATTCAAAATGCCCCCATTGGTTCAAGTTTGGGGAATATCCCCTCCCTCTCAGGTTATAGGTAATTTGATTTGAACCTTTCTCTTTAACTTCTCCTATAATAGTTATTTGATCAAGAATATCTTTAGGCAGATCACTAAATGTGAATAAAAGTTCAAAATCTTCTCCTCCATTGATAGCTATGTCGTAATAATCATTAGGGAAAGCATTCTTTAATTCATCAGAAATAGGCATATTTTCAACTTCTATTGATACAGACACATTACTAGATTCACATATATTAACTAACTCCGCATTCAATCCGTCGCTGATATCTGTGCAACAATTTACATTATTAAAAAACAATCCTCTGGCTATAGATGAGTTAGGATATGGCTTCGTGTGTTTAGAAGCGAGGTACAAATCTACATTATTATTCTGTAAACTCAAAAATCCGCCTAACGAATCACCTAAAAATCCACTCACCCCAACTTTGTCTCCTGGGAGAGCATCATTTCTCGTCATGGCTCTTTTTCTGCCATCCCAATCAAAAAAACCAACAGCAGATACGCTTAGGAATAATTTTTCTGACCTAACGATATCTCCACCAACGATTATCGCATTAAACTCATCAGAGCATTCTTTAATTCCAACTACTAGT
>VFGU01000021.1 GCA_009392285.1 SAR202 cluster bacterium
GCAATATCTGGTTGCTGAGTAACTGGACATAATGATCTAAAGCCTTTAAAACAATGGAGTTCTGAGACAAATGCGCTTTCAGGCAAATGATTGATTTCTTTGCCTCTTGTTACGCTCAAAACTTTAGCATCTGGTTTTTCATATACATTATTAATTTCAATATCTGTTTCTACTAATATCTCAATATGGTGCTTTATTAATTCTTTTACTTCTAAAAAAGATTCAAATCCTTTATGAACTAATGAGTTTATGAACAATTTAAGTGACTTAGATTCAACTATATTGGTTGATGAACAAGGAATAATAATAGAAATCTCGTCATGGTGATGACAATCATTGCTATCAATCCAGAGCAATTCATGAATATTCCAAATATCCTCGCCTTTAAAATTGATATTTTTTAAAGATTGTCTTTGTTCTTCTCTTTTGATTGGAAATAAAATATCAGGAGAAAATTCTTTTAGATTGGAAACTTTTTTTCCAAGTGGGCCAGCCAATTTTTACTCCTTTACACCAATACCTTTATGAAGAAGGTAGTAAGCTAGTGCAAAAAAGGAAGCAGTAAAACCAGATATTAAAGCGAAGGCTCCAAATGGATTAATCTGATAGGTCCCAAGCATTGCGTATCTAAAGAAATCAACAACATAGAGTATTGGATTCAATTTTGAAATAAATTGCCACTGATCACTAAGTATTTCTATTGAATAAAATATTCCTCCAAGATAGATCAAAGGCGTTAAAACAAAGGTTGGGATTATTGCTACATCATCAAAAGATTTTGCATATACACCGTTAATTAATCCTAATAGGGAGAAAAGAACAGATGTAATGATAATTGCAAATAAAGTTAGTGGAATGTTATGAATAGTGAATGTTGTAAAAAATAAACTCACTAAAACTACAACTATTCCAACAATGAAGCCTCTAGTAACTCCCCCCATGATGAAACCAATCAATATAGACCAATTTGGCATTGGCGAAATAATAATCTCTTCAATAGCTTTCTGAAATTTAGCTCCAAAAAATGCAGATGCTACATTTGCATATGCATTTGTAATAACAGATAGCATTATTAGCCCTGGAACCATAAACTCTACGTAAGTAAAGCCCTCATAACCTGGCATTTCTCCTATTCTTCTTCCTATTAATTCGCCAAATATTAAGAAATATAATGCTGTAGTGATTGCTGGAGGAACTATAGTTTGTATCCATATCCTTAGAATCCTTCTAATCTGTGCGTAAGTTAAAGTTTTTAAAGATTGGTAATGATTCATGATTTCGCTGTTAAGTTTAAAAATAATTGTTCTAGCCTATTGGTTTGATTTGCAATATTAGTAACTTCTATCTGAGCTAATTCAGGCTTGTTGAAAAGGCTACTTACAGAAGATCCTTTAGATAGTGTTACTGAAAACTTATTATCGTTTTCTACTTTAATATCAAAGCCAGGTATATTAAAACCATGAGGAAGATTAGAGCTTGTCTCAATAGTAAATACTTGGCTATCTAATTGTTTAAGTAGTTGGTTCATACTTGTATTTTCAATGATCTTACCTTCATCAATAATTGCTATGTTTTTGCATAGATTTTCTGCTTCTTCTAGGTAGTGTGTAGTAAGAATAATGGTCGTTCCTGCATTATTTATGTCAATTAAGAAATCCCAAAGTCCTCTACGTAATTCTATATCAACCCCAGCAGTTGGTTCGTCTAGAATTAAAAGTTCAGGCTCATGAATAAGTGATTTTATTATCATCACCCTTCTCTTCTGTCCTCCTGATAATTCGCGAAGAGTGTCATCCTTTTTGTCCCAAATTCCCATTTGTTTTAAATATTTTTCAGATTTTTCTAGAGCTGTTTTATGATCTACTCCGTAATAGCCTGCTTGAGTGATAATAGTGTCCTGCACTTTTTCAAACTGTGAAAAATTAAACTCTTGATTGACTACTCCAAGTTTTGATTTCGCTAGTGGGAAATTTTCATCTATGTTCACTCCGCATATTGAAACTTGTCCTGTATTTTTTGTAACAAGAGAGGAGATAATTCCTATTGCTGTTGATTTTCCCGCTCCATTTGGCCCAAGAAGTGCAAAAAAATCTCCCTTTTCAACAGAAAGGCTAATATCTTTCAATGCATGAACATTATTGCTATAAGTTTTGCTAAGGTTTTTTATTTCTAATGCTTTCATTAATGTCTTCTTGATAAATGTGCAACTGCATCGGAGATGCCACTTATAGTTAATGGGTACATTTTCTGTTCCATCAAGCCTGAAATCATGCTTATAGTTGATGTATAGTCCCAATGATCTTCGTGAACAGGATTCAACCAAACAGTTTTATAAAAATTAGATTTTATTTTCTTAAGCCAAAGTTCTCCTGCTTCCTTATTCCAGTGTTCAATGCTTCCGCCTGCATTAGTAAGTTCATATGGAGCCATACTAGCGTCTCCAATAATTATCACTTTATGATTCTTGGTAAATTTGTTGAGAATAGTTTGTGTTTCAACTCTATTTTCATTCCTTCTATAGTTGTCAGTCCAAACAGACTCATAGATACAATTGTGAAAGTAATAATATTCTAAATTTTTAAATTCTGATTTTGCTGCTGAAAAAAGTTCTTCACATAATTTAACAAATGGATCCATAGATCCTCCCACATCAAAGAAAACTATTAGGTTTATATCATTGAGTTTTTCTCTGATGTACTCCAATTCTAATATTCCCGCATTTTTTGCTGTACTTTTAATTGTGTCATCAAGACTGAATTCAAAATCTTCTCCTTTTCTTGCCATTCTTCTAAGTCTTCTTAAAGCAATTTTTATATTTCTCGTGCCTAGCTGAACTGAATCATCAAGATTTTCATAAGTTCTTTCTTCCCAGACTTTTGCTGCCATACCTTTGTTGGATTTTCCTCCAACTCGAATTCCATTAGGGTGATTTCCAGAATTACCAAAAGGTGAAGTTCCAGCTGTTCCTATCCATTTACTGCCGCCATGGTGAGCTTTCTTCTGTTCTTCTAGTCGTTTCTTGAACTCCTCCATTAATTTCTCTAAACCACCTAGATCTTTAATTTTTTTTAGGTCTTCTGAAGATAAATTCTTTTTAAATTGTTCTCTTAGCCATTCATCTGGAATCAAAGTTTTAAAAATATCATCTAAATTTTCAATACCTCTGAAATAGATATCAAAAGCTCTATCAAATTTATCAAAATATTTTTCATCTTTAACCAAAACAGATCTTGATAAGTAATAGAACTCATTCCAATCAGCAAAAACTATTTTTTTCTCAAGTGCATTTAAAAGATCTAGAAATTCTCTAACACTTACCGGTATTCCATAAGCTCTTACTGTGTTAAAAAGATTAATTAACACTTGAATCTCTTCTGCTCATGAAAGCAAGACGCTGTAATAATTCAACATCCTGTTCATTTTTTATTAATGCTCCATATAGTGGAGGAATTAATTTACTTTGATCAGAAGCAAGCACTTCTTGAGCTAAATCATCAGACACTATTAGTTTCAACCAATCAATTAATTCAGAAGTTGATGGTTTCTTTTTAAGTCCTGGGACTTTTCGTATATCAAAGAATACATCAAACGCGTCTTTAAGAAGTTTCTTTTTAATTTTCGGTATGTGAACGTTAATAATTTTTTCTAGCCCTTCTCTATCGGGGAATGCTATATAGTGGAAAAAACATCTTCTTAAAAAAGCATCGGGCAGATCTTTTTCGTTATTTGATGTAATTATAACTAGTGGTCTCTTTTTAGCTTTTATAGTCTTATCTAACTCATAACAATAGAATTCCATTCTGTCTAACTCTTGCAATAGGTCATTTGGAAATTCAATATCAGCTTTATCTATTTCATCAACTAAGAGCACAACCTGCTCTTCAGAGGTAAACGCATCCCACAATTTTCCTTTTTTAATATAGTTTGCGACATCTTTAACTTTTTCATCTCCTAATTGAGAATCTCTTAGCCTAGAGACTGCATCATATTCGTATAAACCTTGTGTGGCTTTTGTGGTTGATTTGATGTGCCATTCAATTAAACGCATATTTAAAGCCTCTGCAACCTCAACTGCAAGCATAGTTTTGCCGGTTCCTGGCTCCCCTTTTATTAACAAGGGTTTTTCTAGATTTAGAGCAGCATCAACTGCCAACTTTAAGTCTTCTGATGCTATATATTTTTTTGTTCCTTGGAATCTCATTTGGACTAGGTTAGAGTTTATCAAAATTAATTTCAAATGTTATTAGCAGATAGTTGTTTCAATTTCACACATGAGAGCTTTAAAAAAGACTTAGATTCTGTAATTAGTGATTCTTTATCTTCTAATATTAAATATCTCTTTTGTCCCGCATCAAGAGAAATAGAAATTGAAGATATATTAGAAACATGTGAGAAAATGCCAGAAAATGTCTTTGCTGGCATAGGAATACACCCACACCACTCTTCCGAATTAAAGCCCAATACTTACAAAAACTTAAAGCAGCATG
>VFGU01000022.1 GCA_009392285.1 SAR202 cluster bacterium
AAAGTAATGCTTAAGATTTACATTCATTCTATCATCCCAAAAATCCTCAGTGACAGTTTCAAGTGAGTGCCTTTCGTCATTTGCAGCATTGTTCACCAAGATTGAAATTAATCCAATTTCTTTCTTAATTTCATTTATAGATTTCTTTAAACTCTCAATATTTGTTAAATCACAATATTTAAAAACTGGCACGTACTTATATTTACTTAACTTTTTTACTAATTTTTTTCCAAGATTTTCTTCTTTGTCTAGAAATGCTACCTTAGATCCTTGTTGTAAAAAATTTTCAACTATACAAGCACCAATTCCAGAAGCTCCTCCGGTTACAATTACAACTTTATTATCTAAGGATGGGTAATTTGCAATTTCATTCATAAATTCTAAATTGTTTTTCAGTACTGTTTAGTTTACTAATTACCATAATGTTTAATATAATCAAATTAAATGCTAAAGATAACATAGCTGTAGCACCTATGAACATTCCAACGGGTTCAGAAATTAATTCTGAATTAAAGACTCAATCAAATATTCCATTCGGTCATAAAATTAGCCTCGTTAATATCAAAAAAGGTGATTTGGTTTATAAGTATGGTCAAATAATTGGAATTGCTTCTGAAGAAATAAAAAAAGGTTCACATGTTCATTCGCATAATTTAATGTTTCATGAATTTGATCGTAATTATAAATTTATAAAAAAAGAATTGAGCCAAAACTATAAAAGTAATAAATCTTTTTTTGGATACAAAAGACAAAATGGAACTGTTGGTACCAGGAATTATATAGGCTTAATTAGTACGGTAAATTGTTCTGCAACTGTTGTAAAAAAAATAGCTGATAAAATTAATAAACATTTACGTGATAAAAATTTCAAAAATATTGATGGTGCAGTTTGTCTTAAACACTCATCAGGTTGTGGAATGAATACATCTGGAAAAGGTATGAATGTTTTTAATAGAACAATTGAGGGTTTTAAGACGCATCAAAATTTTGGTAAGGTATTTGTAATTGGTCTTGGCTGTGAATGCGCTCAAATTTCTTTATATAAAGATAATAATAAAGATAATGTAGAATATCTAAACATACAAGATGAAGGAGGAACTAATCAAATAATAAATAAAGTTTTTAAAAGAGTTATAGAAGAATTACCTAAAATAAATAAATTAGAAAGATCAGAGTCACCTTTGTCAAAATTAACACTAGCATTGCAATGTGGAGGTTCTGACTCCTACTCTGGAATAACTGCAAATCCAGCGCTTGGTATAGCTGCAGATTTATTAGTTGAATATGGTGGCAGTACAATCCTTGCAGAAACTCCTGAAATTTATGGAGCAGAGCACCTTTTAATTGAAAGAGCTCTTAAAGAGTCACATATTGATAAACTTAACGATCAAATAAAATGGTGGAAACATTACACAAAAATTAATGATGGAAGTCTAGACAACAATCCTTCACCAGGAAATAAAAAAGGAGGTCTAACGACAATATTAGAAAAATCACTTGGCGCAGTAGCAAAAAGTGGAAATTCTGTAATGGTTGATGTTCTTGATTATGCTGAAAAAATATCCAATAATGGTTTTCATTTCATGGACTCCCCAGGTTATGATCCAGTTTCTGTGACAGGACAAGTAGCTGCAGGATCAAATTTAATTTGCTTTACAACAGGAAGAGGATCTTGTTTTGGTTTTAAGCCGACGCCAAGTTTAAAAATTGCTACGAACACTAATATGTATAATAATTTAATAGAAGATATGGATGTTAACGCTGGAACTATTATGGATGGAGTTAACTCGATTGAAGAAATAGGGGCTCAAATCTTTGAAGAGTTGATCGAGGTAGCATCTGGTAAAAAAACAAAGAGCGAAATTAATGAGTACGGAGATGACGAATTTAACCCTTGGGTTATCGGCGCTACAATGTAAATTATTTTAATTTTGATCTTTTATCAATAAGTTCATTATCATACAAAAATTGCCAAAATTCACCTGGTAATTTATGATTATAATCACTTATATTGTCATTAACTTGTTGTGCAGTATTCATTCCAAGCACACAAGATGAAACTATACTGTTAAAATATGGAAATTGAATAGCGGCTTTTTTAAGAGTTGTCTCAAATGTATCACATACGGATTTAATGTTTTTAGCTTTATTCAACCAATAATCTGCACTTTCATACGATTTCGGTTTTCGCACTAAACTTTCTTCAAGGTTTTTAAACCAATCAGAGTCAAGTTTTATATAATCAAAATATGACTCTGGTGAAGGATTAATTAAAATACCACTGTTAAAAACACCACCTAAAATTAATGAAATATTATTCTTTTCGCATATTGGAATTAACTCATCTAAACTAGTTTGATCAAGTAAAGTATATCTTCCTGCTAATAAGAAACAATCAAAACATCCCATTTTAGCAAACTCAACCAACATTTCATTTTGATTTAAGCCACAACCTAGAGCACGAACTAGTCCCTCTTCCTTAAGCTTTAGCATTGCTTTAATTGCACCTTTTTTCGCTTCTTCAAAATGATCAGGATGATTATCAGGATCATGTAAATGAAGAATATCAACTCTATCTAATTTTAAACGTTCTAAACTATCCTCAAATGATTGCATTACGCCATCATAAGAAAAATCAAATTGTGAGTCTTTATTTTTAGGTGAGCCAAGAAATTTTTGTGCAGCCTTTGATTCTTCTGTATCTATTATTAGTCTTCCTACTTTTGTTGAAACTACAAAGTCATCTCTATTTTTACTTTGTAGATATTTACCAACACGTATTTCTGCCATCCCCGAACCATAAAGTGGAGCAGTGTCAAAATATCTAATGCCTTGATCCCAAGCTGTTTCAAGAGTTTTGAATGCTTCTTCTTCGTTGACCTCAATAGGCCACCCACCAATTGGGGCAGTTCCTAGTCCAATTTCAGTTA
>VFGU01000023.1 GCA_009392285.1 SAR202 cluster bacterium
CTTAGAACTGTTGTATAAATTTTTTTGAATTTTTCATCTGACTCTCCAATAAATATTGTTCTTGTAAGATCACTACAATATCCTTTATATTTTGCCCCCATGTCTATAGTTATTGCTTCATTATTATTTATTAATTTATCAGTTGGAGAGTGATGAGGTTTTGATCCATTAATCCCAGATGCAACTATAGTATCAAAAGATGGTGATTCTGCTCCTAATTCGCGCATCTCCTTCTCCATTTCCCAAGCAACATCTTTTTCAGTCATTCCAATATTTATTTTTTTACTAACAGTATTAAATGCACTATCACTTATATTAATAGTTTCTTGTAATATTCTTACTTCTTCCTCAGATTTGATTATTCTACCTAAGGTTATTTTTTCAGAAAAATCTTTCCATTCATTTATTTTTTCTGCTCTTTTTTTTAATTGATTAAGTAAATTTACTGAAACGTGATCTCCTTCATATCCAATTATCTTGGTCTTAGTTATATTTGTTGAATTTTCAATCCAATTATCACCTGATTTCAGTTGATAAATTTCATAATCTGGAGATTCTTCTTCAGCCCTTAAGGTATAGCGAGAGTCCGTGATTATAATTGATTTTTCTTTGCTAATTAGTAAGAATGCAAATGTTCCAGTGAAACCAGAATAATATCTTATGTTATCTTTATTTGAGATAAATAAGGTATCTATATTTGACTCTGAAATTTTATCTCTTAAATAAGAGATTCTAGATTTATATTCCATTATTTTTCATTTGACTGACTGCAAATATCAGATAGAGCTCTAACGTAACCTTCAATACCCATTCCAGAAATTTGAGACGCACAGTAATTTGGAAAAATCGAATTTCTTCTAAATTCTTCTCTTTTATGAATATCAGAGATATGAACTTCTATTGATAATTTTTCTGAATCAATTAATGCATCCAAAAGTGGGAATCCAACGGTTGTAAGCCCTCCAGGGTTTATGATGATCGCATGAGCACTTTTATTGCTTTGAATATAGTCAATCAAATCACCTTCGTGATTTGATTGGAACATCTCAACTTCAAATGAATTATCTAAGTTTTTTTCCGTTAAGTATTCATTAAGCATCTTCTCGACATCGTCAAGATTTTTCCTTCCATATATTTCAGGATCTCTTGAACCAAGAAGATTTAAATTTGGCCCATTAATAACTAGAATTTTTTTCATAACAATTAGAATAATCTAATTTTTTAATTTTGAGAATGACCTAGGATGCGCTTTATTATAAATTTCTTTCATTGATTTGGTAGAAACTTGAGTGTATATCTTTGTTGTTTCAGGTGAAGAATGACCAAGCAGTTGTTGTATAACCTTAATATCAGCTCCACCATCTAACAAATGTGTAGCAAAACTATGCCTTAGACTATGAGTAGATAATTTAGAGTCTAGGCCGCTAACCAACAAATATTTTTTCAGTGTTCTTTGTATAGACCTAGGAGATAAGCTTCCTCCATCCTTATTTTGAAATAATGGGCTAGTATTTAGCATAATATTTTTTCGACTATTGAGTAGATAATTTCTTATTTTTTGTTTAGATTTTTCGCTTAATATTACAATTCTCTCTTTATTTCCTTTTCCTAAAACTCTAACTTCAGATTTATCAAAATTGATATCTCCTATCTTTATTTTTGAAACCTCTCCTACCCTCATTCCTGTTGAATAAATCATCTCGATTAGCGCCTCATCTCTTAAATTTTTTTTAGGAAATCTTTCGATTGTTTTTATTAGAGAGTTAACTTCACTTTCTGATAAAATTTTTGGCAATTTTTTTCCTTTTTTAGGCATAGAAAGTAGGCTTGAATGATTTTCTTTCGAGTAATTAAATCTTTCTAAAAATGCACAGAAGGATTTGATAGATGAGATTTTTCTAATGACACTGGATTGTTTTATTCCTGTTCCTATTATGTATGAGAGTAGTGGTCTAAGATCTTTTTGTCTTAGAGATTTAGTAGGCATTAAATTATTATTTTTGCAGTACGAAAAATATTCGATTAAATCATACAAATAATTTCTTATTGTATTTTTAGATAATGATTTTGAATAAAGGTAGTCAACATATTCTTTCACAATAGAATTAATTTTTTTATCTTTAAATATATTTTCGAGTTTTAGAGGTATTTCTTTTGTATTCATATAGTGAATACTCTAATTAAATTTTTAAAGAATTTCTATTAATGCCTATATAGATTTATCTGATTTTAAGGGCAGCAATTATTATCTGGGTGTGTCATGACTTCTTTTAATTTTCCTAAAGCCGCTTCTCTTCTTCTCTTTGATCCAGCCCATGCATCAATATCACCTACAACAGGACACCTTTCGGGATCTTGGTTAGGGCATGATAAAAAATATTTTCCATCTTTTTTTCTTCTAACTGCACGAATTATATAATCTCCATTGTTCTTGTCAGTTTCTCTTTTTATTTCTTCTGGAGTTGCGACTAAAAGCGGAAGGTCATTTTCAGTAAATTCCTGACCCGTTCTAATATTAATTAAAGGATTTTTCTTGGAGCAGAGAATAGTGGTAGGTATAAGGTTATACGGATAAATTGGTGCGCCTAAGAAATCACTTAATTTATCTGTATCATATGGATTCCAATCATCTTCATTAGATTTTTTTACCATATTATCAACTGGATTAAGTAGAGATTCATAAAAATCTTTTGTGAATTTATATCTATCTAGACCTCCATTAGAAATTTCAT